>JAZOLT010000010.1:0-65257 GCA_045653205.1 Christensenellaceae bacterium | reverse complement strand
TGCTAAAACTACTAAAATAAAAAATAAATTTAAATATAATCAATCATCCATATATAAAATGGCGGAAGAGAAAAATTTTATTTTATTTTAAACCCCTTTTAAATTTAAGTCAAGTAAAAATCAAAAAGACAATTTAATTTTAATAACACCTAAAAAAAAGTTAAATTACCTTGATTTTTTATTTAATATAATATATAATTATATAGTAATCTAGTTTTAAGGAGTATTTTATGAAGCTTATTTGTGATGGTCTTGATTTATCTGAAGCAGTGTTAAAGGTATCAAAGGCATTAGCAGTAAAATCACCAAACCCTGTGTTAGAGGGAATAAAAATCACAGCAAAGGACGATTCATTAACGTTAATTGCAACCGATTTAGAACTCACTATTGAAAAAACTATTAAAGCAGAGGTTTTAATGGAGGGTGAAACGGTTGTAGTTGGTAAATATTTTGTTGACTTTGCAAAAAAACTTGAAAAGGAACAAGTTGAGCTTTCTCATTTATACGATTCACAGCTACAAATAAAATATTCTGATTCTGAAAGTGAACTTCAAATTTATCCTACCGATAGTTTTCCTGAGTTTAAAAAGGAAGAAGTAATAAACTTTTTTGAAACAACACAAGAAAAATTTAGAAATATAGTTGAAAGAACAGTTATTTCTTGTTCTACAGACGATAGTAGACCTGTGTTAAAGGGCTGTTTATTTGAAATTAGTGAGGGAAAGTTAACCACAGTTGCTCTTGACGGATTTAGAATGTCTATTGTTAAAGAGGACGTTATAGCTTCTGGCGATTTTAAGGCAATTATACCTGCTAAAACCTTGCTTGAAATAGTTAGACTATTAGGAGATGAGGATAAAAACGTAAAGATATATCTACAAAACAATTATCTTTACGCTGAAGTTGGAAACACGGTTATATATTCAAGACTTATTGAGGGCGAATTTGTTAAATATAATCACATATTACCTTCTTCGTTTGCTAACGTAGTAACCGTAAATAAAAACGTTTTATTAAACAGTATTGAAAGAGCAAGTATTGTTGCAAGAAACGATAGGTTTAACGTTATAAAGTTTGACGTAAAAGAAGATATTATGACGGTTTCTGCTAAATCAGAGGTAGGAAACGTTAACGAAAACGTTAATATTGACCTTAAAGGAAAGGATTTAACTATAGCGTTCAACGGAAAATATATAATAGAATACTTAAAGATAATCGACGATGAATTTATTACAGTAAATATGAATTCTGCAATAGAATCTTGCGTATTAAAATCTTTAAGCAATGAAAATTTTATATATCTAATTTTACCT
Source organism: Christensenellaceae bacterium (assembly GCA_045653205.1). Classification (GTDB taxonomy): domain Bacteria; phylum Bacillota; class Clostridia; order Christensenellales; family Borkfalkiaceae; genus UBA1259. The sequence goes on along the minus strand of JAZOLT010000010.1, from coordinate 63,944 downwards.
GTAAGAATAAACGGTTAAATTGATTGACAAAAGTATAAAATATATATAAAATATATAAAGCAAAAACCTAAGACAGTAATTCAAGGAGAAAAAATATGAAACAGACTTATCAACCTAAAAAAAGACAAAGAAGTAAGGTTCACGGATTCAGAAAGAGAATGAAGACCCGTTCTGGTAAAAACGTTCTAAAGCGTAGACGCAATAAGGGTCGTCATAAGATTTCTGCTTAAAATAAAGATGACTTCTGACTACAGGTTAAAAAAAGAAAAAGATTTCGATTTTGTATTTAAGAAAGGAAAGAGAATATATTCTTCTAACCTATCGCTAGTATACTTAACGGCAGATTGTCTAAAAGTGGGATTTGCCGTGAGTAAAAAGCACGGAAGTAGCGTTCAAAGGAATAGAATTAAACGAATTTTAAGGGAATCTTTTAGAAGTTTTCAGCCAAAAATAAGGCAAAACTTCTTTTTTGTTTTTATACCTAAAGTATCCGAAAATCTATCGTTAGATTTAGTTAAATCGGAGATGGAATATATTTTAAATAAAGCGAAAGCTTTTATTGAGGAAGAGAATGCTTAAATTTTTAAGTATAAAGCTTATAAAATTTTATCAAAAGTATTTTTCCAAAGCGACGTGTATGTATATTCCAAGCTGTTCACAGTATACTTTGGAAGCAATACTAAAGCACGGATTTTTTATCGGCGTGCTTTTAGGTATACGTAGAATTTTTAGATGCACGCCCTGGTGTAAGGGTGGGCTTGATAAAGTGCCGGATAAGAGAAAGAATCTTATTTGGTTATTATAAAAAATTTATAAGGATAAATAAATGAATAACATCAATCCTATTTTTTTTAATATCCCAGAAGCTGGGGGATTTTTAGTTCAACTTATTGCAAAGCTTATTTCAATAACCTCTTCAATCGCTATTGGAATAGTTTTGTTTACTCTAATTTTAAAGCTCATTACCCTACCATTTGATTTATATTCTAAGGTTTCGATGCGTAAAAACTCATTAAAGATGGAAGCTATGAGGCCGGAGCTTGAAAAATTGCAAAAGCAATACGCAAACGACAAGGTGCTTTACAATCAAAAAATGATGGCTTTATATAAAAAGAACGGCTATTCTATGTGGGGTGCTTGTCTTCCTACTATTTTAACTCTTGTAATATTTATCGTAGCCATAAATGCGTTTAGTGATTATTCAAGATTACAAAACCAGCAAAACTTTTACCAAATGAGCTTATCCTATAACAGCGTTATTTACGAAGGTTTAGATGCTGATGGTGAGATTTTTGTTTACGATGAAGAAAATAAGACTTTTGAGGTTAAACACGATAAAATTAAAGAATATTTAGATAATAAAACCCAACCAAACGAGATTAAAATTGAAAAGGTTGATGGAACTAACGATACCTATCAAATTTACTCTGAAAACGGTTATATAATCTATCAATGTTCTTTTTCAGAAAATAACGGTGCGTTTACCTTTAACGAAAACGTTAAATATTTAGTTAACACAGAAAAGGTAAAAAATCATTCAGCCTTTGAAAGTGATTTTAATGCAGTAAAAACTGCACTTACCGAAGCTGAAAACGAAAAAGCAAACGACGATAATCATATTGCATTAGAGGTAATAAAAAACGAGGCGAGAGAGCGTTCGGCTGAAAAGTTTACAGAGGTTAATGCAGACTTTTTCTGGGTAAAAAATATTTGGATGCCCGATAGCTCGTTTGAACACCCAATTTATTCTGACGTTCAAAAGTTTACGTCTAGCTTTGGCTATGACCAAACAAAAAATAGATTATTACAAGAAGATTATGATGAATTAACTTATAATCTTTCAGAGCAAAAAGAGCAATCAAACGGTTATTTTATATTAGTTGTTTTAACTGCTGCAATCTCTTGGTTATCACAAGTGGTGATTGGTAAATCGCAAAAGGCTCAAATGGAGCTTCAAACGGTTGACGGACAAGGGGCACAAACCCAAAAGATGATGAAGTGGATGATGCCGATGATGATGGGATTTTTCGCATTTATGTATACGGCAGCATTCTCAATATACATCGTGCTAAGCTCGGCATTCGGTATGGCAATCACCTTACTTATCAACCTTTTTGTTGATAAAAAGTATAAATCTATTGAAGATGCTAAAGCACCTGAAAAGGTTCGTGGCAGAGTTTATACACCAAAACCGGAAGAGAAAAAGCCTGAGGAAAAGAAGAAAAAGAAAGTAGAAATACCTGCAAATGACTTTTTATCAGGACTTGCAGACAAGAAAAAAGGTAGAAGACAATAATTTAAGTGCAACTGCACATAATAAGGAGACGAGATGATTTTTGAAGGTAAAACGGTAGAAGAAGCTATCGAAAAAGGTTTAAGCGAGCTAAATATCGCAAAAGAACAAGCAGAAATTAAGGTGATTGAACAAGCTGTTAAGGGTTTGTTTGGAAGAATTAAAACTTTAGCAACCGTATCGGTAGAAAAAAAGGAAGAAGAAATTAGTGAAGTAAAAGAGGTAGCTAATAAAGAAAGTGAAACTAGCTCAAAAACAGCAGATTTTGTTAAAAAAATTCTTTCCTATCTAGGAGCAGAGGTTAATGCAGAGGTAACAGAAACTGAAGAGCAAACTATAATTAAGATTATTGCAGAGGATTCATCTTCTGTAATAGGTTATCGTGGAGAAGTGCTAGACGCTGTTCAAACAATTGCAGGAGCTATGGAAAACTCTAATAGAAAGGTTTATAAAAAAGTAGTTGTAGATTGTGAAAACTACCGTGATAAGAGAGAAGAAACGCTAATAAGCTTAGCTAAAAAGCTTGAGAAAAAAGCAACCGAGCTTCGTAGAGAGGTTATTTTAGAGCCAATGTGCCCTTATGAGAGAAGACTTATTCATACGGCACTATCTTCTAGTCAAACTGTTACAACAAAGTCTGAGGGAAAAGAACCAAATCGCTACGTTGTAATCGTGCCTAACGATAAGGACGTTTTTTCAAAGCCATATAACGCAGGTAGAAATACCAATCAGAAAAACGCTAAAAAGGGCAACGGCAGAAAGCCAAACTCAGCTAGAACAAAAAAGCCTTATCAAAGTCAAGGCTCAGTTCAAAAGAAAAAATCTACTATAACCTTTGGAACTTATCTCGGAAACAGCTTAAAAAATCAAGATAAGTAATTAAAGGGAGAAAAAAATGAACGAAATAACAATTACAAAATTTAATTTTGTTGACCAAGTAGAAAATTCAGACGTTCCTGTTCTACTAGACTTTTGGGCGGTGTGGTGTGGACCGTGTAGAATGGTTGCACCCGAGCTTGAAGCAGTTGCAAACGAGCTAGTAGGTAAGGTAAAGGTAGGAAAAATTAACGTTGATGATGAGCTAGAATTAGCACAAAACTTTAACATTGAGGTTATTCCAACCTTAGTTTTAATAAAAGACGGAAAAGAAGTTTCAAGATTTTCTGGATATTTAAAAGCTCAAGAAATAATAGAAAAATTCAGTCTAAAATAGAACTAGAAAAAAATTAAATAAAACTTTTTTCAAAAAAATGTCATATAACCTTGTTTTTTTGAAAGTGGTTATCGTATAATGCAAGTGAAGATTGAAGCCCAATAGACTTTAATCTTTTCTTTTAAGGAAAATAAAAAACCCGAAAAGACAAATAATTTACTTTACGGGTTTTTTAACTCTTCCATTGTCGATAACTATTCGGTTGTAATCATAATTTCTAAATACCGTTCTATCCAGGCCTGTGGCGGTAAAGATTGTTTGAATATCGGCAACTAAGGAGAGAAGTTTTCTTTGACGGGATTTATCAAGCTCGCTTAAAACGTCATCTAAAATTAAAACGGGATATTCTCCCTTTCGAGCGTAAAAAGCTTCGGTTTCGGCAAGCTTTAGAGAAAGAGCAACCGTTCGTTGCTGACCTTGAGAGCCGTAAACCTTAACGTCCTCCCCACACAAAACAAACTTTATATCATCTCGGTGTGGGCCTATTGAGGTGTAGCCTAAACGAATATCTCGTTCGGTAAATGCACGCAAATCTTTATAAAGTTTGGCTTTAATCTGCTGTTCGTTACAAAAATCTGAATACGGACTGTCTAGTTTAATACCTAAAGCCTCTTTTTGTCCCGATAGAATACCGTGCTTAACCTCGGCTATAGGAGCAAGCTGTTCAATAAACTTTATTCGCTCGTAGATAATTTTAGCTGAAAAAAGGGATAACTGCTCGTCCCAAACGGGAAGAGTATCGTAAATCAATTTTATATCCCCGCTTTTAAGCAAATTGTTGCGTTGGATAAGAATTTTATTGTAACGTTGAAGAGCGTAAAAGTAGTTTTTAGAAATCTGGGATAGCGAAACGTTCATAAACCTACGCCTATCCTCTGGACTTTCTTGAACGAGCTTTAAGTCTTGTGGATTAAAGAAAACACTGTGAATATTCCCTAAAAGGTCGGCAATCTTGGTTATACGGTTACCCGAAACGCTAATCTGCTTATTGTCGTTTTTTAAGAACTTAATTTCTACTGAAACGTCACCATACAGCGAGCTTGCAGTAGCAGAGATTTCAGCCTGTTCTGCACCGAAACGAATGACCTGTTTATCCTTGCTAGCTCGTGGAGAGTATCCCGTGCATAGCAAAAATATAGCTTCGCTGGCATTGGTTTTGCCTTGAGCGTTAGCTCCGGTTAGAATATTTATTCCGTTTTTGAACTCAATAACCTCGTTTTCGTAGTTACGAAAATTATTTAAGCGTAGTGATTTGACGTTCATAGAAAAAAAGTTTAAATATATAAAAAAATTTTTGTTAAAAATATTATCTTTATGTTATAATAATTAAAAGCCAAGCGGTAACATAAGTATTATACGATAATTTTAACGTAAAAGCAACAAACAAAAGGAAATTATAATTATGGAAAGTTATGAAATATTATGGAAAAGCGTGTTGAGTGAGCTTGAAAAAACTGTAAGCTCAATTTTCTACGACACCTTTATAGTAAAATTAACACCCGTTGATATAGAAAATGATAAAATAATACTTATTACCCCCACACATCTATTTGCAAGTGCAATATCAGACCACGTAACAGAAAAAATTCATAACGCACTTCGTGCTTGCAATTCTGAGGTTGTGGATTTTGAGATTTGTGTTGCAGACACGAGAGAGGATTATTTAAAGAATTATGCTGAGGAGAAAAAGGATAGCCTACCCCCTCCAAATTCATTGATAAACCCAAAGTTCACCTTTGACTCTTTCGTTGTGGGTTCTTCTAACGAATTTATATATGCTGCAGCAAAAGCCGTTGCAGAACAACCGGGTGAGTCCTATAACCCCCTATTCATTCATGGTGGAACGGGACTAGGAAAAACACATATTTTAATGGCAATAGCCAATTACATAAAAAAGCACAGCCCTTCAACCAACGTGCTTTACGCAACCTGCGAGCAATTTACCAATCAGCTAATTGAAAGCATTTCTAAGGGTAAGGCAGGCAGTAGTGCTGATTTTAGAAAACGCTATCGCAACGTGGACGTGTTGCTTATTGACGACGTGCAGTTCCTTTCTAAAAAACAGAGCAGTCAAACTGAATTCTTCCACACCTTTAACGAACTAGTGCTTCAAAACAAGCAGGTTGTTTTAACTTCTGATAGACCACCTAAGGAAATTGAGGTTTTAGAGGATAGACTAAGAACTCGTTTCGAGGGTGGCTTGCTTGCCGACGTTCAACCACCGGATATTGAAACCAAGATTGCCATTCTTCGCAAAAAGGCTGAAGAACAAAGATGCGTGGTTGATATTAAGGTTTTATCCTACATTGCTGAAATGGATGATACCGACGTTAGAACACTTATTGGCAAGCTTACAAAAGTTATTTTTGCTTCTAAGCTTCACGAAAAGCCAATCACTATCGACCTTGTTAACGAAGCCTTAAAGGAAAGTGCTGGCGAGAAACAAGAAGAGCTTCAAGTGGACGATATTATATCTTGCGTATGCAATTTCTATAAGATAGATAAAAAGGATATTGTAAGCAAGAAAAAGAACAAAGAATTTACCGAGCCAAGACAGATTTGTATGTATTTAATTACGGATATGATGAACCTACCCTTAGTTACGGTGGGTGAAAAGCTTGGGCGTGACCACGCAACTGTAATTTACGCAAGAAGAAAGATTGCTGAACTTATAAAGTCTTCGGACAAGTTTGCAGTTGAAATTAACGATATTAAAAAGATGATATTAAAGCAATAAAAAAGATGAACTATTTTACTGAAGGAAAATTTGACGCAGTAGTCATCGGTGCGGGACACGCCGGTGTAGAATCTGCGCTCGCTTTAGCGAGAACGGGAAACCAAACGGCTATGCTTACTCTGAACTTAGACAGCATAGCCTTTATGGCGTGCAATCCTTCAATTGGTGGAACGGCTAAAGGTCAAATAGTTAGAGAAATTGACGCACTCGGTGGTCAAATGGCAATTAATGCCGACAACGCATTGCTTCAAATAAGAATGCTTAACCGTGGCAAAGGCACAGCCGTTCAAAGTTTGCGTGGGCAAGAGGATAAAAACCTTTATCACCGCTTAATGAAGCAAACGCTTGAAAATCAAGAAAACCTTAAAATCATTCAAGGCGAAGCTGTTGAAATTTTAGTTTCAGACGGCAAGGTCTGTGGCGTTAAAACTGCACACGGTGGAATTTTAGAATGCTCGGTTGTTATTGTTGCCACAGGTGTATACTTAAACGGCGAGGTCATTGCTGGTGAATGGAAGCGTTCTGCAGGTCCAAACGGTTTTGCCCCTGCAAACGAGTTAACTAAAAACCTTATTGATTTAGGCTTTACGGTTAGACGTTTTAAGACGGGAACGCCTGCTAGAATTGATGCTAGAACCATTGATTTTTCGGCTTTAGAAATCCAAAATGGTGAGAAAGAAATATACCCGTTTAGCGTTTTAACTGACAGTGTGCCACAAAACCAAACCCCTTGCTATTTAACCTATACTAATGAAAAGACTCACCAGGTAATAAGGGCAAACTTGCACCGTTCACCCCTTTATGCAGGCGTTATTCACGGAACAGGACCGAGATACTGCCCGTCTATTGAAGATAAGGTTGTGCGCTTTGCTGATAAAGAACGCCACCAACTATTTTTAGAGCCAGAGGGGGCAGACACCAATGAAATTTACGTTCAAGGCATGTCTACTTCTCTCCCACACGACGTGCAAAGGGAAATGTATCGCACGGTGCGTGGCTTAGAAAACTGCGAAATTATGCGTTATGCCTATGCCATTGAATACGATTGTGTTGATTCACTAGACCTTTACCCCACGTTAGAGTTTAAAAAAATATCAGGACTATATACTGCAGGGCAAATTAACGGAACGAGTGGCTATGAAGAGGCTGCAGGGCAAGGACTTATTGCAGGAATTAACGCAAGCTTAAAGCTAAAGGGCGAAGAGCCGTTTATTTTATCTCGAGATGAGGGGTATTTAGGCGTTCTAATTGACGATTTAACTACCAAAGGCACAAACGAGCCTTATAGAATGATGACTAGCCGAGCAGAATATAGAATAACCTTGCGTCAAGATAATCCCGATTTGCGTTTAACTGAAAAAGCAATAAGAACGGGGCTTATAAGTGAAGAAAGGCTAGAAAATTATAATAAACGCAAAGCAGAATACGAGCAGGCTACAAAGCTTTTACAAACGAGGGTTAAACCTAAAGAGTGCGAGGCTTTGTTAAAAAAGCACGGCTATGAGCAAGCAAGCACAGCTCTATCCTTTGCAGACCTTATTAGAAGAGGAATTCCACTAATAGAGATTATATCCGAATTCGGTGGGTTTGAAAACATTAGTAAACAAATTTTAGAAACGGTAGAAACCGATGCTAAATACGAGGGATATTTGCAAAAGTGTTTCGACCAGATAGAAAAAGCCAAGAGGCTAGAAGAAAAGCTTATTCCTGACGGCATAGATTATTTATCTATACAGGGATTAAGATTAGAGGCAAGACAAAAGCTAGATAAAATTAGGCCACGCTCTTTAGGGCAAGCGGGCAGAATATCTGGCGTTTCCCCTGCCGACATAGCAGTTTTAATGGTTTATATCAATAAATAATATAAAAAAGTGCCTTGAAAGGAATTACCTTTCAAGGCACGTATAACTTTAAAGTCAGTCGATAAGCCGAGTTCTGTCGTGAACGGTCATTTATCTACGAATAACGTCTCCGTTATCCCCCAGCGATATTTTAGTAAACCGATTCGGGCGAAACTCCCCATATGAAACGGTTTGTCAATCTTGCTTCGGGTGGGGTTTACATTGCCCCTTGTGTTACCACAAGGGCGGTGAGCTCTTACCTCGCCTTTTCAACCTTACCTTAAACGGCGGTAATTTTCTGTTGCACTTTCCTTAAAGTCACCTTCACCGGGATTTCTCCGGCACCCTGTTTCTAAAAAGCTCGGACTTTCCTCATTGGCGGTTTCTCTCCGCCCCCGCGACCGTTTAACCAACTTAAAAGTATAGTCAGTATATTATATTTTTTCTTGTTTGTCAACAAAAAGTTCTAAATTGCATATATTTGGTTGAATATTAGTTTATTTCGTGATAAAATAGGCTTAATAAATTTTAAGGTGATTTTTATGAACTTTGACGTAGAATTAGTTGGTAAAATAGGTTCAATGGCTTTAATTGATAAAGAAAGCAACAACCTAAACTATACTTTGATTGCTAGGCTTTCTTCTGAACTTAAGCCCGGTTACGTTTGGGTTACTAGTGGTGCTGCTGAAACGGGCAGGCTTGACTATATTAGAAGAAATGGAAAAGAACTTTCTGGTTCGCCCGAAGAGGTTAAAACGGACTATGCTTCGCAAGGTCAAAGTATTTTAATGGAAACCTATCGACAGTTTGTTGACCCTAGATATTCACTCCGTCAGGTTTTGGTGGAGCATCAGCACTTTAACGACGACGTAAAAAGGGAGCATCTAAAATCGTTGCTTCTTCGCTGTAAGGAGCAGAACGCTATTCCAATAATCAACTATAACGATGCTGTTAGTATTGAAGAAAGCAGAAAGCTAGAAATTCAATCCTTAAAAAGCACGCACGAAAAGGTTGTAGAGTGTGTTGATAACGATGAAACGGCTTCTCAAATAGCTTGCCTATTAAAAGCTAAAACCTTGCTGATTTTAACCAGTGCAGAGGGAATTTATAAAGATAGCACTAATCCCGACACCTTAATAAAAGAAATTTCAGGCAAGAATGCTGAAGAAGTTTTACTAAATATTGATGAATGCGAGAACTACTGCAAAGGAGCTTCTAGAAAGGGCGCAAATGGAGCAAAGGCAAAGCTTGAATATGTTAAAGAGGCAGTTAAGATTGGAACTAAAGTTATAATCGCTTCAGCAAAATACCCAATAGCAAAAATTTTAGCTTCTGAAGTGCCTTGCACGGTAATCGGCATTCGATAAAAGGAAAAAAAAGGAACAAAAAAACTAACACGCTGTCGTTTTTTATGTATATTATTCTCTTTTTATTACACAATAATATTAAGGGGGAAAGTTATGAGAACAGCAAAGAATCAAAAAAACAATGCTAAAAACAAAAGCACAGAAAAAAGCACTAAGAATTGCAAGTAGTTTTTCTAGTAGCTTTGATACGCAAGGTTCTTATACGGGCATAGACGATAAAGATAGATTGGCTAAGCCCGTTCAAGATGCAGATGATTTGTAAGTCATGAAAGAAACCTAAAAAAAAGACCTTATTCTTAAGGTCTTTTTTTCTTTATAAGCTATTTAGCAAGATTTTCTACAGTGTAGAGATAAATATCAAACATTGTTTTAAGCTCAGAAGCCCTAACGCATTCATTTGGCTCGTGTGCGTGGTGGTTTGTGCCGGGAAGAGTTGGACCAAAAGAACAACCACCTAAAAACGCTCTACCAAACGTGCTACCACCCATAGCCTTTGCATCTGTAAAGTCGCCCGTAACCTCCCTATATGATTTTAGTAGGGTTTGAATAACGTAACCGTTCTTGTCAATCATAAAGGGTGGGTGGGAAATTTTGTAATCAAAAGCTATATTAAACTGTTTAACAAAATCGATAACCTCTTGCTCGGTTATGGGAGCAGGAACACGGCAATCGCAAACAATAACCACCTTTTCGTTTTCCTCGTAAATTAGGTTGGGCGAAATGGTTAACTGCCCTTGTTCGTTTTTAATATTACTAAATCCAAACTTATCGTTAAACAAGCAGTCTATAAAGCCTTTAACGTCTTCCCCGCAGTCTAGAAGATAGTTTAAGAATGGCAACATAGCATTTTTTCCAAGATGTGGCGTAGAGCCGTGTGCTGATTTACCAAAACTCTCGATAACGTTACCGTTTTTTAGCGACAAGCCGTGCTTATTTATAAGCGTCTCGTTTATTCCATCGCTTTCACATGTGGCACAAACGTATGCACAAACGGCATTGACAACAGTTCCACCGTTAACAAAGGAAAAGTTCTTAAACTTAGGCAAATAAAATTCTAATCTAATAACGCCTTTTTCAGCATAAGTTACAGGGAAAACCCCGTCAGGCGAGAAACCGTTTGTAGGAAGCGTTGTTTTTTTGCTTATATATTCCACGTCTTTCCAGCCAGATTCTTCGTTGCAGCCAGCAATTAAACGGAATTTTTTGTTAGGCTTTATTCCCTTATCCTTTAATGCTTTTAATGCGTAAAGGCAGGCAAGCAAAGGCCCTTTATCGTCATCCACCCCACGACCATAATACACGTCGTCAATCAACGTTAGCTCGAATGGTGGTGTGTTCCAACCGATTCCTTCGGGAACAACGTCTAAATGACCTATAATTCCAAACTCTTCACCCTCGCCAAAAATAACTTCTCCTCCGTAGTTGTCGTAGTTAATTGTTTCAAACCCGAAAGAGCCTGCAAGCGATAAAAAATATTCCAATGCGTCCTTGTTGCCTTTTCCAAAAGGTGCGTTTGGTTCAGGAGCTGTTTTTACTGATTTATATGATATCAAGGTTGATAAGCTATTTAGATAATCATTAAATAATTCCATATTCACCTCCATACAGTAATATTATATGCATAAGGTGGCTAAAAAGCAAGAGTAAGATAATAAAACGCTTAAAAATTAGTGGAAAAATTTTGAAAGTGTGATATAATAAATTATATGGACTCTAACTTGCATGCGGGACACCGCAAAAGAATGACGAATAGGTTCTTAAATAATCCGGACAGTCTAAGTGACCACGAAAAACTTGAGGTTTTATTGTTTTCAGTAGTTTCCCGTCACGACACAAATGCGTTAGCTCACACGCTTATTAACGTGTTTGGAAGTTTAAAGAACGTTTTTAATGCCACGCCGAAGGAGCTTGCTTCAGTTAAAGGTGTGGGAGATAGAATAGCAACCCAAATTTGTGTGGTAGGAAAGATTTTTAATTCGCTTAATGATAGCAAAGCCTTAGAAATAAAAGAAAGGTGGACATCATTTGATAATAATAGAAAATACATATCACGTTATTTTGAAGAAGGCGAGCAGGAAAAGTTTGTAATATTCTTGCTAGATAATAAGTATAAACTATTATCGCATATGGAGTTTAAGAACAAAAGCGATTTTGCAGTCAAAGTAGAAGTCCCTGAATTAGTTCAAGCCCTAGCAGTAATAAAGCCAAGCTTTTTAATTGTTTCGCACAACCACCCTAGTGGTAGTATTGCGCCAAGCGAAACTGATGACTTTACGACTAAAAAGCTAAATATATTATGCGAAATTCACGGAATATCGCTAATCGACCATATTATCGTTGGCAACTCTGATTTTTACAGCTATCACGTTGAGGGTAGAATGGATTATATTAAAAAGACTTCTGACGTTTCAACCGTATTAAAAGAGGTTGACAAAATATCAAAGCAATAAACTAATTAAAGAACACTATTAAAGGAGAAGCTATGGCAAAGGTTAGAACGCGTTTTGCACCCAGCCCCACGGGATACTTACACATTGGGGGATTAAGAACGGCTCTTTATGGGTTTTTATATTCTAAAAAGCATGGTGGCGATTTTATTTTAAGAATAGAGGATACGGATACTGCAAGATATGTTGACGGCTCGGTAGAAATCATTTATAACACCATGCGTGATTCTAAGATTATGTATGATGAAGGTCCAGACGTAGGTGGAAATTATGGACCATACGTTCAAAGTGAAAGAAAAGAAATTTATACTGAGTATGCAAAAAAACTAGTTGAGTGTGGTGGTGCATACTACTGCTTTTGCACGCCAGAGAGAATAAATTCTCTTAAAGACAATGCAGGAAACATGAAGTATGACAAGCATTGTTTGTCGCTTTCTAAGGAAGAAGTTGAGGAACGCATTAAAAATGGCGAGCCATACGTTATACGTCAAAACGTGCCAAAAGAGGGCGTTGGAAGTTATCACGACTTGGTTTACGGAGATATTAGTGTAGATTATTCTGATATTGAAGACGGCATTTTGATTAAGAGTGATGGAATGCCCACTTATAACTTTGCAAACGTAATCGACGACCATTTAATGGGTATTACCCACGTTATTCGTGGCACGGAATATCTTTCTTCTACACCAAAATATAACCTTATGTATGATGCGTTTGGTTGGGAAAGACCTACTTATATTCATCTTCCCCCCATTATGAAAGATGCTCAGCATAAGCTATCAAAGCGTAACGGAGATGCTAGCTACGAAGATTTTGTTAAAAAAGGCTACGTCAAAGAAGCAATCGTTAATTATATAGCTTTACTTGGTTGGAGTCCTAAGACAAACGATGAAAAACTGAGTTTAGACCAGCTTATTGAAAGCTTTTCGCTTGACGGAATTAGTAAATCCCCCTCGATTTTTGATGAGGTTAAGCTAAGATGGTTATCTGGCGAATATATTAAAGCTATGAGCGATGAAGAGTTTATAGAGCGTTCGGCAGAATTTTTTAAGGCAAGCAAGGCGTTTGACAAATACGATTTTGAAAAACTTGTTAAGCTTGTTCGCACTAGAATTCAAATTTTCAGTGAGATTCCTGAAAAGATAGACTTTTTAGAAGAGTTTAACGAGTATTCTACTTCGCTTTTTGAAAATCAAAAACAAAAAGCTTCTATAGAGCTAGCAAAAAATATTCTTCCTCAAATTAAGCTTGCCCTAGAAAACGTTGACGTTTGGGATAATTCTAATTTATTTAACGTTTTAGTTGAGCTTTCTAGTAAGCTTGAAATTAAAAAGCAAGCTGTTTTATGGATAACTAGAATTGCAATCACGGGTAAGGAGGCAACGGCTGGTGGTGCAACTGAGGTTGCTGAAATCTTAGGTAAAGCTGAAACCCTTTCTCGTATAAACTACTCTATAAATTTATTAGGATAAGAAAATGAAAGACGTATCAAGAAAAAATATTTTAAGATTTTCGCTTATTTTATTTATTATAGCCGTTGTGGTTTTTATCTTTAACTTTTTGGTTTTCCATTTTGTTACTGATAACGGTATTACTACTGTTTTTCAAACTGAAACCGACAAGCCTGTTGTTGTGGCCATACTTTCTTTATTTGGAACATTAATGCTTTCTAGTTCGGTTGTTTCATTTGTGTTTGCATTGGTTTTTTATAAAAAATAAGTAAACGGTATATAAATTTTAATACATAATATATGGGAGGCGTTATGGCAACTGTTAAAATTGAACTTAAAAATGGCAAGACAATGCTTGTTGAGATTGATGAAACAAACGCACCAATCACAGCTAAGAATTTTTTAAGCTACGTAGATGAAGGTTTTTATGACGGAACTATTTTTCACAGAGTTATACCTCAGTTTATGATTCAAGGTGGCGGATATACTGATGATGAGCCAGGTATTAGAGATAAAAAAGGTGCAAAACCTGCAATTAAAGGCGAATTTGCTTCAAACGGAATATTAAATCCTATAAAACACAAGAAAGGTGTAATTTCAATGGCTAGAACCTCTGTTAAGGATTCTGCAACAAGTCAATTTTTTATTTGTGTTGCAGATTGCCCTTTCCTTGATGGTGAATATGCTGCTTTTGGTAAGCTTGTTGATGAAGAAAGTTTTTTAGTTGCAAGAGAAATAAGCGAGGTTGTTACTCACTCTTGGGGTTTTTATGACGACATTCCCTCTGAACCAATTATTATCAAATCTATAAAAAGAGTTTAATAAAATGTAATAAAATAAAGCGAGGCTTTGCCTCGCTTTTTTAGTTAAATATAGAGTTGTGAACGGCTTTTTTTGTTAACGATTTTTCGTATAAATCAATACCATTTGCTATTTTTTCTGCCATTTTATATATTAGGTTTAATCTTGTTAAATTATAAAGATTATAATTTTTATCAGATTTTGGGGCAACAACGCCTATAATACTTATATCCCCTATCTCGCTTAAATTTTTATTAACGCCAAGTCCTGGTTTTAATCCTTTGTCAATAACCTTTATGCTACCCACTTCATCAGTAGAGCCCACTGCTGCATCTAGTGCTACAATTAGTGCATTTGGGTGCATTTGCCTTAAATGAATTTTAGCGTGCTCTATCTCTTTTGCAGTGATTGGTGAATGAAGCGTTCCGTAAACGTAGGAGCGAACATTTTTCTTTTTTAACATTGTTCCAACTAATGGTCCTAGGCTATCTCCTAAAACTAGGTCGCTTCCTACGCAAACAAGTATTATTGCACGTCTTTCAATGTTTAAGGTGTCTATTGCTTGGGCAATTGAGCTATCTGTAAAATTATTAAAAGTGTTAAATGTGTATACGTTGTTGTTCATTATATTCTCGCTAAGTTTGATATTTATTTTATTGACAAATTTTATTTAAACTATTCATTTTTTATAAAATAATTGATTAAATTGTATTTTTATGTTAATATAAGAATATATATATTGTGCAAAAACAAACAAATGTTTGTTAATGGGGGTTTACCAAGTATGAATTTACTTGCATCAAACCTAGGTGCAATAATGGATTTAATAGCGCTAATTGTTATAATAGCATTTACTTTAGTTGGGCTAAAGAACGGATTTGCTAAAACCTTTGTTTCAATGTTTGGAACGGTTCTTAGTTTATTGTTTGCTGCATTGCTTTGTAAAGTTGGAGCAAATTTTTTACAAAAGAAATATGGGCTAATTACCACCCTATCAAATTGGGCATCGGGAATTGTAACCAATTTCTTTGGCGATAATATAGCAAACGTTACGCTTGGAGAAGCATCTGCTGAGCTGCTTGCGAGTAAAAACCTCTCGCAATGGCTTATAGGCTTAATTCTTTCTATTAAAAGTAAAGGCACTATATCAAACGAGGTAACGCTAAATCAGATTATCTCGCCCGTGTTTGGATATTATACGGTGCTAGCCATTGCACTTATTGGTTTTTATATATTATTTAGAATTTTGTTTTTCTTGTTTGGAGAAATAGTAAAAAAAGCACATTTTATAAAGGTTGTTGGCGTTACAGATACGGTATTAGGTGCAGTTTTAGGTTTTTTCCACGCAATAATTATTTTGCAGTTCTGCATAATGATAATACAATTTATTCCGTTTGCGTTCTTCCAAAACATTGCGTTGCAAATCGATGCGTCAATTTTTATGAGATTTATAAGCAATATAAACGTTTTTGGGCTTATTATTAGAGGCTTGTCTAACATAAATCTTACAGACATAATCTTGTCAGTAATAAATGCAACCGTTTAACTTAATCTAAGTTTAGATTATAAAATCACTGAAAGGCGATTAAATATCGCCTTTTTTGTTTATAAAAAAACCGATTTTAACGAGCTGAGAGAGAAATTTTGTTAAAAACCTGTATTATTGGTCGTTTTTGTTAAAATTTTAAAATCAGAACGTCTTAAGACAAAAAATGGTTAAAAATCAAAAATTATAGCTAAATTTTATAGATATACAAAACTTTTGTAAATTTATCGCTAAAATTACAAGCTTGCGCACAAACATTGTTTTTGTTCCACGTGAAACATATATTTTTCTATTGTTCCACGTGAAACACAGCAAAACAAGGGGGTAATATCCATTCTCCGTTCTTTTTAAAGATTTTTTCAAATATTATAACATTTTTGTGTTAAAATTTCTAGCGCAACCAGCTTTTTGGTTTAATTGCTAGATGAATTATGTTTACAGCAATTTTTAAGAGTTTAACAAAAACCACCTTATAAGGTTGTTTCTATAAAACCAATTTCCATTATTTTGTTTACAGCATGTTGTTTTGAGCTTTAATATCGTAATTTATTTCGCTATAAAATTTTTTATTTGTTTAATTTTTTATAAATAATAGATGTAAAAACTTATTTTGTAAAAGGCGCAAAAAATAAACATGTGGCGCAAAGATGTGTTTTTTTATTCTGGCAAAAAAAATTTAAAAATTCTATTGTATTTTTTATAAAATTGTTATATAATAATAAGTAGGAAAAGTGCAGGAATTTATTAGCGATTTTATGCTTTTTGAATATAGCTTGCTTTTCAATAATTTTTAAATAATTAAACATT
Source organism: Christensenellaceae bacterium (assembly GCA_045653205.1). Classification (GTDB taxonomy): domain Bacteria; phylum Bacillota; class Clostridia; order Christensenellales; family Borkfalkiaceae; genus UBA1259. Next base: position 47,441 of record JAZOLT010000010.1, on the reverse strand, counting down.
ATAATATATGTGACTGATATTACAAGGAGAGTTCATTTTGAAGAAAAACAGTTCTAAATCGCTATGGATAATACTTGCTGTTATTATAGCGTTAATTGCAGCCTTGTCTTTAGGTAATTGCTTAGACAAGGAAAAACAAATAAAAACGTCTGAGTTCACTAGATTGGTTGAACTTCAAACGGGTGACAAGACTATTTCTAAAGAGGAATTAAAGCAAATTTCAAACGTAAATTCAGCATTTGCAGGTTATTCGTTTGATTTTGTTACTATGGGCGAGGTTTATTTTGATGATTACGTAATTTATTTTAATCTTCACTTGAACGGAGAGTCCAGATACGTTTCATTTACTGCTAACTATTCTCGTAGTGCCGAGATAGTTGCAGAATTAGAGCAAAGCTTAATGTCGGCTGGAATTGACTTTGATTATAGCAATCCTAACGAAGGCTCGCTTTTTGCATCTATGCTACCACTTATTGGTTGTGTTTTAATTGCAGTAATATTTGTTGTTGTAATGAACAAAACTCAAGGTGGAACTAAGGGGGCAATGAACTTTGCCAAGGTTAATGCAAGAGTTAATCAGCACTTAAAGGTTCGTTTTTCTGACGTTGCAGGTGCAGAGGAAGAAAAGGCAGAGCTTCAGGAGGTTGTAGACTTCCTTAAAAATCCCAAAAAGTTCTCGGAGATTGGTGCAAGAATTCCTAAGGGCGTTTTATTAGTAGGTCCTCCCGGAACAGGTAAAACACTTTTTGCAAAAGCCGTTGCAGGCGAAGCAGGCGTTCCATTCTTCTCAATCTCAGGTTCAGACTTTGTGGAAATGTTTGTTGGTGTTGGTGCATCTAGAGTTAGAGATTTGTTCGACGTGGCGAAAAAAAGCATGCCGTGTATCGTTTTTATTGACGAAATAGATGCAGTTGGCCGTCAACGTGGAACAGGAATGGGTGGTGGACATGATGAAAGAGAGCAAACGTTAAACCAATTACTTGTTCAAATGGACGGTTTTGAAACTAACGATGGAATAATTGTTATGGCAGCAACAAACCGTGCAGATATATTAGACCCAGCACTTTTAAGACCTGGTAGATTTGATAGACAAATATTTGTTAACGTTCCCGACGTTAGAGGGAGAGAGGCAATTTTAAGAGTGCATGCAAGGAACAAACCTCTTGCAAAAGACGTTAATTTTAAGACGGTTGCAAGAATGACAAGTGGTTTTTCTGGAGCTGATTTAGAAAACCTATTAAACGAAGCTGCAATTTTAACGGCAAGAGATAATAGAAAGTTTATAACCAATAAAGACTTATACGAGGGAATAAATAAAGTTTTATTAGGACCTCAAAAGAAATCCCGTCTTGTTACTGAAACGGATAAACGTATTACTGCATATCACGAATCGGGACACGCAATTCTAGCGAGATTGTTGCCAAATTGTGACCCCGTTCACGAGGTTTCAATTATTCCTCGTGGTCAAGCGGCAGGATATACAATGACAAGACCTGATACCGATGATAATCATTTGACAAAGGCTAAGCTTTTAGATGATATTGTAATGACCTTAGGTGGAAGGGTTGCAGAAGAGCTTATTATAAAGGATATATCAGCAGGGGCTTCTGGTGATATTCAGGCTGTAAGTAAGCGTGCTAGAATGATGGTTACCGAATGGGGCATGAGCGAAAAGGTTGGACCTATTTCTTATGGCTCGGATAAGGAATTCTTTATTGGAAGGGATATGCAATCGCACGTAACCTATAGTGAGCAAACGGCAGCAATTATCGACTCTGAGATTTCAGAGATTATTGATACGAGCTTGCAAAAGGCTAGAAAGCTTCTCGCTGATAATAAACATTTATTAGACAATATGGCAAGGCTTCTAATTGAAAGAGAAACTATCTTCTCTGAAGAGGTTGACTTATTAATGGAAGGAAAGTCTGTTGAAGAGATTATGAAATATATGGACGAAAACGAACGCACCTTAAAAGACAATCCATTCATAAAGCGTTCAACGGTAATCGTTAAAGAAGCTGAAAAAGCTGAGGAAAAGGAACAAGTTGAAACCAAAGAAGGAAATGAGAGTGAAAGCAAAGAAAATCCTTTAACGGTAGATGAAAATTTAGACAAAACAGAACAAAAAGACGACGGAAACAAAGACTAAAATCAAAACGATTAACTAAAGACTAGGAGAAAATTTATGGGAAAAATAATCGCTTTTTCAAACCAAAAGGGTGGTGTAGGTAAAACTACTACTTGCGTGAACATGTCGGCATATTTGGCTGCAAAAGGGTATAAATGTTTAATAGTTGACCTTGACCCTCAAGGTAATGCTACAACCGGTTTGGGATTTTCTAAAAGTGAAATCAAAAACTCTGTGTATAACGTTATGATAGACGACATGCCCATTGCAAATGCAGTAATTAAAACCCAAGTTGACAACCTAGATATTTTACCCTCTAATATTGACCTTGCTGGAGCAGAGGTAGAGCTTGTATACGTTAAGAATAGAGAACATGTTTTGAAAAAAGTTTTAGAAAGGGCAAAAGATAGTTATGATTTTATAACTATTGACTGTCCACCGTCGCTAGGCCTACTCACAATTAACGCTTTGGCTTCGGCAGACACGGTAATGATACCTATTCAAAGCGAATATTACGCAATGGAGGGATTGAGTCAGCTTATGAACACGATTAAGCTTGTTGTAAAACACTTAAACCCCGACCTCAAGATAGAGGGCGTAGTATTAACAATGAGCGACAATAGGGCTATAATAGCAAGGCAGATTTCTTCGGAAATTAAAAAGTTTTTCGGTAAGCGTGTATATGAAACCATAATACCTAGAAACGTTAGACTTGCTGAAGCACCAAGCCACGGAGTTCCAATAATGATGCACGACGTGAAGTGTTCTGGAGCAAAGGCGTATAACGCATTGACCGAAGAATTTTTAGATAAACAGCCTGCAAAATACAAAAAGCAAGCATAAAGGGGAAAGCCCCATAAAAAATAAAAAAACGGAGCAAAGGAAAAATGAAACCCAATAGAGGATTAGGAAAAGGTTTATCAGCACTCTTTTCGGAAACCGAAGAGGATTACGGCAAAAGCTTATTGTTTGATGACGATGAGAAAACGGTAGGGCAAAACAACGTTACCGAGATAGAAATTAGCTCGATATTTGCGAACCCCAACCAGCCGAGAAAGGTGTTTGATGAAACTGCGTTAAAAGAATTAGCAGATTCAATCAAAAAACACGGCGTGATTATGCCAATTATCGTTAACAAGAGTGGCGATAGGTATATGATTATTGCCGGTGAAAGAAGATTCCGTGCAAGTAAAATTGCTGGGCTTGATACCGTTCCGGTTATTGTTAAAAACTATAGCGAGCGTCAAATTAAAGAGATTTCGCTTATTGAAAACTTACAAAGAGAGGACCTAAACCCGATTGAAGCGGCAACGGCAATGCGTTCGCTTATGGAGGATTACGGCTTAACGCAAGAGGACCTTGCTGATAGAATAGGCAAATCTCGTCCTGCAATTGCAAATACTTTAAGACTTTTAAGTTTATCGCAAGAAGTTATTAAAATGGTTGCTAATGCAGAGCTTTCAGCGGGTCACGCTAGAGCTTTGGTATCAGTTCCTCATCAAGACCAAATTAAGATTGCAAATACAGCAGTGAAAGAAGGTCTATCTGTTCGTGAGGTGGAAAAAAGGGTTAAGGATTACTTCTTACCACCCGAAGAAAAGGTTAAAAAGAAGATTAAGCAAGAGCTTTCTGCCGAACTTAAAGAGCTTATCGGGGATATGCAAAGGGTGTTAGGCACAAAAGTTAACGCTATCGGAAACGACAAAAAGGGTAGAATATATATAGATTATTATACCCGTGATGATTTGGACAGAATAAGCGATATCTTAGAATATCTAAAGAGCAGTAAAAAACAATTTTAATAAATATAATAAGGAGGCGTTATGGTATACGTATGGCTAGGCATTACGGCTGTTGCCGTAATAGTCGAATTTTTAACCAATGAAATGTTAAGTATTTGGTTTGCGGGCGGTGGCTTAGTGGCAATCGTTTTAGCACTATTTAACGTGCAATGGGAAATTACACTTTTAATATTTATAGCAATCTCGATAATCCTACTGCTAAGTTTTAGAAAAACGGTTTTAAAATATTTACTAAAAAATGAAACCAAAACTAATGCAGAGACCTTTATTGGAGAAGAATATATACTCTTATCTGACTTAACTAGTGAACAGCCTGGAACAATCAAGATAGGTGACGTTATATGGAACGTTGTTTCTAGAAACAAACAAGACAGCATAGCGAAGGGCGAAAAAGTTAGAACGATTGGTATAAAAGGTAATAAATACATAATTGAAAAAGCCGAATAGGTAATAAAAAAGTTAAAACGTATGCACAAAAAACGTGCAAAATATAAAAAAAGGAGAAAATTTTATGAACCCTGGAATAGTTGTAATATTAGTTCTTGCATCATTATTCTTTATAGTAGTAGTGTCTTCACTAAAAATTGTTCGTCAAAGCACGGCAGTAGTTGTTGAAAGACTCGGTAAGTTTCACAAGCTTTTAAGCACAGGCGTGCATATCATATTGCCATTCATTGACAGAACGGTTGGTGGCCCTATCTCGTTAAAAGAAAGAGTTGCTGACTTTGCACCTCAACCAGTTATAACAAAAGATAACGTAACAATGCAAATTGACACGGTAGTATATTTTCAAGTAACCGACGCTAAGCTATTCACATACGGTGTAGAAGACCCGTTGAGAGCGATTGAAAATTTAACAGCAACAACTCTTAGAAACCTTGTTGGTGAGCTTGAGCTTGACGGAACGTTAACTTCTCGCGATACTGTAAATTCAAAAATGCGTATTATTCTTGATGAAGCGACTGACCCTTGGGGAATTAAGATAAACCGTGTGGAATTGAAAAACATTCTTCCACCTAGAGATATTCAACAAGCAATGGAAAAGCAAATGCGTGCTGAACGTGAAAGAAGAGAAAGCATTCTAAAAGCAGAGGGCGAAAAAAGGAGTAACATTCTAGTTGCAGAAGGTGAAAAGGAAGCAATGATTTTAAGGGCAGAAGCGAAAAAGGCTGCCGTTATTGCCGAAGCAGAAGGAACTGCAACTGCAATTAAGATGATAAACGATGCAAACCCAAATGCAGCATACCTAACAATGAAGGGTTACGACGCGTTAAAGGTTTTGGCAGAAGGAAATGCAACCAAGATAATTGTGCCAAGCGAAATTCAAAACGTTACGGGCTTACTTGCATCGCTTAAGGGTGTTGTTGGAGAGGATACTCCCTCTAAAAAATAAAGGAAAGCGTGGGGCGAGGTAATCTCGCCCTCTTTTTTATATGATTGAATTCAAAAGATTAAACAAAAACGTAAAAGACTTAGAGCCGTATTTATCGCAATCGGAAATTTCCTTTTGTGATATATCTATGGGTGTAAAATATATGTGGCGTGAAAACTTTGTGATTGATTATGCCATAATTGACGAAACGCTGATTATGAAAGAAACCTGCTTGGATTATGAAGAGGCGTTTTATTTTCCTATGGGAAAGAATGTTGAGGGTGCGTTAGTTATAATTGAAGAATATTGTAAAAAACGCTTTAAGCCTTTACAATTTTGCTGTATTGACAATAAAACAGCTGGGCTACTTTGTGAGCGTTATCACGATGCTAGGGTTTATAACGATAGAGCGTGGAGCGATTATATTTATCTAGCTGAAAGTTTTAAGAGCTATTCTGGAAAGAAACTGAGCGGACAAAGAAACCACGTGAATAAATTCAAAAAGCAATACCCGAACTATAAAACTCATATAATTGACGCAAATTTTAGAGAACGTATTGTAGAATTTTTGCAAGAGTTTGAAAGAGGAACAGACTTTTCGGTGTGGAGTGAAGCTCAAGAACAAAGAAAAGTGCTAGATTTGGTAGATAATCTAGACGCACTTAATAACTTTGGGCTCGCACTTGAAGTAGACGGGAAAATAGTGGGCTTTTCGGTGGGCGAGATTGTTAACGATACGCTTATCGTTCACATAGAAAAGGCGTTAAAAAGTTATTCTGGTGTGTATCCAACGCTAGCTCAAGAGTTTGCCAGGGCGTTTGCATCCGAAGGAGTTAAGTTTATAAATCGAGAAGAAGATTGTGGGGATATGGGCTTGAGAATATCTAAGCTTCAGTATCACCCCATAGAGATAAAAGAAAAAAACATAGTCATTGCTAACAGGCTAATTGACAAGATTTTAGATACCGTTATCATAAAAACTGAACGATTAACCATTTCTCCCATTGAAAAAAGGGATAAGGAAAGATATTTTGAACTTTACACCGATGATGAGTTAAACAAGTGGTGGGGATACGATTACAGGGAAGATTTGAAAGGGAAAACCCCTTCTCTAGAGTATTTTTATGAATTTCAAAATTCGTTAAAGTTTAAGGGCGAAGAATTTAGTTTTGCTGTTAGAGAGAATGAAAAGCTGGTGGGAGAACTCGTTTTGCATAATTTTGATTACCTTGGTGGCGTTGAGATGGGCTTTAGGTTTTTGAGAGAACATCAAAAAAAGGGGTATGCTACTGAAAGCGCAAGTGCATTAAAGGAATACGTGTTTGAGGTTTTAGGCGCAAACATGTTAAAATCTAGATGCTTTAAGCAAAATTTGGCTTCAAAAGCCTTGATAGAAAGATTGGGGCTTAAAGAATGTGATAGCGATAACGAAAGGCTATATTTTAGCTTGAAAAACCCAAGAAAAGAGTGAGAAATAAAAATCTCAGTATAAAATTTAATATAAACAGATAAAAATAGCTATTTATTTTCTAAGACAGTTGACACAAAAAGATTTGTTGTGCTATAATAATTCTACGAATTATCCAAAGGAAAGGGTAGGAAAGTATGGCTTTTATGGGAGGATACCTTTTCTTGCTCTTAAAAAGCTAAAAAACGGCTTGGAAAATTCAACAAAAACTTGTGCTTTTATATGTTATAAGGAGAATCGATAAATGAAAAGAAAGTTTTTACTAGCACTATTGTCCTTTATAATGTTATTCACTGCAACCTTAGGTTTTGTTGCGTGTGGTGACGATGAAGACGATTATGTGGCAGGCACGCTTGAGTATACTTTTAATCAAGACTATACTGAAGCAACCTGTTTTGGGCCAAACAACAAGATGCTTCAAAAGGCAGAGGTAGCTGCTGAGGTTGAGACGAAGAATAATGCCGGAGAGACCGTAACTGTTCCCGTAACCGAAATTAGAGCAGGGGCATTCGTGGACTGTGTGGCAATGAAGGAAATTACTATTCCTAAATCTATTAAAAAAATTACCGCAGGCACGTTCAATGGTTGTGTAAACCTTGAAAAAATCGTTGTGGACAATGCAAACGAAGATTACAAGACTGTAGACAACAACCTTTATAGCAAGGACGGAACAAGGCTTATCCAATACGCACTTGGTAAGGACAACAAGAGCTTTACCGTTTCTCAAGGCGTAACGGCTGTTTCAGACTACGCTTTCTCTGGTGCTAAAAAACTTGATTCTATAGTTGTAGGTGATGACGTAGTAGAACTTGGCTTAGGTATGCTCTACTCAACCTCAATCAAAGAATTAACAGTTCCCTTTATTGGCGACAAATTAGAGGAGGCAACTAATGAAACCTTGCAACACCTTTTCTTAAAGAGTGATAAAGAAGATGCTGTTATCCCTACCACATTAACAAAGGTAACGATAAACGGAACAAAGATTGGTGATTCTGCGTTTGACGGATTTGAAAACCTTACCGAAATTGTAATTGGTGAAACAGTTAGCGAAATTCAAGTTGAGGGTTTCTTATCTTGTTCTAAGCTTGCAAAGTTTACGGTTGACAGCAACAACCAAAACTTCAAATCATTAGAGAACAACCTTTACGACAAGGCGGGAACAACTCTTTATAGGTATGCTATTGGTAACAAGGCAAGCACGTTCGTGCTTCCAAGTGAAGTAGTAGTTATTTCTGACGGTGCGTTATCGGGTTGTAGCAACGTTGCTCAAATTAGTGTAGAGGACGGAAACAACTATTATAAAGCAATAGATGGAAACCTTTACGACATATCTGGCGAAACGCTTATCCAATACGCAATTGCAAACAAGGCTTCAAGCTTTGTAATACCTGAAAGCGTTAAAACCATTTCAGCTTATGCTTTTGCAAATAGTGGTTCATTAACAGCAATAACCGTTCCTAACAAAGTTTCTTCTGTTGAAGAGGGTGCGTTTAGCGGTGTAAGCAAGCTTACTAGCATAACACTTCCTGAAAGTGTAAAAGTAATTGGTGCAAACATATTTGAGGGTTGCACTTCGCTAAAAACGATAACAGTTCCATTTATTGGTGAAAACCAAGCGCAAGCTAGTAATTTATCATTGCTCTTTGGTGGTGTAGTTTCAAACTCATTAAACACAGTTAACGTAACAAATGCAATCGAGATTGCTTCAGGTGCGTTCTTAAACTTAAAACAACTAACAACTGTAACCTTAAATGAAGGAATACTTTCTATTGGAGACGATGCGTTTAACTCTTGTGTAGGTCTTAATGCGATAACCATTCCTACATCGGTAACTACAATTGGCAAGGCTGCTTTCAAATCGTGCGAACATATTGAAACCATTATAATTCCTGATAATGTAATTACTGTTGGTGGTTCTGCATTCCAAGGTTGTGTATCAATTAACAGCATCACTATTGGTCAATCTGTTTCTGAAATCGGCAAAGAAGCATTTAATGGTTGCTCAGGTGTAACCTCAATTTCAATTCCAGCATCAGTAACCACTATCGGTGATTTAACATTCTACGGAATGACAAAACTTACCGCAATCGAAGTTGCTGAGGGCAACTCGAACTATAAAGACGTTGACGGAATTCTATACACCAAAGACGGAACGGAGCTTATCCAATATTCAGCTGGTAAGTTAGATACTACGTTTACGGTATCAAGTGATGTTATTGAAATTAAAGAAAGCGCATTTAACAGCGCGCTCAACCTAACAAAAATTATCGTTCCTAGCACGGTAACCAATATCGGTTCAAAGGCATTTGAAAACTGTAATGCTTTAACTGAAATAGTTCTTCCATTTACTGGAACTAGTGCAAACGCGTCTTCTACTAAGGCTAGACTTAGAGAGGTTTTTGGAACTCTTCCAACAGGCCTAAAGAAAGTTGAAGTTACTAGCCAAACAAAGATTGCTACAGTAGCTTTTGCTGACAGCACTTCTATTGAAACAATCGTTTTATCTTCAACTATTAAGGAAATTGGCGATTCAGCATTCAGAGGTTGCTTGAGCTTAAATCAAATTAACGTTGAAGGTGTTGAGGTTATCGGCGAGCGTGCTTTCCAAAAATGTTCAGCACTCACAAGCTTAGAGTTTACGAATGCAATTACAATTGGAACTAAAGCGTTCGACGCTTGTTCAAGCCTTACTACCTTAACTTTCGGTGCTAAACTCAGCACAATAGGCGTTAACTTCAACAGTGGTTGTTCAGCATTAACTACTATTACGGTTGACTCTGCAAACACAGGGGCTTCTTCTAGTGGGAACGCAATTTATCAAGGCAACGTTTTAGTTGGTTATGCTATAAATAACAATGCAAGTTCACTCACAATCAAGGACAACACGGTGAAAATTGAGAAAAGCGCTTTTGAAAATGCTAAAAATCTAAAGAACGTTACTATCCCCAACACCGTAAACGAAATTTCAGAACGTGCATTTGCTAATACAGGACTTGAAAGCGTAACTATTCCTGCTAGCAAGATTGGCGCATATGCTTTTGAAAACTGTAATAAATTAAGCACAATTACTCTTAAAACAGGTCTTGTAACTATTGGCGAATACGCATTTGCAGGTTGTTCAAAGGTAGAGACAATTACTATTCCTGAGGGTGTAACAGAAATTGGAACTTTTGCATTCTCTTCTTGCTCATCGCTTGAAACAGTTTCAGTTCCTAATTCACTTGAAACCATTGGTTCTAACATATTCAGACTTTGTGACCAAATAAGATTTACCGTTGAGGGTGGAGTTAAATACATTGGTAACAGCACTAACAAATATTTAATTTTAATTAGTGCTGAGGACAAGGAAATTACTAGCCTAACAATCAAAAGTGGCACGAAGTTCATTTCGGAGCTTGCATTCATGGGTTGTGAAAAGCTAACAAAGGTTACAATTCCTCAATCAGTTACAAGCATTGGTGCAGGTGCATTTATGGACTGCTCGTTGTTAAAGACTCTCGTTATCAATAACGGTGTAAAGACAATTGGTGATTCAGCATTCTACAACTGTGACTCTTTGATTAGCGTAGTTATTCCTAACTCAGTTGAAACCGTTGGTAAATATGCTTTCAGTGGTTGTGATTCATTAAGGTCAATTAAGATTGGCGACAACGTTACTACATTAGGTGCAGGCTTCGTTAAGGGCTGTTCAAAATTAACAACAATCACCCTAAACGTAACTAGTGGTTGGAAATATTATAGACTAACCGATAAGGACGTTAATGGTGACGGGTATTATGATGAGTTTGACGGATATGTTTCTTCTGGCACAGCTATTTCAAGTAGCAATCTATCTGCAACAACAATCGTTAACACGTTTACCGTAACTTGTGTTAAGCACTTAGTTAAGCGTTAATAATTAAAAACAAATAAAGGCACTTGAATATTTTCAAGTGTCTTTTTTATTTATTATAATGTTATATAATATATTGCTTAACGTTTATTCTAAACGCTATTTTAAATTTTCCTTACAGCTAAAGCAAGCTCCTGTAACAGCGTCTTGAAACATCATCCAAAATCCCTCGCCAGATAAGTTAAATATGGAAAGGGGGATAAAGGTGCAGTAGGGTTCAAGCTCTTTTGGGGCGTGTTCGCCGTATTTTCCCGGCACGCCGTAGCAAATGTATTTTTCACTGCCCTCCTCTACGATTACACCTACCACGTAATACCTATCCTCAGAGTAATTGATTTTGCAAAACTTACTTTCGGGGAACATTTTTTCTAGTTCTTCTACGTGTTCAAACTTTAAAAAAATCTCTTCTAGCTCTTCTCTTGCACTTTCATAGTAGGTTGGTTTTGTGAAATTGAGCGAGCTTTCATTAAGGTCTGTCGCATACGGCAAGCCGTTATTACACGAGAGGTTTTCAATCGTTTTTTCTTCGCAGTTGAAACAGCTACTGCCATTCCCAATTGAAACATTTAAGTTATCCTCCTTTTCCGTTTGGTAATAGTTTACGGTTGCAACAGCTTCGTCGTCATAAACGGGTTTTTTAGCTTCGGCTTTATTTATTTTTAAAAAGCTTTCTGCAACCCGTTTTTTTAAGGTTACTGAATCTCCGTTAAATTCCTGGCTTTTGCCAAAAGCTATTAGCTCTGGAATGTTATCGGCAACGAAGAATAAACCAACCTCTGCACCAAAGGATAGGTCAGGGCAAACGTCAAAGTTTTTTGTAAAAGAAGTTGGCCTTGGGCCAACGTCAAAAGAGAAAAGTTTTCCTGCACTATCTAGTAAAAATGCGTAGTAGCTACCTGAAGTTTTTGCTCTAGCATTAAGGACTGATAAAAAGAAAGTAGAAACGCCAGCCTCCGTTTCTGTTCGTGCAATGGCAGATAACGGCTTTTTGTCAGGGACAAGTTGACTTACTTGTTTTAGAAGAATAACCTTTTTTTGATATTGCATAATATTCTCCAAGTTTTGTTTAAATATATATATAATGAATATACGATAAAAATGCACGAAAAAAAGATAATAAATTATCTAAAAATGCAAAAAAAGGTCGAAAGCAAAAAGATAAAAAATAAATAATAAGACAACAAAAAACGGCAAAAAAGGTAAAAATAAAGTGGACAATTTTATATATATATGGTAAAATATATTATGTGTGACTAAGGTTGCATAATTAAAAGGAAGTAACGGGGTAACCCGAAATAAAGCCAAGGAGAATATAAAGATGGAACTTACCACAAACAAGAAGGTATTGGATTTTATCAACGAATCCAAAGAACTTTGTCAACCAGACAACATTGTATGGATTGACGGCTCTGAATCACAATTAGAAGAATTGAGAGCATTAGCAGTAAAAGAAAACATTTTAATCAAGCTTAATGAAGAAAAATTACCTGGTTGTTATCTACACAGAACTACGGTTAACGACGTAGCGAGAGTAGAAGGCAGAACCTTTATTTGTTCAAAGAATAAAGACGATTCTGCACCTATTAACAACTGGATGGAAACCAGCGAAGCAATGGACCTTATGAAAGGACTATTTAAGGGTGTAATGAAAGGCAGAACTATGTATGTAATTCCCTATTCAATGGGTGCAGTAGGCAGCAAGTTCTCTAAGATTGGTATCGAGCTTACCGATTCAGTATACGTAGTATTGAACATGGCAATCATGACCAGAGTAGGCAAGAACGTTTTAGACGCATTAGGAGATGGTGACTTTATTAAGGGCTTACACTCTTATGCAGAGCTTTCAGAAGAAAAGAGATACATTATGCACTTCCCAGAAGAGAACACCATTATGAGTATCAACTCAAACTATGGTGGTAACGTTCTTCTCGGCAAAAAGTGCTTTGCGCTTCGTATCGCATCCTTCTTAGGAAAGAACGAAGGCTGGATGGCAGAACACATGCTTATCCTAGGTATTGAAAATCCTAAGGGTGAAATTAAATACATTGCAGCAGCATTCCCCTCGGCTTGTGGAAAGACCAACCTTGCAATGTTAATTCCCCCAGAAATTTATAGAGAAAAAGGCTATAAAGTATGGTGCGTAGGCGATGACATCGCATGGATTAGAGTAGGTGAGGACGGCAGACTTTGGGCTGTTAACCCCGAAAATGGATTCTTCGGTGTTGCACCTGGAACCAACTTAAAGTCTAACCCCAACGCATTAAAATCTACAATGAAGAACACTATTTTCACCAACGTTGTCCAAAATCTTGACGACAACACAGTATGGTGGGAAGGTTTAGATAAGAATCCTCCAAAGAACGCTATCGACTGGAAGGGCAACCCCTGGAATGGCGACATGAAGGATGCAGATGGTAAGGCAATCAAGGGAGCACACCCCAACTCAAGATTTACTGCACCTACTGTTAACTGCCCATGCCTATCAGACCAATTCGAAGCTCCTAACGGTGTTCCACTATCAGCAATCGTATTTGGTGGCAGACGTGCTAAAACTGCACCATTGGTATATCAATCAAAAGATTGGAACAACGGTGTATTCGTAGGTTCAATTATGGCTTCTGAAACCACAGCAGCAGCAACTGGTGCTGTAGGTGTAGTTCGTCGTGACCCAATGGCTATGAGACCTTTCGTAGGCTACAACATGGGTGACTACTTCAATCACTGGATTGAAATGGGCGACAAGATTGCTAACAAACCTAAGATTTTCAACGTTAACTGGTTCAGAACTGATGACGAAGGCAACTTCATTTGGCCAGGATTTGGTGACAACCTACGTGTATTAGAATGGATTCTTGCTCGTTGTGAAGATAAGGTTGATGCTAAAGAAACTGCTATCGGTTACGTTCCAAACGCAAAAGATATTAACATTGATGGTTTAGAAGGCATTACCACCGAAACCATTGAAGACCTACTTTCAATCGACATTGAAAATTGGAAGAAGGAAGCAGAAGGCATTGAGCAATTCTACGGCGAGCTTGGTGAAAGAGTTCCTGCAGAGCTATATAACCAACTAGCTGCATTAAAAGAAAAGCTTGGCAAATAATAGCTAAAAACAAAACTCCGTCATATTTGGCGGAGTTTTCTATTTACAAAGTTTGTTTTTAGTGTTAAAATTAAAGCATGGATAATTTAGAAAAAAACGGCAACTTCACACTTAATAACGGCGTAAAAATTCCCAATATTGCATACGGCACTTATTTAATGCCTGATAACGATTTAGTTTTCGAGCTTGTTAAAAAGGCAATAAGCTTTGGTTATCGCCATATCGACACGGCATTTTTTTACGGTAATGAACAAGGCGTTGGTAGGGGTGTTAGAGAATGTGGGCTTAAGAGAGAGGAGATTTTTGTTACTAGCAAGCTTTGGAATGACTGCAGAGGTTATGACAACGCACTTTTTGCTTTCGATAAAACGATGGAGAACCTAAAGCTTGACTATCTAGACCTATTTTTAATTCATTGGCCAGAGCCGTTAAATTCAGGTAAGGATTGGAGAAAAATTAACCTTGAAACGTGGAAAGCGTTGATTAGGCTTTATAAGGAAAAGCGAATTCGTGCGATAGGCGTATCCAATTTTTGTCCGCATCATTTAAAAGACCTTGTTGAAAGCGAGGTTGTTCCCGCAGTTAATCAAATAGAGTATCATGTTGGGCAATTGCAAGCAGAAACGGTAGAATATTGCTTTAAGCACGGCATTTTAGTTGAAGCTTGGGGACCACTTGGCAGGGGTGCAATGCTAACCGATGAACGATTGATTGCCCTTGCAAACAAGTATGGGGTAAGCACGGCACAGCTTCTTATTCGTTGGTGCTTGCAAAACGGCATACTGCCACTTCCCAAATCACAAACGCCAGAAAGAATTGAGAGCAATATTAAGGTTTTTGACTTTGAAATTGGCAAAGCCGATATGAAATATATAAATTCTATACCATATTTTGCAGGCTCAGGGCATCACCCAGACACTTGTTGGTAAAAATTAAAAGCACTTTCTTTAGTGCTTTTTCTTTTTTGAATAAAAAAGGTAAATTTGGAAAAAATAGGTGTAATGGAGGTAAAATATGAACAAAAACATGTTAACCACTAAAGAGGCAACGTTAATTTCAGACTTACTAACAATGGAAGAGAGCATTTGTAAAAAGGCAAGGCTGTATTCAAGAACGTTAACTGATGCAAAATTAGCAGAGAGCTTAGGCAGAATAGCAGACAATCACGAACAACGCTTTAATGCATTGTTTGACTTGCTTTAGGAGGTAGAAAATGAATAATTATAAAAGTGAAATCACGCTTAATGAAAAGGATTCTCTTCAAGATATGCTAAACGTAGAAAAAGCAATGGTAAAATTATATTCAACGGCACTTACTGAGGGTTGTAGCAAGGGCTTTAGAACACTTGTAAAAGAAAACTTTTCATCAACAATTGAGGACCAATTCAAAGTTTTTGCAATGATGACAGAGCAAGGTTATTATCAAGTAGAATCAGCCCCAGAGGAAACCTTAAAAGAGCAAAGAGAAAACTTTTCTAGTGTAAAATCACAATTAAGTTAAAACAAAAAAGGCTTGCAAAATGCAAGCCTTTTTAGCTTAAAAATTATTCAGCCTTTTTGCTTTCAAGTTTTTTAACAACAAATCTAGTAACAAATAGCGAGCCAATCATAATTGCAATGCCAAGCGGAAGCATTATATACCATACAGGGATAAAGCCTGCAATGATAAAGCAAACTAACGAAATTATAGCAACGTAGATAGCGTAGGGGAGCTGAGTTTGAACGTGATTTAAGTGTTCGCATTCAGCACCTGCACTACTCATAATGGTCGTATCTGAAATTGGTGAGCAGTGGTCGCCACAAACAGCACCTGCAAGACAAGCTGAAACGCCAAGCACGAACAATGGGTCGTTAGCTTCAAACATAGCCGTAACGATAGGAATTAGAATGCCGAACGTTCCCCAGCTTGTTCCTGTTGCAAAGGCAAGAATACAAGCAACAATAAAGATAACAGCAGGTAAAAGTTTTGCAAGCGTATCAGGGAAAGAAGTCATCATATCACCAACGAAGAATTTAGCACCAAGCTCGCCCGTCATATTCTTTAATGCAGTTGCAAAGGTTAAAATTAAGATTGCTGGAACCATTGCTATAAAGCCTTTTGGAATAGCTTCCATTGAATCTTTAAAAGTAATAACTTTTCTAATACATAAGTAAATAATAGTTACGATAAGTGTTAAAATACCACCCCAAGGAAGAGCAATTGTAGCATCCGTATTACCAAACGCACCAATAAATTTTCCTGCATTGTCAGTTCCACCCCAGGCGTCAACACCAAAATAACCACCAACGTAGAGTAGCGCTAGAACGCTAGAGATTAAAAGAACTACAATAGGAACAACTAGGTCAAACACTCTACCGTTTGCACAAGGTTCGCCATCATCGATAGAAGCAACTCTTGCACCAGAGAAAAGGTCGCCGTTTTCAGCATTTTCCTCGTGTTTTTTCATCAAACCGAAGTCAAACTTCATTAAAATCAAGCCTACAACGAACACGAGCGTTAAGATTGAATAGAAGTTCATTGGTATTGCAGCGATAAATAGATTTAAGCCTTGACCGTCAGCAGTGTATTGAGTAACGGCGGCAGCCCAAGATGAAATAGGAGCAATCATACAAATAGGTGCAGCCGTCGCGTCAATCAAGAAAGATAATTTAGAACGGCTAATCTTGTGTTTGTCTGTAACGGGGCGCATAACCGAGCCAACCGTTAGACAGTTAAAGTAATCGTCAATAAAGATTAAAACACCTAAAGCGAAAGTGCAAAGGCTAGCTCCAACCTTAGTTTTTACGTGAGTTTTAGCCCATTCGCCAAACGCCCTAGAACCACCAGCCTTGTTTACAAGAGCAACCAAGATGCCAAGCACTACTAGGAACACGAAAATACCAGCAGTGCCTTCAACAGCAGAAATTAAACCGGTTGAAACAACGCCGTCCATAGTCTTTGCAAACGAGCCGTTGGCAGCAAGTATAGCACCAGAGGCAATACCGATAAATAGTGAAGAGAATACTTCCTTAGTAATTAGTGCAAGTCCAATTGCAATTACCGGGGGAAGCAAGGCCCAAAAAGAGGCTACAACCGTGCCTTCGCCATTACAAACTTCGCAGTCTGCACCTATACAATCAGGGCAAGCAACACGGTTAAGCACGCCACCAGTAGCAATTGCAGTAATAAGTAAACCAATAATTACAACGATTGCAATAAGCAAGGTAACGGTCTTTTTGTTAAAGAATTTTTTTGTGTTTAACATAAACCACACTCCTTATGATATTTAACAAAAAATCACGGACTATTAAATATCCGTGATAACTCATAAAATATCTAATAGCTCAACGCCAAATGTCTGGCGACAGTTGTAGGCGTGTTTCACCTACACCCAGATAAACAGCCGTTGGGAAGGCACGTTTTCTTCGGCAACCTCTCCTTTCCCACAAAACTCAAAGCCCTAGTTTTGCTTATAATAGAAGTTGCACCTCTATCCATAGATTTAATTGTCTATAACATAATATATAATAAAAGTCGAAATTTGTCAAGAGGAAATTCAAAATCTGACCTTAAAAAGCCTTGCAAAATGTAAAATAATGGTGTAAAATATATAAAAATGAAGGTTTTCGGACAACACTTCTAAAACAACCGATTGTGGCTCTCAGTTACCGTTGTTTTAGTGGTGTGGGAGTTTTTTATGTTATTTTCTACTAAAAATTTAAGCCTATCAGGAATTGTAGCCTCACTATACGTGGTTTTATCTTTGGTTACTTTTCCAATCGCAAGTGGCTCTTTGCAACTTCGCTTGTCTGAGGGGCTAACACTCTTACCCTTAATTTTGCCACAGTCAATAGTGGGTGTTTTTGTTGGGTGCTTACTATCAAACATCATAACAGGCTGTTTATTTTTTGACGTTGTTTTGGGTAGTTTAATTACTCTCTTTGCAGGTTTTGGCACGTTTTTTGTAGGACGTATTATAAAAAATGGGACATTAAAGGTTTTTATTGGTGGGCTTTTCCCAATACTTTTTAACGCACTTTTGCTTCCACTTATATGGGTAAAGTGCTATGGGGTAATAGATTACGTGTATCCGATACAAGCATTAGTGTTATTTGTAAGCCAGTCTATATCGGTTTATGTGTTAGGAATTCCCACAATAAAGTTAGCTGAAAAGCTATTAAACAATAGAACGTAGAAAAAAGAAAAAACGGAAAGAAAACTTTCCGTTTTTATTTATTTAGGATTAGTCAACCCTTTCGAACGGGTGATATACAGCCCAAATAAAAATCATCCAAAGTGCAGCTATACCCACAAGTGAGTAGATAACTCTAGAAGCTACTGCAGCAGAGCCTGCACCGAAGATGAATGCTACTAGGTTAAAGTCAAACACACCGACTAGTAACCAAACGATAGCACCGATAAGAACTAATAAAAAAGAAATTATAGTCGTAAACTTCATACTTCCCCCCTTACAAGAAAAGTATGTGTAAAAAATTTTTCAATATACGAAAACGGCAAAAATTTTAATTTTGTTAGTTTAGTAGGTTTTCTAAAACAAGCTTGTCAAAATCAACACTTTCAACAAAATCCGCAGGTAAAAATCGCACGAAGTTATATTTAGCATAGTTAAATATGTGCGTTTTAATTAGCACTGGTGTGGGAACGTCTAACGCCTCGCAAATCTCTGATAAATAGCTAAAAAACTCTGAATAATCTACTTGTTCAAAGCGTTCAAGCACGGTTTGCTTTATAATTTTATCTTGTTTGTAAACTTTTGCCCAAATTTTTATCATAACCACATTATAGCACATAAAGGAAGAAATTACAATGGTAATATTGACAAGTTAAAGCAAAAACGGTATAATACTTAAAACAAATATAATGAGGTATAGATATGGAAAACCTTAAACAAGAGCTAATAAAACTTTTAAAAGACAATGCGAGATATTCTTCCTCTCAGCTTGCCAATATGTTAGGGGTAAGTGAGAAAGAAATAGCCAAAGCTATTGCAGAGCTAGAAGAGGGGGGAATAATAGTAAAATATTCAGCAATTATCAATACTGAAGCTTTAGAAGAAAAGGAAGTTCAAGCACTTATTGAGGTAAAGGTTGTTCCTCAAAAATTAAAGGGCTTTGATTCATACGCAGAAGAAATTTACAATTTACCCGAGGTAGAGGGCTTATATTTAATCAGTGGTGGATTTGACTTTGCAATATTTGTTAGTGGCAGGGACTTAAAGGACGTAGCAAAATTCGTTGCTGAAAAACTAAGCGTTATCGAGGGTATAACAAGTGTTCAAACTCATTTTATATTAAAGAAGTATAAGATTGAGGGACAAATAACAAAGCCATCTGAAGAAGGAAAAAGACAGATTTTAGGAGTATGAGAGATTTTGTATCAAAGCGTGCAGGGCAAATTCCACCCAGTGGAATAAGAAAGTTTTTCGACCTAGCTAGTGGAAATAAAGACATTATTTCGCTAGGCGTGGGCGAGCCGGACTTTGTAACGCCTTGGAACGTTAGGAATGCAGGAATAACTGCGTTAAAAAAGGGATATACCCAATATACGTCTAACAAGGGATTGCCCGAACTCAGAAAAGAGATTTCAGGGTATCTTTTGTCACGCTTTAACGTAAATTTCTCGCCAGAAAACGTAGTGGTAACGGTGGGGGCGTCCGAAGCTATTGACGTAACGCTAAGAGCCGTTATTGACGAGGGGGATGAAGTGTTAATTCCTGACCCTAGCTACGTTTCGTATCGCCCTTGTGTAGAGCTGATTGGTGGAAAGGCTGTTTCCGTGCCTTGTAGTGGCGAAAACGGTTTTAAGCTAACAAAAGAAAATCTAGAGAGCGTTATAACCGACAAGACTAAGGTGCTAATATTTCCATATCCAAACAACCCAACGGGTGGGATTATGGAAAAGGAATTTATTCAAAAAATCATACCCGTTATCTTAAAACACGACCTTTTAGTGATTGCTGATGAGATTTATGCAGAGCTTACCTATGGTGAGGAGCATTGTTCGATAGCATCCTTCCCTGAGCTAGAGGGTAGGGTGGTGCTAATCAGTGGTTTTTCTAAGGCTTTTGCTATGACGGGTTGGCGTATAGGCTACGTTTGTGCGTCAGACTCTATATTAAAGGCGCTATTGAAGATTCATCAATACACAATTATATGTGCTCCAATATTTTCGCAATACGCTGCGTTAGAGGGGCTGTTGTCTGGTAAAAAGGACGGATATGCTACCGTTAACGAAATGCGTGATGAATATGATAGACGCAGAAAGTTTATGTTTCGAACCTTTAATGAAATGGGGCTAACTTGTTTTGAGCCAAAGGGTTCGTTCTATATCTTTCCGTCAGTAGAAGGTTTAGGGTTAACGGGCGAAGAATTTGCAACTAGATTATTAAAGGAAAAAAACGTTGCAATTGTTCCAGGCGTTGCGTTTGGCGACTTCGGTGCGAACTACGTTCGCTGTTCATACGCATATTCAATGAAAGACTTGGCAAGGGCAACTGAAAAGATAGCTGAATTTGTAGAGCAACTAAAAAAGGGGTAATTTGATGGCAGAAAAGATTAGGGTTGTTCAATTTACAGACGCTTATTATCCTATTGTAGACGGGGTGATAAGCGTTGTTAAAAATTATTGTGAAAATATAATTAAGCAAGAAGAATGCGAGCTTGTTACTTGCTCTAAATCCAAAAAGTCGGGATATAACGATTCTAAGAATTTTAAGATTACAAGGGTTAGGTCTATGCCTGCGCCTGAGGGTTATAGATATCCCTTACCGTTTTTAGATTTTAAGGCAAAAAGGTATCTAAAAAAGGGTGAATATGATATCTTTCACGCACATACACCTTTTTCGTTAGGAAAGTGTGCAGTAAATATTGCAAAAAAGAAAAAAATCCCCGTGGTAGCAACCCTTCATACCCAATATCATCAAGATTTTGAAAGGGTTTTGGGAAAACGCAACAGACTGCTTGTAAACTTTATGATAAAATACATTATGAGAGTTTACAACAGAGCCGATAGCGTTTGGACGGTGAGTAATACTTCTAAGGGATTTTTAAGAAGCTACGGATATAAGGGTGATATAGTAGTGATAAGAAATGCAACCGACTATGTTTACCCAGAAAACCACAAGGAATTGATAGAAAAAATTAACTCGTTGCACAACCTTGAGGGGCAAGAAAACGTTTTTCTATTCGTTGGAAGAATGGCATTATATAAAAACCTTATATTGCTATCCGACGCTTTAAAAATATTAAGCGATTCTGGTGCAGATTTTAAAATGCTGTTTGTTGGTGGTGGCTTTGATATTGACAAGCTAAAAGCACACGTTAAAAAGTTAGGCATTGAGAACAAGTGTATATTCACGGGCAACGTGGGTGACAGAGAGTTATTACAAGGCTATTATTTAAGGGCAGACCTGCTACTTTTTCCCTCTGTATTTGACATGGCAAGTATCGTTCAGGTTGAAGCAAGTGCACATAAAACACCTGCGTTAGTTATAGAAAAGTCATGTGCCCAAGAACAAATTGAGGATAACTTTAACGGATTTGTTGCAAAAGAGAGCGCAGAAGATTATGCACAAAAGCTAATAGAAATTTGTAAAACGCCTGAAATTTATAAAACGGTAGGCGAAAATGCTTACAAAACTTTATATAGAACGTGGGAAGACGTTGCAAAAGAGGTTATAGAAAAATACAAAGAGGTTATTAAAAATTATAACAAGGTGAAAAAATGAGTGAACGAGTTTCTATAATCGTTCCCGTATATAATAAGGCCGAGTATTTACAACGCACGCTTAAAAGCATTCTAAACCAAACGCATAAAAATATTGAAGTTATTATTATTGATGATGGCTCGACAGACGATAGCGAAAAGATAATAAAAGAGTTTTCTAAAAAGGATGATAGAATAGTTTCGCTATTAAGAGAAAATCGTGGAGCTTCTAAAACCCGAAACCAAGGCTTAGAAATGGTTAAGGGAGAATACGTTTGTTTTATTGATGCAGATGACGTTATAAGCCCTAATTTTATCGAAAATTTATTAACGGGTATTAAAAACGCCGACGCAGACGTTTGTGTAATAAAGGATTTTAGGATAGGAAATAATTCTAAAAAGAGCGTAAAAAGTAAAAGGGTTAAAAAAACAAAGAGCTTTGACAAGCAAGCTGGGCTGTGCAGGTTGTTTTCGGGAAAAGATTTTGGCGTAGGGCCATGTAATAAAATTTACAAAACAAGCCTATTAAATGATGGCGACAAGGTGCGTTTCCCTGAAAATATTTTTTATAGCGAGGACGTGCCGTTTGTTTTAGACGTTTTTTTAAAGGCGAACAGGGTTGCATTTATTAAAAGAAAGGCCTATGCGTATAGGCGTGCAAAAAACTCAAACGTTACTTCAAGATTAACAAAGAAAAAAACCACTACGTTAGACGGAATGGATTATTGCAAAGAGCGTATAACGGCTTCTGGTTTAGAGAAAGCCTCCGTTTACGTTAGAGGATGGCGAGCATTAGTCAACTTTGAAATTTTTTATTATATGCAAAGGGATAAATACTTTGATGAAAGCTTAGTAAAAAGAATATTTACTGCTTTTAGCGAGGACCTTTCAAGCTTAAAAAAGGGCAAGCAGTTCCCGCTTTATAGAAGGTTGCTGTTACCTCTTGCAATAAAGCTTAATCTTGCAGTATATAATTTTAAGAAAAAACGAGAGAAAAATAAGCAAAAAGAAAAAGACTGAAATTTTCAGTCTTTTTTGTTTTACACTGGTTTTATTTAAGCATTATCACATTCTCTTTTCTTATCAACTTTGCGTTTTAATATTGTAAATATAAAGCCTATAATTAGGAATGAGTAGTATGAAAGCACACGCCATAATATCATTGCGGGAAAGGCAAGACCTTTTTTAAGCCCCGTTTTAAAAATCTCGTAGAAGGTTAAATCGGCAGCACCCGTATTACCTGGGGTAGGAATAAACGAGACGGCAGCTGAAACAAGCGTGCAAATTTGGGTTATTTGTAAAAAAGATATAAGTGGTGGTTGAGACCAATTATAACCAAAAAAGCTTAGCACGAAATAAGCGATTGCACAACTAGCAAATTGTTCAACAAGACTAACTAAAAAAGCTAGTATAAGCACTAACGGTTTAGTTCCTATTTTCTTTAAGCACCTAGCGTTATGAACTACGGTTTTTAAGGTTCTATAAGCAGTTAGCGTAGGATTCTTAACAAGCTTAAGCTTACCTGCGATTGAAAGAACAAGGAAAACCAGCTTAGAACATATTCTTGGGAAAATTGTAAATAGTAGCACTAAAATTGGCATCATCATACAAAAGCTAAGACCTAAAATAGCCGCCGTCTTAATAAGACCAAGCCCAAACGAATCGAACGAACCGGATGGTAGGTTGAATAGGTTTATGTTAGGCGATAGCGAGATTAGAGAAAAAACACCAAGAATTACAAAACCAAGCTGATGCATAAAGAAGGTTGAAATAACCATAGAGGTTGCCTTGCCAGAATCAAAGCCGTGTCTTGATAAATGCAAAATAGCAAACGATTGACCACCAACTGCAAGTGGCGTAACGTTATTATAATAATGTTCAACAATAGCAGTTTCAAAGCAAGTTTTCAGCCTTAGTTTTCCTGTTAAAGCCCTGCTCATAATAGAAAGATTTAACGCCTTAGAGAAAAAGCAAAAGAAAAGTGCAACTAGGGCAAATAAAAAGAAGTGAGCGTTTTTGCTAATCGTTTGAAAAATAATCTGCCATGAAAACTTTTCTTCACGCCCAAACAAGTCGTTCATAGCTGTATAAACTATAACCGAAAGAGCGATTAAGATAAAGCAAAGGGAAAAAATATTTTTCCAAACGCGTTTGCGTTTATCAATATTCCTATCTTTCTCTAGGCCAAGCACTTGAGTCATAAACAGTTGTTTTCTAAGCTGTTTTTTGAATTGCTTATGCTCTGACCTAATTATATTGGTAGACGAAAGGTTAACGCTAGCTGTTTCCTCTCTTATACCTTGAGAAATCTCAGCGTAATCGGTAAGAGGAGGATTGACCTTTTGGTCGGGAATGGAAACTATAATGGGCTCGTTATTTTCGTCAACCTCAATTTTGTTAATAAAACGTTTTTCTTTCATTATCTGTAATAAAAAGCAAAACCACTTAGGGCTTTGCTAAAATTCTATTAATTGTATACGTTAAGAACAAGCTTAGCCTGTTCCTCGGGTGAAATCTTAATAATTACAGGATATTCTCCTGAAGTTTTAATGCTTTTTTCAAGCACGATTTTCTTTTTATCCACGTCAAACCCCAAAGCGAATAGCTTTTCAGCAACCTCCTTATTAGTAACGCTACCAAAAAACTTGCCAGATTCGCCCTTTTTAACTTGAATGTCAATTTTTAACCCATCTAGCTTTTCACGAAGCTCTTTATTGGCCTTAAGCTGTTCGCTTCTATGAAAGGCTTGAGCCTGCTTTTGCTGTTTGTTTTCGTTAAGTGCTTGCGAGTCTGCCGGTTTTGCAAAGCCACGCTTGATTAAAAAGTTTTGTGCATATCCGTCCTTAGCTTCAATAATATCTCCAGCCTTGCCTGAACCTTTAACGTCTTTAATTAAAATAACTTTCATACTATACTCCTAAATTTACAAAGGTATTGTATCTTAAAAAAACAAAAATGTCAATCCATTTAGTATATTTTGATTTGTTATAGCCATAATAAGAGAAGAGGTGAAAGATATGGAAAAAAACTATTCAATTTTATGCGACGTGGAAAAATGCAAGTATAATTGCGACAAGAGTTATTGTTCTTTATCGGGAATTAAAGTTACCTGTCATTGTCAAGGTGCAACCTGTTGTGACGACTTTACTGAAAAAGAATAACTTTTGAAAAAAATAAAGAGGGCTACCAAAATGGTAGCCTTCTTTTCATATATTATTCGGAAACAAACCTAATACGCCCAAATGGCGTAAGTGGATAAAGTCTTTTTACATTATTTATTTTATCAAAAAAAACTAAAAAGTCAATAGATTTTTATAAAAATTTTCAAAAAAAGTAAAAACTTAACAAAAACGTTCAAAAGCAATAGTAAATGATTTACGGCAGTTGACAAAGTTATATTATTATATTATAATATATAAATTGAAAAATATTGTGGATAATTCCACGTTTTATATCGGAGGCTAAAAATGGCAGAAGAAGTTTTACTTACTAAAGAAGGAAAAGAGAAACTTGAGAAAAGGCTTGAATACTTAAAGGTTGAAAAGCGTGCAGAAATCACAGAAAGAATTAAGACGGCGAGAGAGTTTGGCGACCTTTCTGAGAACGCTGAATACGATGCTGCTAAAAACGAGCAAGCAATGATTGAAGGCGAGATTTTAGAGATTGAAAACAAACTAAAATACGCAGTTATCTTAAAAGATAACGCAGTAAAAAAGGACACTGTTTCGCTTGGTAGCAAGGTAGATTTTACCGACGTAGAAACGGGTGAAAAGATGACCTATGAAATCGTTGGCACAACTGAAGCCGACGTTGAGGTGGGCAGAATATCTAACGAATCGCCCATCGGAAACGCACTTTTAGGACATAAGGCAAACGACATTATTAACGTAGCAGTTCCTGCCGGCACGGTTACGATTAAAGTTGACAAGGTATACTAAAAACAAAAAAATTTTTTTACAAGGATTAAAAAATGGACGAAAAGAATATTGCAGTAGGGCAGGAGCTAGACCTAAACGAGATTTTAAGGGTTAGAAGAGAAAAGCTTGCTAGCCTAGTAGCAGACGGAAAGAACCCTTACGAAAAAGTCAAATATGACAGAACGGCGTTCAGTCAAGACATTAAGGACAACTATCAAGATTACGAAGCAAAAACAGTAGGTATAGCAGGTAGGCTTATATCAAAGCGTATTATGGGCAAAGCTTCGTTTGCAGTTGTTTTAGACGGAAAGGGAACAATCCAATCATATCTATCAATAAACGACCTTGGCGACGAATATTTGGCGTTCAAGGAATTTGATATTGGCGACATTATTGGTATAACGGGAGAGGTTTTTACGACTAGAACGGGTGAAATCTCTATTCACGCAAAAAGCGTAGAGCTTTTATCTAAGTCACTTTTACCCTTGCCAGAAAAGTTTCACGGCTTAAAGGATGAGGATACTAGATATCGCCAAAGAGAAGTGGATTTAATCGCCAACCCAGAGGTTAAGCGCACGTTTACAGCACGTTCTAAGATTATGTCTGCAATAAGGAATTATTTAGACGGCGTGGGATATTTAGAAGTTGATACCCCCGTTCTTCAACCCCTAGAAATAGGTGCAGCTGCAAGACCGTTTAAGACGCATCATAACGCACTCGATATTGATATGTATTTGCGTATTGAAACCGAGCTTTATCTAAAGCGTTTAATCGTTGGTGGTTTTGATAGAGTATACGAGGTTGGCAGAATTTTTAGAAACGAGGGTATGGACCGTTCGCACAATCCAGAATTCACTACGGTAGAAATGTATCAAGCATATAGCGATTATATCGATATGATGGATTTAATCGAGGATATGTATAAAACCATAACCGAAAAGGTATGTGGCACTACTAATATAACCTATCAAGGTGTAGAGATTGATATGGGCAAGAAATGGGAAAGATTAACCATGGTAGAAGCCGATAAAAAATATGCCGGTGTAGATTATAACGAGTGGGAAAGTGACGAGCAAGCAAGAGCAGTAGCAAAGGAAAAGCACGTAGAGGTAGAAGAGGGTGACGAGGCAACCAAAGGTCACGTTTTAATAGCGTTCTTTGATGAGTTTGTAGAAGACAAGCTTATTCAACCCACAATTATCTATGATTATCCAGTGGAGAACTCGCCACTTGCAAAGCGCAAGAAGGACAACCCAAGCTTTACCGAACGTTTTGAATACTTTATTTATGCAAGGGAAATGGGCAACGCATTCTCTGAGTTGAACGACCCGATTGACCAAAGAGAAAGATTTGTTAAGCAAGTAGAAGCAAAGCGAGCTAAGGGTGAAAACGACGCTAAGGTAGACGAAGATTTTGTTACTGCGCTTGAATACGGAATGCCCCCAACAGGCGGATTAGGCTTTGGTGTGGACAGATTGGTAATGCTACTTACCGATAGTGCCTCAATAAGGGACGTTATACTATTCCCCACGATGAAGCCAATAAAAAAATAGATAAAGGAAAGATTAAATGGACAACAAAATTACAAAACAACGCCTATCCGACTTTTTTTCTTACGAATGGATAGCAATAATTTTAGCCGTTATAATAGGAATAGTGGCTTGTAATTTTGTTTTTAACTTTTTTGAGGTTAAGCCAACAACGGGGCAAAGGTTTAGAGTTATCTACGATGAAAATATTGAGGTGTTCAATGAAGAAACCATTTACCCCGTGTTTGACGAGGCCTTTAGTTACGACGTTCTTGATTGGCAAGTAGAGAAGATGTATTCAGAATACAACGTTCTTTCTGTTCGTGAAGAAACGTATGACGTGGACGTGTTATTTACTGATAGCGTTACCTTTACCGAAGCAAAAGAGGTAACTGTAAGTAGAGCGTGGTCGGTAATAGACGGTTTTTCAATAATAGACTATAAGTCATTGTGCGAGCAAGCCAACGAATATTTATTGCTTTTTTTAAAGGACGCATACGTAGAGCATCCAAACGAGCTTGATTTAGCGTTGGAGTATAAGTTTTTAGATGTTGAAAAAATAGATAAACACTTTGAGCGCAGGGCTTTAACCGATAACCGTTTTAGAACAAAAGCTAAGATGGATGAGGGCAAGCTTTTAGAAAGAGAGCGTATTGCAGGGATTTGCAAAAACGTTCAAAAGATGAAATATCTATTATCTGAGCACGAAGAATTGTTTTTATATTACACCAAATACGAGCAAGCCTTAAACCGTGCAGTAGCGAATAACGATACCGAATCAATAAACCAAATAAATGATTGGATAGCACAAGGCAAGGGGAATGCGCCCTATGGTTTATGTTTAGAAAAGCTAGTAGCTAGTGGCGACAAACTAAACGTTTCAAACTTTTTTAAGGTTAAAAATTCTGAAAACAGCAAGGACGTTGTTTTAATGGTTTTTGACATGGCAAAGGTTCAAAGCGATTTGCAATACGAATCAATAGCCTTTGCAATAAAGCTTGTTGAAAGCTGTTCGGATTTATTAGATGGTGTAAATTTTAATTAAAGAAAATTATGAAAGGAAAATTTGTAACCTTAGAGGGTTGTGAGGGGGTAGGAAAGTCTAGGCAACTTAAGATGCTAGAAGAATACCTAAGCTCAAACAAAATTAAATATTATTTAACTAGAGAGCCGGGTGGCACGTTAGTATCAGAAAAAATTCGCACGATACTACTTGATAAAGCCAACGTTTCTATGACCGATGAGTGTGAGGCAATGCTTTACGCTTCTTCTAGAATACAGCTTTTAAGAGAAGAGGTTGAGCCAAGACTAGCAAAAGGCGAATTAGTTATTTGCGATAGATACGTAGATTCATCACTTGCTTATCAAGGCTATGCAAGAGGGTTAGGAGTAGATTTTGTGGAAAAAATCAATCACGTAGCGCTTACCGAGTTTGCGCCAGACTGCACTATTTTTCTTGACCTTACGCCCGAGCAAGCTTTTAAGAGAAAGGGTGGAGTAGATAAAACGGATAGATTAGAGCTTTCGGGCTTAGAATTTCATAATGCCGTGTATAACGGATATAAAGAACTAGCAAAAAAATATTCAAATAGATTTGAGGTTATTGATGCTAGTGGTGAAAAGGAGCAAACTCACCAAAAAATCATTAACGCCTTAAAAAACAAGGGGATTATATGATAGATGCACTCTCGCTCGTAAAGCAAACGAGTGCATATAAAATTTTATCGGGCGAAAAGCTAACGGGTGGGCTTTCCCACGCCTATCTTTTTATAAGTTCGGACGGTTTTTTGGGGGAATATTTAAAACAAATTGCCTATCTTATAACCAGCACGGGCGATGGGAAAAAAGACGAGAGAATTTTTAAGCTTATAAAAGAGGGCTTTCATCCCGACGTTTTGACTTATCCTGTTAAAAGTGATGCGGTGACGGCGGAAGAAGCTGTTGAAATCGTTAGAGAAAGCTTTGTTAAGCCACTTGAAACGGACAAAAAGGTGTTTATAATCTTAAATGCGGATAAAATGAACACTCAAGCACAAAATAAATTATTAAAAACTCTTGAAGAGCCACCAAAAAACGTGTTTTTCTTGCTAGGTGCAAAAACCGAATACCCAATATTGCAAACTATAAAATCACGTGTTAACAAGTTTGAAATTAACGCTTTTTCACCAAAATCGCTTCTTTGTGCGCTAAAAGATGAATGCCAAGACAAAGCACAGCTAGAAAGAGCAATTAGCTTATCGGACAAAACGTTAAGTGGGGCTTTGGAGATTTTACAAGATAACAAGCTCGCAAAATATGATAGTTTAGCAACAGAGGTTTTAACTCAAATGCTAAAGAGTCCTCAGGTTTTATATTATTCAAACAAAATATCAGAGCTTGGCAGTGACTTAGAAAGGTTTTTTTCGGTGCTAGAAAACAAGCTAAAAGATTTGCTTTATTATTATTCAGGCAAGCAAGACTTGGTTTCGGATAAGGCAGGACTCGAACAACTAAAGCAAGTAAAAAACTTTAAGATTGGCTCAATAATCCATTCAATTGAATGTATAAACGAAGTATATAAAAGATTAAAATTCAATGCTAACACCACAGCCGTTATAGAGTGGCTGTTGTTTCAAATATTGGAGGGGAAATATAAATGGCAGAAGTTATAGGCGTAAAATTTAAAAATACGTTAAAAACGTATTATTTTTCACCTGCAAATAAAACCGATATTTATCCCGAAAAATCTGGGGTAATAGTAGAAACTGCAAAGGGTTTAGAATATGCAACCGTAGTGTTTGGCAGAAAGGAAGTTTCTGATAATGAAATCGTGCATCCCTTAAAGCCAATAATAAGAAAAGCTACTAAAGCAGACGAGCAGAAGATGGCTGAAAACGAGAAAAAAATTCCCGAAGCAATGGAGTTTGCAAGCAAAGCAATAGCTCAGCATAATTTAGAAATGAAGCTTATTGTTGCAGAATATTCGTTTGACGGCAAGAAGTTAATATTTTATTTTACCGCAGAGGGAAGAATAGACTTTAGAGAGCTTGTAAAAGATTTGGCGGCGCACTTTAGATTGAGAATAGAGCTTCGCCAAGTAGGAATAAGGGATGAAACAAAGATTTTAGGTGGACTTGCACCTTGTGGCAGAACTTGTTGTTGTTCAAGCTGTCTGTCCGACTTTGGTAAAGTGAGTATTAAAATGGCAAAAAATCAAGGCTTGCACTTAAACCCATCAAAAATCAGTGGGCTTTGTGGAAGATTGATGTGCTGTTTAGAGTTTGAAAACGAACATTATGCCGAAGTTTATAAAAAGATGCCCAAGGTTGGTGGCGCAGTTAAAACTCCAGAGGGAGAGGGCGTGGTTGTTTCAAACGATATGTTAAAGCTCATATCAAAAGTTAAAATATCTAATCCAGACGGAAGCGAGGTATACAAGGATTTCCCTGTTGATAGATTAGATTTTAAAAGAAAAGCCGAAGCGGTAGAAGAAGAAATAGAAGAAAGTGAAATTCAAGAATAAAAATAATATATTTATGTAGACAAAAGAAAAAGTTTGTGCTACAATAAAAACATAAAACTTGAAGGAGGAAAGTCAAAATGGCTTTTAAGATTAGCGAAGATTGTATTTCTTGCGGTGCTTGCGGTGACACTTGTCCCGTTGGTGCAATTTCTCAAGGCGATACGCAATATAACATCGATGCAGATACTTGCATTAGTTGTGGTGCGTGTGCGGCTGGTTGCCCCGTAGAGGCTATTTCTGAAGAATAAGATATAGCAAGCTTTAAGGTGCGAGTTTTCGCACCTTAAATTATTTTATAGGGTTTTTATGTTGGTTTTAGAAGATTTACAGCTTAACGGCTTAAAGATTTATCAAGACGATTCACTTTATCGTTTCACTTCAGATTCCATTTTACTTTCACGCTTTGCGCTAGTAAAAAAGGGTGACGTAGTGGCAGATTTTTGTTCGGGCAGTGGAATTGTTGGATTGCATCTTTTTGGCTTAAATCCCGAAAAGATTAAACAGGTTACCTTGTTCGAGATGCAAAAGTGCTTGTTTGATTTAGCCACCAAAAGCATTGAATATAATAATTTGCAGTCGGTTTTTAAGCTAGAAAACGTTAGAATTCAAGATATTGGCATAGAACATAACGGCAAATATTCGCTTGTGGTTTGCAACCCACCGTATATGCCTACTAATAAGGGGGTAGGCTCTAAAATAGAGCATATAGACCTTTGCAAAAGCGAGGTAGACTTATCGTTAGACGAGCTAGTTGTGGGCGCTAAGCGTGTGTTAAAGTTTGGTGGAAGATTATGTTTAGTGCATCGTGCTGATAGGCTTGCAGACATAATTTTTGCTATGCGAAAAAATAAAATAGAGCCAAAACGCTTGCAATTTGTTCAAGCACCTAATAAGGAACCCTATTTAGTGTTAATAGAGGGAGTAAAGGGCGGTGGCTCGGGAATGAAAATTCTTTCAGCTATAAACAATTAAAAAAGAGTATGTTATATTTAGTAGCAACGCCCATTGGGAATATGGGGGATATTACCTATCGTGCCGTGGAGGTTTTAAAAAAGGTTGACGTGATTGCCTGTGAGGACACACGCCATTCTTTAGCCTTGCTTTCACGTTACGAAATAAAAAAACAGTTAATATCTTATCATAAGTTTAACGAAAGGGAAAGTGGCGCTAAAATCATTGAGCTTTTAAGAGAGGGAAAAAACGTTGCCGTTATATCTGATGCAGGAATGCCCGTTATCTCTGACCCAGGAAACGTTTTAGTTAATATGCTAATAGAAGCTGATTTGCCTTATACCATTATTCCAGGTGCAAGCGCATCTTTATCAGCATTAGTTTTATCGGGAATAAACCCTACAAGGTTTGCTTTTTTAGGTTTTTTACCTGAAAAAAAGAAAGATAGAGCAGCGCTTTTAGAGAAATATAAAAACTCTGACCTAACATTAATATTTTATTCAGCCCCGCACGACGTTAAGGGGGACGTTTTAAGTCTTTACGAGATATTGGGGGATAGAAAGGCAGCAGCAGTTAGAGAGATAACAAAGCTTTACGAATCGGTAGAGCATTTTAGCTTAAAAGAGGGATATCCCAAAGAGCCAAAGGGAGAGTTTGTGTTGATTGTAGAGGGTGCTAACCCTAAAGCAGAATACGAAAACTTAACCGAAAAAGAACACGTGGAGCTATATTTAAGACAAGGTATAGATAAAAAAGAAGCCATAAAAAGAGTTGCAAAAGAGCGTGGTGTTTCAAAATCATCACTATATAAATACACGATAGAATAAAAAAACCCGAAACAACAGTTTCGGGTTTAATTATTACTATTTCTTATCGGTTGAGCCAAAGCCCCCTGTTCGTAAATCGGTGGCATCGTCATCAAACGTGATGCCGTATTCCACAAAAACGCCTTGGGCAAAGGCCTTGCCTTTTTCAACGGTTAAAGTTTGGTCTGATAAATTGGTCATTTTAACAAAGATATGCCCCTCGTTATCAGCATAATAATAATCACTGTCAATAATTCCTACAGTATTATTTAAGGTTAGTCTATACTTAAAGCCGAGGCTAGAGCGAGGATAGATTTTTAGAACCCACCCCTCTTCAATTTTAACACGAATGCCAGTTGCAATTTTAATGGTTTCTTTTGGGTTAATAGTAAAGGTGTCAGGCGCAAAAAAGTCGTAACCGGCACTGCCTGAGGTAGCCCGTTTTGGCAAGCTAATATCAGCGTAAAGCTTAATTTCGCTTGACTTAGAAAACTCTTGTAAAGAAACTTTTTCAAATTGTGCAATTCTTTTCATTTTCATCACCTAATTAAACAAATTATGTTTTTTTGAATTAAAATAAGCAACCGTGCTAAAAACTAAAAGCACGAATAATATTGCTAAATAAAAGGGGAATAACGCCGTTGAAAGCCATTCTGCAAGCACGCCGAATAGTGGTGGCATAATTAAAATTCCCACGTTACACCAAAGCATTTGCGCACCAACAAGCGATTGCGAAACGTCTTTCCCAAAAAACACGGGCGTTAAATGGGTAAGATGAGGAAAAACAGGTCCGTTTCCCAAGCCAATTAGCATTAAACAAAAGCCTTTATAAATTGGTGGGATAGGTGTAAACAGTAGACCTATTCCAACAAGTATTAAAATATATCCTAAATAGATAATAGTTTTTCCTGAAAGCTTTTTAGAAACAAGCCCAGAAGAAAACCTACCAAGCGTTATGCCAAGATAGTATAAGGTTAAAAGCCCTGAGGCTGAAGCCTTAGAAAGCTTTTCGGTATATACAAAATAGCTAGTTCCCCACGTTCCACAAGTAAATTCAAGAGAAACGGTTAAAAAGAAGGTGGCCCACGCAAGCCTAACGGCAGGGCTTTTTGACATTTGGCGATAGGTTAAGGTTTTTGGAATAACCCTTTCAGACGGAGCTTGTCTATCACTAATTTTTTTCCATATGGGAATGCTTAAAAAGGAAATTAGTGCTATAACCCCTAAAAGAATGGCAACAACACCATAGCCCAAACGCCAATTGTTATTATTCTTTAGCGTAAGTGAGAACACGTAAGGTGTAATCATAACGCCTATTCCATAAAAGCAGTGCAAAAAGCTCATTTGCATAGGCGAATAATGCAGTGCAACGTAGTTATTAAGCGCAGCGTCAATCGCCCCAGCGCCCAGCCCTAAAGGCAAGGACAATAAAAACAAAAATATAGGCGACGGAGCAACAGAAAACCCAATAACCGAAGCACAAGTGAGTAAGCAAGAAAAGCTAACGGTATAAGATGTTCCGAACTTATTTATAATTCGTGCTGAAAAAAAGCTTGCAAGCACCGTTCCTAATGAAATGAGAATGGTGATAAGGCTAGAGAGCGATATAGGCAAACTAAACTCACCCAAAACGGCAGGTAGCGAAGCGCCAAATGCTGAATCGGGAAGCCCAAGCCCAATAAAAACTATAAAAATTATAATTAAAAGCAAAGTAGCCATTTTTCACCTACAAATACAGTTTATCATAAATAAAAAATTTTTGCAAATCATATAATATTGACAAGCTTAACCTTTTTGTATAAAATAAAAAAGAGAGGAAACAATATGAGAATTTGTGTATACGGTGCAGCTAGCAATAAAATAGATGATATTTACTTTAGTAAATGTGAACAGTTGGGCTACGAACTTGCCAAGCGTGGCCATTCGCTTGTTTACGGAGCAGGAGCAGGTGGACTTATGGGTGCAACCGCAAGAGGCTTTAAGAAGGCAGGCGGAGATGTTCACGGAGTTATTCCAAAGTTTTTTGAGGAAAACGGATACGAAGCCGTGTTTTATTCAGCCGACAAGCTAACCAGAACGGAAACGATGGAGGAAAGAAAGGCGATTATGGAAAGAGAGGCCGAAGCCTTTATTATCGTTCCCGGTGGGATAGGCACTTTGGATGAGTTTTATCAAATTTTAACCTTAAAACAGCTAGGCAGGTTTGATAAGGCAATAGCAGTTTATAATATTAACGGATATTACGATAAGACTGAAGAGGTTATAAAGCATTATATGAAAGAGGGCTTTATAAACTTTGAATGTGAAAAATTATATAAAATACTAGATAATCTTGACGACGTTATAAAATACGTAGAAAAATATTCTGGCAAAGAAATCGAATGGGATTATCTAAAAAAGACAGACTAAGAAAAAACCCTTGAGCTCAAGGGTTTTTTGCTTGCATACGGAATTGTTTTGGCGATTGGCCAGTAGATTTTTTAAAGATTTTTGTAAAATACTGCAGGTCCATTATGCCACAGTGAAGGGCAATGGTTTGAATTTGCAAATTAGTTGTGGAAAGAAGCTTAAGTGCGTATTTAATACGTTTTTCACGCACGAAACAAGAAACGGTTTTGCCCGTTTCTTTTTTAAAAACGCTAGATAAATAGCCAAGGCTAACGTTTAATTTTTTAGCAAGAATGCTACCGGACAAGTTGGCAGACAAATCGCTGTCAATACAAGTAATCGCTTTTTGAACAATGGGCGAATATTTGTTGCTCGAATTCTTTTTAACCAATTTGCAATAGGAAACAAACATCTCTCGCATAAGCTTTGAATTTTCGTAAATAGAGGGAAGTTGTTCTATCTTAAAAGCAAATTCGCTCGATAGTCTATCGATATAAATTGGGTGAACACCACCAGCTTCTGCAGCCTTTCTTAAAAGCGTATTCATAATAATATCGTAGTTTTTAGCGTTTCTTAAAAGGTCATCGGTGCGTTTTTCAAATGCATCGAGAGAGGGGCTAGAAAAAAACTGCGATTGCTTATGCTCTTGCCCAAGCGAAACGGCTTTAATCAAATCATTTTCAAACCTGTAACGCTTTTCCATGGTTTGCATATCAATTAAAACGTCGTCAATGTCAGACTTAGAAAAAAGCTCGTAAGAAATTGAAAGGGGCGTATCAAACGTGTTTGAGAGGTCTATAACTGAAAAGGAATGAGTTTTCCACTCAAACTCTAAAAAAGTATCCATGAGCACGCTTATGCTCGATTCTGGTTCAATTATGGGAAGAGAATGAACGTATTCCTCAAAACTTCGTTGCCTTTTTGGTAAAACTTGGTTCTTTTCGCCCAGTTCAAGCATTTGCTCCTTAGTTAGAGAATGGCTTAAAAAAGGACCGATTAACATACACCTATCCTCGTTTGAAAGCTTAAAACATCTGTAACTAAAGCCAAAGTCATCTTTAAATTTATACAGCGTTTTTGGAGCTATGGCAACCTCTTTTGTGGAAACGCTTTGATTTTCTAAAACAAATAGAGGCGCTTTTGCTTTTTTAAGCGAGCTAGCTAAGTCCTTGTCAGCTAATTCCTCAACTTGCACACGAATTTTTTTTAAAGATTCAATAAAAAACGCCTTTCTTTCTTCTAAACTCATAATCTCTCCCTCTTTACGCTTATATTTTATCATTTTTTACCACATAATACAATATATAAAGAAAATTTTATATTAAAAAAATACAAAAAAACATTAAAAAATTCCTAACCGTTAAGAAAAAACCATTATACAATATAAATGATTAGATGATGGGCAGATTAAGAAAAAAACAAAAGGGGAAATAAAATGAACAATCAACCATTAACTTCTCAGCCGAGAAAGTTTGGCATGCTAGATAAGATAGCATACGCTGCAGGTGACTTCGGCTGTAATATGAGCTTTTCGCTCAAAGGCACAGTGCAAACGTTCTGGCTTGCATTTATGTTGTTAGAAACAGGTCTTTTATCAATCTTGTTGCTAATCGTTCAAATTTGGGATGCTATAAACGACCCAATCATCGGCGCAATGATAGATGCTGATAGAAGAAAGTATAAGATGGGTAAGTTTAAGACCTATATTTTTATAGGTGCTTGTGGCTTGCTAATAGCAGGGGCTTTAGTGTTTATTCCATTGCCAAAAGCAGACCTATGGCTTAAATGTGTGTTATTTATAGTGGGATATATTGTTTGGGATGCGTGCTACACCATTGCCAACGTTCCATACGGCTCAATGCTATCTTTAGTAACGGAGGACTCGGGCGAAAGGTCACAGCTTTCAACTTGGCGTTCAATCGGCTCTATGTTTGGAAATTTACTTCCACAAATTATTTTGCCTATTCTTATTTGGGAAAAGGCTTTTGATGAAAATGAAAAGCCGGTATTAAACGAGCTTGGCGAACAGGTTGAGGTTTTAGTTGGAAACAGAGTATTTATCGCAGCACTAATTATGGGTGTTTTAGGTTTTATAGCGTTTATGTTTATGATTAAAAAGATAACCATACGAGTAGATGAAAACACTGTTAAAACTACTGAAAGCACTGAAAAGTTTAATATATTAAAGGCGTTTGTTAACTTTATCAAAAACCGTCCTGCATTGGGTGCAACGCTAGCTGCAATGGCAATGTTTTTAGGTATGAATTCAGCAACAACGGCAACTACCATTATGTTTGCAACATATTTTAACAAAGCATCGTTGTCAGGATTAGTTATGGCAATCGGTTTTGTTCCCATGTTGTTCTTTATGCCATTTATAAAGAAAATTGTTGAAAAATATGGCAAAAAAGAATCTGCAGCAGTAGGAGCTTTTGTTTCAGTATTAGGTGGAGTGCTAATGTTTGTATTCCCATTGCTTTCTAATAAGACGGTGGCATTAGTAATTTATATTCTTGCACTTTCAATTTTCGGAATAGGTCTTGGTATTTACACTTGTGTATCTTGGGCGTTTATGGCAGACGCTATTGACTATAACGAATGGAAAACTGGAAAAAGAGAAGAAGGAACTATATACTCGCTTCACTCATTCTTTAGGAAGCTTGCACAAGGGGTTGGACCATCAATAGTGTTGCTTTTAATGGGACTGCTTGGCTACGTTTCAAAGCTAGGAACGGAAGGGCAATCTATTGAAACAGCATACAATATGTGCTGGCTAGTAAGTAGCTTGTATTTATTCAGTGCGGTTTTAATGTTTGTATCTATAGCATTCGTTTATAACCTTGACAAGAAAACGCTTGCTAAAATGAATAACGAGTTAGAAGCTAATCGTGCTAGTAGAAACTAATCAAATAGTATAAACTCTAGTTATTGGGCTTTGGCATAAATTTAAGGAGCATAATATGAGAAAAATTATAAACATAAATCAAGATTGGAACTTTTATAAGGCAACGAATTTTGGTGGCAAAACTAAAGAGGCTGAAAGAATTTCTATCCCTCACACCTGGAATGCTATTGACGGACAAGACGGCGGAAACGATTATTTTAGAGGCACTTGTCTTTACGAAAAGACACTTGATAAAAAGGATTTGCCCGAAGCAGACCTTTATTACTTAGAAATTCA
This sequence comes from Christensenellaceae bacterium, assembly GCA_045653205.1. Lineage (GTDB taxonomy): Bacteria > Bacillota > Clostridia > Christensenellales > Borkfalkiaceae > UBA1259. The sequence continues at coordinate 9,697 of JAZOLT010000010.1, read as the reverse complement.
AGGCGCAAACTCTTCAGCAGAGGTTTACGTTAACGGTAAAAAGCTTGCCTCGCACGACGGTGGGTATTCTACTTGGCGTGTTAACTTAACCGAGCAACTAACCGAACAAACTTTAATTGAAATTACCGTAGATAATGCACCAAACGATAGAGTTTATCCTCAAGTGGCGGACTTTACCTTTTATGGCGGAATATATCGTGACGTTAACCTAATTTGTGTTAATAAATCTCATTTTGATTTAGATTATTATGGTGGCTTAGGATTAATGGTTACGCCAACCGTTGATAAAGAAAACGCAAGTGTGGAAATTCAAACTTGGGTTAGCAACAAGCTAGACGGACAGACAGTTAAATATATTATAACCGATGCTGAGGGAGGCGAAGTTGCAAGCTGTGTTTCAGCCGAAGATAACGTTAAACTTAAAATTCAAAACGTAAACTTATGGCACGGACGCAAAAACCCATACCTTTACACTGCGACCGTAGAGCTTTTGGAGGGTGAAACTGTTTTAGACAAGGTTAGTTCACGCTTTGGTTGTAGAACTTTTAAGATAGATGCTAATCTTGGTTTTATATTAAACGGCGAGGAATATGCTTTGCGTGGTGTTTCCCGCCACCAAGACCGTTTAGGCAAGGGCAATGCACTTTCAAAAGCCGACCACGAGGAAGATATGGACTTAATTTGCGAAGTAGGTGCAACAACAATTCGTTTGGCACACTATCAGCATGACCAATATTTTTATGATTTGTGTGATGAGCGTGGCTTAGTTATTTGGGCAGAAATTCCATATATCTCTCAGCATTTGCCAAACGGCAGAGAAAACACCATATCTCAAATGAAAGAGTTGATTACTCAAAATTATAACCACCCATCAATTGTTACGTGGGGACTTTCCAATGAGATTACAATGAAAGGGGATACCGACCCAGATTTATTAGAAAATCATAAAATCTTAAACGATTTATGTCACGAAATGGATAAAACTCGTCCCACAACTATTGCAGCTGTTTCGCCATGTCCTATAGGCAGTCCCTATATACAAATTCCAGATTTGGTTTCCTATAATCATTATTATGGTTGGTATGGTGGCGATACGTCAATGAACGGACCTTGGTTTGACAAGTTCCACGCTACCCACCCAAACATTCCTATTGGTTGTTCGGAATACGGCTGTGAAGCACTTAATTGGCACACCTCAAATCCCACTCAAGGCGATTATACCGAAGAATATCAAGCATATTATCACGAAGAACTTATTAAACAGCTCTTTTCTAGAAAATATTTATGGGCTACTCACGTTTGGAATATGTTTGACTTTGGTGCAGACGCAAGGTGTGAAGGTGGCGAAAACGGACAAAACCATAAGGGATTAGTAACCTTTGACCGCAAGTATAAAAAAGACTCTTTCTATGCGTATAAGGCTTGGCTTTCAAGCGAACCTTTCGTTCATATTTGTTCAAAGCGTTACGTTGATAGGGTAGAGGACGTTACAAAAATTACCGTATATTCTAACCAGCCAGAAGTTGAGCTATTTGCCAACGGCGAAAGCGTAGGAAAGATTTCTGCACCTGACCATTTCTTCTATTTTGAGGTTAAAAACGAAGGCGAAACTATCTTAAAGGCTGTTGCAGGCGATTTAGTAGACCAATCTAAAATTAACAAGGTAGAAACCTTTAACGAAGAATATCGTCTAAAGGAAAAGAACGCTGTTCTAAATTGGTTTGACGTAACTGAAAAAGAGGGTAGGCTTTCGCTTAACTCAAAGATGAGTGACGTGCTAAAGACCTTGCGTGGAAAATTAGTTTTCTTAGGTATATTCAAAAAGATTATGCCCAAGAAAAAGAAAGGTGGAGTAAAAGGTATGGGCTTTGAAGTAACTCCTGAAATGATGCAAATGATGGGAGGCTTTACAGTTTTAAGACTAACGGGAATGCTAGGAATGATGGATATATCGTTCACAAAGGAACAGCTACTTAAAATAAACAAAAAGCTTAATAGAATTAAAGCTCCAAAAAAACAATAAAAAAGCAAAAAAGGCGTAGATTATTCTACGCCTTTTTAATGTTTTATTTTATTCATCTTTTAAGGATTGCATATAATTGTGCATTGTTTCTGCAACAACCTTGCTATGAGCAACGGCTTCTACAACAGTTCTTGGGCCGTGAACAACGTCACCACTAGAGAATATTCCGGGGCGAGAGGTATTTCCAAACTCATCTGCCACTAAAAGCCCACGAGAATTCAAGTCAAGCCCGTCGGTAGATTTGGCGATTGCGTTTTGTGGGCCTTGGCTTATAGAAACGATTACGCTGTCGGCAGGATAAAGCTTTGATGTGCCTTCTATATCGGTAAACGTGCCGTCCTCATTTTCTATAACGTCGCAAAAAATTACACCCTCGTCAACTATTTCAACAGGACGCTTATTATATTCAAAGTCTACTCCTTCAAGCTTAGCATAAGAATACTCATAGTTGCTTGCGGCTACCTTTTTGGTTATTGAAAAGCAGGTTAGATATTCTACGTTGTGGCGAAGTGCTGTTCTTGCAACGTCCATCGCCGCATTGCCTGCGCCTATTACTATAACACGTTGACCAAGCTTAAAAGAATCTGGGCTGTTTAAGTAGTTTATTCCAAAGTGAACGTGACCTAGCGTTTCGCCCTTAATATGAAGGGTGTTAGGTTTCCAAACGCCCGTTCCCACAAAAATAGCCTTGTATCCATCTCTAAATAAATCGTCAATACTAATTGAATCACCAATTTGCGTGTTTGGGCGAACTTTAATGCCCTTTGCTTCAATATGACGGAATTGAATATCATCTAAAACGGCTTTAGGCAATCTAAAATCGGGAATGCCATATCTTAAAACGCCACCAATTTCACTCTTGTTTTCAAAAATGGTTACCTTATATCCGTAGCGTGCAAGAATAATCGCAATGGTAATGCCTGCTGGGCCAGAGCCTATTATGGCTACACGCATGCCGTTCCATTTTGCAGGTCCTTTTATCATTTTAGGTGCGAACGTTCTTGAAATATATTGTTCTATTGAAGAAAACTGAACGGGAGCACCCTTTTTAGCAAGCACACAGTTTCCTTCACACTGTTTTTCGTGGTTGCAAATAAGGCTACAGACAGTGGTTAGGGGGTTGTTTTCAAAAAGCTTTCTGCCTGCCTCATCAAGTTTATTTTGCTTTAACAAACTGATTATTTCAGGGATGGGCGTGCTTATAGGACAACCCTTTACGCATTGTGGGTTTTTACATTGTAAACAGCGGTTAGCTTCATCTAAAACATGTAGCGCCATAATTTTTTCCTCATTTAGAGTTTATTTTTGGTGTATCCGCCAAGATTCGAACTTGGAACGGAGTCGTCGGAGGACTCTGTTTTATCCAATTAGACTACGGATACATTATGTGAATTGCCGTTCCTACAACTAGAAACGGCAATCTCTTAATCTTCATCTTTTATTTCATTTTTAGTAATTTTAACGGTAAGAACTCTCTTTACGGTTGATTTTTGAACCTCTATTGATAAATTCAAGAAGTCGAACTTTGCACCGGACGTTGGGATTTCGCCAAGCATCTCGATTACCCAACCACTAACCGTGCTGGTTTCAAAAACGTTCTCGTCGCTATCAATATCAAAATATTCAAACATATCGAATAGCGATGCTCTACCGTCAACTATAAACGTTGTTTGGTCGATTTCTTTAAAGTAATTTATTACTTCATCGTGTTCATCCCAAATCTCGCCCACAAGCTCTTCTAGAATATCTTCTAGGGTTACTATGCCTAGCGTTCCACCATACTCGTCTAAAACAACTGCAATATGAACTTTGTTCTTTTGTAGGTTTTTAAGTAGTGCAGAAATCTTAACGTGCTCGGTTGTATAGTATGCGTTCTGCATTATTCCGTCTATACCCTTTTTGCCCTTAAGATATGCGTTGTAGAAGTCTTTTTGGTGAATAGTTCCAATAATCGTATCTATCGAATCTTTATATACAGGGAGTCTAGAATAGCTTTCCTTATCGAAAACCTTTCTAATTTCTTCCATAGAATCGGCAATATCAACCGAAACAATGTTAACACGAGGCACTAAAATGTCGCCAACCTCAAGGTCATCAAACTCAATTACCGAACGAATAAGCTGGGTTTCCTCTTCCTTTAGTGTGCCATCTTCCTCGGCCTCTTCAACTATTGTCATAATCTCGTCTTCAGTTATAATGTCTTCCGTTTTTAGACGGAAAATCTTAGATATAAGCCATTTCCAACCACTGAACACTAAATTGATTGGAGTGAACAAGTAGAAAAAGAACATAGCCATCGGATGAATGAGCATTGCAAATTTTTCTGGCGAAGATTTTGCTATAAACTTTGGCGTAATCTCACCAAAGATTAAAACAGCAACGGTAATAAAAATTGTAGAGATAACGGCTGAATCAACGTTTTTGCCAATTAAAATCTTTGCAAAGAACAACGTAGACAAGGTAGAAGCCGTAAGATTAACTATATTATTTCCAACTAAAATGGTTGAAATCAGTTTGTCAAATTTATTCTCGGCAACGTCAAGCACCTTTTTTGCACGTTTGTTTCCATCGCTAGAAAGTGAACGAAGCTTTATTCTTGAAGAGCAAGAGTAAGCAGTTTCTGTTGATGAAAAAAAGCCTGATAAAAAAATCAAAACGATTATTGCTATAAGCATTCCCGTAGGAAAGCTTGGGTTTACAGTGCTTGCCATTAAAAAATTGTTCGCAAGCGGAACAGGGTCTGAGACCATAAAATCCTCCAAAGTAAAAATGCAACTCTTGTTGCTTTGCAATATATATTACTACATTATGCAAAAAAAATCAAGCAAATTCAATTCTTTTTAAATTACTGTTGCTGTTTTAAGGTTTTTATGCTAAAATAATTAAAAAGTTTCTTAAAGAGGTCGTATGAAAAAAACCGTAGTTGTCGGGATGAGTGGCGGGGTAGATAGTTCTGTTGCTGCACTTTTATTAAAGGAGCAAGGCTACAACGTTATCGGATTATTTATGAATAATTGGGACGAAACCGATGATAACGGGGTCTGCACTGCGGAGCAGGATTTTGCCGACGTTAGAAGGGTTTGTGGGCTTTTAGACATTCCATATTATTCTGTAAGCTTTGCAAAAGAATATTTAGACAGAGTTTTTAAGTATTTTCTAGACGAATATCGTGCAGGCAGAACACCTAATCCAGACGTCTTGTGTAATAGAGAAATTAAGTTTAAGGATTTCAAGGAGCAGGCAAAAAAACTTGGTGCAGATTATATTGCAACAGGTCATTATTGTGGCATAAAACACGAAAACGGTGTGCATTTTTTGTTGAAAGCTAAGGACCAAAATAAAGACCAAACATATTTTCTAAACCAGCTTTCTCAGCAACAGCTTGATGGCGTTTTGTTTCCATTAGGCAAGCTTGACAAGTCAGAGGTGCGTTCAATTGCCGAAAAGAATGGACTTGCAACGGCAAAAAAGAAAGACTCCACAGGAATTTGTTTTATAGGCGAACGCAACTTTAAGAATTTTTTACAAACCTATATTCCAAACAAACCTGGTAAGATAATGTCTACTGACGGTAGATATATAGGCGAGCATTCGGGGCTTATGTATTACACGATTGGGCAACGAAGGGGACTAAATATTGGTGGGCAAAAGGGAGATGACGGTTCTCGTTGGTTCGTTATAGAAAAAGACTTGCAAAACAATATATTATACGTGGCACACGGTAGTGAAGAAAGGCTATACAGTAAAGGGCTGTTAATGAAAGAAGCCAATTGGATTCCCAATATACCAAGCAAAAAAACCTTCACTTGCACGGCTAAATTTCGTTATCGCCAACCAGAGCAGGAATGCACGGTTAATATTTTAGGGGACGGAATAAGGGTGGATTTTTCAGAGCGTCAAAGAGCAATAACTGAAGGGCAATATGCAGTATTCTATGATGGAGATATGTGTATTGGTGGTGGAGTTATAGAAAAAGCACTGTTTTAAGTAAACAAAAAAGCGTATCAAATGATACGCTTTTTATTTTTTCTTTTATCGTTTCCAAACGTATTGCCTTGTTGACCAGTAGGTAGAGGCAAGTGTTTGTCCATTTTTCATTTCTTCGCTTTCAAAGGTGTTTTCTGGCGAGTTATCGTAATACCAGCCTTTAGAGTTTATTGTTAGCGAAGTTAAATGCTGTCTAGCAGTTGGTTCGGTTGTTCCGTCGCTAAATGCGTGCGCTCCGATAGTTTTAACGCCACTGCCAATAACTACTGTTGAAAGAGAGGTGCAACCAACAAACGCTTTAGTATCAATTGTTTTTACACAGTTGGGAATTGATAGTGATTTAAGACCACAATTAGAAAACGATTCAACGCCAATCGTGGTAAGCTTGTTGCCACTAAAGATAATATTTTCAAGCTTAACGCACATTTTGAAAGAATACGTTCCAATGCTAGCCACGTTGCTACCTAGTGTAAGACTTTCAAGTAAAAGACAGCCTTGGAAAGCAGAGGTTGCAATATCGGTAATCTTTGAAGGAATAGTAATCGAGGTGAGGAAACTACCTTCAAAAGCACTGATTCCTATACTTTCTAACGTTTCGGGTAAGGTTAATTGCTTGACCGAGCAATTCTTAAACGCACCGTCGCCAATGTTTATAAGGCTGTTTGAGTTTGTAACGGTAAACTCTGTAATGCTTTGTCCACAAGAATTAAAGGCGTTATCATTAATCCTCGTAACGTTTTGAAGATTTATGCCAGATAGCTTTTTACAACCATAAAAAGCTCTTGGATTTATGATAGTAGTTTTTCCAGATAACGCAAAAGCAGTTAGTTCCGAGCAGTTCTCAAAAGCTGAATCTCCAAGCTCTTCGATTTCTCCACCAACGTTAAAGGTAGAAAGCTTCTGGCAACCAAAAAAGGCACGGTTTTTAATATATTTAAGGTTGCTACCTACCGTTACAGAGGTTATGTTTGAATACATTGTCTTTTTTTCTGCGTCGAATGCGCGTTCCCCAATTGTTGTAACGGGCTTGCCGTCAATCTCGCTTGGAATTTCCACGTCCGTTTGGTAAAGAATACGTATACCCGTTATGGTAATTTCGTTGCCATTATCTAAATATTCAAGTTTGTTTGTATAAGTGGGGGGAGGCGTTTGAACTCCACCGTCATCATCGTTATTATTGCCACAGCTAATTACTATGCTTAGTGTGAACATCAGTATTGCCGATAATAAAAGTATCTTTAATAATTTTTTCATATAATCTCCTTAGTTTGTAGATGACGTTTTTTCTACCTGTGTGCCTTTCATCCAATTAAAGAACCTTCTGGTGTGGTAATGCTTAGCAGTGTTCTCAGGTGTATCTGCCGGCCACCAGAGTTCGCTTTGTGATGCACCTGGATTAGTGCTTTGAATCCAGTTATCGGGCGATTTAAATTCAAGGTAGTCAAGCATTCTATAATCGCTGTTGTAAGGCTCGTCATTTACGTAGTTTTCATAGTCATAGCTAAAGCAACCTGCGCCAATAAAGCTAACGCCTGTTCCAATAATCACTTTCTCTAAGCCTGTGCATTTTGCAAAAGCGCTAACCTCAAGTCTTTGAACGGAATCGGGAATTTCTAATAGCTTTAAGGCTGAACAACCATAAAAGCTTCCATTGCCTATGCTCGAGAGCTTTCCATTTTCAGCAAAGTTAAGTGTAGATAGCTGGCCACAATTCTTAAATACTGATGCCCCAATAGATTCTAGCTCAGTGTTTAAGGTCACGCTCTTAAGCATAGAACAACCATTAAAAACGTCGCTATTAAGATTTTTTAGCTTTTTAGGAAGAACAACTTCTTCTATTTTGCTGGTAGAAAAAGCCGTGCTTCTAATAATTTCAATGGTATCTACAAAATTAAAAGATGAGATTGCACAGTTTTCAAAAGCATTTTCTCCGATTTCAACGAGTTTGTTTCCACCCTCAATCACTAGTTTCTTTCCTACAGAAGAACTACCGCTGTTTGCAAACGCCTTGTTTTTTATTACCGTAACGTTATCTGGGATAACAGCTTTTTTAAGGTAGTAGCAACGGAAGAAAGCGCTTTCGCTAATTTCTGTCAACTTTTCGGGAATGGAAACTTCGGTAAGTTTAGAATAAGAAAAGCATTCTTTTCCTAAAGAGGTTACGTTTTCTCCAAAAATAATTTCCTTTAAGTCGCTGTAATAAAAAGCTTTCTCGCCAATCTCTGTAACGTTGTTTCCTATTGTAACTTTTGTTATAATGCTGTTTGCGAAAGCACTTGCGCCAATCTTGGTTACAGGCACTCCGTCAATTTGGTCAGGAATTGCTATTTCAAATCCAGAAACGTTTCCTATACCCGTTATAGTATATGCACCGTCTTGATAGGTGCAGGCAAAAGGAATAGTGTCGGTAGGTCCGTTGGGGTGTTGCCCTTGTCCGTCATTATCGCCACCGTCCTCATTGCCACCGCTATTTTCTCCAGGATTGGAAGGAGGTGTTGGCTCATCGCAGGCAATAAAACCTAGCGTTAAAGAAAAAATACATATTATAGATAAAAATAAAATCAAAATTTTTTTCATATAAAACCTATCACAAAAATAAAGAGCATAAACATAATACCATAAAAACAAATTTCTTACAAGCCATTTTAGGCGAAAGCTCTAAACATTATATATAATATATATAGGGAAAAACTAAAAAAAGGAAAAAGGAAAAAAATTCTAAAAAAATTTACAAAAAACGCTTGACTAAAAAGACAATTTAATATATAATCTCATTACTCTCTAAAAATTCGTTGAGAGTGCATAAGCAAAATCGTTAGATAAAATCAAGCGATTTAGGGCATTGAAAAACAAAATATCGTGGTTAAAAGGTAAATAAAACACAATATTTTGTGGGGTTAAAAAAAAGATAAAAAAATTTAAAAAAACTTTAAAAAACCTTTGAAAAATGCTTGACTTAAAAAAATGCTTATGTTATTATATGTAGGCTGTCACGAAGAGTGGCAGGCGTCAACCGAAGTTGACGGACAGTTGTTTAAAAATTGAATAGAAGGAAATAAGACGAAATAATAGTTATTTTGAAAGTTTCTGTCAAAATCTTTGAAGTATGAAAATATGTACTTTAAAACAGTCATTAAATGACAAACAAACGCAAAACAAAGCGAAAATCGTTAGAGCAGTTGAGTCTACGGACTCGGCTTTAAATAATTAAACTTAAGAGTTTGATTCTGGCTCAGGACGAACGCTGGCGGTGTGCTTAATACATGCAAGTCGAGCGGAGTTTAACGGGCTTGCTCCTTAAACTTAGCGGCGGACGGGTGAGTAACGCGTGAGCAACCTGCCTATATCTGGGGAATAACAGTTGGAAACGACTGCTAATACCGCATAAGACCACAGTGGGGCATCCCACAGGGGTAAAAGATTTATCGGATATAGATGGGCTCGCGTACCATTAGATAGTTGGTAGTGTAACGGACTACCAAGTCGACGATGGTTAGCCGACCTGAGAGGGTGATCGGCCACATTGGAACTGAGATACGGTCCAGACTCCTACGGGAGGCAGCAGTAGGGAATATTGGGCAATGGAGGAAACTCTGACCCAGCAACACCGCGTGAATGATGAAGGTCTTCGGATTGTAAAGTTCTGTGATGGGGGACGAAGAAAGTGACGGTACCCCAATAGCAAGC
>JAZOLT010000009.1:0-2235 GCA_045653205.1 Christensenellaceae bacterium | reverse complement strand
GCCGTGATATATTTTTGCAACACAATCGGGCTTCCCTACTATATTGTAAACAGAGCCTTCCCCGCCTTTTTTAAACGGAGCATTTTCTAACGTATATTTCGTTTTGCTTGAGCCTATGTATTCCATCTTTATTTCCTTATTTGTTTCATCGACTTATTTTGCGTCTTCATTTTTATGTTTATATAAATGAGGGTAAGCTAAACGTCTAAATTCTTCATCTTTTTTCTTTTTTAAAGCACTCCAATCTGGCACCTTATAATATTCGTCTTCTTTCCGCGCCGTTTGGATTGCCGTATTTACCACACAAACGAGCGTTTTATCATCATTTACTTGACTTTCACCAATATTAGAAACAAAATCTTCAATTTTCTCTTGTACGGCACCTTTAGTTTCTTCAGAAAAACCAAGACTAGTATTATCCATAAAATATTGCGCCAACACAACGTAAATGCTTACTTCTTCACCGTATAAAAGACTCGGAAATAACGTTTCTAACATGCCATCAGTAGCCAGCAAAACGCTTGCTATTTCTTCTACTTTTCCAAAAATCCATTTATCTTCAAAGCACAAGGGAAAAACAAAACCATTTTCATCTCGTTGTTGCTCGGTAACCGCAATGTATTCCCCATCTTTTTTTAAGGCTACAATGCCACTATCTCCTGAATGCCCATAGTAAACAACTCCCTTCAAATAAACAACACAGGATAACGTTGTGTCGTATTGTGTTCTTTCTTGTTTTTTAGCGTCAGCTTCTATATAAATACATTCTAAAGCGTATTTATATGCTTTTTGCAAAATAGACAAAATTTCATCATCACTTGAATTTTCTGAAATGTTCTTCTTGCAATATTCAACAACCGAAGTTGCTGCTATTTTTGAAGCAATATCAGTATACAATTCGCTACCCAATCCATCGGCAACCGCAGCAAAACAAAGATTATCAGAAATTTTCTCAATAAAATGATAATCCTGACACACGATATTGTTCTTTATATGATAATGACCTTGTTGCGTTACGCCATATGTATAAATCATCTTTATTCCCTTTTACATTAAATCGTCTATCGTAGTAGATGGAGGCAATTCTTGACCTTTTACCTTTTCACCAGGCGAACTTTGAGAAACTGCTCTCATACTCTTATTTACCCAATCAAAAAAGCCGCTAAAATCATATCCAGCAAGATTTAATACTCTTTTCCCAGAAATTTTATGCATCTCTTTTTGATTGGCACCTGGAACGCAAAGCGTCCAAAACGCTAACTTGCCATTTTCCGCCAATCCATTAACCTTTTGCGCAATCGCATCGATATTGTCTAAAGGTTCACCATCGGTTATCATAACAATCCAAGGCTTATATGGCTCTGTTCCCATCCTTCTATAAAATCTAGAACGATCGTCTACCATTTTTATCGCTTCTTCTATCGGCTGAACCATATAAGTCCCGCCACCAGCAACAAAATTAACTTGTTGCATATATTCTATAGGTGTAAACTCTTGAACAATTTTGTAATTTGTATTAAATTCTATAATTGCAATATCGAGAATTTCTTTAGTTTTTTCATCTTTGCATACTTCGCCCTTAAAACGATTTAAGGCATCGTTTAATTCTTTGATAGGAACTACTTTATTTCCCTCATCATCAACTCCACTTACCATCGATCCTGAAGTATCAACTAAAAATAAGCACGCCATATGCGGCTCGTTTGTATTGACAATTTGAGGAACATCTGTTGCTAAAATTTCTTCGGGTTTTAAATCTTGTGACATAATTTTTCTCCTTTATATCTTAAATAATTTTTTAAACAAAAAGTGCCGCCTTAACGAATAAAGCGATACCAGCAAAAGTGGCTTATCCGCTAAAGTTGCGACACTTAGTTTACAATCCAGAAGATTTATGTAGTGCGAAAAAGGTACACTTATGCCCAATAAGTATACTTCTGGATAATATTAAACTAAGTTCGCGATTTTATTTTAACATCTTTTCCCTTTTTCGTCAAGAGTTTTAATATAAATATTAAAATATTCACCCTTACCCCCTAAAAAAAGCAAATGGCACTTGGGCGTGTGCTTGTCAGATACAAGCGTGCGCGCTCACGCGCGCCCGTGACAAGCACACGCCTTTTCACAATAAATCAACCAAAGAAGCAATCTTAAAAATCAACTTTTGCATTTGAGAGCAGGGTGTGCCCTTACATATATACAAGTGTCAGCGCTACCGCGCCGCCATTAAGGGCA
>JAZOLT010000008.1:0-25560 GCA_045653205.1 Christensenellaceae bacterium | reverse complement strand
ATTGAAACCACCGAAGCAAGAGCAAAAGAAGTTGCTTCATACGTGGCTAAAATCATCACCCTTGCTGTAAACACTTATTCTGATACTGTTGAATCAGAAGTTAAAACCGTAGATGCAAAGGGTAAAGAAACTACTAAAGTTCTTATTAAAGATGGTCTTAAAAAACTTAACGCTAGAAGAAAGATTATGACTCTCGTAAACGACCTTCAAGAAGTTAAAGGCTTCAAAGAAAGCAAAGCAGACTTCAAGGCAAGAACCAGTGCTGTTAAGAGTCCGTTAATTGAAAAAATCTTCGACGAATATGCACCTAAGTATGCTGCTCGTAAAGAAGAAAAAGGTCAAGGTGGTGGATATACGAGAATTTACAATCTCGGACCTAGAAAGGGTGACGCTGCTGAAGTTGTTATCATTGAACTTGTTGACTAATAAAAATCCCCGATTTTTCGGGGTTTTTTTATTTTTGATTGATTTTTATTTTATAAATTGATATAATAATAAAAGGAGGATATATAATGGCTCAAAAATATAAAACGCTGTATGATTATATGAGAGAAGCAGACTTTAAAGAAGAAGATGCTATGTATCCTGAAGAATGGAATGATGAAAAGTTTCTTTCAGATAAAGAAAAATATCTAGAATTTTATGACGATATAAAGTTAACCCCAAAGGACGATTGGTAAACCCGTATTAAGTGCGGGTTTTATTTTTTTAGCCAATAAAAAATATTTAAAAATATCTATAAAATGATTGACAATATAAGGCTAAATAAATATAATATAATCATCGAAAGTTTAGATTTATTAAACTTTTTGTTAAGATTTTCTAAACTTATATAAAGGAAAAGAAAAAAATGATTATAGGTGAAAAGATTAAGGATTTAAGACTAGCTTGTGACCTAACGCAAGAGGAGCTTGCAGACAGGTGTGAGTTGACAAAGGGTTATATATCTCAACTTGAAAACGACTTAACCTCTCCGTCAATAGCCACGCTTATTGATATTTTATCAGCATTAGGCACGGACCTAAAAGAGTTTTTTTCTGATATAGATGGCGAAGAAAAAATTTCTTTTGAAAAAGGTGAATTTATAGAAAAGCAAACTTCGGCATACGTTCTAAATTGGCTAGTGCCTAACGCACAGAAGAACGAGATGGAGCCTATACATATGCGATTGTGTGGAGGGCAAGAAACCGATGAAGACGTTCCACACGAGGGTGAGGAATTTGGCTACGTGCTAAAAGGTGAAATTGTTCTAATAGTTGGCAAGAAAAAAGCAAAGATTAAAAAGGGCGAAAGTTTTTATTTTAAGTCAACAAAGGTTCATAAGATATTGAACAAGAGCGCAAACGAAGCAGAATTTATTTGGGTATCAACGCCCCCGACTTTTTAAGAGAGGAGAGAGATTATGCAAGACAAAAGAAAAGACAAAATTATAGAATTGGTTAATATAACCCGTGCTTTTGAGGACGGGGTTGTTGCTGTTGATAATATCAATCTTTACGTAAGAAAGGGCGAATTCGTTACATTTTTAGGACCTTCTGGTTGTGGAAAAACAACAACGCTTAGAATGATAGCTGGTTTTGACAAGCCAACAAGTGGTAAAATTTTGCTTGACGGAAAGGATATTTCTAGTTTGCCACCGAATAAAAGACCCATAAACACAGTATTTCAACGTTATGCACTTTTTCCACACTTAAACGTGTATGACAATATTGCGTTTGGCTTAAAACTTAAAAGATTAAACGTTACCTATGAGGATAAAGATGGTAACAGAATAGAGAGAATAGAAAAGTTATCTAAAAAAGAAATAAGTGCAAGCGTAGAAAAAGTATTAAAGATGGTTGACCTTGAGGGTTTTGAAAAGCGTAGCGTTTCAACGTTGTCTGGTGGTCAACAGCAAAGGGTTGCTATAGCAAGAGCATTAGTAAATGAGCCTAAAATTCTACTATTAGATGAGCCTTTAGGTGCATTAGACTTAAAGATGCGTAAAGACATGCAATTGGAATTAAAGGAAATGCACAAGAAGCTAGGCATTACCTTTATTTACGTTACGCACGACCAAGAAGAAGCACTTACAATGAGTGACACAATAGTTATAATGAAGGACGGTGTTATTCAGCAAGTCGGCACACCAACGGATATATATAACGAGCCTAAAAATTCGTTTGTAGCAGACTTTATTGGCGATAGCAATATATTTAGTGGAACAATTGTTGGCGAACGTAAGGTGCGTTTTGTTGGGCATAATTTTAACTGTGTAGACGATTTTAAGGTGCACGAAAAGGTTGACGTGGTTGTTCGTCCTGAAGACGTTGTATTAAAAGATGAGGGAGAGGGCGAGGTAAACGGTAAAATTATTAGTTCAATCTTTAAGGGTGTTCATTATGAGATGGTAATGAAAGCTGGTAAAACAGAAATAGTTATTCAAGACACTGTTGAAAGAAAGGTTGGAGAAGCTGTAAGCATTAGTATAGCACCAGAAAGCATTCACATAATGGAAAAAGAATTCTCATCTAATAAATTTGATGGTTATATAACAAAGAGAAATACCGTATGCTTTGGCGATGGTGAGTTTGAATGTGACGTTACAAAGCTATATCCTGGTTCTTTCTTAGATGAAGAAGGGTATTTAATAACCCTAGAGGGCGAGAAGATTGATTTGACTGACGTTGACGTTAACGTTGAGGTTGGATTAAAGGATATTGAAATTACCGATAACGCCGAAGATGGCGGTGCTGAGGGTAATATCGTATCAATTATTTATAAGGGTGACCACTATCAACTTATAGTTAGAACGGATGAAAACGAAGAAGATTTCGTATTTGATACAGAAGATACTTGGAATGAGAACGATAGAGTAGGCGTAATAATTAAGCCCGAAAAGATTAAGCTATCGCTTAAGCAGGAGATAAAGAGATGAGGAAGAACGAGGGGTTGAGGCGTGTTTCTGCAAAAGCAGTAGAACCGCTTAGCGTTAGTAAACGCACGTCGTTCGTGTTTTCGAGAAAACAACTTTGTATTCCATACGGAGTGTTTTTAGCGTGCTTTGTTGTTTTGCCGTTACTTTTAATTGTTTTTTATGCGTTCACGGATAAAAATGGAACAATATCGTTTGCTAATTTTATTAGATTTTTTTCAAGCACAACTACCATAACAACAGTAGTGATAAGTATGATGATTGCGCTTATAACGACGGTGGTATGTATTCTTTTAGCATACCCTGTTGCGTATATACTTGCAAAAAGCAAATTAAACAAGGGTGGAACGCTTTTGTTACTTTTCATTATGCCTATGTGGATAAACTTTGTTTTACGTGCAATGGCAATGAAAGATTTATTAACAATACTAGGCATATTCGGAAAAAACAATTATTTAGACGTTATTATAGGTATGGTTTACGATTATTTGCCTTTTATGGTATTACCAATCTATACCGTTTTGATAAAAATGGACAAGAGTTATATAGAAGCAAGCCACGACCTTGGGGCGAACGCTTTTACCACTTTCACTAAGGTAACTTTGCCATTATCCACACCGGGAATAGCAAGCGGAGTTACAATGGTGTTTATGCCAACAATGACTTGCTACGTTATTTCTGATACGTTTGGCAACGGGCTTATAACTATTATTGGTAAATTGATTGACGAGCAGTTTACCACCTTCCAAAATTGGAATTTTGGCTCTGCAATGGCAATGGTTTTGCTAGTTATTATGCTTATTTCAATGTGGATAACGGGTAGCTTTAAGAGCGAAAACACAAGGGGGGATATCTAATGAAAAAGGCATTTCAGATATTTTATCTTGTCTTAATATTGTTCTTTATTTACGCACCCATATTCACTCTTGTTTTGTATAGCTTTGTTGACACGCCAATTGTTAGCATTCAAGAAGCGTTTAGAATTGGCTTTTCATTTAACCTTTATGGAAAACTATTCAATGATGCCTCACTTATGAAAATTGTATGGGACACGCTTGGTTTAGCTGTTATTGTAGCAGTTCTTGCAACCCTTTTAGGCACGCTCGGTGCGATTGGTATTTTTTATAGCAAGGGTAGGTTTGGAAAAGGCATTTCTGCTACTTCTAGAATACCTGTTATAAATGCAGAAATTGTTACGGCTGTTGCTCTTGTTTTACTATTTTCATTGGTTTTAACCGAAAGTCGCTCGTATATTTCAATGGTGGTAGGGCATTTAGTTATTACAACGCCTTTTGTTGTGCTTTCGGTTATTCCTAAGCTAAAGCAAATGGACGGAAGCTTATACGAAGCTGCACTTGACCTTGGTGCAACGCCAACTCAAGCTTTGCTTAAGGTTATTATACCTGAGGTTCTACCCGGTGTTTTTTCAGGTTTTATGCTAGCTATAACGCTTTCATTAGACGATTATATTATTTCGGCATATACTAAACCTGCTGGGTTTGATACAATTTCAACCTACGTATACGGTGCAATGGCGAAATCTAATGCTAATTCATCGCTACCTGCTCTTCGTGCATTATCGGCAATAATATTCGTTGTAATTATAGCCGTTGTTGTTATAAAGAACGTTTACTCAAGAAAAAAGGAGGCAAAATAAATGAAAAAAGTTTTTGCACTTGTTCTTGCGGTAATGCTAATGCTTTCAACTTTTACGCTTATAGGTTGTGGAGAAACAGAGCGAAAAAAGGTTTTAAGAATTTGTAATTGTGAGGATTATATAGATGAAACCTTATTTGATGATTTTTATGCTGAAACGGGTATTAGAATTGAATATTCCACATACGGCACAAACGAAAATCTTTATAATGAGCTAGTAATAAATCCAAACAGCTACGATTTGGTTGTTCCATCTGAGTATATGATAGAAAATTTAGCCGTAGAGGGTAGACTTAATAAGCTAGACCTAACAAAAGTTCCAAGTTATACACAAAACGTTTCGAAATTTATTGAACAAAAGCTAAATGATAAAACTTTTACGATAACTCAAGGCGAGAATGTAGGTCAAACAGCTTCTATCTCAGATTATATGGTTGGATATATGTGGGGAACAATGGGCTGGGTGTATAATACCGAAAACGTTTCGGTGGAGGACGTTAACAGCTGGTATAGCCCATTTGAAAATCCAAATTTATCTAAGAAAATCACCATAAAAGATGCGGTTAGAGATTCATATATTGTAGGACTTGCTATGGTTTATGAAGGCGATTTACAAAATGCTACAAATAATGAGAGTATAACTGAAATTTTAAATAGAACAGGTCAGGCTGATATAGAAAAGGTTGGAGAAAAACTCAACAAAATAAAGCCCATGCTTTATGGTTTCGAGGTTGATAGTGGTAAGAACGATATAGTTTTAGGGAATATTGATGCTTACGTTGCGTGGAGTGGCGATGCTGCATACGCTATCGACGTTGCTGGTGGTGTGTATGCTGATGAAGAATTAGGCGACTTAGATGAAACTAAGCTACTAAGTTATTATATACCCGATGAAGGAAGCAACATTTGGTTTGACGGATTTTGTATGCCTTCTGGAAGCGATAATTATGATGCTGTTTATAAGTTCTTAAACTTTATTTCTCGCCCCGAAAACGTATTCCGCAATATGAATTATACCGGATATACATCGATGGTAGCAGGAGATGAAATATTCAATAACGTAGTGCTAGATTGGTTTGATGAAAGTGAAGATTTAGCTGACGGCGAGGGAATAAATGTTGATTTATCCTACTTCTTTGGCGAAGGAGCTTACACGGTAACTGTTTCTGAGGAAAGCTATGGTAGACTTATAGCTCAATATCCAGAGAAAAAGCATGTTGAACGCTGTGCCATTATGAGTTATTTTGATGGAGAAACGCTTATGAACATAAATGAAATGTGGGAGGGCGTTAAGGGAGAAACGATGCCCGTTTGGATATTGATAACTCTAGCAGGAATCGTTGTAGGCTTTGGAGCTTTAATTGTTTTATTTAGAAACAAGGATAAGTTTAAGTGGCTAAGATTACCAGAGCGTGATAATAATTATGCAAAAAGAAAGGGATATAAGCTTATAAAAAAAGAAAGAATATAAAAAAAGCCTTGCCGTTTGGCAAGGCTTTTAATAATCCCATTTAGGAATATAGCTAGTATCAGCACAATCGTTATCTTGATAAAAGGCGTTTGTAAAGCCTTTTGAAATTGCATAGTCTATGACAGTGTTATATTCTCGCTTAGTTAATTTTCGTTGAAGCTCTGGAAAGTTGTTTACATCTCCAAAAGGAGTGTATTGACTCATTAAATTTAAGTAAATCTTGTCCTTAAACTTCGCTAGCCAATCTAAAATCTTTTTGCTATCAGCAACGTTTAATGGCAGAACTAAATGTCTAACCAACGTCCCACTCTTCATCATATTGTTTTTGTCAAAGCAAAGCTCTTTATTAGACATTAATTCTATTGCTTTGGATACTACTTCAAAATAGTTTTTTTTGCCCGTATATCTAAAAGAAACTTCGGGAGAAAAAAACTTTAAATCAGGCATGAAAATATCAATGCTGTCAAATATTTCTTTTAACGTATCAATATTTTCATAACCGTGTGTGTTATAAACAATTGGTATGTTAGGCTTATAAACTTTTAATGCATTAATAATTTTATCTGCATAATGGGTGGGATTTACAAGGTTTATGTTGTGCGCTCCACATTCTTCTAACTGCTTAAATATACTAGCTAGCTCTTCTATAGAAATCTCTTTTCCTCTATTGTTTCTCGAAACCTCATAGTTTTGGCAAAACACACATTTAAGCGAACAACCGGAGAAAAATATAGTGCCACTGCCGTTTGTTCCAGATATGCAAGGCTCTTCAAAAGGGTGAAGATAATATTTTGCAATTTTAATTTTATCTGATACTAAACATTGTCCAACAGTCGTTTGCCTATTTATCTTGCAGTTATTTGGACAAAGCGTGCAAATATCTTTATTCAAGCTCGAACGCTCCTGTGTATAATTGATAATATTTTCCTTTTTGTTGTATTAAACTGTCGTGCGAGCCACGTTCAATAATTTCGCCGTGGTCAAGCACCATAATAACGTCTGAATTCTGAACGGTAGAAAGTCTGTGTGCGATAACAAATACCGTTCTACCTTGCATTAGCCTATCCGTGCCTTTTTGAACTAAGGCTTCAGTTCTAGTATCAATTGAAGACGTTGCTTCATCCATAATCATAACGGGAGCATCTTTAACAGCAGCTCTTGCTATAGATAATAGTTGTCTTTGTCCTTGAGAAAGATTAGCACCGTCTTGAGTTAAATAGGTGTTATAGCCGTTGGGTAAACGGGTGATAAAGTCGTGTGCGTATGCAAGTTTTGCAGCCTCAATACATTCTTCGTCAGTAGCATCTAATCTGCCGTAGCGGATATTTTCCATAACAGTTCCAGTGAATAGGTTGGTGTCTTGAAGCACTATGCCAAGCGACCTTCTAAGGTCGGCTTTTTTAATTTTGTTTATGTTTATTCCATCGTAACGGATTTTTCCGTCTGCGATATCGTAAAACCTATTTATTAGGTTAGTTATAGTGGTTTTCCCTGCACCTGTTGCACCAACAAAAGCTACCTTTTGACCAGGGTGAGCATAGAGCGAAACGTCTTTTAACACGATTTTTTCTGGGTTGTAACCAAAATCAACACTGTCCATTTGTATATCGCCTTGAAGAAGGGTATAGGTTACAGAGCCATCAGCTTTATGTGGATGTTTCCAAGCCCATTTGCCAGTTCTATTTTCGCTTTCAGTAATGTTTCCATCTGAATCTACGTTGCAGTTTACTAAAGTAACGTAGCCCTCGTCAGTTTCAGGCGTTTGGTCTAATAGGTCAAAAATTCTAGAAGCACCGGCAAGTCCCATAACAACTGAGTTTATTTGGTGGGAAATTTGGTTAACGTTTCCAGCAAATTGTTTTCCACGAGGAAGGAATGCCATTATTGTAGCAATAAATGTAAGCGTTGCTCCGTCATATAGCGGTTGAACACCTGTAATTGTTAAGTTTTGAACGTTAAAATAAACTAAGATACCACCAACTAAAGCAATTAAAACGTATAAAAAGTTTCCAAGGTTATTCATAATTGGTCCTAAAATGTTGGCGAAGGATTGTGCTTTTCTAGCATCACTAGAGAGCTGGTCGTTCCTTTTGTCAAATCCGTTTATGGATTCAGCTTCGTGGCAAAATACTTTAATAACTTTTTGACCATTCATCATTTCTTCGATGTAGCCCTCTTCCTCAGCAAGAGAGTGTTGTTGGCGAATAAAATATTTTGCACTATTGCCACCAATAATTTTGGTGACAAAAAACATAATGATAACGCCTAAAAAGATTACCAAGCTTAAATAAATACTAGACATAAACATAATAATTAACAAGGTAACCAGACTTATTGCCACAGAAAAAAGGGAGGGGATGCTTTGCGAAACTAATTGACGCAAGGCATCTGTATCGTTTGTAAACGAACTCATAACGTCGCCCGTTTTATTTGTGTCAAAAAAGCTTATAGGATAAGATTGCATGCGATTAAACATTTGAGTTCTAATTTGGTGCAAGAACTTTTGTGTTAAAACAGCCATCAATCTTGTGTAAATAAAGTTTGCTAAAATTCCAGCAAAATAAACGCATCCCATAACAATAAAGAGCGTTACTAAAGAGCCCCAAACAGCATCCATACCATCGGTTAAGCCTTTAGAAATTTGCCGTATAAGATTTTCTAAAAAAATTGAAGAAGAAACAGAGATTACCGCACTTATCATAAGGCACGCAAAAACTGTAATCAGCAGTGGAGCGTTGTTATTGAATAAGGTTTTTAATAATCTTTTAAGCGTGCCTTTTTTTGCCTGAGGCTTGCCTTTCATTCTTTGATTTTTGCCCATACTTGCCATTCTAGCCATTTGCATCACCTACCTTGTTTTGCGAACGATAAAGCTCTTGATAAATGGTGTTTGTTTGCATTAGCTGTTCGTGATTGCCTAACGCAACTATTTTTCCTCCGTCCATTATCAAAATTATATCGGCGTCTTCTACCGAAGCAATTCTTTGTGCGATAATTATCTTTGTCGTATTTGGGATTTTTTCTTTAAACGCCTTTCTAATAAGTGCATCAGTCTTTGTGTCAACAGCACTAGTGCTGTCGTCTAATATAAGAATTTTAGGCTTTTTAAGTAAAGCTCTTGCAATACAAAGTCTTTGTTTTTGTCCGCCTGAAACGTTAACACCACCTTGTTCAATGTAGTGGTTGTATTTTTCGGGGAAGCTTTGAATAAATTCATCTGCTTGACTTAGCTTGCAAGCCTCTTGAATTTGCTCGTCAGTGGCGTTCTTGTCGCCCCAACGCATATTTTCGTTTATAGTTCCAGAAAATAGTAGGTTTTTTTGTAAAACCATTGCAACAGAGTTTCTTAAAACCTCTAAATCATATTCCTTTACGTCAACTCCACCAACCCTTACTTGCCCTTCAACTGCATCGTAAAGTCTAGGGATAAGGCTTACTAAGGTTGTTTTGCTAGAGCCTGTAGCTCCAATAATGCCCACTGTTTGGCCACTCTCAATCTTAACGTTAACGTCTGATAAAACGAATTTTTCTGCATCTTTAAAATACTTAAAGTTTACGTTTGAAAATTCAATGCTACCGTCCCTTACTTCCATAACAGCATTTTCTGGGGAGGTGATAGAGCTTTCTTCATTTAGCACCTCTGCGATACGCTTAGCCGAGGCTATGCTCATAATTATGGTAACCATAATCATAGAAAGCATCATTAAGCTCATAAGCATTTGGAACGAATAAGTCATAAAGCTTTGAAGCTCAGCAAGCTTTAATATTTTTTCTTGGCTATTTATAATAAGCATAGAGCCTACGATGTAAATTAAAATTAAACCTGTATAAATGCAGAAGTTCATAAGAGGAGTGTTAAGAGCAACAAGTTTTTCTGCCTTAGTAAAATCGTTTTTAACGTTCGAGCTTGCCTTGTTAAACTTTTCAATCTCAAAGTCCTCTCTAACGTAGGACTTAACAACTCTCATTCCACGAATGTTTTCCTGAACAGATTCGTTTAGCGCATCGTATTTTTGGAAAATTCTGTTAAAGAAAGGAATTGCTTTAGACATAATAAGTCCAAGTCCAATGGCAAGAATGGGGGTAGTTGCCAAGAAGATTAAAGCCATTTTAGAATTTATGCTAAATGACATAATCATAGAAAAGACTAACATAAACGGTGACCTTATAGCAGTTCTAATAATCATCATATAGGACATTTCAACGTTCATAACGTCGGTAGTTAGTCTAGTAACCAAACTCGAGCTTGAAAATTTGTCAATATTACTAAATGAAAAGCCTTGAATTTTGCAATACATATCTCTTCTAAGGTTTTTTGCAAAACCTGTAGAAGCCTTAGCACAAAGTCTTGCACTTGCCATACCACACAAAAGAGAAACTAAGGCAAGAGAAATTAATATCGCACCGTATTTTAGTATTTGCTGAACAAGAAGATTGGTTTGGTTAGAGTCAGCAATAGTTTTAATTTGGTCTAAAAGCAGTGTCATAACAAATGGAATAAGACATTCCATTATAACCTCGGTAGCAACGAAAATAGGTGCAAGAATAGAAGGTTTTTTATATTCTCTAATGGATTTTGCAAGTGTTTTTACTGCAGGAAAAAATTTAATATCGGATTTTTTTTCAACTGAATTATTCATTAAAGCCTCCGTTAAATTATATAACTAATATATTATAAAAATTTTATATAAATATGTCAAACAATTAAAATAATTATAAAGATAAATGTTTGAAAAATAGTTGAAAAAATTAGCGTATTTTTATGGTAAAAAAGGAGGATAAGAAGTGTAAAGGCAATTGACAAGAGCTTTCCTTTTATGGTAAAATAATTTGGTATAAAAATACTTAAAGATAAAAAGGAAAATATGAAAAATTTTTTTACAAGTGAAAGTGTAACTTCAGGGCATCCCGATAAGATTTGCGATTTAATATCAGATTCTATTCTTGACGAGTATTTAAGACACGACGAGAAGGCGAGAGTTGCTTGTGAATGTTCCGTTACCACTAATTTTTTATTGGTTATGGGCGAGATAACTTCAACTGCAAAGGTAGATGCTAAAAAGATAGCAAGGCAAACTATACGTGAAATTGGTTATACCGATAAAAAAATAGGCTTTTCTGCAGACAAGGTAAAAATATTGTTAAAGCTTAACACTCAAAGCCCTGATATTGCAATGGGTGTAGACAATTCAGTTGAGTCAATTTCTGGTGACGAGTTCGATAAAATTGGCGCTGGTGACCAAGGACTTATGTTCGGTTATGCTTGTAGAGAAACTGAAGAGCTTATGCCTTTACCTATCATGCTTTCGCATAGACTTTGTGAAAAGCTTGAGGAGGTTAGAAAGACCAATCAGTTGAGCTATTTAAGACCTGATGGAAAAGGACAGGTTACGGTTGAATATTGTGATGGTAAGCCGACTAGAATAGAAACGGTAGTTTTATCTTCTCAGCACGATGATACGGTTTCTACTGAGAACTTAAGAGAAGACCTTAAAAAACTAGTAATAGATAAGGTTATGCCTAAAGAATATATCGACGAGAATACAAAGTTTTTTATAAACCCAACCGGCAGGTTTGAAGTGGGTGGACCAAAAGGCGATTCTGGTTTAACTGGCAGAAAGATAATTGTAGACACCTATGGTGGAAGATGTCCACACGGTGGTGGTGCGTTTAGTGGAAAGGATGCTACTAAGGTAGACCGTTCTGCAACGTATATGGCAAGATACGTATGTAAAAACATAGTTGCTTCAGGGCTTGCAGACGAGTGCCAAATTCAATTTGCCTATGCAATCGGTGTTGCAAAACCTGTTTCGGTAATGGTAAACACTTTTGGAACGGGTAAATTGGGTGATGATAAGCTTGCAGAAATCGTTTTAAAAGAATTTGACTTGCGTCCTGCTGCTATAATAGAAAAGTTAGAATTAAGAAAGCCTAAATTTAAGGCGACGGCAAGCTACGGTCATTTTGGCAAGCCAGGCTTTTCTTGGGAGCAGACCGATAGAGCCGAGGACCTAAAGAAGTATTTATAAAATGAATTTATTAAAGGGCATAAGGACCTTTTTTACAAAGTTTGTATTTAATCCAAAGTGGCGTTGTGTGGTATGTGGAAGAGAAATTTTCGAGCAAGGCTACTATTGTGATGGATGTAAAGCTCAGCTTCCGATAAACGACGGACCTTACTGTGACCATTGTGGACGGCGTGTTGAGGTTGGTAGACAGTATTGTTCAACATGTAAGGGCAGGCTTACTGCCGTTGATAAAGCAAGGAGTGCGTATAATTATCAAAAACCGATAAGCACTCTAATAAAAAAGGCAAAGTATAACGGAGATAGATATCTGCTAGATGCCTTTATTGAGCGAATGATTTTCGTGTATCTTAAAAATGGATTTAATTGTGACGCAATTGTTTTTGTCCCAATGACAGAAAAGGCAAAAAGAAAGCGTGGCTACAATCAATCTGAGATACTTGCAAAATTGCTTAGTGAAAAGCTTGAAATACCATTGCTAGACTGTTTAGAAAAAACAAGAACAACGCAAAGGCAGGCCAAGCTAAATAGAGAACAAAGACTTAAAAACTTGCAGGATTCTTTTAGAGTTATTAACAAAAAACTCGTGGTAGATAAAAGCGTTCTAATTGTAGACGACGTTACAACTACAGGAGCTACTGCACAAGCAATTGCATTAAAATTAAAGCGTTCGGGAGCAAGCTCGGTAAAACTTTTAACTGTTGCAAGCGTTCCGAACAAAGAAAGATATTAAGACAAACTAAAAGGAGAATATATGGGATTATTTAGGTATATTTTAGGGGGCGAAGCAAGGCGTAACCTCAACAGGCTTGACAAAATGGCAGATAAGGTTATTGAGTTAGAGCCTAAATATTCGGCAATGACTGATGAGGAATTAAAATCTCAAACTCAAGTATTGCGTTCAAGACTAAATAATGGAGAAACACTTGACGATATTCTATTTGATGCGTTCGCAGTTGTTAGAGAAGCTGGTGCACGTGTCTTAAATATGCGACACTATAAGGTTCAAATTATCGGTGGTATATGTTTGCATCAAGGCAGAGTAGCCGAGATGAGAACAGGTGAAGGTAAAACCCTAGTTGCAACCTTACCAGCATACCTAAACGCTTTAACGGGCGAGGGCGTTCATATCGTAACAGTAAACGATTACCTTGCTTCACGTGACGCTGAGTGGATGGGAAAATTGTATAAATTTTTAGGCTTATCCGTAGGCGTTGCAATTTCAGGTATGGAGCCAGATGAGAAAAAGCAAGCATATCTTGCTGATATTACCTATGGAACAAACAATGAAATGGGTTTTGACTATTTAAGAGATAACCTTAAAAGCAAGCTAGAAAGCATGGTTCAACGCTCGTTAAACTTTGCGATAGTCGACGAGGTTGACTCGATTTTAATAGACGAAGCAAGAACCCCACTTATAATCTCTGGTAAAGGCGAAGAATCTAGTGATAAATATATCTCTGCAAATAGATTTGTTAAAACTCTAGTTTTAGAGCAAGACTTCACGATAGATATTAAGGAAAAAACCGTTCAAATAACTGAAACGGGTGCAGCAAAGGCAGAAAGTTTTTTTGGGCTTAATAGTTTTGCTGATATTGAGAATGCAACTCTATCTCATCACATTCAACAAGCCTTAAAAGCAAACTATATTTTTAAGCGTGATAATGATTACGTTGTGGACGGCGGAGAGGTTATTATCGTTGATGAGTTCACCGGTCGATTGATGATAGGTAGAAGATATTCTGACGGATTACATCAAGCAATAGTAGCAAAAGAAGGCGTTAAAATCCGTAACGAAAATAAGACCTATGCAACTATAACGTTCCAAAACTATTTTAGACTATATAAAAAATTGTCTGGTATGACAGGAACGGCTAAGAGTGAGGAAGAAGAGTTCCGTTCTATTTATGGCTTGGACGTATTAGAAATTCCTACCAATAGACCTGTTCAAAGACAGGATAGGCCCGATATAATATACAAAACCGTTAACGGAAAAAATAAGGCAATTATAAAAGAGATTGAAGAGTGCCACAAAAAAGGTCAACCTGTGCTAGTGGGAACAGTCACCGTTGAAAAATCTGAAGAAATAAGTAAACTTTTAATTAGAAAGGGTATAAAGCACAACGTTCTAAACGCTAAAAACCACGCAAGAGAGGCCGACATTGTTGCACAAGCTGGTAGATATGGTGCAGTTACGATTGCAACTAATATGGCAGGACGTGGAACGGATATTTTGCTTGGTGGAAACCCTGAGTTTTTAGCAAAGAGAAAACTACGTGAAGAGGGTGTTAAAGAAGACGTTATCGAGCTAGCAACCTCATACGTGTCAGAAATTCCAGAAGACGTAGCAGTAGTTAGAGAGCATTATAGAGATATATATTCAAAAATCAAGGCTCAGACCGATGAGGAAAAAATACGTGTTATGGAAGCTGGTGGCTTGCATATTTTAGGAACAGAACGTCACGAATCTCGCCGAATTGACAATCAGTTAAGAGGTCGTAGTGGCCGTCAAGGTGACCCAGGTTCGTCAGTATTTTATATTTCTCTTGAAGACGATTTAGCAAAACGTTTTGGTGGAGAAAAGATGACTAGGGTATATGAGATGTTTAATATTGACGAGGACCAACCCTTACAGTCTAAAATTTTATCTAGAAGTGTAGAGAACGCGCAAAGAGCGATTGAAGGTAGAAACTTCGGCATAAGAAAGCACGTTTTAGAATATGATGACGTTATGAATAAACAGCGTGAAGTTATGTATGCTGAAAGAATGAAGGTTATTAAGGCTGAAAACGTTCACCAAGATATCTTAAACCTTATTCCTGACTTTGTTTCTTACGTTGTTAACGGCGTTATCAATAACCAAAACAAACCAGAAACGTGGGATTTAGAAGCTCTTAATAATACAATTGAATTAAAGCTATTACCCAAGGGTGCTAATTTTGTTACAAAAGAAAGGGCTGAAAATTGGGATTATGAATACATGCTTGAAAAGCTTGTTGAAGAAACCATTAACGTTTACGAGGCTAAGATTGATAGGTATAAAGAAGAGGGCATTGACTTTTTACAAATTGAAAGAACAGTGCTTCTTAAGAACATAGATACAAAGTGGATAGACCACATTGACTCTATGGACCAATTAAAGAAAGGAATAAGCCTACGTGGATACGGCAATATTGACCCTGTAATAGAATATAAGAAAGAAGGTTTTGAAATGTTTGAGGACCTAACGGCTTCTATTCAAGACGATACTGTAACAATCTTATTAAAGGCAGAACTTAGAAAGGTTACCATTCAAAAGGAAGAGGATAAAAACCTATCTACCAACAGGGGCGATGGAAGCACGCCTATGCCAAAGAAGGCAAAACAAACAATAGGTAGAAACGACCCCTGTCCTTGTGGAAGCGGAAAGAAATATAAAAACTGCTGTGGACAAGGCAAGTAAAAGATAAAGACGGTTTTTTAACCGTCTTTAGAGGTTTATAATGGAAAAGGTTAAAATGCTACAAAATCTGCATACGCATACGAAATTTTGTGACGGAGATAATACATGTGAGGAGATGGTTGAACAAGCCATAAAACTAGGCTTTAATTCACTTGGGTTTTCTGCACACGGTTACGTTGGTGATTTTTCATTTTATAGCTTAACAAAAGAGGCAACTGAAAGTTATATAAACGAGGTTAATAGGTTAAAGGCAAAATACAAGGGCATTATAGATATTTTTTTGGGTTTAGAGTTTGATTATTACACTCTAGATAATGCTAATCGTTACGATTACACGATTGGTTCTGTGCATTACTACAAGGCAAGTGAAGACCAAGCGTTTTCATTAGATTTTTCAACACCAGAAGAATTATTATTTACCATTGATACAGTTTTTGAGGGCGACCCATTAAAACTTGCAAAAAAATATTATGAACTAGTTTCAGACCTTCCAAACAAGTTTGGAAAAATTGACATTGTAGGACACTTAGATTTAATTTTGAAGTCAAATGATAAGTTTAAGACCATAGATACTGAGAACAACACATATCGTGGCTACGTTAGAGAATGCTTAAGGTCGTTAATGGGAAAGGTTAAAGTTTTTGAGGTAAATACAGGTGCAATTGCAAGAGGAATGAAAACTATTCCTTATCCACAGGATTGGGCGCTAAAGGAAATAAGGGAGCTAGGCGGAAAAATAATTTTATCTTCAGACTGTCACAAAATGGAGAAGATGAATTATTGGTTTGATGATGGAATTGAGTTTGTAAAAAGTTGTGGCTTTGATGAAATCCAGTATTTTAACGGAAAAGAATTTGAACCCATTAAGATTTAATTTTTAGGTAAATTTATGATAAAAGCAGAAGAATATAAACTTAAAATAAAAGAATTAAAAGGTATCCTTTCGGAAACGGGACACTCTCTTTGACGTTGATGGTTTAAGAAAGGAACTAGAAGAAAAAATAGAGCAGTCGCAAACGCCAGAGGTTTTTTTAGACCTTGCAAAAGCTCAGCAAATCTCAAAAGATATTGCTTTTTTAGAAAACAAGGTTACTGAATTTTCTAAAGCTGAAAGGTCATTAAACGATACTTTAGAAATCGTTCTTCTTGCAGAGGAAGAGGGCGATGAATCTATGGTGGATGAAATAGAAACAGAGCTTACAACAATAGAGCGTTCTGTTGAAGAAATGCGACTTGCAAGTTTATTAAAAGGTAAATACGATAAGCTTAATTCGATTTTAACTCTTCACGCAGGAGCAGGCGGAACGGAAGCTTGTGACTGGACGGAAATGCTATATAGAATGTATATTTGCTATGCAGAAAAGAACGGTTTTTCTATAACTGAACTTGATAGGTTAGACGGAGATGGTGCAGGCATTAAATCAGTTTCTTTTAAGGTGGACGGAATGTATTCATACGGCTATCTTAAAGCAGAGAAGGGCGTGCATAGATTAGTTAGAATATCGCCTTTTGATGCTAATAAGAGAAGGCACACCTCATTTGCTTCTCTAGAGGTCATGCCTGAGATTGAAGAGTCTGATGAAATAAAGGTTAACCCGGATGAAATAAGGGTGGATACCTATAGAGCAAGTGGGGCAGGTGGACAGCACGTAAACAAAACCGATTCAGCAATACGAATCACTCACATTCCAACAGGAATAGTTGTTTCTTGCCAGAATGAGCGTAGCCAAACGCAAAATCGTGAAATGGCAATGAAAATGCTAATCAGTAAGCTACTAGAAAAAAGAGAAGCTGAAAGAATGGAGCGTGACCAAGACATTAAGGGCGAAATTAAAAAGATAGAGTGGGGAAGCCAAATCAGAAGTTACGTATTCTGCCCATATACTCTAGTTAAAGACCATAGAACAGGATATGAAAATAGTGACGTTCAGTCTGTTATGAACGGCAATATTCAGGAATTTATAAATGATTATTTAAGAAAATCACAATGAGTTACTTTAAGAAAATTGAGCAAGTAAAACTTAATCCCAATGCAGTTATTATGGGAATTGAAACCTCGTGTGATGAAACTGCTGTAGCAATAGTTAGAGGTGGCAGAGAAGTGCTTGCAGACGAGATTATAAGCTCTGCAACCGAACATGCAAAGTTTGGTGGTGTTGTTCCCGAAATAGCTTCACGCTCTCATACAACAGCTATACTTACAGCAACTGAAAACGCACTAAAAAAAGCTAAGCTTACACTTGATGATATCGACGCTTTTGCCGTTACATATGGTGCAGGTCTTTTAGGTGCGTTGCTAGTGGGGGTTTCTTTTGCTAAAGCTCTTGCTTATGCAACCAATAAACCGCTAATTCCAGTTAGTCATATTAGAGGACATATCTCTGCAGGATATATAGCAGATAAAAGCCTAACTCCTCCATTTATTACTATACTAGCAAGTGGTGGACATACTGCTATTGTGTCGGTAAAAGACTACAACGGTATAGAAATTTTAGGTTCTACCATTGATGATGCAGTAGGTGAAGCCTTTGACAAGGTGGCAAGGGTATTGGGACTACCATATCCCGGAGGACCAAATGTTGAGAGGTTAGCTAAGGGTGGAGAGAACAACGTTGCGTTACCTAAAATGCTAAAGAACTACACGGGTGGAGAATACGATTTTTCGTATAGTGGTTTAAAAACTGCTGTTATTAATTACGTTCACAACAAACAAGAAAAGGGAGAAGAAGTAGTTAAGGCAGATGTTGCAAAGAGTTTTCAAACTTCTGCAATCGACGTGCTTGTAGAAAAAGCTATTAAGGCAACTAAACAAACGGGTGTTAAAACGATTACAGTTTCAGGTGGCGTTGGCGCAAACGGCTATCTTAGAGAAAAGCTTGCCTTAGAGTGTGATAGAGAGGGAATAAAGCTTGTTCTTCCCGAAAAGCGATTCTGCACCGATAACGGCGCAATGATAGCAGCCGAAGGTTATCTGCAATATAAAAATAAAAACTTTGCCTCATTATCGCTTAATGCAAAGGCAAACGTTCCATTATAGGAGGGAATTATGATTAAACACGTTGTATGCTTTAAGCTAAAGCCAAATCAATCGCCTGAAAAAGCTAAGGAAGTGCTTCTTTCAATGAAAGATAACGTGCCAATGCTTAAAGGAATAGAGGTTGGGATAGATGAGCTTCGTTCAGCACGCTCGTATGATGTTATGTTAACAGTCTTGCTAGAAGACTTTAGTGCATTAGACAATTATCAGGTGGATGAATATCACGTAAACGTTGTTAAAAAACATATGCACGCAGTAACAGAGAGCAGTATTTCAATGGACTACAGTATATAAGCGAGTATGGCGAAATTGGCAGACGCGTTAGATTCAGATTCTAATGGCTTATAGCTATGCAGGTTCAAGTCCTGTTACTCGCACCAAAAATCTACACGGTGATTAGTGTAGATTATTTAATTTATTATCTTGGAGAAAACTATGACAACGCTATATTTAATCAGGCACGGTCAATCTAAAGCCAACGAGAAAGATGCGTTTGCTGGATTTTGGGACGTAGAACTTACCGAAAAGGGCAAAGAGCAAGCAAGAAAAACGGCTAATTTTTTAAAAAGCATTAAGCCTGATTTAATATATTCAAGCGACTTAAAAAGAGCATACGCAACCGCTGAATTTACAGCAAAGAATTACGGAATAAAAATCGTTACAGATGTTGAGCTTCGTGAAATGGATGCTGGCGAATGGGACGGTATGACTTTAAAAGATATTGAAGAAAAATATGAGAGGGAATACTGCCTTTGGAGAGATGATATAGGTCGTTCTTTTTGTCCAGGTGGAGAAACCACAAAGCAGTTACAAGATAGGGTTGTAAAAAGACTGTATGAAATTGCAAAAACGCATAAGGACAAAACGATATTTATATTTTCTCACGCAACCCCTGTTCGAGCTTTTAGTGCATACTGCTCAAAACTAACACTCGACCAAATGAACCAATTGCCTTGGCCAAAAAACGCATCGGTTACAAAGGTTGAGTTTGAAGGTGAAGAGTTTAAGCTTGTGGATTATAGCAACGACCTTTTTATGGGTGAGCTAAATGAACCTACAACAAAGATAAAATAGATAAAAAAGTGGCATACGAAATCTCCGTTTGCCACTTTTCTATTGAAAGATAGTTAATTATATGTTATACTATAAAAAAGGAGATTAAAGCGTGTATCGTATCTTGGAATTTAATCCACAATTAAATAGGTTTTCGGGTGATATAGAGCTTCGAATGAATTTCTATAAACAAACAAAGGCTCGCTTATTAAACAACAAGACTTCGTTAAAGGACTTTGCAAACGCTCATAATTATTTCGGGTTTCATCACGAAAAAGGTGGCTGGATTTATCGTGAATGGGCACCTAGTGCAAGTCAGTTATATTTAACCGGTGATTTTAATGATTGGCATTGGCTAGACCACCCAATGAACAAACTTGAAAACGGTGTTTGGGAGTTAAATCTAGATGGCGATAATGCTTTATGGGATGGTTGTAAGGTCAAAACAATAGTTGATGCAAACGGAACTTGTAGTGAGCATATTCCCTTATATGCAAAAAGGGTAGTTCAAGATAAGAAAACGCTTACTTTTTGTGCAGAGGTTGTTGATAACGAAAAGCGGTTTAGATGGACTGATAAAAATTTTAAGGCACAAGACTCTCTTTATATATATGAGGCACACGTAGGAATGGCACAAGAGGATGGAAAAGTTAGCACGTATCGCGAATTTGCTGACATAACCTTGCCAATCATTAAGAAAAGTGGATATAACACCGTGCAACTTATGGCAATAATGGAGCATCCATATTATGGAAGCTTTGGCTATCAAGTATCAAACTTTTTCTCGGCTTCATCTTGGTTTGGAAAGCCAGAGGATTTAAAATATCTAATAAACAAGGCACATAAGCTAGGCATCCGAGTGCTATTAGACCTAGTGCATTCTCATGCAGTGAAAAATACTGCTGAGGGAATAAATTTGTTTGACGGCACAACGTGGCAGTTTTTTCACGATGGTGACAAGGGAGAACACTCGGCATGGGGAACAAAATGCTTTAATTATGGAAAGGACGAGGTTATTCATTTTCTACTCTCAAACTTAAAGTTCTGGATGGAAGAGTATCACTTTGATGGTTTTCGTTTTGACGGTGTAACCTCAATGCTTTATCACGACCACGGTTTAGGAGTATCGTTTGATAGTGATGAAAAATATTTTTCAACTAATACAAACGTAGAAGCCGTTACCTATTTACAGCTAGCTAACGAGCTTATTCGTGAAATAAATCCAAAAGCAATCACTATTGCAGAAGATATGTCGGGAATGCCAGGTATGTGTTTGCCAATTGAAGATGGTGGAATTGGCTTTGATTATCGACTAGGTATGGGGTTGCCTGATATGTGGATTCGCACATTAAAGGAATGTAGCGATGAAGAGTGGGATATAGGCAAAATATGGTCAGATATGTGTTTGAGGCGTGTGGGGGAAAAAACCATCGCTTATGCTGAGAGTCACGACCAAGCACTTGTAGGCGATAAAACTATAATGTTTAGGCTTGCAGATGCAAATATGTATACCGATATGAATAAAGACTGCCATAATTTAGTAATAGATAGGGCTGTTGCACTTCATAAAATGATACGTCTTTTTACACTTGCAGGTGGTGGCGACGGATATTTGAACTTTATGGGCAATGAATTCGGTCATCCTGAATGGATTGATTTTCCACGTGAAGGGAATGGCTGGAGCTTTCATTATTGTCGTCGTCAGTGGAGTTTGGTTAATAATCCATTTCTAAAATACGGCTGGCTTAGTGATTTTGATAGGGATATGATTGAGCTAAGTCAAAATCATAATATCTTTAATCAAATAATGCCAGACTTGCTTTTACTAAAAAATCCTGAGCAAACAATAGTATTTTATCGTAACGGTCTAATTTTTGCTTTTAATTTTAGTCCTTGTAATTCTTTAACAAACGTTCTAGTGCCTATTTTTGAACAAAAGGACTATGAGATTGCTCTTTGTTCAGACGATGTTAAATATGGTGGAAACGCACTCGTTGAACATATTGACTACCCATCTAAAACTTTTGATGGCAAAAACTATATTGAATTATATATTCCAGCCCGAACGGCTATTGTTTTAAAAGCAAAATTATAATTTATTAAAGACCATTGATAAGGCAATGTTGGAGGAAATCAAGCTTAATAATGAAATACGTTTTAGTCACAGGTGCATATGGAGGAATGGGCTATAAAACGGTTAAACTCTTGGCTGATAGGGGTTTTACCGTTTTTGCACTTGATAAAAAGGTTAAACAAAAAGAAAATAACGTTATACCAATAGAAACCGACATCACTGCCTTAGAAAGTATAAACAACGCTTTTAATAAGGTTAAGGAAACAACTGGGGAGTTGTTTGCAATTATTCATTTTGCAGGCATTTATATGCTTGATTCATTAATCGAGATAAATACTCAAGATTTTGAACGAATCTTTAACATAAATCTATACGGTGCTTTTTATATAAACAAAACCTTTATGCCATTATTAAAAAATGGTAGTAGAATAATTTTAACTACGAGTGAACTAGCGCCACTAGCCCCTTTGCCTTTTACGGGTATTTATGCAGTTACAAAAGGGGCGCTAGATAAATATGCTTACTCATTAAGAATGGAGCTTCAGCTTTTAGGTGTATCAGTTTCCGTTATTCGTGCAGGTGCAGTAGATACGGGAATGCTTAACGTTTCAACAACTGCTCTTGATAATTTTTGCGATAAAACTACCAATTATCAATGCAACGCAAAAAGGTTCAAAAAGATAGTAAATAGTGTAGAAGCAAAAAAAGTCCCACCTGAAAAAATAGCAGTAAAAACTATAAAAATTCTAGGCAAGAAAAACTCGAAGTTTGTTTATAACATAAACCGAAACAAACTTTTGTTATTATTAAATGCACTACCTAAACGCATTCAATTTTGGGTAATCAAAAAAATCCTAAAAAATTAAAAAATAAAATATTATAACCACCTCAAAGGGATTTTAAGGCATTTTCGTCAAAATAATTTGGTGATTTTTTAACAAAAATAGATTGTAAAAAAAGTGCAAAAAAGGGGCTTAATTGCACTAAAACATATAAAAAAGCCCCAAAACTGGCAAAATCAAGCTGAGATAAAAGGCTTAGTCTCCGTCTTCTAAAAATTTGAAAGTTCCCAAAAGTCCCCTAGGAGTTTGGGCAATTTTGGGTGATTGGTATGGAAAAAAGGTAGCTTTTTGTTTCAGTTTTTATTATTTTAAAACAGCAGTTATCTCTTGGTTTCTATACAATTATTAAAAAAATATATAGGAGGAAGCAGAATGTCTTGATAAACTTTAAGTTGTTGAATATTCTTTTTTTTCATACAGAAAAAAGAGCTTGCTAACTTCGAGGAGTTTTCAAAAATGATGAAAAATTAAGAAAATTTAACGTAATATAATTAAACATAAAAAAGGTAATTAACAAGGAGTAGAGGGCTGAACTGTTATGTTTCGCCCTTTATTTATTGTAATATCCAAAAATAATTGAAAAATGTGGCAAAAAAAGGTATAATATAAATAACCAACGATGCTACTCTTGTGGTATGGAGGAATGATTGTAGGAGAAACAAAAGAAGAATGGAACATAGATTTAGAGATATATTAGAACACGATATGGATATGCTTTTTTTAGAGGAATTTGTTTGTTCTAATAAGTTTTGTAGGATATTCTTAAATAAAGTTGGAATAACAAATGCTGATATTTGTCTAACTTGGCAATCAAAAACAGATGAAGAACTTGGTGAATCCGATATGACTGTTGTTTTTGATTGTGATGGCAAAAAGGTAGCATTGCTTATTGAAGATAAAATAGATGCAGTTGCTATGCCAGAACAGCCTTCAAGATATTTTTTGCGTGGCAAAAAGGGTGTAATTGATGGCGATTTCGATTTATTTTATATATTTATCGTTGCGCCTAAACAATATTTAGAAAATAATGAAAAAGCAAAAGAGTATCCTAATAGTGTTTCATATGAAGAAATAAAAGAATATTTTGTACAAATTAACGATGGTAGAAGTAGTTTTAAAATTGCTCAACTAAATTTAGCGATAGAAAAACAAAAGAACGGCTATCAAGTTGTAAAAAATTCTTTAGTAACGGATTTTTGGGGCAAGTACGTTTCCTACAAGGACACATATTTTTCTGGGTTGGATTTAGTTAATAGTAGCGATGTAAAACCTACAAACGGTGTATGGACGCATTTTAGAACAAATGATAGTAGATCTTGCATTTATTACAAATCAAACAAGGGTAATGTAGATTTAACTTTTAATGGTCAAGCAGAAAATATAGAAGTAATAAAATCTTTAGTGACCAAAATTCTCGGTAATTATTATGAAAAAGGAATTTCTATTGTAAAAACAGGGAAATCATGTGCTGTGCGTAAAACTGTACCTATTGTGGACTTTTCAAAATCTTTCGAAGAACAAATTGAGGATATCAAATTGTCGTTTGAAGCCGTTGATAGCCTTTATAAGTTGTGTAAAGCATTAGATGCTTCTGGGATTTTTCAATTGTTGATATAATAAATCGAAAATTAGGAGAAAAAATATGAGAAAGAATTTAAAACCAAAAGCATATATTTATCCGTTGCCTGTGCTAATCGTTGGCACTTATGATGAAAATGGAACGCCCGACGCGATGAACGCTGCTTGGGGAACTGTGTGCGATACGGCGCAAGTTTCAATCTGCCTTTCTGCCACGCATAAAACTGTAAAAAACCTCTTAAAAACCAAGGCGTTTACAGTTGCGATTGCCGATAGCAAAAACGTTATTCCTGCCGATTACGTTGGCGTGGTTTCTGCAAATGACGTTGCTAATAAAATAGAAAAAACAGGTTGGCATACGGTAAAAAGTGAGTTTGTAAACGCTCCTATCATAGAAGAACTTCCTCTTGTGTTGGAGTGCAAACTTGTTAGTTATGATACTGAATCTGAAATTTGCATAGGGGAAGTGGTAAACGTTTCAGTTGACGACAGTATTTTAGATGCAAATGGCAAAATTGACTTAACCAAATTTAAGCCTATTTGCTATGATTGTGACGGACACGGTTACTACACACTTGGCGAAAAAGTCGGTCAAGCCTTCTCCGACGGCCTAAAACTTAAATAAAATTCAAGAGGTTTTTAAGTGGAAGAATTATTAAAAAGATACGCTTATGCAGATGATAAAGAAATAATAAATAGAATAAAAAATTGTACGGGTAAAGACGAAAGAGAAAATAGAGATATTATCAATTCAATCGTTTTATGGAAAATTAATAGACAGGTTGATATTGGTACAGAGCTTTTTATTGCGATAAAAAATCTAAACATAGTGCCATCTGCTATTAAAACAAATGAGAATGAAATTAAAAAAATTATTTGCGATTTGTTGCAAGTAAAGGGCGTAAAAATAGCAATGGCAAGCACGATTTTGAAAATGTTTTATCCTGAAACCTTTCCTATAATTGACCAAAGAGCATATAGGGAATTAAGTGGGGAAGATTTACCAGATTATTTTGGTGTAAGCGCCAATCAAAAGTATGCAGAACTATATTTTCAATACATATTAGATTGCCATACATATAATAAAAATATTTGTCCCAATATAAAATTTGATGATATTGATAAGGTTTTATATCAACTAGATTTAGAGAAGGGTAATAAAGTTAAGTATTAAAATCTAAATTAATCCTAACGACGTTTCGTAAAACCGAAACGTCGTTTTGTAGTTATTAAGCATTCTTTAAGTTATGATTTAACTGATAAAAAGAAAAGATAGCAATATAAATAAGTAAGCCCGAAGGTAATAGCTCGGGCTTACTTGCTATAACTATTGAATTTGTATAATTATCAAATGGGCAGATGCGGAACGTGTGCCACCGGCAAACGGGGTAATGGTAAGTGCAGCAGGACTACCAGCGGGATTGCGAAGGGTTATTACTGTATTTTCAGTAGTTGTTTGCACCAACG
>JAZOLT010000007.1:0-567235 GCA_045653205.1 Christensenellaceae bacterium | reverse complement strand
ATTTAAAAAAGAGATAGTAAACCTATCTCATATTAAAAATATCCAATAAATAAACCCAACTAATACACTTGAAACAATACCTGCAACAATGACCGGACCAGCTATTGTAAACATTTTTACACATAAACCATAAATTATTCCTTCATTCTTAAATTCAACAGCAGGACTACTTATTGAATTTGAAAAACCTGTTATCGGAACTATTGAACCACCACCTGCAAATTTTCCAATTCTGTCGTATACACCAAGTCCAGTTAAAAAAGCTCCTAAAAATATTAAGGTCATCGAAACGTATGATGAAAGCTCATCTCCACCTAGCCCTAAAAATTGTTCGTAAAGGATTTTTATCGTTTGACCTATACAACATATTAGACCACCAATTAAAAAAGCTCTAAATAACGAACGAGCTTCGTTAGTTCTTGGATTTATGCTTTTAGCATAATTCAAATAATTTTGATTAACGTTTTTTTCACTTGATTTCATTTTTAATATCCTTTTTTTTGAAATTTTTAACAAAAGTTTCTCTTTGGTCAATTGTTTTCAAATCTTCGTGTTTTGGCAAATTATTCATATTGTTAATATTGGCAATTATAAATTTTGTATACAAAAAAATACGGCTAAAATTCTTGCCGTATTTTATTTATGATTTTGTTTTCAAGCCTTGAAACTTGAACTTGCGAAACTCCTAATGATTCTGCTATTTCAGTTTGAGTTTTATCCCTAAAATATCTTAAAATAATTATTTTTCTTTCTCTATCCTCTAATTCAGATATTAGGTTTAATAAATGAATTTTATTTAATAGTGCATCTTCAGTTTGATTATCAGAAATTTTATCTATAAGCTCTTGTCCTTCATCGTCGTCTTCAAATTTATCAAAAATTGACAAAGGCATTTTTACACTATCTAATGCAACAACCACCTCGTCCTCGCTTACGTTAAATTTGTTAGCAATGGCTTCTATTGACGGCGAATCACTATTATGTGTTTGATATTCATCAATATATCTATTTATCTTATTTGCAAGCATTTTTAAGGCTCTTGAAACCTTTATAGCCCCATTATCCCTAATGTAGCGCTTTATTTCGCCAATTACCATTGGAACGGTGTAGGTTGAAAATTTGACGTTAAACGACTCGTCAAAATTGTTTATAGCCTTTAAAAACCCAATAGATGCAATTTGATATAAGTCATCGTATTCCACGCCCTTATTTTTAAATCTTCTTATTATACTTTTAATAAGTGGTGAATTTTCATTAAAAATTATTTCTTTTGACCTTTCATCACCATTCTTTGACCTTCTTATGTGTTCAAGTAATTCTTCATTGTTCAACATTCTACCCTACGTTAAGCTTTTTTAACATATAAACACTTGTTCCACTGTCTTGCTTTGACTCTACCCTAACCTCATCCATAAAGCTTTTCATAATCGTAAAGCCCATACCAGAACGCTCATCTTCAGGTTTAGAGGTGTAAAATGGTTCTAAAGCTTCGCCAATATTTGATATTCCGACGCCCTTATCAAATATGAATATATGTAGCTCGTTGTCTTTTATCTCCGCTTTAATGGTGATTTCGCCTATTTTGTCAGGATAACCGTGAACTATGCAATTAGTTACTGCCTCGCTTACGGCAGTTTTTATGTCAGAAATTTCTGCTATGCTAGGATTTAGCTTTAATGCAAAGCATCCTATAACAGCTCTAGCAAAAGATTCGTTTTCAGAAAGGGATAGAAAAGTAAGTTCCATTTTATTATTTGTATTCATCAATAACTCCTTAATATTTAGGCATAATATTATATAAACCAGCTAAAGCAATAACTTTTTCAGTATTTACTGAAGCACCAGTTATATATGATGGCAAATTAAATTGTTTAAGCTTTTTATATCTACCAATTAGAAGACCTATGCCAGTGCTATCCATAAAAGATAAACCCGAAAGGTCAAAAATAACCTTATTAGTATTTACGTTATCGATAATTATCTTATCAATTATTTCTCTTGCGCTAGAAGCCGAATATTCGTCTAATTCGCCATAAACGTATAGCGTTAAACAGTTATCGGATTTTCTATATTTAATATCCATAAGCAACAAATTCTCCGATATAAATGATATAAATAAAATAACATAGAAGAAGATAAAAAAAATATCGACAATACTCAAAAGGTGTAATGTATTGTCGAAAAGTAAATAAAAGGACAAATAAAAAAATAAAGTAAAAATTTTTAAAAAAAGTGTTAAAAATTCTTGACAATTCTTTAGATTTATTATAGTATATTAAGGCGTCGTGAATGAACGGGGTGTAGCGCAGTTGGTAGCGCACGTGGTTTGGGACCATGGGGTCGGGAGTTCGAGTCTCTTCACCCCGACCAATTGAAATCGCTTTGCTTTTTCAACATTCGTTCGCAACAAGGGCCTTTAGCTCAGTTGGTTAGAGCGGTCGGCTCATAACCGATTGGTCCGCGGTTCGAGTCCGTGAAGGCCCACCATAATTAAATTAATTTAATGGCCCGGTAGTACAGATGGTTAGTACGCCAGCCTGTCACGCTGGAGGTCGAGGGTTCGAGCCCCTTCCGGGTCGCCATTTTGAAAATGCTTGTATTTATGCAAGCATTTTCAAAAAACTTGTATGCCTCGGTAGCTCAGTCGGTAGAGCAAGGGACTGAAAATCCCTGTGTCGGTGGTTCGATTCCGCCCCGAGGCACCAAGTTTACACTTTGCTGGTGTAGCTCAACTGGCAGAGCAGCTGATTTGTAATCAGCAGGTTGCGGGTTCGATTCCAGTCACCAGCTCCAATAAAATATTATTTAATAATGGGAAGGTTCCCGAGTGGCCAAAGGGAACAGACTGTAAATCTGTCGTCAGCGACTTCGGTGGTTCGAATCCACCCCTTCCCACCAAAAAACCTCGTATCATTGATACGAGGTTTTTTAATCTTCATTTATTTCTACATCATAAACGTCTTCAAATAAAATCTTTTGTCCATTTAATAACAAAAATTTTTCAACGTGATTTATTTTTGAAACAACAGCACAAACGTTAACGTATCTTCCTTTGTAAAAAAATGTTAACGTTATATTATCTCCATTTTTTATTATTGACAATAAGTTTGATAGCTCATTAGATTGCTCCTCTGAAAGCTCTTTTTTTTCGATTAAGAGGCGTTTTTGTTCACGTAGAGCTAGCTCTTCAGTCAGCCCCTTAAGTGCGTCAAACGGTGCAAATTGGACTGCACGGCTCTCTTTTGATAATTTATTCGCCATTATGCCCTCCTATTAGCTTATTTCTTTCAATTGCTGTTGCATTTTCAGTTAAATCCATTCCCCTAACAATGGCGTTTTTGCCAAATTTTGATTTTATATCTAAAACTGCCAATTCTAAATCTTTTTCTTTTTTAACCTTTTTATAATCGGTAAAAAGACTAAGCTCCTCTACACTATCACTAGATAAATTAGATAGACTAACTGACAATTTTCTAATTTTATAATTTTTATCAACCGTTTCAGCAAAAATTTTATCCGAATACTTTTTTATAACTGAATAAGCATTGGTTGTTTCTTTCATTGTAAGTGCCTTGCCGGTTGGAGAAATAACGTCTTTTGAATAACCAATAACAACACTAACAGTTTTAGCAAGCAATCGTTGAGATATTAAGTTTTCACACGCATTTAGAATCATCTCATCTAGCACGATTTTAGCATCTTGATAGGAATAATCTTCAAATAAAATTTGAGAGTTTGATATAGAACGGCTTTTTGTTTTGTAATTTTTTATATCCTGCATTGTGCAACTTTCTCTACCCCAAGCGTGGTCGATAAGTAGTTCAGCATTAACTCCAAAAGTTTTATATAGCCAATCGGTAGAAGCCTTAGCAACTCCTTCCATATCAAAAATATATCTTTTAGCAAGCCTATTTGCCGTGCCTTTTGCAATATGCCAAAAATCTGTTATTGGTCGGTGATTCCATAAGGTCTTTATATAAATCTCCTCATCTAAATAACCTATTCCTTCAGGCGAATTTTTTGCCGTTATATCAAGTGCTATTTTGGCTAAGTATAAATTTGTGCCTATACCTGCCGTTGCAGGAATTCCCCTTTTCTCCCAAATTTCATTCATTAACATTTTTACAAATGAGATTGCATTAGTCTTATAACATTTTAGATATGGCGTTGCATCTATAAAACATTCGTCAATAGAATAAACGTGAATATCTTCTGGAGAGATATATTGCAAATATATTTCATATATATCTGCTGCATATTCAATATATTTTTTCATTCTTGGCTTAGCAACGGTATAACTAATATTTTTAGGAATTTCAAAAATTCTACATCTGTTTTTAACGCCAAGTTTTTTCATTTTTGGGGTTATGGCAAGACAAATCGAACCGTCGCCACGTGCTGAGTCGGCAACGACAAGATTGTTCTCGAAAGGATTTAAGCCTCTTGCTGAGCATTCTACCGATGCAAAAAAAGACTTCATATCAATACAAAAATAAGTTCTATTTTCTGCCATAATAACTTTTTACCCCAAATTATAAAATTAAAACTTAAGCCTCGAAATTACGAGGCTTACAAAAACTAAAGCTTTAATATAATATTTTAGCCATTATACACAAAAACACCGATTGCACCACCAGTTTTCTTGCCTTGTTTAATCCAATCTATATACGCTTGTCTCAACGAAGTATCTGCCGGAAGCTTATCAATTTCACCCGTAAATTCTGTATCAAATAGACGCCAAACTTCGCTGTAATTTTCATATTCATAAACCTTAACTATTTTATAATCATTTATAAATTTAGCCATATTAGAATCAGGTTTTAATACTTTAAGATTTTCTGGATACATTGCCCAAGACGAGCAAAAAAACACAGGTGTTTCTAGGTTGAATTTATCCTTAAAAAACTCTACAGCCATTTTATAAGACTTATGAACTTCGTTATAATCTAATTTTGCACCCGACCTTGGAATATGCACGTCAATAAAAGGTGTTTTTTCCGTTAACTCTACACCATCAACAACTGTATTTATTGGATAGTGTATAATTCTAAACTGAAGTCTACCAAGCGTGAACTTTTCTAAGGTGAAAAATCCTATAAACCATTTTGGAACAAACGTGCCATACACGCCCTTAATCAAGCTACATTCTAGCATTTTGTATCTTAAATCTAGAATAGTTGCATCACACATTTCTTGACTATAACCGCTTTGTTTATAGTAAACTTGTAATTGTGGTGTCAACAAGATAAAAAATAATAAATGAGATACAAATACGTTTACACCAACTTTTTTAGATATTAACTCTAATTCAGCTAAATAAGCCTCATAATCAATTTTTACACTTTGTTTGTAATCATCTATTGCGTTATTTAGCAGTTTGTTTGCTATTTTATCATTTAGTAAAGACTCTAACGAGCTGAGCAGAACATCTTCTGCTTCTTTTTGAAACTGATATTTTACTAAAAAACTTTTCAAATAACTAATCATTGAATAAAACCTGGTATAAATCCTTTATCACTTCTTCGTCAACCTGTTCAATCTGACCAACGTCACATAAAGAAGCAACCTCTGGTCTAATAGGCATTTCTACAACGTTTTCATAGCCTTGTTCTATTAAGCGTTCTTTTGACCCATTACCGAAAATTTTAATTTTTTTATTACAATCAGGGCAATTTAGATAAGACATATTTTCAACTATTGCAAGCAATGGAACGTTCATCATTTTTGCCATGTTAACAGCCTTTGTAACTATCATAGAAACTAGGTCTTGAGGAGTGGTTACAACAACAATTCCATCAATTGGTAAAGATTGAAATACTGTTAATGGAACGTCACCCGTTCCAGGAGGCATATCTACGAACATATAGTCCACCTCACCCCAATCAACGTCAGTCCAAAACTGTTTTACAACTCCTGCAATTACAGGTCCACGCCAAACAACGGGCTGAGTTTCATCATCAAGCATTAAATTAACGGACATCACCTTAATTCCACCCATGCTCTCGCAAGGGATAATAAGCTTTCCGTCTGGCGACATCGCTTTATCATTTACGCCAAAAATTCTTGGTATAGATGGTCCTGTAACGTCTGCATCTAATATCGCAGTTTTTAAGCCTTTTCTACTCGAACAAACGGCTAATAAAGAAGTGATGAGTGATTTACCAACACCACCCTTGCCACTTACAACACCGATTACCTTTTTAACTTTTGAACCTTCATTTAATTTTTCCTTTTGGATAGTTCTACTAGAACATTTTTCTGAACAGCTAGAACAATCGTGTGAACATTTATCACTCATATTAGTCTCCATAAATAAGTTTTGTTAAGATTATTATACCAAATAATATAGTTAATAACAAGCCATTTTCAATTTTTTAAATTAAAAACAACTCATATTTAACTTGATTATTTCAAGCATATATGATAGAATATAAAAAAAGCGATTAAAAATCGTGGGAGTAATTTATGAACATTTGGCACGATATTGAAAGCAAACGTATTGCACCGGAAGAGTTTGCCGCATTTATAGAAATAAGCAAAGGCTCGAAGCAAAAATATGAAATGGACAAAAAAACAGGGCTTTTAAGACTAGATAGAATTTTATATACTTCTACTCATTACCCTGCAAACTATGGTTTCATTCCTAGAACGTTTGCTGCCGACGGCGACCCACTTGACGTTTTGGTATTATGCTCTGAAAGTTTATTGCCTTCTAGTTTAATTAGATGCTACCCTATCGGCATAATATATATGAATGATGACGGGGCGCTTGATGAAAAAATTATAGCAATACCTTTTGCTGACCCTGCCTATAACTCATACAAGAGTATTAACGAGCTTCCCACCCATATCTTTGACGAAATGAGACATTTCTTTTCAGTATACAAGCAACTAGAAAACAAGCACACTATTGTTGAAACAACTGGGGATAGAGAAGAAGCTATTAAATGTATTAAGCAAGCAATGGAAAGCTATAAGAAAAATCTTTATGAAATAACTGAAAAATAATATAATGAATAGAGCTGAAAAAAGGACTTTGGCTACATAGCCAAAGTCCTTTTTATAATTGTTAACTGTTATATTCATCTATAAGTGCCTTAAAATGTGGAAGAGCTTTTTCAATCCTAGATTTGTCCACGCAGTAAGCTATTCTAACGTATCCAGGCACGCCAAAATCATCACAAGGAACTACTAACAACTCGTGCTTTTTTGCTCTTTCAAAAAATTTATAAGCATCTTCTTCTAATGCCTTA
The DNA here is from genome assembly GCA_045653205.1 of Christensenellaceae bacterium. Lineage (GTDB taxonomy): Bacteria > Bacillota > Clostridia > Christensenellales > Borkfalkiaceae > UBA1259. Next base: position 559,982 of record JAZOLT010000007.1, on the reverse strand, counting down.
ACAAATAAGTAAAATGCACCCTCAGGCTTAACGCATTCATATCCATAATCTGAAAGCGAGTTATACAATAAATCTCGATTTTGCTTATAAACTGAAAGATTTACCGTTGCATTTATACATTCTTTTATTACTTGCTGAAACAAACTTGGCGCACACACGTATCCAAGCATTCTACCAGCACCACAAATCGCAAAATATACGTCGTTACAATTTTCCATTTCAGGATTAACTGCAATATAACCTATTCTTTCACCAGGCAATGATAATGCTTTTGAGAAAGAATAGCAAACTAGTGTGTTTTTATAATAATTCATTAAGTATGGAACAAAAACGCTATCAAAGGCCAAATCTCTATACGGCTCGTCAGAAATTAAATATATTGAGCTGCCGTATTCTTTGCTCTTCTTATCTAATATTTGACAAACACCTTTAATCGTTTCTTCAGAATATACAACTCCACTAGGGTTATTGGGCGAGTTTAATATTATTGCTTTTGTGTTTGGAGTAATTTTATTCTCAAAATCCTCGAGGTCTACTTGAAAACTCTTTGCTTGAGGCATTGAAACAACTACTTTTCCACCAGCATTTTCAATAAAGACCCTATATTCAGCAAAGAATGGTGCAAAAACTATACACTCTTCTCCTTGGTTAAGAATTGCTTTAAGAGAGATTGTAAGCGAAGCTGCAGCCCCACAGGTCATATAAATATTATTTTCCGTAAGGTTTAGATTAAATTTAGAATTTATATCGCTAGCAACTGTTTTTCTAACCGATATATCGCCTTGTGCTGAGGTATATCCGTGCAAAAGCATAGGATTTTCTTCGTTTAGCAACCTAGTTAGTGCTTTATTAACACATTCTGGTGGCTCTACGCTGGGATTACCTAAACTAAAATCAAAAACGTTTTCAGCCCCTATTTCACTTGCACGAATTTTGCTATATTCAAAAATTTCTCTAATTATTGAGCGTTTGCTACCAAGCCCCAACGCTTTTTGGTTTATACCCATAATATCCTCTTTAAGCTTATAATTCTACCACACAAGATGATGAAAGCGTTTTAACTCCATTTGCCTCTAAAACTTCACTTGCCTTATTCATATCAGAAGCCTTTAATACAACAAACGCTCTGTTGTCGTTGGTTGATAAACCATACATATATTCAACGTTAATATCGTTTTCAGCAAGAACACCGAGTAAACCTTGTAGGCTTCCAGCCTTATGCTCAATTTCAATTACTAGAATATCCGTAAGCATTGTAGAAAAACCATTTTCAGTAAGCTTTTCCTTGCCCTTTACAGGCTCGTTTACAATTAGTCTAAGTAAACCGTATTCGGTAGTATCTGCAAGGCTAAGCGATAAAATATTTACCTCATTATCCTTTAAAACCTTTAAAACTTCGCCTAATCTTCCCTTTCTGTTTTCAACAAAAACTGATAATTGCTTTGCTAACATAATTTTCTCCTTATCAATATTAATAAAGTTTTCTCTTATCAATAACGTGAACGGCTTTGCCTTCACTTCTTACCAACGTTTGAGGTTCAACAATCTTAATCTTCGCATTCAATCCTAATGCTTGATTTATAACCTTACCAATCTTATTAGTTAATTGTTCTAAGAATCTAATTTCATCAGAATAATACTCGGGCTTAACTTCAACTTGAATTTCAAGGTAATCAAGGTTGTTTATTCTATCAACGATTAACATATAATGAGGTGAAACCTCCTTAACGTCAATTAGTGCGGCTTCAACTTGGCTTGGGAATACGTTTACACCACGAATTATTAACATATCGTCAACTCTACCCTTAAACTTGCTAATCCTAGCACTAGTTCTTCCACATTCACAAATAGAATAATCAATACTTGTAATATCTTTAGTCCTATATCTAATAAGTGGTAAACCCTGTTTTGTCAATGTTGTAAATGCAAGCTCGCCATATTCACCTGCCTTTTGTGGCATTAACGTATCACTGTTTAAAATTTCAGGCAAGAAATGGTCCTCGCATACGTGTAAACCCTTATGGAATGCACAGTCACATGCAACACCAGGCCCCATAACCTCTGATAAACCATAAATATCGTGTGCAGTAATATGTAATCTTGATTCTATGTCATCACGCATCTTATCAGTCCATGGCTCAGCTCCACATATTGCTGATTTGAGCTTGATTTGATTTGTTAATCCCTCTTGCTCTAATAATTCCGTTAAATGAAGAAGATATGAAGGAGTGCATGCAATAGCAGTTGCGCCAAAGTCAACCATCATGGTTGTTAGCTTTTTAGAGTTACCTGTTCCCATTGGAACAACCATTGCACCTAGTTTTTCTGCGCCATAATGTGCACCTAAACCACCGGTAAATAATCCATAACCATATGCAATTTGTAATATATCATTTTTTGTAACGCCAGACATTGCTAAACATCTTGCAACGCATTCTGACCAGGTTTCAATATCTTCTGCAGTATAACCAACTACTGTTGCCTTTCCTGTTGTGCCACTTGAAGCGTGAACTCTAACTATTTCTGAATTTGGAACTGCAAACAAACCAAATGGATAATTATCTCTTAAATCATCCTTAGTTGTAAAGGGAAGTTTTACAATATCTTCAATCCCCTTAATATCGCAAGGTTTTAGACCTGTTTTATCCATTTTAGCACGGTAAAAACTTACGTTATCATAAACGTATTTAACAAGCTTTACAAGCCTTTTAGATTGTAGTGATGATAACTCATCTCTTGACATTGTTTCAAATTTTTCATTCCAAATCATATATTACCTCTATTAAAATTATAAATTGTATCCTTCTAAAAATGCTTTCGTGTTTATCTCAATGGTTTTTTGTGGAACTGTCTTAGCAATTATGTCGAGCCACAAGTCCTTATCAAACCCAACAAATTTTGCAGACGCACCAAGAACAACTGAGTTAAGAACCTTACTGTTACCTAAAGCATTTGAAATAGCTACTCCATTAACAACGTGAATATTATGCTCTTTTTTAAGGGTATCAATTATATTCTCGGGATATTGCATTGCACCAATCACAACTGTCATAGGTTGAATTTCTTGATTATTTACAATAATTATACCGTCTTTTTTTACAAAATGAGAATATCTTAACGCCTCAAGCTTTTCAAATGCAATTAAAATATCTACTTGTCCTTCTTCAACAACAGGTTCACAAACTTCTGTGCCATATCTAACGAATGTAACTACGCTACCACCACGTTGAGCCATTCCGTGAACTTCTGAAATCTTAACGTCATAACCTAAAGAAAGGGCTGTTTTTCCAATAATTCTACTTGTTAAAAGCGTGCCTTGTCCACCAACACCAACAATCATTATGTTTTTTGCATTCATCTTATCTTTCCACCTTTTCAATAGCATTAAACGGACAATAATTAATACATAACTCACAGCCATTACACATAGATTGGTCGATTGAAACCGTTCCGTCTTGATTTTTTGTAATAGCAGGACATCCTATTTTTAAACAACGACCACACTTTTTGCATTTTTCGCTTATTGCTTTAGCAACGTATGGGAATTTTTGACCTTTCAATAATGCACAAGGTGCTTTAGCAATAATTACTGTTAGTTGATTTCCGTTAACACTTTCCTTTATTACCTTTTCTAATCCAATAACGTCAAACGCATCAATCTCTATTACGTTAGGAACACCTACTGCTTTACAAAGTTCAGCTAAATCTATTGCATAAGTGCTTTCACCCTTAAGTGTTTTACCCGTTGCGGCGTGTTCTTGATGCCCCGTCATACCCGTAGTCCTATTATCTAATATCATAACGGTTGCTGAGGATTTGTTATAAACCATATTGATTAAAGAATTTATACCAGTATGTAAAAAGGTTGAATCGCCAATAACAGCAACCCAATTTTTTATAAACTCTTTACCTCTTGCCTTTTCAATACCGTGTAGTGTAGAAATACTTGCACCCATACAAACGGTAGTATCAATAACACCTAGTGGTGCAACTGCACCTAAGGTATAACAACCAATATCACCGGCTGCATGAATTTTTAATTTATTTAATACCGAAAATACGCTTCTATGAGGACAACCTGGACATAAAATTGGTGGGCGGTTAGCAACCACAGTTTTTTCAAAACAGGAGTCGTCTTTACCAAATAAAACTTTCTTTAGTAAATTTGCACTGTATTCGCCTTGCCTTGTAAATACTTCCTTACCAATAACGTCAATTCCCCAAGCCCTAACTTGTTCTTCAATTACAGGTTCTAGCTCTTCAAACACGTAAAGCTTTTTAACTTTTTTTGCAAAATCTAAAATAAGTTGTTTTGGTAATGGATTGACTAAGCCAAGCTTTAGAACACTAGCATTTGGGCATACTTCTTTTACGTATTGGTAAGCAATACCAGAAGTAATAAAACCAATTTCAGTATCTAAAACTTCTTCCCTATTTATCGAAAAGAGGCAAGAATCAACAGCCAAACGGTTTTCTCTATCTTCAACAAATAAATGTCTACCGATAGCAGATGCAGGCATCATTACGTATTTTTTAACGTCTCTATTGTATTCTTTATCAGCAACCTCAACTCTATCGCATAATTCAACAACGCTTTGTGAGTGAGAAAGCTTTGTAGTTGTTCTCAAAATTACAGGAGTATCGTATTTTTCGCTTAATTCAAAGCCAAATTTAACAAAATCCTTTGCCTCTTGGCTGTCAGACGGCTCTAAAACAGGAACGTGTGCTGACCTAGCTATCATTCTAGTATCTTGTTCATTTTGAGAGCTAGCAAGACCTGGGTCGTCTGCTACAACTATTACAGAGCCACCATTTACACCGGTATATGAAAAAGTATATAATGGGTCGCTAGCTACGTTCAAGCCAACGTGTTTCATACAAGATAGACTTCTAACTCCACAATAGCTTGCACCGATAGCAACTTCTACCGCAACCTTTTCATTTGGTGCCCACTCAGTATATACCTCGGGATATTTTGCTAGATATTCACTAATTTCCGTGCTTGGCGTTCCAGGATATGCACTAGAAACCTTAACACCAGCCTCATACACACCACGGGCAATGGCTTCATTGCCTAGCATTATTATCTTTTCTGCCATTTTACTTACTCCTTAAATCCCTAATTCTTTTTGCCTTTCCTTCAAAGCGTTGAAGAGTGTTTGGCGACTCTAAAATTACCTTTGCATCAAGCCCTAACATAACCTTAAGCTTGTTTTTCACGCCTTTTGAAATATTATCTAATTCTCCAAACGAATCTGTTGATTTTGAAAGCTCTACTCTAATTGAAAGTTTGTCCGAATAACCCTCTCTTTCAACAATAATTTCATAGTGAGGCCCTAATTCTTCAAAGCCTAAAATAACTTCTTCTATTTGACTTGGGAATACGTTAACTCCCCTAATTTTTAACATATCGTCTGAGCGTCCAGAAAGGTTTTCCATTCTACAAAACGTTCTGCCACATTTACAAGGCTCGTATATAAGTCTAGTTATATCCTTTGTTCTGTATCTAATCAAGGGCAATCCTTCTTTTTTAATGCAAGTTATTACTAATTCGCCCTTTTCCCCTCTTGGCAACACTTCTCCTGTTTCTGGATTAATTATTTCGGGTATAAAATAATCTTCGTTAATGTGCATTCCGTCAAGATATTCACATTCGCCTGAAACACCCGGTCCCATAAGCTCACTCATTCCATAGTTTGAGGTAATAAGCATATCCTCTCCCCATGCTTTGTGCATTTCCTCTCTCATAGCATCGGTTAACAACTCGCTACCAACAAGTCCAATCTTTACATTCAGGTCTTTTTTAGGGTCAACACCAATTTCGTTTGCAACCTCAGCTAGTCTTAACGCATACGAAGGAGTTGCAACAAGAAGAGTCGTTCCAAAATCTTTCATATACATAATTTGCTTTTCAGAATTTCCTGTCGATGATGGAATAATGTTTGCGCCAATGTTTTCTAATCCATAATGAAGCCCTAAAGCACCTGTAAACATTCCGTATCCAAAACAAATTTGTGCAACGTCTTTTTCAGTTGCTCCACCCATACAAGCTATTCTTGAAACACATTCCGTCCACATTTCAAGGTCAGCCTTAGTATATCCTACAACCGTGGGTTTTCCGGTTGTTCCACTAGATGCGTGAATTCTAACAAGCTTTTCCTTAGGAACGGCAAAAAGACCAAAAGGATATGTATCTCTCATATCCTGTTTTGTTACAAATGGTAACTTAGATAAATCGGATAAAGTTTTAATATCAGAAGGTTTTACCCCCACTCTATCCATCTTTTCTTTATAATATGGAACTTTTTCGTAAACCCTATTAACAGTTTCAATCAAGCGTTCTAGCTGTATTCTTTCTATCTGCTCTCTTGAAAGAGTTTCTTCCTTTGACCAAATCATTATTAACCTCTATTAAATGGTATTTTCATTTATGCTATCAAACGCATTATATACAGTCTTTTCGTCAAGCTTTTTAGTAAACTTGCTTACAATTAAGACAAGTAAACAAGATAAAATTATACAAAATATACCGGTTAGTGGCGATAATGCAACACCTGCTTTTAATATTGCACCTAAACTTGCACTTGCACCACATTGAATAATTCCAAACACAACCGTAAATATTAAGGTAAAGGCTAGTCCACCAAATATTGCTGCTATTGCCCCAGCCTTTGTTAGTTTTCTGTTATACAATCCTAACACAAATGGTCCAAAGAAACAGCCTGATAACGTTCCCCAACTAAGCGACAATAAATATGCAATTGCAGTAATATTAAATTTTTTATTTAATAGTGCTATAACAACCGAGATTACTATAAATATAAAACACATCAATCTCATAAGAAGAGTTACCTTTTTATCAGAAGCTTGTTTATTAACTGCACCTTTATACAAGTCAATCGCTAAAACTGATGCTGAAGATAGCGAAACTGAAGCCAAGGTAGACATTGATGCCGATAAAATTAGAACACCAATCAAACCTAAAAGCCCAACAGGAATAACTTGTAAAAGCATAATTGGAATTATGTTGTCAGTGTTACCACCAAACCCTTCGGTCGATTCAAAAAACAAATGACCAACGCCACCAACAAAGTAAGCAACAACACCAATAATCATAGCAAAAATGGTAGTAATTATCATTCCTTGATTGATTGCTTTTTTATCTCTAACCGAATAATATTTATGAACTGTTTGTGGCAGTCCGTAAACACCCATAGACGTTAGCAATACGAGAGAAACAAGCATTACTAAGGGAGAATTTAAAAATCCTTGCTCCCCATAGCCAATAAAAAATCCAAAACCTTGATTAGATAGTTCCTTTAATCCTTCAAAGCCGTTAACGTTTGAATGCCCAAAAAAGAATATAAACATAATTACAACGCCAACAAGCATTATAATTCCTTGAACAAAATCTGATAACGAGGTTGCAAAATAACCACCAAAAACAAGATATAAAGCAGTTATTCCAGCAAGGATTATAACAACAAGTGTTCCATCAATATCAAAAATCATTTCAAAAAGATTGCCAAGTCCGTTATACACAGAGGCTGCGTATGGAATTAAAAAAATAAATATAATAATTGCTGAAGAAATTTTTAAAAGCCTACTGTCATATCTTTTTTCAAAAAATTCAGGCATTGTTCTAGCTGAAAGTCTAATGGTCATATTTTTCGTGCGTTTTGCCAAAATCTTCCACGCAACTAAACCACCCAAAATTGCATTACCTATACCAATCCACATTGACGACAAGCCAAAGCCCCAGCCAAACTTACCAGCGTAACCAATAAAAATTACTGCTGAAAAATAGGTTGTTCCATATGAAAACGCACTCATCCAGCCGTTAAGACCTTTCTTACCAGCAAGCAAGAAATCGTCAACTGACTTTGAACGATTACGAGTATAGATTGCAATACCAATCATACATATAAAATATAAAGCTAAAACAATACCGTCAATCATACAAACCTCTAAAAAAAATACCACCTTTTAAGGCGGTATTTTAATTATAATTAACGTAAATTTTTCAAAATAACCGCAAATAAAATTTTAATTACCTAAAATAATAAAAACCGAATGCGAAATAATAAGAAAAATTTACTAACATAAATAACCTACAAATTTTAATAACAAATCCATTATATTCCTAAAATTCAAGGTTTGTCAATGAATTTATATTATTATTTATAAAATAATATAAAATTATCTTTGAACTCTTCCGCTAGCATCTCCACCTGCTAATGTTTCAACCTCTTTAACAGAAACCATATTATAATCGCCCTCAATACTGTGCTTTAGACAGCTTGCTGCGATTGCAAATTCAATAGCTTTTTGAGGCTCGTATGCGTTTAATAATGAATATATTAGACCGCCACCAAATGAATCGCCACCACCAACTCTATCAACAATGTGCATAGCGTATTTCTTAGAAAAATATGCGTTGCCATCGGTATATAACATACCACTCCAGTTGTTGTCGTTTGCCGATAAGCTTTCACGAAGAGTAATAGCAACTGCCTTAAATCCAAATCTGTCAGTCAATTGCTTAGCTACTGAGATATATCCTTCTCTGTTAAGTTTTCCACTGTAAATATCAGTGTTTTCTGCTTCAATTCCAAACACGTCTTTAGCGTCTTCTTCGTTAGCAATGCAGTGTGTAATGTAATGGCAAAGTTCACCCATTACCTTACCAGCTTTTTCTTTAGACCAAAGTTTTTTTCTAAAGTTTAAGTCACAAGAAACGTTAATATTTCTCTTTCTTGCTTCCTTGCACGCCTCTAAGCAGATGTCAGCAACCTCATCAGACAAAGCTGGTGTAATTCCTGTAAAGTGGAACCAATCAACACCCTCAAAAATTTTGCTCCAATCAAAGTCTGATTTACAAGCAGATGCAATAGAGCTGTTTGCTCTATCATAAATTACCTTACTTGGTCTTTGGCTTGCACCCTTTTCGCAATAATAAATACCAACTCTGTCGCCACCACGAACGATTTTAGAGGTATCCACGCCAAATTTACGAAGCGAATTAACAGCCATTTGTCCAATTTCATGGTCGGGAAGCTTAGAAACAAAGCTTACGTCTACTCCATAGTTAGCAAGTGATACTGCAACGTTTGCCTCTGCACCACCAAAGGTTGCTTGGAATTTGTCACTTTGAACAAATCTCAAATATCCTTCAGGAGCTAATCTTAACATCAATTCACCAAAAGTTATAACTTTCATTTTCTTCTCCTTTCGTTTATGTTTAGTTAAATTTATTTGCTATTTTAACGATTTCTTCACAATTAGCTTTAATATCGCCTTTCATCATAAAGCTTCCACCTACTGCGTAGATTTTTTCAAAAGCTAAAAACTCTTCTAGATTAGTTAAATCTACCCCACCTGTTGGAATGAACTTAATTTGTGGGAAAGGTCCTGCTAATGCTTTTAATGCCTTTAAGCCACCGTATACGTTTGCCGGGAAAAATTTAACGATATCAATGCCAAGCTCTAATGCTGCCATAATTTCTGTAGGAGTTACACAACCAGGATAGTATGCAATTCCCTTTTCCTTTGCAAACTTTGCTACGTCAACAGAAAGTCCTGGAGATACTAGGAATTTTGCACCTGCTTCATAAGCTTTTTCAGCTTGTGCAAGATTGATAATTGTGCCTGCACCGATATTCATATCGGAAAGCTCTTTTAATCCAAGAGCAATAGCTTCTGCAGCACACGCTGTTCTAAACGTGATTTCTGCACAATTGATTCCGTTATCCTTTAACGCTTTAAGAGTTGGAATCGTTTCGTTTAAGTCTTTAATAACGACTACTGGTATTACTTTGTCCATTTTACACCTGTCCTTAAAATTATTTATATTTTTAACGTTTTACACGTTAATTTCAACTTTTGTATCAATAAAACCTTGGTTTTCAGCCAACACGGGGTTAACCTCGTTATTGATAAATTCTACTACTTGTGAGGGTGCTCTACCAATAAAATTCTCTGGCTCTAAAATGTTATCTAACTTACCATGCACAGCTGAGAATAATTGTTCTTGTTTAATAAGTTCAATTAAATTGTTTTCAAGCCCTAAAACCTTTACGTTTTCACCCGCTTTCATAGACAACACTCTAATTTTTTCGTGCAATTCTTGTCTGTCTCCACCATTCTTAACGCATTCCATTATTATATTTTCAGTTGCCATAAATGGAAGCTCCGCTCTAATGTGTTTATCTATAACTTTTTCATAAACAACTAGGTTTTCTGAAACGTTTATATACAATTGCAACACACCGTCAAGTGCTAAAAAAGTTTGAGCAATCACAATACGTTTGTTTGCCGAATCATCAAGTGTTCTTTCAAACCATTGCGTAGATGCAGTAATAGAGGCGTTAGTTGGCTGTGTAATTACAAACCTTGCAAGAGCACACATTCTCTCCGTTCTCATAGGATTTCTCTTATATGCCATTGCTGAAGAACCAATTTGCTTTTTCTCAAATGGCTCTTCAATCTCTTTTAAACTCTGCAAAAGTCTAATATCGTTTGCGAATTTATAAGCACTTTGTGCAATCTGAGATAAAACAGACAAAACGTTATAATCAAACTTTCTAGGATAAGTTTGTCCCGTAACACCATAACTTGCCGAATATCCCATTTTTTCAACTACTTTTTTTTCTAAAAGCCTAATCTTATTCTCATCGCCATTAAAAAGCTCCATAAAACTTGCTTGCGTTCCGGTAGTTCCTTTCACACCTCTAAGCTTTACACTCTTTTTTAAATTTTTAAGCGAATGATAATCCATTACCAAATCTTGAAGCCATAAGGACGCACGCTTTCCAACCGTGGTTAATTGTGCAGGCTGAAAATGTGTGTAACCCAAGACAGGTAAATCCTTATACTTTAACGAAAATTCTTTAAGATTTTTAATAACCTTAAGCAATTTGTTCAAAATTATATCAAGAGCATTATCAATTAAAATTATTTCTGCATTATCGCCCACATAACAGCTTGTTGCCCCAACGTGAATAATTCCAGCAGCTTTGTCAGCCTGTTTTCCATAAGCCTTAACGTGTGCCATAACGTCGTGCCTGACTTCTTTTTCAAATTTTATGGCGTCATCATAGTTTATATCGTTTGCATATTGTTTTAATTGTTCAACCTGCTCATTAGATATATTAAGCCCTAACTCCATCTCACTTTCAGCAAGAGCTATCCATAACTTACGCCAAAGCTTAAATCTCTTATCATCAGAAAAATTACTTGCCATATCTTTTGAGGCATATCTAGTAATTAAAGGGTTATTATAAATGTCTGTTTGCATAAATTTTCTCCATTATGTCAGGTATAATCTAAGTTAAAACAACTAGGTTTTACAAAGCATTTGTTACAAATAAACAAATTTTTAATAATGAATAACACTCAATCAGTATATAAACTACTATGAAAATAAACTTCACTTTGAGAAAAAGGGAAAGAAATTAAAAATACATTTATAATTTACCATTCCTTTTTTATCCACCTATATAAGTATATCACTATTTTTTCGATTTGTAAATGCAATAAAGGTTTTTTATCCTTAATTTTTAATAGTTTTTTCAATACGCTTACTTTTTGTTTTGTTTATATCGCTTGACTTAAAAAATTATATGTTATATAATTACTTAGATTTAAATTATATATTATACGGAGGCTTCTCTCTACATGGACATGAAGAAAATCGAAAAGAAATGGCAAGACATTTGGGAAAAAGAAAAGATTGGATATTTTAACTCAAAAAATTCAGATAAGAAATATTATTGTTTAGAAATGTTTTCTTACCCCTCTGGTTCAAAGCTTCACCTTGGTCATTGGTATAATTATGGTCCAACTGACAGCTTTGCTAGATACAAAAAAATGAAAGGGTTTGAAGTGTTTCAACCAATGGGTTTTGACGCTTTTGGTTTGCCAGCCGAAAACTATGCCATAAAAACGGGTATTCACCCTAAGACTTCCACAGATTCAAATATAGAAAATATGGAACAAACATTGCGTGAAATGGGTGCAATGTTTGATTGGAATGCCGAGATTAAAACTTGTGAAGAAGATTATTACAAGTGGACTCAATGGCTATTTTTAAAATTATACGAAAATGGTTTAGCATATAGAAAGGAAGCTCCTGTTAATTGGTGCCCTGATTGCAAAACAGTTCTTGCAAACGAACAAGTAACAAACGGCGAATGCGAAAGATGTGGCTCGCTAGTTGTAAAAAAGAATTTAACACAATGGTTTTTTAAGATTACCAATTATGCTGAAGAACTTTTAACGGGTTTAAAAGATTTAGATTGGCCTGAAAAGACAAAGGCTATGCAAAAGAATTGGATTGGCAAGTCAACAGGTGCTGAAATAGAATTCACTTGTGAAAGTGGCGATAAATTTAAGGTTTTCACAACCAGAGCGGACACCTTGTTTGGCGTTTCGTTTATCGTTTTCGCCCCAGAGCATCCCCTTGTTGCAAAACTAACCTCTGAAGCTCAAAGAGCAGAGGTTGAGAACTACGTTTTTGAAGCCTCTAAGGCTAGCGAGATTGATAGACTTTCTACTGCAAGAGAGAAAACGGGCGTTTATATCGGTCATAATGCAATAAACCCAATAAATGGCGAGCGTATACCTATTTACGTTGCTGACTACGTTCTATATTCTTATGGAACAGGTGCAGTTATGGGTGTTCCTAGTGGTGATGAGCGTGACTTTGATTTTGCAACCAAATATCACCTCCCCATCGTTAGAGTTACTAAAGGTATCAATTGTGACGACACTCTTCCATTCTCAGATGAAGGTATTATTGTTAACAGTGCAGGTTTTGATGGAATGACAAGCTCTGACGGAAGAAAAGCAATCGTTAACAAACTATTAAGCGAGGGAAAGGCTGAATACAAAACTAATTATAGGCTACGTGATTGGTTAGTATCACGTCAACGTTATTGGGGAGCACCAATTCCTATGATTCATTGCGAACATTGTGGCGCTGTTCCTGTTCCCTATTCTGATTTACCTGTAAAACTTCCTATGGACGTTGAGTTTACACCTGATGGAGAATCTCCATTAGCAAAACATAAAGGCTTTATGAACGTAAAATGCCCTATTTGTGGCAAGATGGCAAAGCGTGACCCAGACACCTTAGATACCTTCGTTTGCTCTAGCTGGTATTTCTTAAGATACCCTGATGCAAAAAACAAAAAACAACCCTTTAACCCCACGCTCATCAACAAAATTTTACCTGTTGATAAATATGTTGGTGGTGCTGAACATGCATGTATGCACCTACTTTATGCAAGATTTATCACAAAAGCTTTAAGAGATATGGGATATCTAACCTTTGACGAACCATTTAAATCTCTTGTTCACCAAGGAACTATTTTAGGACCAGATGGTCAAAAGATGAGTAAGTCTAAGGGTAACGTTGTTGCGCCAGACCCTTATGTAAATGAATTCGGCTCTGACGTTTTAAGACTTTACTTAATGTTTGGTTTCTCCTATACTGAGGGTGGCCCTTGGAATGATGAGGGCATTAAGGCTATCACTAAGTTCTTAGACAGAATTGAGAGATTGGGCTTAAAGCTTAAAAATATAAAGCCAAAGAAAAACAACGCTATAGGAAAGGATGAGAAAGAACTTTTATATGCAACTAACTATGCAATTAAATGTGTAGATAGAGACATGGAAAGCTTCTCATTTAATACTGCAATTGCAAGACTAATGGAATTGCTAAACGCTCTTTCTAAATATGATACCTTAGAAATTAAAAACGAACCTTTATTTATTGATTGTTATAAGAAATTCATTCAGCTACTTGCCCCTTGTGCCCCACACTTTGCAGAAGAAATTTGGGAATCGTTAGGAGAAAAATATACTATTTTTGAAAGCGAATATCCCGTTTGTGATGAAAAAGCACTTGTAAAAGACGAAATAGAGTTTGCTATTCAAATCAATAGTAAGATGCGTTGCAAAATGATGCTTCCAAACGGAGCTTCAAATGATGAAATTAAAGAGCTAATAATGCAAAACGAAAAGTTATGCTCTGAGCTTGAAGGAAAAAACATTGTTAAAACAATAGTTGTTCCTGGTAGACTTGTAAACCTTATTGTTAAATAAAAAATGAAAAAAAATAATATACAAAATGATTTAGAAATTAAAAGATACTTTCCAAATCATCAATCTGGTTTAACAGCCCAACAGATTAACGAAAGAATTGAAAATGGGCTTGTAAACCATGTATCAAAAAAATATTCTAAAACCTATTTATCAATATTTACTGAAAATATTTGCACTTTTTTTAATCTTTTAGGTTTAATAGTTATGATAGCTTTAATTGCTGTAAATGCAAAGCTATCTAACTTTTTCTTTGTTTTTTTCTACGTTGCGAATACATCAATCAGCATTTTTCAGGAAATTCGTGCTAAACGCTGTATAGATAAGCTAACCCTTATTTCTAGCAATAAGTTTAAGGCAATTAGAGATGGAAAAGAGCAAGACGTTTTGTCAGATGAAATTGTTTTAGATGATGTTTTTCGCTTAGGGATTGGCAATCAAATACCAACTGATTGTATTATTTTAGACGGTAGTATAGAGGTTAACGAATCACTTTTAACGGGCGAATCAATAGCTATAAAAAAATCTGTTAACGATGAGTTGTTAGCTGGTAGTTTTATTGTTAGTGGCACTTGTATAGTTAAGGCGATTAAGGTTGGAAAGGACAGCTATGCTGAAAAACTTTCTGAAAAGGCAAAACAATATAAAAAGCCTGAATCAGAGATTATGACTTCCCTTTCTATAATGATTAAGGCAATAGCTATCATTATAATTCCCATTGCAGTTGCACTACTTATAAAGTCATCACTAAAAGAAAATATTGTTGAAGCTGTATTAAGCACGTCAACAGTTGTAATTGGAATGATACCTGCAGGCATGTTTTTATTAACTAGCGTTGCACTTGCAGTTGGAATTATCAAGCTAGCAAAGCACAAGGCTCTTGTTCAAGACCTTTACTCACTTGAAATGTTAGCAAGGGTTGACACTATTTGTTTTGATAAAACAGGAACTTTGACCGATGGTAATATGACGGTTACAAATCTAATATCGTTAGACAGTTCTTGCGGAGACGAAAAAATTAAAAACATTGTTAGTTCAATGATTTATCATCTAAAAGACACAAATCAAACTGCAATTGCACTTTCAAATTATTTTGGGCAAGATTGTTTTTATAAATCTACAAATATTTTACCATTCAGTTCAGCAAGAAAGCTTTCTGCAGTTTCTTTTTCAGATAATCAATCATTCGCTTTTGGCGCACCTGAGTTTGTGCTAAAGCAAGAGGAACTTAAGGGTTTACAAGATAAAATAAATAACTATGCAAAACTAGGATACAGAGTTTTAGTTTTAGCAAAATCAACATCCCCCATAATAGAATCCACCCTTCCTACTGATTTTAAGGCAATAGCATTAATAATCCTTGCCGATAATATTAGAGAAGAAGCATATTCTACAATTAAATGGTTTAATGATAACGATGTGGCTATTAAAGTTATATCCGGCGACAATCCCCTTACCGTATCGGAGGTTTCAAGGCGTGTTGGCATACCTAATGCTGAAAAATATATTAGCCTTGAGAACAAGTCTGATGAAGAAGTTTTTGCTCTTGCAAACGAATATACGGTTTTTGGCAGAGTTAGCCCTGAACAAAAAGCTATACTTATTAAAGCGTTAAAAGCCTCTGGACACGTTACTGCGATGACGGGTGACGGCGTAAACGACCTTCTAGCGCTAAAAGAATCAAACTGTGCTGTTACGGTTGCATCTGGTAGCGATGCTACAAGAAAGGTTTCTCATATCGTTTTGATGGACAACAATTTTTCAACAATGCCTCAAGTTGTATATGAGGGAAGAAGAGTTATAAACAATGTTCAAAGCTCTGCTTCACTTTTCTTAATGAAAACGTTATTCACTATGATACTAAGCACAATAATGCTTATATCCCCTGTAATGAAAACCTACCCCTTTAAGCTTTCTCAAATGATACTTTTAGAAGTATTTATTATAGGTTTACCTGCGTTCTTCTTATCCTTGCAACCAAACACTGAACGTGTTAAAGGTAGGTTTATTATAGAAATTCTTAAAAAAACTATCCCTTGTTCGCTTTTAATGGTTTTAAGCGTTATGCTTATTCAAGTATTAAAAAATAGACTCACAAGTCCTTTTGACAGCACTATATATTCGACAATGAGTGTATTTACTCTCAACTTAGTTGGCTTGATTTGTTTATTCTTTGTATGCAAACCGTTAAATAAATTTAGAAGCATCATTTATTCGTTTAGTTTCATTATTGTTGTTGGTCAATGTATAATAACAATCTTATATGGCTTTGAGATGCTTGAAATGATAAAAATGTCACCTATTTCTCAATATTGGCATCACCTAGCATATATGCTTGGTGTTATTGTTGTTGATATTCCCCTCTATCTAATAATAGAAAAACTTTTCTCAAATGCTAAGCTTAAGTTGCTAGATAAAGCAAGTAAAAAACTACACATTAAATAGTTAGATAAAATTAAAACAGCTCACTTTTAAGTGAGCTGTTTTAATTTTATAATTTATTATTTTGCTTCTAATAATTTGATAATATCGCCAACTGTTTTGATATTAACTGCATCATCTTCAGGAATAGTAACACCAAACTCTTCTTCCATAGTCATTAACATTTCTACTATATCTAAAGAATCTGCACCTAAATCTGCAACTACGTCTTTATCATCAGTAATTTGTTCAATTGGCTTACCTAATTGTTTTGCAATAAGTTCTTTTACGCTTTCACTAATATTCATAATTTCCTCCAAACATATTGTTTTATATATTATAATACATAATTGTATTAAAATCAAGTAAATTTTTATTCCACTTGAGGTAGAGTTTTAAAGCTTTGCTCCAATTCTTCGTCAGTTGGAACATAATCTTGCATGGTCTTTTTGTTATAAGCGTCATACGCCTTAAGGTCAAAGTAACCAGTTCCTGTCAAGCAGAACACAATCTTCTTCTTTTCACCTGTTTGCTTGCATTTTAACGCCTCATCAATGGCTACTCTAATTGTGTGTGAAGACTCTGGTGCAGGCAAGATGCCCTCTGATTTAGCAAATTTAACTGCAGCTTCAAAAACGTCCGTCTGCTTTACTGCTACTGCTTCAATAACGCCGTCGTGATACAACTTTGAAACTATAGGATTCATGCCATGATATCTAAGCCCACCTGAATGGTTTGCTGATGGCATAAAACCACTGCCTAGCGTATACATCTTCATTAATGGTGTTATTCTACCTGTATCGCCATAATCGTAAGCATACTTACCACGTGTCATAGTAGGACAAGAAGCAGGCTCAACAGCAATTATTCTATAATCCTTAGTTCCATTTATCTTATCCTTTACAAAAGGCGCGATAAAGCCACCAAAGTTAGAACCACCACCAACACAGCTTATAATCATATCAGGCTCTACGTTATATTTTTCAAGCGCAGTTTTAGTTTCTAGACCAATTATTGTTTGGTGAAGAATAACGTGGTCCATAACACTTCCTAAAACGTATTTACAATTTGGCGTTTCTAAAGCCTTTTCGGTTGCCTCTGAAACAGCACAGCCCAACGAACCACCAGTATCTGGATAAGCCTTTAATATTTCCCTACCAACCTTTGTTGTTGTAGAAGGACTTGGAATAACCGTTCCGCCATAGGTTTCAATAACAGAACGACGGAAAGGCTTTTGTTCTGCACTACATTTAACCATAAAAACAGTTAAATCAAGTCCATAATAAGCACACGCCATTGAAAGTGCTGTGCCCCATTGACCTGCTCCTGTTTCAGTAGTAAGCGACTTTAAGCCTTGTTGTTTAGCATAATATACTTGTGGAATTGCAGAATTAAGTTTATGCGAGCCTGAAGTATTATTGCCCTCAAACTTATAATAAATTTCAGCAGGCGTATCAAGCACCTTTTCCAAACAATATGCACGTGTTAATGGAGAAGGACGAATCATTTTATAAAACTCCTGAACTTCTTCAGGTATAGGAATATATTCATCAACCTCATTAAGCTCTTGCTTTGCTAGTTCGGTGCAGAAAACCTCGTTAAAATCCTCTAAAGTGCAAGGCTTTAAGGTCTTTGGGTCTAATGCCGGTGCGTGTTTTTCTTTTAATATTGCGTTTATATTATACCAACTGCGTGGCAACTCACTTTCTTCAAGATAAATCTTTGTTGGTATTCTTTTGTCTGTCATATCCAATCTCCTTTTTAAAAATAAAAACACGAATATTCTCCTTTTGGGACGAATAAATCCGTGTTGCCACCCAATTCGGCAAGTTTTTCTTGCCTCAATAGATACTGTCATATCCTGTCGCTATAACGCTCGACTCCTGCGTTAACGGCTACTAATTTCACCATTACCCTCCGTAATCCATTCAATTAGTTAGGCAAGTTGTTTTCACCAACCACAACCTCTCTGAATGCTATACCTAATCTACTACTTTACATCATCAGTTTACTATTTAATATTATCACTTATTGTAAAAACTGTCAACTTATTTTTAAGATTTAGATTTTTTACAAGCTAAAATCTTATATTCTTGGGCTTTTATTATAATTTCATTAGTAAAATTTTCATTATTTAATATATTAACTAATTTTTCGTCAAATTCTAATTGCTTATCCTTTTTTGATAGATTGATAGCAATTAATAACTCAGAACTTTTTCCCCTTCTTTTATAACATATCGCTCCATTTTTTGCATATAAAAGCTCAAATTCGCCCGAAAAACAATCATATTCGCTTCTTATTTTTCCAAGCATGGTAAACCATTCTAAAAGCTCTTTGTCACCACCATTCCAATCCATACAGCCACGATTAAGTGGGTCAACAAAGCCTTGCATTCCAATCTCGTCACCATAATAAAGTGATGGAACACCAAACAATGTATACTGTAATAATGAAGCTATTTTTACTCTTTGTTTTGCAGTAGAATATTCAAGCTCATCAAGGGTTAAATATGACATCTGTCTTTTATTTAAATTCGTAGTATCAATACTAGATAGAGCAGATATAAGTCTAAAAGTATCGTGGGTAGCCAGCATGTTCATTAATGAATTTAGAACAAAACTAGGATAATGGTCGATTTGTTCATTAATTACATTCTTTAGTTGCTCTTCATCGTTAGTTTTAACGTAATTAATTATCGCATTTTTCAAGGGATAATTCATAACCGAATCTAACTCTTCACCTAAAAAATACTCTCTTCTTTGATTATAGGCTATCTTATTTGAAGCGTCTTCCCAAACTTCACCTATAACAATTGCGTTATTATCTATCTTTTTAACTGCATTCCTAATCTTCTTTACGAAAAAATCAGGTAGTTCGTCTACAACGTCTAATCTCCAGCCCTTTATCCCTAGTTTTGTATAATGTTCTATAACGCCATTCTCACCTGTAATAAAGTCAATATAATCTGAGTTGTTTTCATCAACTTGAGGTAATGTTGATATTCCCCACCAGCTTTCATATACGTTAGGATAATTTATAAACCTATACCAATTATAGTATTTAGAATCCCTGCTTTGATAAGCACCAACGCTATCATATCTTCCGTATTTATTAAAATATATACTATCATCACCCGTGTGATTAAACACACCGTCTAAAATAATAGATATCCCTTTCTTTTCAGCCTCTTTTATTAGAGAAATTAAATCGCTTTCATTGCCTAAAAGTGAATCAATGCACATATAATCACCAGTATCGTATCGGTGATTAGAATATGATTTAAATATAGGATTTAGATAAATTACAGTAACGTTTAAACTTTTTAAGTAATCAAGCTTAGAAGCTATTCCAGCCAAATTTCCACCAAAGAAATCGTTGTTAAGAACTCTGCCTTCTTTGTCAGGCTCAAAAATCGGAGTTTCACCCCACTTTGAATGAATTACCTGATAATCTTTTACATTTACATTGTTATCTAAATTGCAAAACCTATCTGGAAATATTTGATAAATAATACCGCCATTGATAAAATCTGGCGTAGTATAATCGTTAGAATAAACTGACAATTGATAAAATACAGGACTATCTGATATAATGCCGTTAAAATCTTCCCCCTTAGAGATAAAGAGATTATTGTTTATCTTAAAACAATAAAAATATAGTCCAATACTCAACTGAATTGTTAAATTAAACCCCTCTTCATCTCTTTGCATTGGAATATAGTTTTCACTCTCTCCATCACGCTTTAAAACAAAAACTACAGAGTCAAAATTACCTTTGACTCTGAAAGTTATTTGCTCGGATTCACTAATGGGACCCGTAATATTTTTATAATACGTGTTTAAGGGATTGAAAAAAACCATTATTTTATCTTCTTTAAATGCCAAATTCTATCAGCGTATTCTCTAATGCTTCTATCGCTTGCAAAAATTCCAGATGTAGCAATGTTTGTTAAGCTCTTTTTTGCCCAAAGCGTCTTATCTTTATAAACCTTATCGGCTTTAGCATGAATATCACTATATGCTCCAAAATCTACAAGACACATATAAGGGTCTGCAACAGGGCTTCCTGTTAACAAATAGTGTGCAATATCAGAAAAGCTTTGTCCATTAAAGCCACGATTAAGCGATTCTATTACTTTTTCTAAACGCTTGTTATCAGCGTAGAACAATGTTGAATTATAACCCTCAGCCCAAAGTCTATCAACTTCTTTAGCCGTTAAGCCGAAAATAAAGATATTGTCGTCGCCACAAACATCTCTCATTTCAACGTTTGCACCGTCAAGAGTTCCAATAGTCAATGCACCGTTAATCATAAACTTCATATTACCAGTTCCACTAGCTTCCTTACCTGCTTGAGAAATTTGTTCGCTTATTTCTGTTGCTGGTATAAGCTTTTCAGCCATAGAAACACAATAATCTTCCATATAAACAACGTTAAGCTTTTTGTTTATCTTTGGATTTTTCTTAATATCTTCACTTAAACAATATATTAGTTTTATGATTTGCTTTGCAAAGTAATAGCCGGGCGCTGCTTTTGCACCAAATATAAAGGTTTTTGGTTCAACCGGCAAATCTGGGTTTTCTTTTAAATCGTTATAAAGTGAAATTATATACAAAGCGTTAAGCAATTGACGTTTATATTCGTGCAAACGCTTAGCCTGAACGTCAAACATAGAATTTGGGTCTATTATAACGCCTTGTCTTTTCTTTGCATAATTACAGAATTGCTCTTTCTTTATTTGCTTAATTTCGTTTAGGCGTTTTAAAACACTCTCATCATCAATAAAAGCAGAAAGCTTAGATAACTTAGATGCGTCTTGAACATAATCTGTGCCAATACACTCGTCAATAAGTTCGCATAATTCAGGGTTTGATTGGCATAACCAACGCCTGTGTGCAATTCCGTTAGTTACGTTTGTAAACTTTTCGGGATAAACGTCGTTAAAATCTTTAAATATACTTTCTTTTATGATGTTACTGTGAAGCGCTGAAACGCCGTTTACCGTGTGCGATGCAATAACTGATAAGTTAGCCATTTTAATTTGATTATGAGAAAAAATACTCATTCTATCAATCTTATCCCAATCACCAGGAAACTTATCCCACATCTCGCCACAGAAACGTTGGTTAATTTCCTTCAATATCATATATATTCTAGGAAGTCTTCTAGCAATAAGGTCCTCGCTCCATCTCTCTAATGCTTCACTCATAACAGTGTGGTTGGTATAAGCAACTGTATTAGAAACGATATACCACGCTTGCTCCCAAGAATAGCCATTTTCATCAATCAAAATACGCATAAGCTCAGGAATACATAATGCAGGGTGCGTATCGTTTATATGAATTGAAGCCTTTTCAGGAAGAGTATCGAAAGAACCATATCTTTTCTTGTGGTCAGATAAAATATCTTGAAGAGCAGCCGAAACAAGCAAATATTGTTGCTTTAATCTTAGAGATTTACCTTCAAAATGATTATCAGAAGGATATAATACCTTTGAGATAAGCTCAGCTTCATTATCCTCTTGCATGCTACGCATATAGTCGCCTTGAGAGAACGTTTTCATATCGAAATTATGAATGTTTTGAGCCTTCCAAAGTCTTAAAATTGAAACAGCTTCGCTATCTTTTCCAGAAATCATCATATCGTAGGCAACAGCTTCAACCTCTTTGCCATCAACGTGTTCGATTTTTAAGCCATTTTCTGTCCAATTTTCCTTTATATAACCATCAAACTTAACCTTATAGGTCTTGTCCATCCTTTGAGTAAGCCATACCTCGCCACCTGGCAACCAAATGTCAGGAAGTTCGGTCTGCCAACCATCTACAATTTTTTGCTTGAATAATCCGTATTCATATCTAATAGAATATCCCATTGCAGGATAATTTTGAGATGCTAAAGCATCCATAAAACAAGCAGCAAGTCTGCCAAGTCCACCATTTCCAAGTCCTGCATCTGGCTCTAATTCATAAAGTTCTTCTAACGTGCAGTTACAGTGTTTTTTTAGTGCCGAGTTAAACACGTCTGAAATAGACAAATTATATGCGTTGTTTTTTAATGATTGACCAAGCAAAAATTCCATACAAAGATAGTAAACTCTTTTACCACCTTTTGCACGGTATTTTTTGTTAAAGGCGCTTCTTTTTTCAAGAAGTATATCCTTTACACACATAACAACTGACTTATAAATTTGTTCTTTGGTCGCTTCTTTAGGTGTTACACCGAAATATTTTGAAAGCTTACTTTTTATTAATGAAATTGCATCTTTTTCGGTAATTTGATTCATTTTATTCTCCAATTTAATTTATTTATCGTATAGTTTTTCATATTCTTTTGCAGAAACTTTCCAAGAAAAATCAGAATTCATAGCTCTTAACACAATGTCATTCCAAACTTGCTTTTCGTGGAATGCTCTAACTGCTTGATTTAACACAAACAGCATATCGTGTGCGTTATAATCATGGAATGTAAAACCGTTTCCACTATCACCAACGTATGCCTTTATACTGTCGTTAAGTCCACCAGTTTCCCTAACTACAGGAACTGTTCCATATCTACTTGCTATCATTTGAGATAATCCACAAGGCTCCATTTTAGACGGCATTAAAAATATGTCTGCACCAGAATAGATTTTTCTAGATAAATCTTGATTATACGCAATTATAGTCGAACATTTTCTATTATATACGCTTGCAATGTTAGAGAAAAAGTTCTCGTAAGCTGTTTCGCCTTTTCCAAGTATAACCAGCTGAACGTCATTAGATAATAAACTTTCAACAGTATCTCTTAATAAATCTAAACCTTTATGGGAAACAAGCCTAGATATAACTGCAATTATAGGAACGTCGGCCCTAACCGGAAGCCCTAACATTTTTTGAAGCTCGGATTTGCATATTGCTTTATTAGACAAATCTGAACTTGAATAGTTTTTAAATAAAAACTTATCAGTTTCAGGATTATAAAAGTCTACGTCTATGCCGTTTAATATTCCGAAAATTTTATGTTCGTTACGTTTAATAATTCCTTCTAAACCATGTGCAAAGAAAGGATGTTTAATCTCGTTAGAATATGTTGGGCTAACCGTGTTTACAATATCGCTCATTTCTATTGCACCCTTCATTAAATTCACGTTTCCATCAAATTCAACAAAGTCCTTGATAGAATCGCTAAACCCAAACAGGTCAGAAAAGGTTTCCATTCCAAATATTCCTTGATATTCTATATTGTGAATGGTAAATACGGTCTTAATTTTCTTAAAGTTTTTATCTCCGTAATACATTCCCTTAAGATAGATAACCGAAGCCGCAGTTTGCCAATCGTTAAGATGTAGAACGTCAGGATAGATATCTAACCTTGCAATAGTATCTAATAACGCTCTTGAAAAGAATGCAAACCTTTCACCGTCATCATAAAAACCATAAATATTCCCTTCTCTCTTAAAGTAATATTCGTTATCAATAAAATAAAAGTCAACGCCCTCGTGCTTTAATTTAAACACTCCACAATACTGTAAACGCCAACCAACTGATACGCTAAAAGAAGTAATAAATTTCATCTTTGCTCTGTATTCAGGGTTTATTGAACCATAAAGTGGAATAATTGCACTAACCTTATGATTTTTTGACTTTGCAAGCGACTTTGGTAAAGAGCCCATAACGTCAGCAAGTCCACCAGTTGCAATAAACGGTGCGGACTCTGAGCCAGCAAAAATTACGTGCTTTACTTGTTTAACCTTAACGCTTGGCAACTTTTCCGTAGTAGTTTTTTTGGCTTTTGTAGTAGTTTTTTTTGTTGCTTTTGCTTGTGCCATAAATTCTCCTTAAATCATTATTCCTTTTCCAATATAGAATGGGTGATTTTCACTACCAGAAAGAACACGTTTGTCCTTAATCGTTACGTTTTTGTCTGCAATAATACAGTTAAGTGAGCAATTTTCACCTAAAACAGTATTCTGCATTACGATACTGTTTTTAACTACAGCTCCTCTTGCAACCTTAACGTTTCTAAAAATAATACTATTTTCTACTTCGCCCTCAATTACACAACCGTCAGCTATCATAGAATTTTTTACTATTGCACTATTGCCGTATTTTGTAGGAGCTGAATCACGAATTTTTGTAAATACGCTTCTATCACCAAACAACTCATCTCTATTTTCTTGTTTTAAGAGCTCCATATTGCTGTTATAAAAGGCTTGCAATGAGGTTATTCCTGCATAAAAACCTTTGTGCTCATAGCCCATAACCTTCATTCCTTTTAGGTTAGAAGCTATAATGTCGCTCATAAAATGAGATTTGTTTTTTGAAACAGCATCTAAAACAATGTTTAACAATAACGATTTTTTCAAAACAAAAACGTTTATAAACACGTTCTCAATCTCTCCAGATAAATCTGAACGATAATTTACACCCACTATTCTATCATTTTCCATATCAAAAGTAGTTGCATTTTCTTCTGCCGAAACGTCTGGGGTTATCTTCTTATAAACTAAAGTAATGTCTGCGTGATTTCTAATGTGATACTCAATAACGTCATTATAATTTATTCTATTCACCGCATCACAGTCAGTCATAACTACATAGTCCTCGTCAGCACGGAATAAAAAGTTTGTTATACCCTTTAACGCTTCTAGTCTAGAAGTATATAAGCTACTATTTTGTGCGTTGCCATATGGTGGAAGTATAATAACACCACCGTCTTTTCTTGCTAAATCCCAATCCTTACCACTACCAACGTGGTCCATAAGCGATTGATAATTACTTTTTGTAATAATTCCAACCGTGTCAATGCCAGAGTTTATCATATTAGACAATGGAAAATCAATCAAACGATATCTTCCACCAAAGGGAATTGAACCTAATGTTCTAACTCTAACTAGTTCTGGAACGTTACTATCGTGTATATTAGAAAATATAATTCCAACTGCTCTCATATTAATTTCCCTCCTTACTAATATCCTTATCTATAATTTTTCCACCGGGAACAACTACCCCCTTGTCTAAAACAATGTTTCTGCCAAGAACAGCTATTCCATTTCCACTCTCTTTAACTTCGCCAACCTTAGCTCCATTGCCTACAAAAGTGCCTTCATCAACAATTGAATATTCAACAACTGCATTTTCATCAATCGTAGTGTCAGACATTATTATACTGTTTTTAACAACAGCACCAGCCTTAACCGTAACGTTACTGCCAAGAACTGAATTTTCAACTGTTCCGTAAATTTCACAACCCGACATTATAATAGAATTTACAGTCTTTGCACCATCAGCAATAAAATGTGGAGGCGCTAATGGGCTTTTAGATTGAATTTTCCATGAATTATCCGACAAATCAAACACGGGATTATCGCCAAGCAAGTCCATATTAGCTTCGTATAGCGAATCAATTGTTCCAACGTCCTTCCAATACCCCTTGAACTCATACGCCATCATCTTTTCACCACTCTTTAGCATTGTGGGAAGAATATCCTTTCCAAAGTCGTTAGAAGTTTTTTCCTTGCTAGCGTCTTCCTCTAAATATTTATAAAGCTTTTCTGCTGAGAAAATATAAATTCCCATAGATGCAAGGGTTGACTTTGGTTTTTTGGGCTTTTCTTCAAACTCATATATAACCCCATCGTTTGTAGTGTTAAGTATTCCAAATCTTGAAGCTTCTTCAATAGGAACGTTTAAGGCTGCAATCGTGCAATCAGCCCCATTTAATATGTGGTAGTTAAGCATTATTGAATAATTCATTTTATAAATATGGTCACCCGATAAAATTAAAACGTAATCGGGGTTGAATTGCTTTATAAAATGAATGTTTTGATATATAGCGTTTGCAGTTCCTTTATACCAATCAGATGAATGCTTTCCTTGATAAGGCGAAAGAATATGTGCACCACCAAACGTTCTATCTAAGTCCCACGGCTGACCGTTTCCAATATAGTCGTTTAAGATTAATGGTTGATATTGTGTTAAAACTCCAACCGTATCAATGCCTGAATTAACACAGTTCGATAAAGGAAAATCAATTATCCTATATTTTCCTCCAAATGAAACAGCAGGTTTTGCAATATTGTTAGTTAAGGCATATAGCCTACTACCTTGTCCACCAGCTAGTAACATTGCAACACATTTCTTCTTCCTAATCATACACATCTCCTAATCTAAATTTTTTTTAAATATAATGCGGTAAACCTTGGCAATTTTAGGCTTATCGAATTACCGTAAATATGTGAAGGCTTTTTCGATGTTTTAAAAGTCTTTTTTCTTACACGCCCTTCTCCACCAAAACGCCTATCATCTGAGCATAAAATTATCTTGTATTTGCCTTCTTCTACGCCCAATCTATAACAATTGTAATCCTTGCCAGAAAAATTCATTATAGCAATTATAGAATTGTTGCTTTTATCTGTTCTTGAAAACGCAATTAAATTATTATCTCTCTCATCAACCGAAATCCACTTAAATCCGTTCCAACAATCATCAATTTCATATAATGCTTTAGTGCTTTTATATAAAAAGTTTATTTTCTTATTATATTCGTATAGAGCTTTATGGCTTTCAAAATCCATCATGAAAAACTCTATTTCCGAGTTATTATCCCACTCCTTAAATTGCCCAAACTCATTGCCCATAAAATTTAATTTTTTACCGGGGTGAGCAAATTGATAAGCAACAAAGGTTCTTAAATTTGCAAATTTATCTTTTATATCCCCAGTCATTTTATCAAGAAGTGATTTTTTTCCGTGCACCACTTCATCGTGAGATATGGGAAGAATAAAGTTTTCACTGAAAGCATAACACAAGGAAAAAGTTAGCTTATCGTGAGCATATGACCTAAAGTATGGGTCTATCTGCATATATGATAAAGTGTCGTTCATCCAGCCCATATTCCACTTAAAATTAAATCCTAGCCCTCCTAAGTAGGTTGGCTTTGTAACTAATGGAAATGGTGTGCTTTCTTCTGCAATCATAAGTGCGTTTGGATATAACTTAAAAACTGTTTCGTTTAGCTTTTTCAAAAAAGCTATTGCTTCTAAATTATAATTTCCGCCTTGCTTATTTGGTAACCACTCGTTATTTGCTCTATCATAATCTAAATAAAGCATACTTGAAACAGCGTCTACCCTTATTCCGTCTATATGAAATTTATCAAAATAAAATAACGCATTTGAGATTAAAAAGCTTTGAACTTCACGTTTGCCCCAATTAAAAACTCTAGTTCCCCACCTTTTATGTTCTTTTTTTGACCAATGCGAATATTCGTAACTACAACCCCCGTCGAACTCAAAAAGCCCGTGCTCGTCCTTAGGAAAATGTGCAGGAACCCAATCAACTATTACAGAAATTCCGTTTTGATGACATTTATCAACAAAATACATAAAGTCTTTTGGCTCGCCAAAGCGAGAGGTTATAGAGTAATATCCTGTAATTTGATACCCCCAAGACCCGTCAAAAGGATATTCAGATATAGGCATAAGCTCAACGTGGGTATACCCTGTTTTTAACAAATATTTTATAAGTTTATCACTGTATTCTCGATAAGAACAATATTTACCATTTTTCTTTCGCATAAAAGATGCTAGGTTAACCTCGTAAATATTCATTGGCTTATCGTAAGGCAAGGTTCTTGAGTTAATAAACTCAGCATCGCCCCATTTATAACCTTCTATGTCGTATACTATAGATGAAGTGTTCGGAGATTTTTGAGAATAAAAAGCGTATGGGTCAGCTTTTTGAAAGGTCTTCTTTGTTGTCTTTATGGAATATTTGTATATACTATATTCTTTTAAGTCAGGTATAAATAGCTCGAAAACACCTTGTTTAGATATGCGATTCATAACGTGTGTTTTATCATTCCACTCGTTAAAATCTCCAACAACGCTAACCGAATCAGCCTTTTTTGCCCAAACCCTAAACACCACACCTTGTTGTCCATTTACACAAGCTAAATGAGCACCAAGATAGTTATAGGCATTAAAATTTTGCCCTTTGTGAAATAAACGTAAAGGTGACAAATTATTTTCTTTATATATAGTAGCCTTTACATTTTCCATTTTATCTAACAAATATATTTATCGTTCTTTGATGGGAATGCATCCATCTCTTCTTTAACTTTTTCGTATCCTTTCCTACCAAATAAAGCGTATGTAGCATTTTTTCCACCTTCAACACCCGGTTGATTAAAGGTGTCAATATTAAGCATTGCCCCACAAAATGCTGTTTGCATTTCAAATAGGAACAATAACTGACCAATCGTAAATGCGTTAACCTCTGGCAAAACAACTGTAAAATTAGGTCTATTTGCTGATGTTAGTGCATATTCAGTTGCCTTTCGCTCGGCATTTATTAGCTCGTTCATTGTATGACCACATAAAAAGTTTACGTCAGGAATGTTTTCACAACCCTCAGAAATCTTTACCGTGCTTCTAAAGTTTTCTACTCCAATAAAGGTTACAACTTTATCAAAAGGTCCTTCTCTATAAAGTTGAACCTGAGAATGTTGGTCGGTTACACCTAAGGCTTTTACTGGTGTTTGACCAACAAACACTTCTATATTGTCATTATCTACAGCTTTACCTAGGCTTTCGCCCCAAAGCTGGCAATACCAGTCTGCAATGTATTTTAAGCTATCAGCATAAGGCATCATAACCGAAATATTTTTTCCTCTGTTCATTGATAGATATTGCAAAAGTGCAGACATTAAGGCTGGATTTTCGTATATATTCTTCTTATTGCAAAGCTTATCCATATATTCTGCACCCTTTAGCATCAACTTTATGTCAATACCTAAAACTGCTGCGGGCAATAATCCAACGGGACAAAGCTCAGAAAATCTACCCCCAACTCCGTCTGGAATATAAAATGTTTTAAGCCCTTCCTCTTTTGCAATTTTGATAAGGTTGCCTTTTGAATATGAAGTTGTTGCAATCATATGTTCGCTTGCTTTATCACCAAAACGCTCTTTTAATATTTTTGTAATAATTAAATATTGCGACATCGTTTCGCTTGTAGAGCCACTCTTAGTAATAACGTTAAATACTGTTTTATTTAAGTCTAAAACGTCTAAAAGAGCCACCATTCTTTCGGGGTCTACGTTATCTTCAACATATAATTTTGGAGCTTTTCTCTTTGATTTTGGCAATTCATTATGCCTTAAGTGGCACAGCGCTTGAAAAACAGCCGTTGGGCCTAAGGCCGAGCCACCAATACCTAAAACAACAAAATTATCAAACTTTTTTCTAATGTTTTTTGCTGTTAATAGTATATCTTCAACAACGTCTTTTTGATTATAAGGAAGCTCTGTCCACCCCATCATGCCTTTGCCACGGTTTTCTTTCACCGTGTTAAAAGCATTTTCATATATGACTTTTGAATTTTTTATATCACTAGCCAAAAAGCCTTGCTCTTTGCCCACGTATTCAGCCATCATATTGTTATAATCAAGCTTTACTTGCATCTGCTTACGCCACGTTGAATTTTTAGTCATTTGCCTCTCCAAAATATTTATTTTATATATATATATATATTTTATTATATTATAGAAAAGTTTAATTGTCAATATGTGGTAATCAATATTATACAATATAAAATGAACGAACCCTGTTTTCGACAGGGTTCGTGTTTTTTAGCCGTTTAACTCTTTAATTTGAATAGCAATTTTCTTTCTTATATCAAGGAATTTATTAAGCTTTTCTCTTTCACTATCAACCAATGACTTTGGAGCTTTTTCCAAGAATCCGTTGTTAGATAGTTTAGAGCTTGCACGTTGAATCTCACTTTCAATTTTGGTTAACTCGTTTTGCAATCTTTCAAGTTCTTTGTTAAGGTCAACCAACTCACCTAGAGGAACAAATAATTCTGTTCCGCCAATTATTTGAGAAACAACCTTTTCAGTTAATTGGGATTTACTCTCAATAAACTCAATTTCTGATACGCCGGCAAGCTTTTCAATATAAACTGCCCCATTCTTGATTGCTTTTTGATTTTCTGTTGCAACGTATAGCTTAACCCTCTTCGAAGGTGCTGCTCCTGTTTGAACTTTTATGTTTCTAACGTTTTTAATAACCTCTTTTACAAGGTCAATTTCCTTTACGCTTGCATAATAGTTCTGTCTAGAGTTATATCTTGGGAACTCCTTAATCATTATCGAGCCGTTTGCATTAGGCATAGATTGATAAATCTTTTCAGTAATAAATGGAACAAAAGGATGTAAAAGCTTTAATACTTGCTCTAAAACATAAGCTAGAACACTAACCGTATCGTTACGTTTCTTTTCATCTTCGCCATATAAAACGGGTTTTGTTAACTCAATATACCAATCGCAGAAATCGCTCCAAACAAAATCATATAGGTTTGCAAGTGCAACGCCCATCTCAAACTTTTCCATATTGATTGTTACGTCTTTTACCGTTCTGTTAAGTTTAGTTATAATCCACTTATCTGCATTTGAAAGCTTGCAATCTTTAATATTTGAAATCTTTTTATCCTCGCAGTTTAAAAGCACGAAGCGTGATGCATTCCAAATCTTATTCATAAAGTTTCTTGCACCCTCTATCTTCTCGTCAGAGAAACGCATATCGCTTCCAGCAGCAACGCCGTTAATAAGCGAAAATCTTAGGGTGTCCGCACCGTATTTAGCAATAATTTCAGCTGGGTCAATTCCGTTGCCTAAAGATTTGCTCATCTTTCTGCCTTGAGCATCACGAACTAATCCGTGAATTAGCACGTCCTTAAAAGGAATTCTCTTCATATGCTCTAATCCAGAGAAAATCATTCTTGCTACCCAGAAGAAAATAATATCATATCCTGTAACTAAAACGTCTGTCGGATAAAAATACTTCAAATCTTCCGTCATTTCTGGGTAACCTAGCGTAGAGAATGGCCAAAGTGCCGAAGAAAACCACGTATCAAGCACGTCCTCATCTTGCCTAATCCTAGTGCTATTGCACTTAGGACAAACCTTAACGTCGCTCTTAGATATTATCATTTCACCACAATCATCACAATAATATGCAGGAATTCTATGTCCCCACCATAACTGTCGTGAAATGCACCAATCTCTAACGTTTTCCATCCAGTTAAAATATATTTTAGAAAAACGGTCAGGCGTAAACTTAACACTCTTTTTTCTAACAACTTCAATCGCTGGCTTCGCCAATGGCTCCATTTTAACAAACCATTGCTTTGAAACTATTGGCTCAACTGTGTGATTACATCTATAGCAATGCCCAACGTTATGATGCAATGGCTCAATCTTTTCAAGTAAGCCCAATGATTTAAGCTCTTCAACAATAGCCTTTCTACACTCCATTGCAGTCATTCCTTCAAACTTACCTGCAAGCGAGTTCATCGTTCCATCGTCGTTTATAACTCTAATCACCTCTAGATTATGGCGAATACCAACCTCAAAGTCGTTGGGGTCGTGCGCAGGAGTAATCTTAACTGCTCCCGTGCCGAATTCAAGCTCAACGTAATCATCAAAAACAACAGGAATTTCTTTATTTAATAAGGGTAAAACTAAGGTTTTTCCTTGTAAATCTTCAAATCTCTTATCCTTAGGGTTAACAGCTACTGCCGTGTCACCTAACATAGTTTCTGGTCTAGAAGTTGCAACAGTAACAAATCTATCACTGTCCTTTACAGGATACTTAATATACCAAAGATTGCTATCCTCTTCAACGTAGTCAACCTCGGCATCTGATAAAGCAGTTTTACAGTCGGGACACCAATTTATAATCCTATCCCCACGATAAATTAAGCCTTTTTCATATAAATTAACAAAAACCTCTTTCACGGCTTTTGAACAACGCTCGTCCATAGTAAAAGCAAGGCGTGACCAATCACAGGAAGAACCCAATAACTTTAACTGTTCAATAATTCTTCCACCAAACTTTTCTTTCCAAGCCCAAGCTCGCTCTAAAAATCCTTCCCTACCAACGTCTTTCTTTGTTAAACCTTCCTCTTTCATCATCTTTTCAACAACCTTAACTTCGGTTGCAATAGATGCGTGGTCAGTTCCAGGAAGCCACAAAGCACTATAACCTTGCATTCTCTTAAATCTAATTAAGGTATCTTGCAAAGTTTCATCCAATGCGTGTCCCATATGTAACTGCCCAGTAATATTGGGTGGTGGTATCACAATGGTAAAAGGTAGTTTATTTGGGTCTACCTTAGCTTTAAAATATCCGTTTTTTTCCCATTCTGAATATATTCCATTTTCAAATTCAGAGGGGTTGTAAGTTTTTGCCATTTCCATAAGGCATTTTCTCCTAAAAATTATCTTTTTTATTATAAGTAATTTTTTTATAAATGTCAACAGTAATTGCTCGCCTTATTGTCAAATATAACTTATTTTTCATAAAATGAACTATAAAATTTAATTGGAGAACAAAAATGAAAAAATTACTTATCTTTTTTATGTCCTGTCTTTTCGCCATTATTCCCCTATCTGCTTGTGGTGAAGAAGGCCTAAAAACCATAAAGCTTAATGAAGTTACTCATTCTGTTTTTTATGCTCCACTATACGTTGCAATAGAAAACGGATATTTTGAAGAAGAAGGTATAAAAATTGAACTAACAAACGGTGGTGGTGCTGATAATTCTATGACAGCCGTGCTATCAAAAACTGCTGATATTGGTCTTATGGGACCAGAAACAGTTATTTACGTTCAAAATCAAGGCAAACAAGATAGTCCAAAAGTTTTTGGTCAACTGACTCAAAAAGACGGTTCGTTCCTTGTTTCTAGAATTCCTGAAAGCAATTTCTCTTGGGAAAATTTAAGAGGAAAGGAAATTTTAGCCGGCAGACGTGGTGGCGTTCCCGCAATGACTTTTGAATATGTTCTAAAGGAAGCTGGCATGACAAATGGAGTAGACTATAACCTAAACTACGACGTTCAATTCAACCTAATGACTAGTGCCTTTATAAACGGGACTGCTGATTATTGCACGGTTTTCGAACCTACTGCTTCTGAATACGAAAAACAAGGAACTTGGCATGTTGTTGCAAGTGTTGGTCAAATGAGTGGCGAGATTCCATATACTTCGTTCATCGCCTTAGAAAGCTTTATCGAAAACAATCCTGAAACCTTAAAGTCTTTTCTAAAAGCCATAAAAAAGGCACACGAATTTATGAGTCAAAAAACTGATTTAGAGATTGCACAGGCTATTATAAAGCAATTCCCAGCAACAACAATAAATTCAATAGCAACTTCGCTAGAAAATTATAGAAAAATTGATGCTTGGAAGAGCGATTTACAAGCTACAGAAAGCTCTTTTGACAGACTGCAAAACATAATGCAATATGCAAATGAATTAGAAACGAAGATACCCTTTAATAAAATCGTAGATAATTCATTAGCTAAAGAGGTCTTTGGCTAAAAGAATATTTAGATAAAATTATGAAAAAACTACTTGAACTGAAAAACGTTTCGCTTAACTACCAAACCGAAACGGATGAAATTGAAGCAATTAAAGGTTTAACCTTTGATTGCTTTGAGGGAGACTTTTTATCAATTATAGGGCCATCAGGCTGTGGAAAAACAACTATTTTATCCTTGATAGCTGGTCTGATTAAACCAACATCGGGCAAAATTTTAATTGATTCCAAAGAAACAAACGAACTTTCAAGCAGTCTTGGCTATATGTTGCAAAAAGACCATCTTTTCGGTTGGAGGACTATCGAGAAAAACGTATATTTACCACTAGAAATAAAAAAAATAAACAATCAACAAAACAAGGAATACGCACTTAATCTTTTAGACAAATACGGCTTAAAGGATTTTAAGAAAAGCTACCCCTCACAATTATCAGGAGGAATGAGACAAAGGGCTGCTTTAATTAGAACGCTTGCCTCAAATCCTAAACTTTTGCTTTTAGACGAGCCGTTTTCAGCCTTAGATGCACAAACACGCTTAAGTGTGTGTGATGACGTATATAAAATCATAAAAGCTGAGCAAAAAACTACAGTTCTAGTAACACACGACATATCTGAAGCAATCTCTATGTCAGACATAATCGTAGTGTTAACCCCCAGACCTGCTAAGGTAAAATCAATACACACTCCTAACCTTGTTGGAGAGCTACCAACCAAACGAAGAGAGCAAAAGGAATTTGGTGTTCTTTTTGAAAAAATATGGAAGGAATTGAACGAATGAAAAAACAACCCTACTCACCTAACCACGAGCTATACTTAAAAAAAATTAAGAGAGAAAACCATTTAGTTATTTTTCTTAGATTTGCAATACTTATACTTTTAATAGGGCTTTGGGAATTGCTAGCAACGCTAAATTTTATAGATTCCTTCATCTCTAGTTGCCCTTCTAAGATTTTTCTTACAATTTTTGAATTGTTTTCTGAAAACAACTTGCTTTTTCATATGAGCGTAACGCTATACGAAACCTTGCTCGGTTTTTTAATAGCCGTATTTTTAGGATACGTTATTGCACTAGCGTTATGGTGGTCTGAAAGGTTAAGAAGGGTGTTAGAGCCATATATAGTAGTTCTTAATAGTTTACCGAAAATTGCTTTAGGACCAATTATAATCGTTTGGTGTGGAAGTGGAAGCAAAGCTATTATTTTTATGGCCGTATTGATTGGAATAATAGTTGCAATTATAACTATGCTTAACGGATTTTTAGCAACTGATAAGAATAAGATTTTACTATTAAAATCTATGGGGGCAAATAAAATTCAGGTTTTAACAAAACTTGTTATTCCTGGTAGCCTTCCCACACTTATTAGCATGCTTAAAATCAACGTAGGTATGGCGTGGATTGGCTCGATTATGGGCGAATATTTAGTTTCTCGTGCTGGGCTTGGGTATTTAATTGTCTATGGTGGGCAAGTGTTTAAGCTTGATTTAGTAATGGCTTCCACAGTTGTTTTATGCGTGCTAGCTGCGTTGATGTATTTTTTAGTTGCTTTACTTGAAAAATTTATTATAAAATACAAACCCTAACAAAAAAAAAGACACCTTTTTTGATTAAAAAGGTGTCTTTTTAGATTGTTTTTTTCTTACAATAATATGCAAATCATTCCGCCACGATTTTCATTTACCATTCTAGTTAAGGTTTTTCTCATTTTATTTTGTGCTTCTTTGGGCATCGAGTCTATCTTTCTGCTAAGCCCTTCGTTAACTAAATCATGAAGTGATTTTCCAAACATATTAGTTTCCCATATTCCTGATGGGTTATCCTCAAACTTGTTCATAATAAAGTTTATTAGGTCTTCACCCTGTTTTTCTGTGCCGACTATTGGCGAAACTTCTGTAGAAACGTCAACCTTAACAATGTGCAAACTAGGTGCAGAAGCCTTTAGCTTTACCCCATATTTGCCACCCTGTTTTACAAGCTGAGGCTCATCTAAATTCATTTCATCAATACTTGGAACAACTACGCCATATCCACTTTCTTCTGCTTGCGATAGAGCGTCCTTAATTTTAAGAAACTTTTTCTTTGACTCTGAAAAAGATTTTATGTAATTCATTAGCTCATAATCGTTGTTAAGCGTTTCACCACACTCTTCTGACAAAAGCTTATAAAACAATCCTTCTTTTGGAACAACGTTATACTCTATTGCACCCTCGCCTAGTTTTATATCAGATACCTCTAAAGGACTAAGGTTTTCATCCTCTTCAAACAATGTATAGGCCTTAACATAGTCGCTCATTTTATACATATCTAACGACGCCTGCTTAACGCTATCTATAATACTCTTAATAATAGTGTTATCACTTGGTAAAACTTGCATCCACTTTGGCATAGAAACGTTAAATGAATACATTGGAAATTCAAGTAAAACTTTTTCAATTATATTACTAATGTCATCGGCAGTTATTTTAGAAACGTCCTTTACAACAACTGGAACTTCGTATTTCTCTTCTAGTTCTTCAGCTAATAATATAGTGCCTTGCTTTTCAGGATTTGAACTATTTAGCAATACTACGAAAGGTTTTTTAAGTTCTTTTAACTCTCGAACTATTCTCTCTTCAGCAGGAACGTAATTTTTTCTATCTAACTCGCCAAAACTACCGTCAGTAGTAACTAAAACACCTATTGTTGAATACTCGTCAATAACCTTTTTTGTTCCAATCTCTGCTGCTTTTTCAAAGGGAATTGCTTCATCACTCCACGGAGTTTTTACAAGCCTAGGTTTATCATCTTCTATATGACCTGTTGCACCCTCTACTAAATAACCTACGCAATCTACAAGCCTAACGTTTGCAGAAGTTTTATTTTTAAACTGAACCTTAACAGCGTTTGATGGAACAAATTTGGGTTGAGTTGTCATAATTGACTTTCCATCTGCTGATTGTGGCATCTCGTCGGTAGCTATTTGTTTTTGTAGCTTATTACTTATATTTGGAAGAACAACGTTGTTCATAAATTTTGTAATAAACGTTGATTTACCCGTTCTAACAGGACCAACCACCCCGACGAAAACGTCGCCCCCTGTCCGTTTTGAAATATCTTCATAAATATCGAATTTCTTCATAATAAAACCTCCCATACAAAAATAATATATGAGAGGTCTAATAAATTTATGAAATTTTTTTATTTTGTTATTGGTTTTTGGCTTTGCGTTTTGCTTTCATTTTTACAATCATTTCTTTTATTGAAGTCGGATGTTCATCACCTGATAACATTCTTTTAATGTTACTCCTATGTGCAAACCACGTTAGCAAACAAATTGTAAAGATTAGCATATTGGTTATTAAGTATAATGTGTGCGTAAAGCTAGGCTCAACCTTCCAATACATTAAAAATAATCTAATACAACCACTTATTGCAGGTGGAGTAATTGCAATGAAAGAACCCATTGCACCAAATTCAGTAAAATAGATAAACAGTGCCGCAACTACTAATGCAAATATTGCAACAATTGCCCAGTGAAAACCGTGAACTGATTCACACACTAAAAACACACCAATTGTGGAGGCTATCCCCTTTCCACCCTTGAATTTTAGAAAAACAGGATAAATATGCCCTAAAACAGCACACGCACCACATAGATATATTGCAAAGTCAAAAACTCTAAAATCAGTATATAAAAATTCTTTGTTCTTAAAAAAGAAAAATGCTATTAGTGCAGGAAGAGCCCCTTTTAGTATGTCTAAAAAGAAGGTAAGTAACCCAAAACCTAAACCGAGATTTCTACTCATATTTAACGTTCCAGGGTTACCACTTCCCATCGTGCGAATGTCTTGTTTTTTTAACTTTGATATTATAATAGCCCAGTTAATATTTCCAAACAAATAACTTCCCACACCGAACAATGCAAGATATAAACTAATCATTCTCGTCCCTTTCCCTAATTATAAGCTTTATAGGCGTTCCTGAAAAATCATATGCTTTTCTTAAGCAATTTTCAAGGTATCTTTTGTATGAAAAGTGCATCAATGAGGCGTCGTTCACAAAAATAATAAAGGTCGGTGGAATTTCGCCAAGCTGTGTAACGTATAAAATTTTAAGTCTTTTACCGTTTACTGACGGTGGTTCACTCGCACGAACACAGTCAAACATTAAATCGTTAAGCTGACCGGTTGTAATTCTTCGGTTTGCGTTTTCAAAAACCCTTTCACATAGAGTTAGAATTTTCTCTGTTCTAAGTCCAGTCTTTGCAGAAACGAATATGCTCTCAAAGTAATCCATAAACTTTAACTTTTCCTTTAAGTCATCGTTAAATATATTTATGGTATGCGTATCTTTTTCAACCAAGTCCCACTTGTTCATAACAACAACGGAGGGTTTACCTTGCTCGTGTATATAACCTAATATCTTAACGTCTTGTTCGGTAACCCCTTGGTTTGAGTCTATCATCATTATACAAACGTCTGCACGCCTAATAGCACCTAATGCTCGCAAAACACTGTAATACTCAAGGTCCTCTTCAACACTTCTTTTCTTTCTTATACCAGCTGTATCAATCAAGGTAAATTCCTTGCCGTTATATGTGAATTCTGTATCAATAGCATCTCTTGTAGTGCCTTCCACGTCAGATACAATCGTTCTATCAAATCCTAAAAGTTTATTGTATAAGCTAGACTTACCAGCGTTTGGCTTTCCAACTATCGCAAGCTTTAATGATTGACTATCTTCATTAGATTCCACCGAGTCAAAGAACTTAACGACTTCATCTAATAAGTCACCTATTCCCGTTCCGTGTTCAGCTGATATGCCGTATGGCTCACCTAAGCCTAAATTGTAAAACTCAAATAGCTTTTGTGGGTCGTAATTATCAAGCTTATTAACAGCTAAGAGAACAGGCTTACCCGACTTTCTAAGCTTTAACGCAACGTCTTCATCTGAAGAGTTAAGCCCCGTTTTAGCATCAGCAAAAAGTATTATAACGTCTGCAGTATCGATTGCTATTTCTGCTTGTTGTTGAATATGCTTCCACATTGAATCGGTTGATTTTAATTCTAATCCACCCGTATCAACTAAAGTAAAAGCATGCCCACACCATTCGGTATCAGCATATAGCCTATCCCTAGTTACACCAGGAAAATTTTCTACTATTGAAATTCTTTTGCCTACAACCTTATTAAAAAACGTAGATTTTCCTACGTTAGGTCTACCAACAATTGCCACTAAAGGTTTTGCCATAATTTTTACCTGTTAAAACCAACTAAGTAACGTGCCTAAAACAAATAGTCCTACGAATACCCAGTATGCTATATTTATATTTTTAGATTTATCCTTAACAAATTGGTATGAACACATACCCAACACAACAAGAACTAAAACGTCTTTAACTGTGTTAAGAATTATAAATAATATTCCGTCTACCGTAACACCAATCAATGGCAAGAAGTTATTTACAACGATTAAAACTGCTATAATTGCTAGTGCTACAAATGAAAATAAGCCTAATACGTTCTTAGTTTTCATAGTTTTATCTCCTTTTTTTTAAGTTGTTTATTATATTTGAAAAATAAGGTGGTAAATCGCATTCAAACCTAACCCTTTCATTTGTTCTAGGATGAACAAACTCGAGTATTTTTGCGTGCAATAGCTGACCTTTTAAATTAAATTTACAATTCTTATAGCCATACTCTGGGTCGCCAACTACGGGATGACCTATATGTTTAGAATGAACTCTAATCTGATGCGTTCTACCGGTTTGTAAGGAAAATTTACAAAGGGTATACCCATCATATCGTTCAACAACCTCGTAATCGGTTATCGCTAGTCTGCCTGATTTTGAAACACTCATTTTCGTTCTATCTTTTTCAGACCTTGCAATAAATGTTTCTATTCTACCCTTATCGTCCTTTAAGTTCCCCTCTAAAAGAGCAAAATATATTCTTTTACAAGTTTTTTCTTGAATTTGCTTGGCTAGTGATAGGTGTGCAGAATCGTTTTTTGCAACAACTAATAAACCTGAAGTGTTTTTATCGATTCTATGAACAATTCCCGGTCTAATCACTCCGTTTATCCCCGATAAATTGTCAAGATGATATAATAGAGCGTTTACTAGGGTTGACGACTTGTTTCCATTCCCAGCATGAACAGTTAAACCTTGTGGCTTATTGATTACTGCAAAATCAGAATCTTGATATACTATATCAAGCTCCATATCAATTGGCGTTAGGTCAAGCTCTTGAGCTTTGGGAATTTCGACCTCAACAACGTCACCAACTTTTAATATTTTATTTGCCTTGGCTTTAATATCATTAACTAAAACAAGACCATCATCACAAAGTTTTTTTATTCTTGAGCGTGTTAGCTCACTGTTTTTAGCAACAAATTGGTCTAGTCTTTCACCAAGGTCTCTATTTACTTTCAGTATCTTTTTTTCCATTTTTTCTAAATATTGCTTCCTTATCCACAAACAAAAAGTTTATAAAAAACAAAATTGCACCGATAGTTAAGCATGTATCTGCAAAATTAAATATAGGAAAATTATAGCTTCCAAATGTAAAGCCTATAAAGTCCCTAACATAGCTAAAAACAAGTCTATCAATAAAATTACCTATTGCCCCTGAAATTATTAAAATCAACGCAATTGATAAAAATCTTCTCTTTGTAATTACTGCATAAACTAAAAAAGCAATAAATAAAAGCAAACTAAGAGCTGTAAAAATCTTAAAAAAAGCCTGCGACCAAGATAGGTTTGCCATAAAACCAAACGCTGAACCCGTATTCTTTACGTATGTGAAATAGAAAAAACCTGGAATTATTTCAGTTTCGCCTTTTTTTTCAAACAAGGATACAAACGCTGATTTTGTTAGCAAGTCAATAGCAATAAGAGCAATTAAAATCAAAGATATCGCTATCGCAAAAATTATTCTTCGTCCAGTAAGCCCAATTCTTTGCATATATCCTCCAATTCTAATTCTCCCGGATTTAACACTTCTTGCAAATTAAAGCCGTTATCGCTAGTTGCTGCAACGTATTGATTTATAATTTGCTTTGGATTAAAGGGCACGCTTTGTCCTTCAACCTCGCTAAGTTCAGAATCTAACTGCTCTATGGTTTCTTTTGGAGAATATACCCCTATAAGTTTTTTAAGCTTTTCCCCAAGCTCTACAGATTCTTTTACATACGGATAGAGTGGATATTTTTCTTGCAATTGCTTAAAATAAGCATCCCATCTCTTAGAAAAACTTTTAAGCTTTAATAATGCAAGCTCGTATTCTTTATTAGAACGTTCCATAGTTTTCTCTGCACTACGCTCTGCATTAATAATTGCTTTCTCAATAGTTTCTGACTTAGCCTTAAAATTTGTTAGTTCTGACTCTAAACGCTTGTTTTTATCAACAAGCTCCGCAATCCTTTCCTTTTGCTCGCTTAATACTTTTTCGTTATAGGATAATTCGGCTTTTATAAGCGATTCAACTTCTTTTGAACTGTATTTTCTTTTATCTAATTCAATAGCCAAAATTTTTCTCCTATAATTTTTTATTTGCTAACGCCTCTGATTTGTTCAAGTAGAGAACGCTTAAGTTCATATAATCCGTCAGACAAGTCAACCTTATAAACGTGAGGCCTATCAAGTCGCTTGTATTCATCCCAAAAGCTTTCAAGCTCAGCTTGTGCATATGCCTTAACTTCTTTTAGCTTAGGGAATTCGTATACAAGTTTGCCACCCTTTATAACGTCCACGTGAAGTGAACGCAAGGTATAGTTTTCCACCTTTAACTTTTTCCATCTTTCAGTTGGGTGAGTTAAAATTAAAGATTTGCTCTCGTCAATCTTATCTTCTTCTCTTAAATAAATCATATCGGCTATTGCTTTACCCGTTGATTTATCATAAACCCTATAAATGTCTTTAAATCCTGGATTAGTAATTTTTTCAGAATTATCCGAAATTTTAATCTTTGGAGATACACTTCCGTTTTCATCAATAACTGCAGATAATTTATAAACTCCACCAAGAGCCGGCATATCTGCACTTGTGATAAGTCTAGTCCCCACACCCCAAATATCAATTTTAGCACCTTGATTTTTAAGCGAATTTATTGAATACTCATCTAAATCGCCTGATGCACAAATTTTTGCGTTTGTAAAACCAGCCTCGTCTAGCATCTTTCTTGCTTTTTTGGATAGATATGCTAAATCGCCAGAATCAAGCCTTATCCCCTTTGGCTCGTAACCTTTTTCTTTAAGTTCATTAAAAACTCTTATCGCATTGGGAATACCTTGTTCAATCGTGTTATAGGTATCAACAAGTAATAAAGTATTTTCTGGATACACTTCTGAATACGCCTTAAACGCTGAGTATTCATCCTTAAAATTCATTACCCAGCTATGTGCGTGAGTTCCCGACACGGGAATATCAAACATTTTTCCAGCTAACACGTTTGAAGTTGAAGCACAACCACCAATAACTGCAGCCCTTGCCCCATACACACCAGCATCTGGAGCTTGTGCCCTACGAAGACCAAATTCTAAAATAGCATCTCCCTTTGCTGCATAATTTATTTTTGCTGACTTTGATGCTATTAAAGTTTGAAAATTTATAATATTTAAAAGCGCAGTTTCTATTAACTGTGCTTGCATAATAGGTGCTTTTACAGTTAAAATTGGCTCTCCGGGAAAAACAACCGTTCCTTCAGGAACAGCATAAACGTCACCCGTAAACTTAAAATTCCTTAAATAATCCAAAAACTCCGTTGAAAAAATATTTAACGATTTTAAATAATCAATTTCTTCATCGCCAAATTTAAGGTTTAGTATATAATCAATAGCCTGTTCTAAACCACAAGCTAAAGAATATGTTATCATTCCGTTTTGACGGAAAAATAAATCAAAAACTGCAATTTCTTCCCTACGATTTTTTTGCAAATAGCCGTTCATCATCGTAAGTTGATACAAATCTGTAAGCAAGGTTAAATTTCTATTTTCCATTTTTCTGCCTTTTACTAGTATCTTTTTTTTGATTATAACACACTTTTTCTTTTTTGTAAATTATTTAAATATTATCATATTTAATTTCTTCAAAAAAAGCTTGCAGGTTTTTTGTAATTTATTGACATCAAATTTTTGTAATGATATAATAAAAACATGAAAACATTAGTAGTTGCGCTTCAATCTGAAGCAAATGCAGTTATATCTGCACTAAAAGAAAAAAAAGAAACCACAATAATAGGCAAGCCACTATATTTAGGCGAGCTTAACGGTGAAAAAGTTGCCCTTGCTATTTCAGGAATAGGCAAAGTTAATGCCTCAATCACAACCCAAGCTTTAATAGATAAATTTTCGCCAGAATGCGTAATTAACTTTGGCACTGCTGGTGGTGTGGATAGTGACGTTTCGGCATTGAGCTTTTATCAAGTAAAAGAATGCTGTCAATTTGATTTTGACCTAAGAGATTTAGACGGTGTGCCACTTGGATATATTCAAGACTATAATCGCTCATACTTCCCTTGCAAAACTATAAAAAATTTTCTAGAGATTAAAAATATTGGAAGTGCCGATAGGTTTACTGAAAACCCACTAGACAATAAAACTGTAAAAGAAATTGATTGCAGTTTAAGGGATATGGAAGGTGGTGCAATTGCACAAACCTGTTTTGCAAACAACGTTGCACTATATATGCTAAAGGGCGTTACAGACGTTGTTGGAAGCAATTCTACAGCTA
Source organism: Christensenellaceae bacterium (assembly GCA_045653205.1). Lineage (GTDB taxonomy): Bacteria > Bacillota > Clostridia > Christensenellales > Borkfalkiaceae > UBA1259. The sequence goes on along the minus strand of JAZOLT010000007.1, from coordinate 516,384 downwards.
AACAGTTTAAACAAAACCTTAATAAAATTTGCAATGGTTTTGATAGTATCATTATTGAATTATTAGAAAAAATCAATGAATTATACTGATTATGTTAGACATAATCACACGAAAATCACTTGATTTTCTCTGCGATATTACAAAATATGCGTTTTTTACTTTCGGGTGGACGGCAAATAAATTGCCCTACCCGATTTTTTATTTATATTTTATTCTATCTAAAACTCAATATATTTTAAAGGAATAATGGTTAAACTTTTTTATATTGCTATTTTCAAAATTTATGGAGCTTAAAAAAATGAATAAGAGAAAAGCTAAAACTTCTAAACAAAAATTATTCCACTATTCTCCTAACACCTTAAAGATTAAAACTGAGCATAAAGGATTTGGCTTTCTTAAAACAGCTTGCTTGCTATTTTTAATTTTATTACAGTTTACCCTATTCGTTCTAACTCACCTATACCTTCAAAGTTTTTTTAAATCGCTTGCCATTCTTTCAGTTGCGCTTAGTTTTATCAGTTGTCTATTCGTATTAACTAGCAATAAAAATAGTCAATCTAAGGCAACGTGGATTATATTTTTGCTTATTTGCTCTTCGTTTGGTTTTATTGTTTATTTTATTTCGGATGAAAGATTTTTCTTCTATAAACACTCAAAAAGATATAAATCTATTCTTGAGGAAAGTTCTAAATATTCTATTTTAAATAAAGATATTACCCAAGATGCTGAAACAATAAACACCCTAAACTACTTTTATAACGTTGGAAAATTTTGTGCATATCAGAACACAATAGGAAAATATTTCTCGAACGCAACAGATTTTTTCGATAATATTATTGAAGATATAAGAAATGCTAAATCTTTTATATTTATTGAATTTTTTATCATTTCTGACGGTGTTTTGTTAGAAAGGATATTAGATTTGTTAAAAGAAAGAGTTATTTATGGTGTTGACGTAAGAATTATTTACGATGATTTGGGTAGCTATGGAACGTTAAAACGAGAAACTATAAAAAGAATAAAAAAAGAAGGAATTAGAATATATCCATTTAATAAGCTTTTATCTAAATTTAGTGTTTTTCTAAATTATCGTGACCATAGAAAGTTTGTAATTATAGATGGAAAAATTGGCTATATTGGTGGAGCTAATCTAGCTGATGAATATGTTGGCAAAAAACAATTGCACGGATATTGGAAGGATTCAACTATGAGGCTTGATGGACCTGCTGTTGACGGACTAACTCTCAGCTTTCTAAGACAATGGTCCTTTGTTAGTAAAACTAAGGTTGAGTATTCCAACTATATAAATCTTGCCAATTCAAATAAAAACCCCTCAATCTATATTCCCTTTACGGATGGATTAGAATATAAGGACAACGTTGGAAAAAATGCCTATATCAACCTAATTTGCTCGGCTAAAGAAAGGTTATATATCTTTACCCCATACTTAGTTATAGACGGCACGTTGTTAGAGCTAATAGAAACTAAGGCAAAAAGTGGCGTAGACGTTAGAATCATATTGCCAGAAATTCCAGATAAGAAATTAGTTTATGTTATCTCAAGAGCAAACGCCGAAAAATTATATAAAAGCGACGTTAAAATTTACTTTATGAAAGACAGCTTCGTTCACTCTAAAGTTGTTCTTAACGAAAAATTTGCCGTTATAGGCTCTATTAATATGGATTTAAGAAGCTTTTATCAACAATTTGAAAACGCTGTTTTAACAAACGATAAAACAGTTCTAGATAGTATCGAAGAAGATTTTTATAACTGCATCAATAAATCTGAACAACTAACCTGCGAGAAAATGCAAAGTAAGAAATTTTTGTTTAAGATTTTAGCTATGCTATTAAATCTTTTAGCACCTTTTATGTAAAAATAAAAAACCCGAGATAATCTCGGGTTGTGGAGCTGCTAACCGGAATCGAACCGGTGACCTCATCCTTACCAAGGATGTGCTCTACCATCTGAGCCATAGCAGCAAAGCTTAAACGCTTAATTATTATATAAAATAAAACATCTTTTGTCAATTCAATAATGCCATTATTTTAAAAAATTTTTTTAATTAAAAAAGCACTGCGTTTGCAGTGCTTTCTCATTTTTTTATTATTCTTCCGGCTCTTCTTCACCCTTTGGCGTTATAGCAATCTTTGACACTTTAGATTCATCGGTTCTCATAATTCTAACACCTTGTGTATCTCTACCTATCTTGCTTATATCTGATGCTGAAACTCTAATAATTGTTCCATCAACAGTAATAATCATAATGTCTTCATCGCTAGATACAAGTTTTAGATTTACAAGCTTGCCCGTTTTAGAATTGAATACTCCAGCTTTAACGCCCTTTCCAGCTCTAGATTGAGTTCTGTAGTCTTCAGCATCAGAACGCTTACCAAAACCGTTTTCGGTCATAGTTATAACTTCATACCCCTCTTTAACAACTGCCATATCTACAACGTAGTCATCACCGTCAAGCTTCATGCTTCTAACACCTTGAGTATCACGCCCCATAGGACGAACGTCAGCCTCATTAAACCTTATGCACTTACCATCGTGAGATGCAATAATAATGTCGTCACTGCCACTTGTTAGTTGAGCAGAAATCAATTGGTCACCATCAACAATGCTAATTGCAACCTTACCAACCTTACGAATTCTCTCAAACTCACTTAAAGCCGTCTTTTTAATCAAACCATTCTTTGTTGCAAGAGCAATATATCCTTCTGCACCTTCCTTTAAGGGAATCATAGCACATACCTTTTCACCATCAGAAAGCTGAAGTAGATTAACAATAGCTCTACCCCTAGCCGTTCTTTGTGCCTCTGGAATTAGATAGCCTTTTAGGCTATAAACTTTTCCAAGGTCGGTAAAGAATAGAATATCATCGTGCGTAGACGTAACAAACATATTGCTTACAAAATCCTCTTCTTTAGGTCTGTGAGCAGTAACACCCTTTCCTCCACGGTGCTGTGTTCTATATTCACTTACAGGAACACGTTTAACGTAACCCTTGTGCGTGTAACTAATAACAACGTCTTGAACAGGAATTAAGTCTGCAATATCTATGTCGCCATAATCGTATGAAAGTTCTGTTTTCCTAGGCGACGGATATTTTTGCTTAATTTCAAGCATATCGTCTTTAATAATCTGCTTTACTCTACTTTCATTAGCAAGAATATCTTTAAGGTCTGCTATAACGTTGCCAAGCTCTACAAGCTCTTCATTAAGCTTAGCTACCTCCATTCCTGTTAATCTTTGCAATCTCATTTCCAAAATTGCGTTTGCTTGCTTTTCAGATAATTCAAACTTCTCAGTCAAAGCCATTACGGCAGAATTCTTATCGCTTGAACGCTTAATTATTTCTATAACCTCGTCAATATTAGCAAGGGCTATTAGTAAGCCCTTAACAATATGCTCTCTTTCCTCTGTTTTTGCAAGCTCGTATTTTGTTCTTCTAACAATTACTGATTCTTGATGCTTTAAATAAAGCTCTAATATCTCTTTTAAGCCCAATACCTTTGGCTCGCCATCGACAAGTGCTAAAAGAATAATTCCGTCCTTAACCTGTAGGTTTGTATGCTTATAAAGGGTATTTAGAACAACTTGAGCGTTTGCATCCTTTTTAAGCTCGATAACAATTCTCATTCCGTGTCTATCCGACTCGTCACGTAGATTTGATATACCCTCTACTCTCTTATCGTTTACTAGGTTTGCTATTGACTTAATAAGGTCTTCTTTATTAACTTGATAAGGAATTTCAGTAACTACAATACGTTCTCTGTCGTTACTCATTTCCTCTATATCGGTTTTAGCACGCAATACAAAGCCACCCTTTCCAGACCTATACGCCTGCAAAATCCCCGACCTACCCATTAAAACACCACCTGTAGGATAGTCAGGTGCAGGAATAATTTCCATAAGTTCATCAATAGAAATTTCTGGATTATCTAAAAGTGCTACGCATCCGTCAATACACTCGCTTAAATTGTGAGGAGGAATATTGGTTGCCATTCCCACAGCTATACCATCAGAGCCGTTTACCAAAATGTTTGGTATTCTGGATGGCAAAACAACCGGTTGCATTTCAGTATCGTCAAAGTTAGGGTAAAAATCAACCGTATCTTTATCAATATCCTTTAGCATTTCACTCGAAAGCTTTGAAAGCCTTGCTTCCGTATATCTATACGCAGCAGCAGAATCTCCGTCAACCGAGCCAAAATTTCCGTGTCCATCAACGAGAGGACAGTTTATAGAAAAGTCTTGTGCTAAACGCACCAATGCGTCATATACCGAGCTATCACCGTGAGGATGGTATTTACCTAAAACCTCGCCGACAATCTTAGCACATTTTTTATATGCTTTATCACTTGTTAAGCCCATATCGTGCATAGCGTATAAAATACGTCTATGAACAGGCTTCATACCGTCCCTAACGTCAGGAATAGCACGAGAAACGTTAACAGCCATCGCATACGCTATAAATGACTTTTTAACCTCGTTGTTAACTTCTATATTGATTAATTTAGTTTTCTCGAGCGTCGCCTTAAATTCGGCTGTTAGCTCTACACTTGGCTCTCTTTTTGCCATTATACTTTCTCCTTACCCTAAATATCCAAATCGGTTACAAGCTTTGCATTTTGTTCAATAAACTCTCTTCTAAGCTCAGGATTATCTCCCATAAGCCTTGTAAAAGTTTCGTTTGCTTCTACCGCATCTTCCATTGTAACCTTAAGCATTGTGCGAGTTTCGGGGTTCATTGTGGTATCCCAAAGTTGTTTAGGGTCCATTTCGCCTAAGCCCTTGTATCTTTGAATATCACACTTACCTACTTCAGCTAAATATTCTTGCAACTCCTTATCAGAGTAGAAATATCTATCAACCTTATTTTTGGTTGCCTTATAAAGTGGTGGTTGTGCAATATATACGTGACCTTTTTCTATCAAAGGTCTCATAAATCTAAAGAAGAAAGTTAAAAGTAAAATTCTTATGTGACTACCATCAACGTCAGCGTCGGTCATACAAATAATTCTATCGTAACGAAGCTTGGTCTCGTCAAAGTCCTCTTTCATTCCACCGCCAAAGGCAGTTATCATTGCCTTAATTTCTTCGTTTTCTAATATACGATTTATTCTAGCCTTTTCTACGTTTAGGATTTTACCACGAAGTGGCAATATTGCTTGGAAACGCCTATCTCTACCTTGCTTTGCACTTCCACCTGCAGAATCTCCCTCAACTAAGAAAATTTCACAAAATTCAGGGTTTTTGTCAGAGCAATCTGCAAGCTTTCCAGGAAGAGTTGTAGATTCAAATGCACTCTTTCTTCTCGTGCTTTCCCTTGCAAGCCTTGCTGCTTCTCTAGCTCTTTGTGCTGTTAAACACTTTATTAATACTTCCTTGGCCTTTGCTGGATTTTCTTCTAAATATGAACCAAAATGCTCTACCATTGCCTTAGAAACGTAGTTTCGCATCTCGGAATTACCTAGTTTTGTCTTTGTTTGACCTTCAAACTGAGGCTCAGTTAGTTTTACTGAAACAACTGCAACCAGGCCCTCCCTAACGTCATCAGAAGAAACCTTTTCATCGTTTTTCAAAACGTTAAGCTTTTTGCCAGCTTCGTTGATAATCTTTGTTAAAGAGTTCTTAAAGCCTTCTAAATGCGTTCCACCTTCTTCAGTGTTAATATTGTTCGCAAAAGCATAAATTACTTCATTATAAGTTTCGGTGTATTGAAGCGCAACCTCAACCTCCGTATCCCCGTAAAAAATATCAAAATAAACGGGCTTTTCAAATACGGGAACTTTGTTTTTTGATAAATCCTCAACAAAATGCGCTATTCCGCCCTCGTAGAAGAATGTATCGTTTTGCTCTTTGCCCTCTCGTAAGTCTATAAGCTTAATGGTCAAGCCCTTGTTTAGATATGCAAGCTCTCTAAGACGTGTTTTAACGGTATCATAGTTAAAATCAACCGTTTCAAAAATTTCATCGTCTGGCATAAAGGTAACCCAGGTTCCTGTAAAGTCAACCGAGCCTACTATTTTAAGTGGTGCTTGTGGAATACCTCTATTGTAGGTTTGCTTATAATGGTTTCCATTTTGATAAACCTCAACGTCTAACCACTCAGATAAAGCGTTAACAACAGATAGACCTACGCCGTGTAGTCCACCTGAAATCTTGTATCCACCGCCACCAAACTTTCCACCAGCGTGAAGCTTGGTTAAAACAACTTCAACTGCCGAAATTCCTTCGGTATGGTGAATTGCAGTAGGAATACCTCTGCCGTTATCTTTGACCGTGCAAGAACCGTCTGAATTAAACTGAACGGTAATAGTATCACAGTGCCCAGAAAGTGCTTCGTCAATTGAATTATCCACAATTTCTTGAACTAAATGATGAAGCCCCCTAACGTCAGTCGAGCCAATATACATACCCGGTCTTTTTCTAACAGGGTCAAGCCCCTCTAGCACTTGAATCTGCCCTTCGCCGTAGTTTGTGTTAATTTTTTGCTTATCTTCCATTTCACACCCGATAAAATTTTATTTTTTCTCTAAAATTATATCATAATTTTAGGACTTTTACAAGTCCTTTTTATCTATTTTTAAATATATTTATATTATATATAGCAAAAATGTATTTTTTCGGATGAAAAACACAAAATGTTTGTAGGAGATAACAAATGAGAGAATGCAGAACGTGCAACAATAAATTTAATAACCAAATATCTAAAGCCTGTAAAAATTGTGGAGCAGAATTTTGCGAAAGGTGTTCTAATAACACAAAAAATATCTGCCCTATATGCTACCACGACTTAGATTGGACAGATTAAAAAAAGTCCCAAACGGGACTTTTTAATTTCTTTCAATAAGATTATCAAGCAACTTACTCTCATACGCTCCTAAACCCTTAATTTGCACTCTGTCAGCCTCAAACTTTGCTCTGTCATAAAAGTCCTTAGCAATTTCCTTTTGGCTTTCTTCAAGCAAAATATAGGCTAATTTTATTCTAAGATTGGTTGCCGAGTTTGTTTTGTTTAAATATTTGTCTAACTCTTCTACTAGTTCATCAGCCGTTTGGTCGTTCCTATCAAACGTGCAAGCATTATATAATTCGTCTGCCTTTATCACGTTATAAATGCTTCCAGGCATATAGTCAGTAAGCGTTTTTAACCTCGAAGTTGTTTTTTTTGCATTTTCATAATCTTGCTTGTCTAAATAGTAATGATATCTTAAATTAAGCAAACATATAAAATTTATATCATCTTCTGCTATTTGTGGCAAATCAAAATATAAAGCCTGGTCAATCTCACCCGGAGTTTTGCCTTGATATAGCTCTGCGTGAATTTTTAATATATTTATTAAGACTTTTACGCTGTCGTGTTTTTTCTTAACACCAAGAACTACCGCACCATCATTTCTCGCACCCTCGTTAACCATTGGTAGAGCATTGCCAAAAAAAACAAATGCACCAATTGGTAAAAACATTGATAAAAAGCAATATAACCATAGTGGCATACTAGGGATTAAAAAAGCAGGCAAACTTATTAGCATTGCAAAAAACGAAAACACTAGCCCACCTATTGTCATTGAATTTAATCTCTTTTCAATATTATTAGTCCCCTTTGGAACAAATTCCGTGCTTCCAGCCTCTTCCTTCATCATAACAAAATCAAAGCGTATTTTTCCATCTGGCTTCCACCATTTAAAAAACCAAACGTTAAAAGAAAGAAATACAAAATTATTTTTTAATCCAACTAGCAAATGCCCCAATTCGTGCAACAGTGTGCAAATAAAACCACAAACAATTGCAAACCCAATAAACATTGCAATAATTAAAAAGGGGTCTAACTGACCTGAATAACGTGTATTAGAAAACAACGTAACGAAAAGCAAAGCACCAAGTGTTATTACAAACGATAAAACGTTGCTAATAAAATTTAATTTTCTACTCATTTTTTCTCCAAAATATATTTTAAATACCCTTCTAAATTGTCGCTCTCGCTAATCCTAATTTGACTTATACTGTTTAGCTCCATTATTTTAAGCAAAATCAATGCTCCCGCACCTATGATTTCAGCACGCTCTTTTTGAAGCCCAACAATAGATTTTCTTTGGTTAATAGTCATAGAAAAAAGCTTGTCAACCAATTCGCTTAATTGCTTGATGTTTACTAATGAATTGTGAACTTTTTTACTATCGTAATTTTCCAATTCTAACAGCATTGACGCAATGCTTGTTGCAGTTCCACCAATGGCACAAAAATCGTTTGTTTTTTGGCTGTTAAAAGCACGTAAATTTTGCTCCAAATACTTCTCGATTCCAGCACGATTTTGAGCAAATTTTTGCGTTAATCTAACAGCACCAAAATCATAACTCTTTGCATAATCAACTACGCCGTTAACAAGTGTAATTATCTCTGTGCTTGCCCCACCAACGTCTATCACACAGCCTTCCAAATCAAGTGCGCCCATCGCACCAAGAAGTGCTTCTATTTCACCAGAAACAACGTCAACAACTATATTGCAATCATTTAAAACCTTGCTCGTAAAAAGCTCTGGGTTTTTACTTTGTCTAACGCCAGCAGTAGCAAAAACATAAATGTTTTTCGCACCTAAATCTTTTGCTTTTTTAACAAAAAAAGAAACGGCTTGAGCAGTGCACTCAACCGCTTCTGACGTAAGCATACCGCTTTCTAGCGAACCTTTAATAAGTCGTGTAGTGATTACACTTTTTTCTAAAGTCCTTTTTCCGTCGCTTATCATTAGTCTAACAGAATTTGAACCAACGTCAATTACACCGTATTTCATATTACTTTAATATAATCTCGTCTTGATATCTATAGCCTAATTTTTTTGCCTCACGCTCTATCCATAACAGCTTAGATTTCGCTTCTAATTCTTGCTCTCCATCTTCTATCATTTGATTATATTCAGCTATGGCTTTCTCAAGTTCTGCAATGTCTCGCTTATAATTTGCCACCGCCGTTAACTGATATATCATCACGAACAGCAAAATAACCACTAGAAGCACTGCTCCTACGGTTGTGGCTATTATTATTCGTTTTGCTTTTGATTCGGGCATATCTTATTTCTCTCGTTTTCTTTTTTATTATATTATAAAGCTTTTTAGCACTTTTTGCAAGCATTAAATTAAAACTTTTAAAATATAAGACTAACCCTACAAAATAACCAAAAACCATATATGCTCTAGTAGACGGAAATCCCGCACTCACACTTATAACAATATATAATATAGAGCTAAATATAAATGCAACTACATCGCACAAGATTGAAGCTAGCCTGCTTTTAAAAAACTGCTTAAAAAATAATGACAAACTAAAAAATATTCCAGAGACTACTCCAATTGCAACACAACATATAATAACAAAAATTTGGTTTTCAACAGCAAATATCATTTAAGAAACTTCTTTAATAATGGAACTTTTTTAGCTGCAAACTTTATCTCGTTAAACACTCCTTCTGCCGAAAGAGAACCCGTTGCCTTATTAAATGCTGTTATTTTAATGTTTTCGCCCAAAATTATAGTCTTATCGCCTTTAACGGTTATCCTTAGCATTTGCTCACTAAAACCGTCAACCGTGTCAACGCAAGTTAAATTTAGCCTATTTCTCCCCTCTAAATTAAGTATTGATATTTCCGTTTGATTAAGCATAATTATTCTCCTTTTTAGAGATATTTATGCTTGTGTTTTTTTATATAGAACAAAAAAACGGAGCTAGCTCCGTTTTTTAAATTAATCGGGGAGTTTCATATCCCCTAGCTTTATAAGGTTTTTCTTTCTCATAAATTCTGAGATTACAAGGTTTAATACTAAAGGTAAAACAATGGTTAGTAAAATTATTCCCACTAAACCTAACGCCCCAGAAGTATTTGCAAACGAGTCGATAACGCCAACCAATCCACTTGTTCCCATTCCACCACCTGAAGCTCCACATCTAATCTTAAATATACAAGTAGATAGTGGACCTAATACGGCACTTGTTATTATCATAGGAAGCATTATAATTGGTTTTTTCATAATGTTTGGAATTTGTAGCATACTCGTTCCCAACCCTTGTGCAATAAAGCCACCCAAACCGTTTTCACGATATGATGCAATGGCAAAGCCTACCATATGGCAAGCACAGCCAACAACAGCCGCACCACCCGCTATATACATTGCATTTATTTGTTCAATATTGCCAGAAGATAACACTGGTGAAGCCACTGCTACCCATATAGCCGCTGAAGACGTTGGCATCGTAAGTAAAATTCCCATAACAACTGATATAACGACGCCCATAATAAAAGGCGTGGCTTTTGTTGCAAGCGCAATTAAAACACCTAGCTGATTAACAACCCAAATAAAAGGATAAGCAACGAAAACTCCTAACAAGGATATAATTAAAGCTCCAAGTGGGATTAAAATTATATCAAGCTTAGTTTTTCCAGCGTAGAGTTCAACAAGCTCAATTACTAGCATGGTTACAACGTATGCTCCAATAGGATTTCCTGGAAGAGCAAGCCCCATCTTTAATGTAATCGCCGTAAAACCACCGCCACTTGGCATAAGTTGGTCTGCCCAAGCACCTATCATACCTGCAACACCAGCGGCAAATATAAGCAATTTGTTCTTGCCAAGTGCGTGTGCAATGCCCACACCTATACCTGCGCCCATTAAAATTTTGGCAATATTCGCAACGTAGGTAAGCGTGTTTCCCACGTAATTATCACCTACCCAACCTGCAATCATAGCCAAAATCGTTCCGGCAATAAGTGTTACGAATAAACCTTGAGCCATTCCCGAAAAAGCTGTTATAAAATAACGTTTTGGAAGTTGTTTTAAGTAATTTTTGAATTTCATATTAGTATCTCCGTAAGTTTGTTTTCTACTTGGTCACATGAAGTTAAATAATACTTTATTCCATTTTTAATTACTAATTTATCTGCACGAACAGACTTGCCGTGCAAATGCCCGTAAACTACGGCATCAACCTTATATTCTTCAAACAAGTCGGTATAAGCCGAATTTTCCCTCTTAACGTTAAATGGAGGAAAATGCACTAGAGCAACCAACTTGTCCCCCTCATGCATAATTTTTTGAGCAGATTTTAGAGATAATCTTAACCTTTCAATTTCTCTTAAATAAATTTTGTTATCTTGCTCGTTAAAATCAGGCGAACCGGGAACGCTCCATAGTCTAGAGCCACACACAACAAGGTTGTCAAGCCTAATTGAATCATTTTGAAGAGCAATAAATGCGTTAGGAAGCATTTCCCTAACCTTTCCTATAGCATTCCACCAAAAATCGTGATTGCCTTTTATAATCACTTTTTTACCCTTTAGATTGGAAAGCACTTCAAAGTCTTTTTTTGCATCTTCAATATCCATAGCCCAACTAATATCGCCACCGATTAACACTAAATCATCTTCTGATACCTTTTCTTGCCAATCGGCTATAATTTTGTCTAAATAACCTATCCAATTCCCCCCAAACACGTCCATTGGCTTATCTGTGTTTGTGGAAATATGCAGGTCACTAATAGCGAAGATTTTCATAATCAAATATTATCACAACAAAAATAATATTGCAACTAAATAATGAAAAAAATTAAAAACCACTTGATTTTTTCAAGTGGTTTTAGTTGTCTATCCGTTTACTCGGGATACATTGGCAATTCAAAAAATCCAGCACAAACTTCTTGCGTATATTCTTGGCACGGAGGAATTGGCGTGTAGCCGTATGAGGGAATTAAAAGCTCAACCTCCATTACAATTTTTAAAATTATTGATACGCAAGCATCAATTGTAAATTGATTTTCCCCTGTGTAAGAGCCTTGAGTTGAAACTAACGAAACTACAGCTTCTACGTTATATGGCATAATTGATGCCGATGGAATATTAAGTATAACGTCCTTTGTTACCGTAACCGTTGCTGTTGCAGCCCCCTCAACTCCGTTTGCATCAGTATACGCAACTGACACGGGAATTGTTACGTCTGCACGAACTCTTGCTGAGTGCGGACGTTCTGGCAATGGGTCAATGAATAAATTGCTAATAACGCCTTGTGACGTAGTACTTTTTGCACTAATAAAAGTTAACGGATATGTAGGATTTGCCGGCGTAAGATTGGTAATATTTAATACTATATCGGTCAATTGGCTTTGTTGCATACACGCATCAAACACTTTTTTTGCTTGAACACACACCTTTTCGCATAAGCCGTTCAACGGATTACCGTTAATTTGCCCGGGACACCTATCTGATTGAAAATTACAGAAAAACGACATATTTATTCTCCTTGTCTTAATTTTCTAATTCAATATATGCAAAAACCACTGAGTTATGACACAAAAAAACCCCTCGATACAAAGGGGTTTTTCTAACTTATTAGTTTTGTTTTTGTTCTAAAAGCTTCTTTATATCCTGAAGAAGACCTTCAGTTGTGTGTTTTTTCTTTTCAACTTCCTCTTCAGCCTTCTTTCTTGCTAGCTCGTCATCACGAATTTTTGCTCTTTCTTCGATTTGGTCTCTACTTAAACCACTTCTACGCATATCAATATATTCTTTCTTGCTATAGCCGAAGAACTTTGGCGAGGTGTAGCCTTTAAGTTTATTAAAGAATTTTACAATAGTAAATAGCACGAAAGCAATTAATAAGAAATTGATTACGGCATTAATAAATGCACCCCAATCAATATATATAGAATTTGCAAGGTCTATTGTTATTCCATCTTCTAAATACGCCGTCTTTAAGAACGTAAACACTTCAGACAAAGAATTAGCACCAAAAATTAAGGCAAGCAACCAGTTAATAATTGGTTTTAATATAAAGTTACTAAGTCCGTTTACTATTGCTGTAAAAGCACTACCTACGATAACGCCGACAGCCATATCTAAAATATTGCCACGGGTTATAAAGGTTTTAAATTCCTTGAAAAAATTTCTCATAATTTTCACCCTTATATTATTTTTAATAATTATAACCTAGTTCAATTGCACTAACGTTTTTCTCTAGCATTGCTGCACGCTTTGCAGGTATCATTTGAGAAAGGCTGGTTTTAACTTGTTCAAGTGTTAAAACATTAGTTTCCTTTATAACTTTTCCTAAAATAATCATATTAGCAAGTCCATCAAGTCCATTGTCACTTGCAAGCTTAGTAGCTGGAATTGCAAAAGCATTAACGTCTGCCCTTTTGCCTGTAAAATTAGTTATCAACGAGCTGTCATATACAACGTATCCACCTGCTTCAGTTTCATAAAAATATTTTTCTAAAGAAGGTAGGTTCATAGCAACCAACACGTCGGGCTTATCAACGATAGGAGAGCCAATGGGTGTATCTGACAAGGTAACAGAACAGTTTGCCGTGCCACCACGCATTTCTGGACCATATGAGGGAAGCCAAGAAACCTCCATATCAGCCTTTAATCCAGTGTAAGCAATAGCTTTTCCTGTGAAAAGTATTCCTTGCCCACCAAAGCCTGCAATAAGAATTTTAGTAGTTTTCATTACTTTTCCTCCTTATATTTGTCCTTAAAGATACCTAAAGGATAGTTAGTTTGCATGTTGTCTTCTAGCCACTTTAGAGAATCCTTAGGCGACAAGCCCCAGTTTGTAGGACAGGTTGAAAGCACTTCTATAAGTGAAAAACCTTTGCCCTCTATTTGATTTTGGAAAGCTTTTTTAATTGCTTTTTTAGCATTCTTTATGTTTTTAACATTGTTAACTGCTACACGCTCTAGATAAGATGCTCCCTCAACTTGAGCAAGCATTTCACACACTTTAACAGGATAGCCTACAACAGTAACGTCTCTACCATAAGGCGAGGTTTGTGTTACCTGATTAGGAAGTGTTGTAGGTGCCATCTGTCCACCCGTCATTCCGTATATTGCATTATTAACAAAAATTACAGTTATATTCTCATTTCTTGCTGCTGAATGAACTGTTTCTGCTGTTCCAATAGCCGCAAGGTCACCGTCGCCTTGATATGTAAATACAACGTTGTCTGGGTTTGCACGCTTTGCACCCGTTGCTACTGCTGGTGCTCTTCCGTGTGCAGCTTGAATCATATCACAATTAAAATAATTATACGAGAAAACCGAACATCCTACGCTTGCTACACCAACGGTTTTTCCTAATACACCTAATTCTTCTAGAGCTTCAGCTACTAGTCTATGTATAATACCATGTGTGCAACCTGGACAATAGTGTAATTGATTGTCGGTAAGTCCCTTTGTCTTTTCAAATACTACCATTGTTTTGCTTCTCCTTTTTCAATTTTACGTAAAGTTTCTAGCACCTCATCAGGTGTCATAATCACACCACCCGTTCTTCCGTAGAAGTATACAGGCTTTGAGCAGTTAATTGCAAGCTTAACGTCGTCAACCATCTGTCCCATATTAAGCTCAACAGATAAAAATGCCTTAACGTTTTTAGCTGCATTTATTAGTGCTTGTTTGGGGAATGGCCAAAGTGTTATAGGTCTTATCATACCGACCTTTAATCCTTGCTTTCTTGCTTCTAAAATAGCGTTTTTAGAAATTCTTGCAGCAATACCAAAAGCAACTATGCAATACTCAGCATCATCCATCATAAACTCTTCGAACATTACTTCATCTTTTTCTATTGTAGCATAGCGTTCATAACGGTTTTTATTCCATTCTTCAAGCTGTGCTGGTGAAAGCGATAATGAGTTTATAACGTTTCTACCCTCGTGCTTGTCCGTGCCTTTTGTTGCCCAAGACTTATCGTATTCTTTTATCTCACATTCATCTAAACTAACAGGCTCCATCATTTGTCCTAAAGTTCCGTCTGCCAATAACATAGTAGGAACTCTATATTTATCTGCAAGGTCAAATCCCTTAACAGTCAAGGTTGCCATTTCTTGAACTGATGCAGGAGCTAAAACTATTAGTTTATAATCTCCGTGTCCACCACCCTTTATTGCTTGAAAATAATCAGACTGAGAAGGTTGAATACCACCAAGACCGGGGCCACCACGTTGAACGTTTACTATAAGTGCAGGAAGCTCGCAACCTGCAAGGTATGATATTCCCTCACTCTTAAGTGAGATTCCAGGGCTTGAGCTACTAGTCATTGCCCTAAGACCACAAGAAGCCGTTCCAATAACCATATTTATTGCAGCAACTTCAGATTCTGCTTGCAAGAACGTTCCACCAATTTTGGGCATACGTTTTGCCATATATGCTGCAACTTCAGTTTGGGGTGTTATTGGGTATCCAAAATAATGCCTACAACCTGCCATAATAGCAGCTTCGGCTACCGCTTCGTTTCCTTTCATTAAAACTTTATCTGCCATAATTCACCTCTATTTTTCCACCTTGATAACAGTATCAGGACACATAGTTGCACAGAATGCACAACCAATACACTTATCCAATTCTGTTACACCTGCGGGGTGGTATCCTTTTTGGTTGATTTTTTCTTTTTCTAAAGAAATAATTTGCTTGGGGCATACGATTTCACACAAACCGCAACCTTTACAGCGTTCTTCATCAAAAATTACTTTTGCCATTTTGCTCTCCTCACAGCCAGTTACCGTATTTTATCGGTTTTACAGGCAGTATATTATTTATTTCTTTTTTAATTTTTTCAGTTATTATATCTTCCCTAACACTAGTAAAAACTAAAGGCAAGCCCGTTAGAGAAGAAAATTCTTTTGCAAACTTATATCCATCAAGAACTGTTTGTTCAGTTGTTATCTCACCAAGGTTAGCATTGTTTACAATTGCTGTAAACTTAATCTTTGCAGAGCGTTCTATTTCGTCCCTTATTTCTAAAGCACCCTCTAAGGTGTTCGTTTCAGGGCGAAACTTGTTTAGCACAAAATGTGCTCTATAATCGTTTTCAGCTACAACCTTTTCAGAAAATCTTCCTAGTGCAAGAGCTCCTCTATCGTCTCCACCCACGTCAATAACAGCAAACTTAGATTTATCGTCTACTAACTGATAAGACGATGGATTGATTGATGGTAGGTCTACGTTTGATTGTGCAAAGGAAGAAGCTATAAGCTCAATTCCTTTATCAAGCAATCTAGTTCTTGCGTCAACCGTTCTAAAATACGGATTAACTATGTCTAGGTCATATACGGCAACTGACTTTCCTAAAGCCTTCAATGCTTCAGCAAAGTTAACGGAAATAAATGTTTTTCCACTGCCGTAATGCCCCATAAAGATATTAACTCTTTTACTAAACATTAAATTTTAACCTTGTAGCACCAATTTCTATTATCGGCTCTTCTACCCCATTGAATACCTGTCAATTCATCGTATAGCTTTTGGGTTAACTCACCAATTTTATTATCTGAAACAACAATGTCTTCACTCTCATAGAAAAGATGACCAATTGGAGAAACTACTGCAGCCGTTCCTGTGCCAAAAGCCTCTTCAAGTTTACCAGCCTTTGCTGCTCCCATTAACTCATCAATAGAAATAAGTCTTTCACTAACTTTATATCCCCAATCCTTTAGGATTTGTATAATTGATTTTCTAGTAATACCAGGAAGCACAGAACCTGTAAGTGAAGGAGTTACAATTTCTCCGTCAATCTTAAACATAACGTTCATTGCGCCAACTTCTTCAATGTATTTTCTCTCAACACCATCAAGCCATAATACTTGAGAAATGCCCTTTTCTTCAGCACGTTTTCCTGCTCTTAAGCTTGCTGCATAGTTACCACCACACTTAGCATAGCCCGTTCCACCACGAACAGCACGAACGTCGTCCTTTTCAATCATAATTTTTACTGGGCTTAAGCCTTCTGCATAATAATTGCCAACGGGCGATAAAATGATTACAAAAGTAGCGTTATGAACAGCGTGAACACCCAATGCTTCATCGTTTCCATACATAAATGGACGAATATATAAAGAAGTTCCGGGTTGGTCAGGTATCCAATCATACTCTAGAGTAATTAAGGTTTCTAAAGCTTCAATAAAATCATTTTCATCAAGAGTTGGAAGGCATAATCTTTCTGCCGAATCATTCATTCTCTTTAGGTTTTCACTAGGGCGGAACATTTGATAACCATCGCTAGTTTTATACGCCTTCATACCCTCAAAAATTTCCGCTCCGTAATGTAGCACTGTTGATGCAGGATGAATTGGAATGTAATCAAATGGAACTATTCTTGCAGAATGCCACTTGCCCTCTGAATAATCCATCATAAACATATGGTCAGTAAAATATTTACCAAAACCGAGTTTACTAAAATCAGGTTTTTGTTTTAAATTTTCACTCTTTGTTACGGTAATCTTCATACCCTTTCTCCTATTAACAGTTTTTTATTTTTTCAATAGCGTCTTCACGCATTTTATATTTTAATATTTTTCCTGCCGCATTCATTGGGAATTCACTAACGAAAATAAAGTATCTAGGAACTTTATGCTTCGCCATATGTGCGTTGCCATACTCTCTCATTTCGTTTTCACTTGAGTTTTCATTATCTTTTAGGATAATATAAGCACACGCTTCTTCTCCATAACGCTCATCAGGAACGCCTACCACTTGCACGTCTTTAATCTTATCGTGCGTTAGATAAAATTCTTCTATTTCTCTTGGATAAAGATTTTCGCCACCACGAATAATCATATCCTTTAATCTGCCTGTAACCTTGAAATATCCATCTGGTGTGCGTTGACAAATATCTCCACTGTGTAGCCATCCGTCTTTATCAATAGTTTGTTCGGTTGCTTTTGGCATTTTATAATATCCTTTCATAATATTATACCCACGTGCAACGAATTCGCCATTTTGACCATCAGGAAGTTCTTCTCCCGTTTCTGGGTCAATTATTTTACATTCTACTCCAGGAAATGCGCTTCCTACAGTTTCTACCCTATGGTCAATATCTTCATTAACATCACCCATCGTGCAACCGGGAGATGCTTCGGTCTGACCATAAACGCTTATAATTTCAGTCATGTTCATTTCCGATGCAGCTCTTCTCATAAGCTCGGGTGGACAGTTAGCACCTGCCATAATGCCCGTTCTTATATGCGAAAAATCGGTCTTAGCAAAATCAGGGTGATTAAACATTGCTATAAACATTGTTGGAACACCGTTAAAGCAAGTTATCTTTTCATCGTTTATGCAAGCAAGCGAGGACTTTGGTGAAAAATACGGCATTGGACAGCAAGTTCCACCATGCGTCATCATATTAGTCATTGAAAGCACCATTCCAAAGCAATGGAACATTGGCACTTGTATCATCATTCTATCGGCTGTTGAAATATCCATTCTGTCACCGATAATTTTGCCGTTGTTAACAATGTTTGTGTGCGTTAGCATAACGCCTTTAGGAAAGCCTGTCGTTCCCGACGTGTATTGCATATTACATACGTCGTCCGGCCTAACGTTAGTGGCTCGCCTTCTTACTTCCTCTAACGGAACTAAAGAAGAACGCTTTTCAAAATCCTTCCACTCTAAACAACCGTCCATATCAAAACCAACGGTTATAACGTTTCTTAAGAATGGCAATTTCTTTGAATATAACGGCTCACCAGGATTAAGATTTTTTAATTCAGGACAAAGTTCTTCAATAATTGCCTTATAATCTGAGTCTTTGCAACTATCTATCATAACTAAGGTATGCGTGTCAGATTGCCTTAATAAATATTCTGCTTCGTGAATTTTATAAGCAGTATTAACAGTAACCAAAACTGCACCAATTTTTACTGTTGCCCAGAAAGTTAAAAACCATTGAGGAACGTTTGTTGCCCAAATAGCAACGTGATGGCCAGGTTCAACACCTAGCGATATTAGTGCTTGTGCAATTCTATCCACGTCATCTTTAAACTCTGCATACGTTCTCGTATAATCAAGGGTTGTATATTTAAATGCGTATTGGTCGGGATAGCACTCCACCATTTTATCTAAAACTTGTGAAAAAGTTAAATCTAAAACGTCAAATTTTTTCCAAGGGTGCGTGCCTGTTTTTGCTCTGTTATAATAAACAGGCTTTTCAGTTGCATCATCAGCCTTAGAAGTTAAATAACTCTTAAAATGAGTTAAGATAATATCTGCTGAAGTAATTTCTCCTGAATCCATAACTCCAACGTATCCGTCGTAGTTTAATGAACGAAGTGCGTTCATAAAATCTCTTACAGGTAAATCACCATTGCCAATAATAACGTCTTCACCATTCTTCTTATCGCCTAGTCTAACGTAACCAATGTGCGCTCCCAACGTTTGAATGGTTTTGTCAGCAGACTCTTTTGCTGTGAAAAATGTTTCTCTAATGTTCCAGCAAACCTTAAGATTTGCAGTTGCAAATCTATTTATAACCTCTAACACTTTTTCAGTATTAACTAAGGCTTTTGTGGTTTCAAGTAAAATATTAACGCCAACACTCTCAGCAAATTTTACTGCTGGCGATAAAAGCTCATAAAGTCTATCGTAGTTAGAAATATCTTCTATCTCTAGTATCAAACCAAAAGCATTTGCCCTTGAAGCATATTCAAGATATTTTTGTATTTTGTCACAATCTAAACTATCCTTTATTGTTTCTGGATAATACAATACGGGAATGCTTATATGTCTATTAACTAGTTTTCTTCTAGCGTCAACGGTTACTGACGAACGGAAAATACTATCTGCATGATTGCTTCTTTCTAATACAGCATCGTAAATTTCCACCCCATCAAATCCATAGTCTTTCGCAACGTTACAAAGCTCGAAAAAACTTGACGCAGTGACCATTTTATCCGAGAATGAAAATTTCATATTACTTTTCCTCGTAAACAATCTTATTTAATGCGTTTATGTAGGCTCTTATACATGCTCCTACAATGTCGGTTGAAACACCGTTACCGGGGTATAGTTTTCCATCAGCTCTTAGTCTAATCAAAGATGAGCCTACTGCACCTCTACCCTTAGTTACTGCGTGCACTTGAAAATCATCAAGCTCGTAGTGATGCCCAATTACTTGTTCAATTGCGTGGAAGGCAGCATCAATCGGACCATCACCAGTAGACACTCCCGTAAACTTCTCTCCGTCCTTTTCTAAGGTCACGTTAGCCGTTGCAGGAATAATGTTTCCACTATTTACAACGTAGTTTACTAAATGATAGGTAGATGGAACTTGCATTGCTGTGCTTGCAATAATTGCTTCTAGTTCCTTTAAATCAATAACCTCTTTCTTTTGGGTTAATCTGTTAAATTCTTCAAAAACCTTGCCAACGTCACTTTCAGTAAGCTCGTAACCTAAAGATTTAATAGCTTCGCAAATGTCGCCCATAGAAGCATTTGCCTCTAGCTTCTCTTTAGCAACGTTCTCTTGAGAAGTCTGTTCAAGATTATCAACTGTTCCAGCAATAACTGAAGAAGCAGTCTTAACGTTGGTTATGTCAACCTTTGTATTAACACCCATATCGAATTTTTTTGCTCTTATAACATCGCAGATTACTGCTAGGTTAAGATAATCGCCACAAACAGAAGTCTTAACTCCGTCTGCCCCACCATAAATACTTGCTAAAGCATTGGCTGTTGCAAGTTTTAAGCTATCGTTTGGTTGAACATAAACCTTTGCATCGCAAATATCTTTGATACTCTTAACAGCTTTCTTATAATCTTCTGGGAAGGCTATTCCCGCATCGTCACATACGGTAATTATATTAGCACCGGCATTGCTTGCTACCTTAGCGCATTGCTCTAAAAATCCCTCCTCAGCCCTAAAAGCATCTAGTGCAATAAATTCTACTTGCCTGCAAACCTCTTTAGATTTTTTAACAAGTGCCTCAATTTTTTCAAGCATTGCAGGAGCTTTTAAGTGATAATTATATTCCATTTGAGCTGTTGAAATTGGCATTGCAACCTGCAAACAAACCTCTTTTGCCGTCTTAACGCATTCCTTTGCAACTTCAATACTATCTAAATCTGCACCAACTGGTATTTTTACTGTTGCATTCTTTATGGAAGATGCAATAGTGCGATAAATTAGCTCGTTTTCTTTAGAATTAACAAACAATGGTAGTTCAATTGCATCTACCATAAGTGAATCTATTTTTTCAGCAAGCGAAAGCTTTTCTCTAAAGGTTAATAAAACACCCTTTTCCTCAATCGCTCTAAACGTTATGTCTAAAACATCTAATTTTTTCATACTGTTATCCTCCAAAATAAATAAACCCCGACTACTTGTCAGGGACGATTTGCACCGTGTTACCACCCAAATTATTGCAAAAACTTGCAATCACTCGTTTGCTTTTAACGGGGCTAACCGTAAACGACTACTTTTTATAGTTGTATCGCACTTTTCGAAACAATTCGAAAATCTTATCCCTTTCTTATTATAATATAAATAATTATAAATAATTATAGAAATAATGTCAAGCAAAACGAGAAAGTTAATTGCTTTTCAAGTGGTAAAAATAAAAAAATCCCTGACATACTGTCAGGGACGACTTTTGCCGTGTTACCACCCAAATTATTGCAAAAAATTGCAATCACTCGTTTGCTTTTAACGGGGCTGACCGTAAACGATTACTATTGTTCGCCGTTTCCACTCGGGAATGAGTAACAAATATTCACGCATTGGCTTGCACCGAACGCCAACTCTCTGAATTATGACCTATTTGTCTGTTTCCGTCATCATGTTTATTCAATTGTCAAGATTATAAACCTGTATTATTTTATGTGTCAAGCATTTTTTATTGCTTTTTTATAATTTAAGCAATTTTTTTATGTTTAACGATAGAATTTTTTCTCTTTGGGCTTCAGTTAAGGGAATTTTATAAAATCTTTGTAGCTCTTCCCTTGCATCCCACATAGGAAAATCTGTTCCAAAAAAGAATTTATCCTCTCCTAAAAAATCTATTAACTCCTTTGCTTTTTCACTTGAGATAAAGGGTAGCGAAGAACAAGTGTCAAAATACACGTTGTTTAGTCCTTTATATACTTCCACCTCATGCCAGCACCTATATCCACCAAAATGTGCTGAAATAAAGGTTACGTTTTCAAATTTTCGTGCCATATTTGCAAGCCTAAACGGTTTTGAATAGTCAAATCTATCATCACCAACGTGAAAAAGAATAGGTAATCTATCTTTAACAACTCTGTAAATTTTTTGTGCTTCTTCACTGTCTATATAAAACTTTTGAAAGTCTGGGTGAAGCTTTATTCCCTTAAATCCGTTTTTAATGCACCACTCAACCTCTTCGGCAATTTCTTCTTTAGACAAATCTTGATGAAGTGTCATAAATGGTATAAATTCAGGCTTATTATTACATGTATTTTTTATAAACTCATTGATTGCGTGAACTTGATGAGTATTAGTTGCACAAGAATGAACAACGTAGCGTGTTATCCCTGCACGCTTGCCATCTAAAATGAGTTGTTCGGCAGTTCCTTCACTCATTTCCATTTCTATATCGTAAAATCTCCCAATCGTTTCCGTTGCCTTTTTTGCTATTTTTGCTGGATATATATGTGCGTGTGCGTCAATTATTTCCATTTTTACTCCGTGATAAATCTTTTAAGCCAATTTAGGTCTAATTTCCATTCGCTTATTTTATTTCTTCTTTGATGTTCTTCGTTTGCTATCCCAAGTGCTTTTCTATAATCAGAATACGAACAATTATTTACTTTCATAAAGTGCTTTTCAGCACGCTGTTCATCGCCAAAAAGCTGTGTTCTTCCTATATGAATTACCCTATGACAGTCTGGACAAACAGCTATAACGTCACGCAGGATTTGAATATGATTTTTCTCATCATATTCCCACCTTTCGTGAGCTTCCAACCTAACATGCTTAACCCCACAAATTGCACAGCTTCCACTTGTCCTATCTATTGCATCTTTTCTTATAAAAGCCCACTCTTTTTTAGATAAAATAGTGCGTAAATTTGAATACCAACATCCGTCTGGCACAAGTTCAAAATTTAATTTATACATTATACAAGCCTCGACTCGTGACACACTAAATAGATTATCTGATAATCATTTGCAAGCTCGCTTATCAACTTCTTTGTTGCATTTAGCTTTTCTCCATCGAGATTATAGAATGGGTCGTCTAGTATTATAAAGGGCTTCTCAACAGTAAAAAGCACATCTATTAGTGCAAAACGTTTGCAAATTTCAAATAAATTTTGATTACCCTTACTAAAATATTCTATATCCCTTTCAGCACCCTCTCCAACAGCTTTAACGTTAAGGTCAATATCAATATTAACGCTCACGTTATCGCCAAAAGTTTTAAAAACATATCTATCAAGGCTAGTTTGCAAGGGTTTTTTATATTTAACCTTTAAGTTTTCATCAGCTTTTTTCAAAAAATCTGCCGTTAATGTTAAAATTTCATACTCAGAGTTGTATTCATCTAAAACTTGCTCTAACTGCTCTTTCTTTTCTCTTAAAAACACTGTTTCATCTATAATTTCCTCGTGCCTTCTTATAACAGAAGCGTTTTCAGCAAGCTTTTGCGATAAAACACTTAGCTTAATAGAATTATCCCTAATAAGCTCTCTAATTTCTTCTGCGCTTTTTAAAGAGTTGTTTGGCTGTAAAAACAAATCCTTGTCTTTTTCTAACTCAACTAGCTTGTCGTTTACTTTTTTAACGCTTTCAAGAAGTTCATTACTTTCTTTTATAATGCTCATCAAGCTTTCAAAAGCAATTTCATAACCATTAGAAAGGTTAATTTGCGCATCCTTAAAAAACCTATCTAATATAGTTTTCTTTTCATTTAATATATTTTTCAGTTCGCCAAGCTGAGATTTTTTACTACTTATAAGTGCTTGCGTTCCATTTTTATTGCCTAAGGTTAGCACAAACAGCACTATTGCTACGACAACTGAAACACCAAACACAATAAACCAGCTAAATACTAAAGAAATAATAGCTAAAACAGCTAGAGGACAAATGCCTACAAGCGCTTGTCCTAAACTTAAGCTTTTTTTAGGCTTAAAGTCTTTCTCTAGCATAGCTAAGTCTGATTCAACGTTTTGAATAGCAATGCTAGTTTTATTTAACTCGTCTATATCGCTTTTAACTTTTTTTAATTCTTCAGGGTTTGCGTTTAACAAGCCTAATCTTGCAACGTTTTCTTGAAGTCTAAGGTTTAGATTGGTCTTTTCTTGTTTTATTTTATTATACTCATTTTGTTTAATAACAATCGCTTCGGCTTTACCTGAAACCACTAGCTCATCAGACAATTTTTCAGCAACAATTTTTAATTTAGATTGCTCATCTAAAAGTTCTTTTCTTTCAGCATCCAGCTTTTCAAGAGCCAATTTTGACATTTTTGCGTTTTCAGTTCTACGCTCTAACTCACGAATTTCTTCCTTAATATCAGCAAGCTTTCCCTTACCACCACGATATTTATATTCCTTAGCTCTCTCTTCAATCTTTTTTAAGGCTTTATCAAACAATTCGGGGTCTTGAACTTCATGCACCGAATTAAATTTTGCAGTTATGCTTGAATTGCTTTTTGCTTCAATCTCTTTTTGTGAAAAATAAGTGCTAGATAAAAAGCCCTCTTCATCGATTTGAAAAATTCTCTTTCCTAAATCAGAGGTGTTTGAAAAAGATTTCCCCGTTGCAACGTCTGATAGGTTTATTGTATCTTCCGACTCTTTTGCTCCAAAAAATCTCTCTATTTTAAACTCTTGAGCTTTCCATTCAAATATAACGTATCCCCCAAATTTTTCAGTTGAATTCCAGGGACGGTATTTTATTCGCTCATTATCGCTAACGTTCTTTTTCTTATCGTTTAAGCCGTAAAACATTGACTTGATAAAGGTTGCAAACGTGCTTTTACCCCATCCGTTATCTTGAATTATTGTGTTAAGTCCTTGTTTAAAATCATATTCAAAGTTTTTAAGTTTACCAAAGGAATAAACGTAACATTTTTTAAGTTTCATTATACGTTTTCTCCTTTCAGCGATTTTATTCCACACATTATAACTTTAGATTTTTTATCCTCATCTAAATCACTTTCCCACACGGCACGAACAAATTCACCCCTAACCGACTTGTCAGTTAGATAATCATTTGAATCTATTTTAAGCCTTGTTTTATCTTTTACCTTTACAAAGAAAAAATGTGAACGAAGTTTAAGCTCTAGGGCAACTATATCAATATCGTAATCAAAGGAATGCTCACCTGTTAATACAACCTTAATAATACTTGATTTTAAATATTTTTCCGTTAGATTTTTTACAATGTCGTTGTATGCCGAATAAAAATTCGTGGTTTGGCTTAAATCATATTCAAACTCATATAAATTCCTACTAGCAAATGGCACAAACTCTTTTTCAACCTTGCCATCCTTAACGGTTAATAATACAAAACCTTTTTCCCCAGTTTCATCAAATCCTCTGCCCTCTAAACAACCAGAATATACGTATTCCCCTCTATTATCAATTTGTCCATACTCAAAGGAATGAATATGACCTAATGCTAAATAGTCAATATTTTTTTCTTTAAGTCTAGGCAGACTTATTAACCCAGCTTCTCCAGTAACGTAGTTTACAACTTGACCGTGCATAACCACTAGATTTGTTTTTTCGCCGTTTAGGCTTAGGGTGTCATATAAATAGTCAACGTTTTTATTTAGTGAAGCACCTGTTATTACTACGTTGTCATATTCAAAAGCTCGCCAGCTGTCATTAAACAATTTTAAGTTGTTAGGCAAAACAAGTTCAGTATCACTAAAAAAATCTTTACCGTTATCGTGATTTCCTGACAAATATAAAAAATCTATCATTGAAGCATTAGAAATGGCATTCAAAAAACGGCTACTAGCTTTTTTAGTAACCTTATTCGAATCAAACACGTCTCCCGAGATAATTACAACCCTAACGTCGCTTTCTTTTGCAAATACGCATAAACGCTCAAAGGTTTGTAAAAGCTCCTCTCTTCTAATAGACGCTTTTTCTGATTGATAATTGGATAATGCAGAATCTAAATGCAGGTCTGCACAATGAATTACTTTCATATTTGCCTCCATTTGCTATTATATAATACTTTTACTTAAAAGTAAAGTAATAAAAAAACCTCGAAAAATTTTTTCGAAGTTTTTTAATATTTAAGTGGAATTTTGTAGAAGGATTCATACACATCTTTCCACGCTTTATAGTTTTCTTGTTTTAAAAACTCTTGATTTTCTTTATCAGACAAGTCTTTTTTAGGATATATTGGTTTACAAAAATTAACCGTATATTCTTGAATGGGAAACCCGTCTAAATCCTTTTTTTCGGTATCTTCCATGCAAATAAAAATAGGCAAAACTGGAACAGAATATTTTGCTGAAAATTTAAACGCTCCGTTTTTTAATGGTCTAGGCTTCCTATAGTTTAGCCACATACTCTGTTCGGGATAAATTAATATAGTTTCACCCCTTTCAAGCAAAATTTTTATACTTCTTAAAAACTCTTTCATCGTATCAGTATTAGAAGAAAGTGGCAAGGTATTACAATGTCTAAATAAATACCCAAAAAGACCTGGAAACGAAGTATAATTTCCTTCCCTTATAACCTTATATAGCCTTTGTCCACGCTTAAAATACTTTCTAACTAGCCTATCAATAACATAGTTATCTGCGGGATTAAAATGGTTGCAAGTTAAAATAACACCACCACTAATATTTTTATAATTTTCGATACCAATAACGTTTTTAATGATTATATTTTTTTTTCGTATTTGTTTTTCAAAATAATGCAATGCAAGCCTATTAGCAATAAAGGTGTTTATTTTTGAAGATAATTTTTTATTTAGATAATCTACCTTATCTGGATTAAGCACTAAAGTTTTGGGATTATCTTCAACCTCTGCATCCCATTTTTCTTCTTTTTCAAACTGCCTAATCTTCTCGTTAAGCATTAACCTTTTTTCTGATACCATTTAATACTCCATAAATTCTGCTTGGCATTCCCTCTGCGTTTAAAACACAGGATTTAGCAAGCTCTACTAAGTTGTTAGAATGCTCGTCGGCACTCTTTTTTTGTTCTTCGTTAAAATTTTCTTTTAATGATAAAATTTTATTATAAAATCTAGAATTTTTTGCTTGTTCCCAAAAGTAATCTTCATATAATATCCCATCGTAACGCCATGGCTTTAGATTTAGATTAAAGTGAATCAAGTTTAAATCGCTATTGCTAAATTCATAATTTTGAATTGGCATTTTATTCCACCCTTGATTTAGATACAAAACTTTGTCCTTACATATAACATTTAAGTAATCTTGGTCGGGGGCAACCTCAAATCGAATTTCTTCGCTCATATTTGAAAATACCTCAAAAATTTTTTCATCCCTAAATTTCTTTGAGTTTATAAGCATTACACCTGAATTAAAGTATTTTGTTGAATTTACATTTAAATATTTCTCAACATATTGGATAAACAAATCCGAATTTTTCACAACCTCGTCTGCTACAGCACCAACAAGATAGTCTTCTAAATCAATATTATAAAGCTTGGATATGTCGCCGTTTACTATAACGTCTGCATCTAAATAAATAACTTTATCATATTTAGTCAATACCTCTGGAATAAAAAATCTTAAATAAATTGCATCAGAATATTGGTTTCTAACACAAACGTTGTTTTTTATTTTTCTCATTTTATCAGCAACATTAATAAAGCTTATAGAATAATCATTTGAATCATTAACTTTAAGTTCGTTAATTGTTTTTTTGCTAATGCCAGAGTGGAATAAATAAATATCATAAAAATAGTCCCTATTACTATTTTTTATTATTGAATTTACAGCCACACAAAAAAAAGGTATAAAATTATCGTCAAGCCCAAAAACAATGGGTATTTTTTTCTTTTCTAAATTGTTAGTTTTATTCATAGTTAGCTCCTAAATTTTTGTCAATAAAATTTTATCAACAAGAAAAGAAAAATACAATTAAACGAGCTATAATATAATGAAAATTAGGTAGAATATACGTTTACCCCGATTCTAATTTAATTAGAGATAATTTTTATGCTATAAATTTTTTAGAAAAAAACATAAATTTGTTGCGTTTTTTACAAAAATATGCTAATATTTACACATTATGAAAAATGTGAAAGATGTTTTGGCGCAAAACCTTACTCGCTTAAGATTAGAAAACAAATTAACTCAAGCAGAACTCGCTGAAAAATTAAACTATACAGATAAGTCAGTTTCTAAGTGGGAACATGGTGACGCCACCCCACCTATTGACGTT
This sequence comes from Christensenellaceae bacterium, assembly GCA_045653205.1. GTDB lineage: Bacteria > Bacillota > Clostridia > Christensenellales > Borkfalkiaceae > UBA1259. The sequence goes on along the minus strand of JAZOLT010000007.1, from coordinate 488,223 downwards.
TTATGTGAGCTTGCTAATATTTATGAAGTTTCACTTGATTATCTTGTTTCTGAAGATACTGAAAAGTTTGGTAGCAGAGTTGACTTTTCAAAGGAGAATGACCGTAATAAACTAATTATTACACTTTTATCTGAAATGGCTGTTTGGTTAATGTCAACTATTATTTTTGTTTTATCATTAACCTTTTCTCAAAATCCTTTTTGGCAAATCTTTATTTGGGCTGTTCCTTTGTCGGCTATAGTAGGTATAGTTTTTAATGGCATTTGGGGAAAGAGAAAATGGCGTTTCTTTTTAATATCTGTTCTAATCTGGGGCTTTTTAATTGCGGTGTATTTATCTTTTATTATATATAACCCTTGGGTAATTTTCTTGCTTGGAGTTCCTACACAAATTTGTGTAATTCTATGGGCAAATTTGAAAACAAAACGTGTTAGATAATAAAAACGACAGATAATTTTATCTGTCGTTTTATTTATTGTTTATTTAATTATTTTTGCAACTAAAGCGTAAATTGGCATTCCTGCATTTTTAAATTTACGCTCATACTCAGTGGTGATGTTTTCAATTTTCCCTTGCTCAATATCCTGACTAATGTTTACAACCTCGAAACCAAATCTTTTAAACTGTGCAAAAGAATACTCAAAAAATTCTTTGTCGTCAGTTTTTTGGACAATCGTTCCCCCTCTTACAAGGAATTTTTTATAATTCTCAATATTTCTATCATAGGTTAGTCTTCTTTTTCTATAGCTTTCTTGAGGGAATGGTGGAGAAAAATTTAAATAAATTTGCTCTATTGAGTTGTCGCAAATATATTTAGCTAAATATTCAGCTCCACTATTTACAAATCGAACATTGCTAAGATTTAGTTTATCAGCTCTCTCAGATGCCATAACAATTATATTATCTAAAAGTTCAACGGCAATATAATTATACTCAGGATGAGCAAGTGCCATATCGCAAATAAACCCACCCTTACCACAACCAATTTCAAGCTTAACTGGATTAGCGTTGCTAAAAATCTCTTGATAGTTAAAATATTGTTTTTCCTTTAATGCTTCGTTAACGTTAATCACACGCCTATCAGTTGGCAGTATGTATTTATCCACCGATAATAAACGCTCTTTTAAATGTTTTTTTCTTCTAATTCTCATAACCTTATCCTTAATGAAAAAACGACCTGAGCCACTCAAGTCGTTTTTGGTCGGAGTAGCGAGACTTGAACTCACGGCCTCTTGCCCCCCAGACAAGCGCGCTACCAACTGCGCCATACCCCGATTGCGAGATTTATTTTAACATAATAAGAAAATATTTGCAACCAAATAAACGGCAAATTCTATACTTTTTTAATTTTTTTGGATTTACTAAAGGCACAACAAAATTAGTTGTGCCTTTGCTTTTTTACTTTTTGAATAATTTTTTCATAAATGCAGGAAGCTCTCTAGTAGGTTTCTTTTCAGGCTCTGCCACAGCCACTTCTATTTCAGGCTCTGGCTCTGCTACAACCTCAACCACAGGCTCGGGAACAACTGTTGGAGCAGGCGTTTCACTTGTGTTTATTGCTATTGCAGGTTTTACCTCCAATAAATCGCCCTCCTCTTCTACCTTTGCTGTAAATCCTGTTGCTATTATTGTGATTTTAACCTCTTCACTCATATCCTCATCAATAGTCGCACCGAATATGATGTTTGCATTTGAATCTATTATTCCTTGAACTAACGTTGCAGCTTCGCTAACCTCAGTTAAGGTTATATCTTTTCCACCTGTAACGTTAAGAATAACTGACCTTGCGCCCTCAATAGTTGTTTCTAGTAGTGGACTTGATACTGCTTGTCTAACCGACTCTATTACCCTGTTTTCACCCTTTGCTCTACCAATTCCCATATGAGCTAAACCTTGATTTCTCATTACAGTATTAACGTCTGCAAAGTCAAGGTTAATAAGCGAAGGCGTTGCAATAAGTTCAACAATACCAACAATACCTTGCTTTAACATATCATCTGCAACCTTAAACGCATCTAAAACACCCGTGTGTGCGGGTAAAAATTGCAAGAGTTTGTCGTTTGGAATTACAACTAAAGTATCAACGTATTTTTTAAGATTTGTTATACCCTTTTTAGCGTTTTCATTTCTAATTCTACCCTCAAAAGAGAAAGGCTTTGTAACAACAGCAACCGTTAAAATGCCAAGTTCTCTAGCTATTCTTGCAATAACTGATGCAGCACCAGTTCCTGTTCCACCGCCCATACCTGCAGCAATAAACAATAGGTCTGTGCCCTTAAGAATTTCTGCAATTTCTTCTTTAGACTCTTCTGCAGCAGCTTCTCCAATATTAGGGTCGCTACCTGCACCTAGCCCCTTTGTTAATATTTCACCTATTTGCAAACATTTCTCTGCCTTTGAAATCATTAGCGCTTGGCTATCTGTATTTACAGCATAAAACTCTGCGTTAGATACGTTAGATGTTATCATACTATTGACAGCGTTGCATCCAGCGCCACCAACGCCCAAAACCTTTATAACAGCAGAGTTTGGCGTAAAATTCATTTCATTAAACATTTTTGTATTCCTCCTAAGAATATTAGTATTTAAATTTGTTCAAGTGCTAAATCTAGCAACGATAATAGCGACGACTCTTCGGGCTTATTCATTAACGGAACTTTTGGTGATACAATTGCTACTGCTGAACACAGCCTGTCCGACACATGTTCCTTTGCACCACGAATATAACTTATCCCACCACCAGTTATCAACAGTGGCACGTATTCGGGAATTACATAGCCCGATTCTTCTAATGCCTGAGATACGTTTTCACAAAGCTCATCTAAGCTTGCTCTTATAACCGATTTAACCTCTTCTTCTAGATAATATTTACCGTCGGTATTTTCTATCTTTTCAAGCCCATCAGTTTTTCTACTTAGATTTATCTTACGCTTTAGGTTTTCTGCAATTGAAAAATCAATGTCGTATTTTTCAGAAATAGCAGCTGTTATATATCCTCCGCCATATCCAAAACTCTTTTGGTATAAAATACCATCGCCTTGTATAAGCGTTAATGTAGTGCTTATATATCCTACGTCAAGCATTAAAGCAATTCTATCTCTAGTTTCAGCATCTAACACATACATAGCTTGTGCTAAAGGCGATGATACGCATTCAATGCTAGAAAAACCACCTGCTTTTAATGAAGCTTTAATCAACTCTAAAATGGCACTATCACAAACTGTAAATGAAAGCTTACCACGTAAAATTTCGCTTGTCGAACCTATGGGGTTTGCAAGTCTTCTATAATCGCCAAGCTCATACACAATCGCCGAACGATTTATGGGCGAAACACCTTGTCCTTTAACTAGAAAAGCTGAGTCAAACAAAGTGTCAACGTCCCTTGACGAAATCTTTTTCTTTTTCGAAAAAGAAATTTGGCTATCCTTAACGTATACACGTGTAAACTCACCGGGAACTCCAACATATACTGTGTTTTGCTCTTTACCAGAAAACTTTTTAATAAAATCTGAGGCACTTAGCAAAATTTGTTTTACAGAATTATTATCAAAAAATTCTCCGTTAGAAAATCCGTCGTATTCAAAGAAACGCCTACCCTTTATCACAAAGGTCTTATTGATACCCCTTTCACATACAGCAGCAGTTATCTTGGATGAACCAATATCTATCACGGCTACCTGTTTAGTTTTCATCAGCTCCGTTCCTCCATATTACACTCGGCATTCCCGTTTCAGTTAATATAAACACCTCAAGTTCACCAAATGTTTTTTGATAATCGTTAGCTATTTCGTAATAGGCACTAAAGGCTTCTGTTATCTTATCAACCCCTCTCTCATCAGCTTCAAACACAACGATAGAAGCTCCCGTGTAGGTTTTAAATATTGCGTCTTTTCTCAAATAAGGCTCAACCTCTATTTTAAGAGTCTTTATACAGTCTGTCAATTCAACTTCTAACGCCATATCAAACACTGAATAAAGCAGTTTATCATCACCACAAGATAAATACTTTCCTACCTCTGGTTGAAAAAAAGTTAATCCTTCAGTTTCTAAAACAATTTTTTCTCTAACAGGTCCGCTCCATTCTGATTTGTCTTGTATATTTAAAACAAATCCATCACTCGCAACATTTACAACCGTTTCATTAAGCAATAGGTCGTAAACTTCTCTTCTTTCTTGAATTTCAACAGTTATAACGTTTGGATAACTCTTCTTAAGCGACACAACCTCAAAGTAAGGAAATTGTTGCATTGCTTGATTGATTTCCTCTACATCAAAAAACAATAGGTTTACGCCGTTGAATTCCTCTAAACAGTTAACTACTTCCTCCACGTTCTTGTTTTCCGATACTGAAAAGCGTGCATCTACCTTTTTAACCGAAAATAAAAGAGCAAAGCATAAAAGAACGGACATTAAAAATGCAATCGCTATTAAAATTACAAACAGTTTTTTCGTTCTCATAAGTGTTCCTTTAAATCTTTTTAATATCGGCACCGAGGCTTTTTAATTTATACTCAAAATCTTTATATCCTCGTTCTACGTGATATGCTCCGTTTATCACAGATTTCCCCTCTGCTGCTAAAGCTGAAAGCACCAAGCTTGCTCCACCACGCAAATCTCTTGCATCAAGCATTGCACCGTGCAAACGTGGCACACCGTTTATGATTGCCGACCTTTCGTGAACTTTTATTTTTGCACCCATTTTTATAAGCTCGGGAACGTGATTGAAACGATTTTCAAACACCCGTTCTCTTACTATCGAATTACCATTAGATACAGCTAACAATGACATTGTTTGAGCTTGCATATCTGTGGGAAATAATGGGTATGGACCAGTCGAAAAAGAAAAGCTTTTCAACCTACCCCTACTTTTTATATATATTATATCATTATTCATATATATTTTACAAGTATTATTTAAAAATTTATCAAGTAAAGGTAAAATATTTTCGCCACGACAACCAATTATTTCCACTTCTCCACGGGTAATTACACCTGCAATTAAATATGTGCCTGCCTCTATTCTATCCTTAATAGGCTCATAGGTGGTTTTATGTAGACTTTTCACCCCTTCAATTACAATTTTATTCGTTCCTGCACCACTAATTTTTGCACCCATCGAATTTAAAAAATTCATAAGGTCTACAACTTCTGGCTCTTTTGCTGGATTTATTATTTCTGTTTCGCCCTCTGCTAAACACGAGGCAAGCATAATATTTTCGGTTGCACCAACTGAAGCAAATTCAAGCCTAATTTTTTTACCCTTTATTCTATCTACTTCAGCTACTATTCCGTCCTCCTTGGACGCAAAATAAACTCCTAAGTCCTCGAGGGCTAAAATATGTAAATCGATTGGTCTTTTACCTATATTACACCCTCCCGAACTACCAAGCTCTACTTTTTTTAAACGAGAAATTAAGGCTCCCAGAAAATATACTGAGGACCTTAGTTTTCCACTTAACTCGTAGGGTATTTTATATCCGTTGATATTCTTTGAATTTATAACTAAATTGTTATCAACAAACTCAGCGCCAACGCCTAAATGATTTAGTATTTTAACCATACTTAACACGTCACCGAGCTTAGGACAATTTTTAATTATTACTTCTTCCTCGGTTAAAATAGCACCAGCAATCATCGGCAAAACTGCATTTTTCGCACTTTCGAGCTTTACCGAGCCTGATATGCTTATTCCCCCGTTTATCACGTATTTTTCCATAATAATCTCCATATATACTGAGATATTCTATTTTATGGAAAAATTATCTAAAAGGTTAACACGTTCGACTTTGATATGTTATATAAAACCCCCATTTCTGCCATAAAAATTATTATTGACGTATTACCACTAGATACTAGTGGCAACGAAAGCCCCGTAGGTGGAATACTGCCAGTAACCACCAAAGCATTTATAACCGTTTGAATACCGAATATCATTGTTATTCCTACTGCCAATATAAACCCAAACACGTCTTTGGATTTTGAAGCTATTCTTACCCCTCTAAAAATAATAAACCCAAGCAAAGAGAAAAATAAAACTAATCCAATAAAGCCAATTTCTTCACCAATTACTGAAAGTATGAAATCTGATTCTGCAAATGGCAGAAAAGCATATTTTTGCCTAGAATTAAAAAGCCCAACGCCAAACCACCCCCCAGAGCCAAGTGCGTATAAGGATTGTAATAGCTGATACCCCTCTCCTTTCGGATTAGACCAAGGGTCTAAAAATGCTGATAATCTTTTTAGCCTATACGGCTCAATTAAAATAAGCAAAACCCCGCCTATTAAAATTGGCAATATTATAAAAATAAAGTGCTTTATTTTCATTCCCGATACAAATAAAATGCACAACATTAAGAGTGCAACGCACATGGTTATGGACATATTAGGCTCAATAATTATAAGCACGCATAGAATTCCGCCAAAAATTAAAACTGGCAATATTCCTTTAAGCGTCTTAATTCTTTCGGGTTTATTTGCAATATATGTAGCTGAAAACAAAATAAGAGCAAATTTTGCAATCTCAGAAGGCTGAAGAGTAACCCCGCCTAAACCTATCCATCTTTTAGCACCGTAGTTCTCAACGCCAAGTCCAGGAACAAACACTAAGCACAGCAAGATTACCGAAATTAAACATAATGGTAGTGCAAATTTTTTAAGCTTTTTATAATCAAAAATTCCAGCAAGAATCATTGCCACGCTTCCTAACCCCACGCCTATCGCCTGTTTTTTTACAAAATAATAGGCATCGTTATAGGTGGCAAGTGCAGAATAATTGCTTGCCGAATATATAAAAATACAGCCTAATATTGCCAATAATTCAACTGCAACAAGCAAGCTTATATCTCCCTTAGCCTCCTTTAACGGTTTGTTTAGTTTAGTTCTCAATTAAAGCCTTAACCTCCAATATAAATGCTTCTCCTCTTGCTTCATAATCTGTAAACATGTCATAGCTAGAAGTCGCTGGACTAAAAAGGACCGATTCTCCTGATATTGCGTTCAAGCTCGCATATTTAATTGCCATAGAAAAATCTGGCGTTAGGGTGTAATTTTCAAACCCATTTTCATTTGCTTCCTTTGCCATTCTAAACCTAGAGCTACCTGTTAATACAACGTGTTTTACGGTTGAATTTTTTATAATATCATAAAGCTCTTTATAGCTTTCGCCTTTATCATATCCACCAAGTATTAAAATTGTTGGTTCAGACATGGTTTTTATCGCACTTATTGTAGATGCGGTATTTGTTGCTTTTGAATCGTTAAAATATTTTATACCACCTTTTTCTAAAACAAGCTCTATTCTATGCTTAACTCCTCTAAAGCCTGCAATCCCTAATTTTATACACTCGTTATCAACACCAAGGATTTTTGAAACTGCAATTGCAAAAAGACAGTCGTATAAATTATGTTCGCCCTTTAATGCAATTTCATCTACACCCATAATAAATTCGTTATTAAAATAAATTTTGTCTTCTTCTACGTATACTCCATTTACCTTGGTTTTTGTTGAAACAAAAACCACCTTAGACCTACTTTCACTCTCAAAGCTTTTAACAATTTTATCATCATAATTTAATAGCAGATATTCGCTTTCACGCTGGTTTTTAAATATACGCTTTTTTAAATAAATGTAATTTTCCATTGAATAATGTCGTTCTAGATGGTCTGGTGATACGTTAAGTATACAAGCTATATGTGGACAAAATGCGTTTACTGTTTCAAGTTGAAAACTAGAAACTTCTGCAATCACTACATTATCTTTTTCTATTTTGTCAAACTGTTCAGTAATTGGAATACCTATATTACCAACCTTTTTCACATCGTTAAATACGTTTTGCACAATGGATTCAATCAAATATACTGTTGTAGTTTTTCCATTCGTTCCTGTAACAGCAACAGTTAGAGGCTGAAAAAAAGCGAACCCTAACTCAAGTTCGCCTATAACCCTTTTTCCATTCTGCTTTGCATATACTGCTAACGGATGATTGATTGGTATGCCTGGCGAAAGCACGAAAACGTGTGATAAGTTTATATGCTCATACACACTTTCGTTTGTCGATTTTATTGCACCAAGTGAAATCAATTCATCAATTCTATCTTTTACTTTTTCAACTTCAATCTCATCGTAGATATAACACTTTGCTCCTCTTGAAAGCAAAAGCTTAGTTGCCCAATATCCACTTTTTGATACTCCTAATATAAAAAACGTTTGTGTTCTTGCGTCCATAGTTCACCTCTATAAATATGATATGAACGACAACACTCCCATTATAACCGTTATCAAAGAATATAAATATGCAATTTTACACTCAGAAAATCCACTCATTTGAAGATGGTGATGAAATGGAGCCATCTTAAACACTCTTTTACCTTTAGTCCTTTTAAAAACTAATACTTGTATTATCACGGTTAGGCTTGAAAGCATAAAAACAACACCAAAAACTGCTACGTATAGTGAATTTAGTGAAAAAACACTTAGTGAAGCAATAAAGCCCCCTATTGATAGTGAACCTGTATCTCCCATAAATACAACTGCCTTGTTTGTATTAAAAATTAAAAAAGCCAACAGTCCACCCACAAGACAAGCTGACAAACTAACTAGTCCCCACTTTTGATTGTTTTCTGCACCATTATATAGACTGTTAGTTTGAAGAGTAATCAAAATTATTAAATCTATCAAATATACAAGGCTTACGCTTCCTGCAAGACCATCTAATCCATCTGTTAAATTTACGCTATTAGTAGTTGCAATAAATATAAAAAAGACTAGAATCACAATAAAAAAGCCAACGTCAAAAATATTATTAACAAATGGAACGTAAAGCTCGGTTAAAGCATTTTTATAACAAAATATTCCTGCAAATAAAGAAATAAAAAATTGAAAAAATATCTTTTGATAGGCTTTTAATCCTTCGTTTTTCTTTAACTTAACCTTTATAAAATCATCTAGAAATCCTAAGCATAAAAAAGCTAGTCCAATAGCAACGCTAACCAAGGCCAACCTGTTAGAAAACCCGTTAAAAATAATAAAAATAATGCACGAAGGAATAATAAAAAACAGTCCACCCATTGTGGGTGTTCCGTTTTTTTGCTTATGCTCGTCAACGTATTCTAATATTGTTTGCCCTGCCTTAATCTTTTTCAATATTGGAATTATTATCAGCCCCAAAATAAAGCTTAAAGCAAACGATAATAATCCAACTAGCAAAATTTTTTTCAATTTTCTTTCTCCAATAATTCATAAACGGTTTGTTTATCGCTAAATGGCTTTCTTACGCCTAATACTTCTTGATAATTTTCGCCACCCTTTCCTGCGATTAGAACAAAATCGTTATCTAAAGCAAAATTAAGTGCATACTTTATCGCTTGCATTCGGTCTTGAACAAGAATATATTTTGAGCCATTTTTAATCAAGCCTTTTTCAATCTCGTTAATTATTTCCATTGGCTCTTCAAATCGTGGATTATCAGTTGTGACTATTGTAAAATCAGCCAGTTTTCCACTTATTTCCCCCATTTTCTCTCTTTTTGTTTTATCCCTATTTCCTCCACAACCAAAAACGCAAATCAGCCTATTTTTACATAACGGCTTTAATACGTTTAATGTTTTTTCTAAACCGTCAGGCGTATGCGCATAATCAATAAAAATCGAAAGCTTTTTATAATCAATACGCTCCAACCTACCACTTACGCTTTCAATCTTTCTTAAGCCGTCCACCACGTTATAAGTTTTAACCCCAAGCAAAGCACACACTGTTGATGCTGCTAGTGCGTTATACACGTTGTGCATTCCTAACATTTTTAAGCTTACGTCGTAAACACAATCAAATAGATTTATTATAAAGGAAGTTCCAGAATGTCTTTGTTTTATTCTAATAGCAAATACGTCTGCTGGATTTTTAATGCCATAGGTTATTGCTCCTTGTTTCTTTGCAATCTCTAGCCCAGTTTCATCATCACTATTAGTAACTATAAACTTGCAGTCGTATTCATTAAAAAATTTTAATTTTGCCTGTCTATAACTCTCCATATCCTTAAAAAAATCAAGGTGGTCTTGAGAAAAATTGGTAAATACTCCTGCCTCAAATTTTATACAAGCTAGTTTATCGTAGTGTATTGCGTGTGCAGATGCTTCTAACACAACGTGTGTAATACCCTCTTCTACCATTTTTGAGATAATACTATAAAATTGTAGTGGGTCTGGCGTAGTTAAATTTGACTCTAAAAACTTTTTACCATATTTAATGCCTAACGTTCCAATTAGCCCCACGCTTATACCAGCATTTTTTAAAATAGAATAAACGTAATGAGATGTAGTAGTTTTTCCATTCGTGCCAATAATAGCTATAAATTTTAATTTTTTTTCAGGGTTATTATAAAAATTAGAGCAAATTATACTCATAGCTTTTCTAGTGTCATCGACAATAATTTGTGGCAACGGTGAAGAAATTTTGCGACAAACTACTAATGCTATCGCTCCTCCCCTTTTAGCTTCTTGAACAAAATTATGCCCATCATAATCATTTCCATTAAGACAAATAAACAAACTATTCTTCGTTGCTTTTTTGCTGTTTACCACCACCTCTTCAATATTAATGTCCTTTTCGTTAATTATTTCTTTAACATTTACTCCCTTAAGTAGTTGCTTTAATAACATACATCTCTCCTATAAACTTGGCTTTATGTTTTTAATTTTAATTATCCCCTCGAATACTTGTTTAGCATAAGGAGCTGCAACAGTGCTACCATAATATTGACCTTTTGGCTCGTCTATAATTACTAATGCTAAGTATTTTGGATTATCGGCAGGAAAATACCCTACAAATGATGAAACGTATTTTCCTTGTGCAATTATTCCGTTTTCATACTTTTGTGCCGTTCCTGTTTTACCAGCAACTCTATATCCCTCTATATATGCTTGCTTGCCAGAGCCTTCACTGACTACGCTCTCTAGCATAGAATTTAACAATTCTGATGCTTTCTTACTTATAACCTTGTTTTTTAGAGTCGGTTGAATCTTTTGAACTAAAATGTTATCCTTTGAGTAAATTTCACTTACCAAATATGGCGTCCAATAATTTCCTCCGTTTATTGCAGAAGACGTAGCCGCAGCAAGTTGAAGACCTGTTACTGCTATCGTTTGACCAAATGCAATTCTTGCTAAATCTACGTTAAGAACTGCAGTTTTTGGTAAAACCATTCCTTGTGCCTCTCCTTTAAAGTCTACACCCGTAACAGAGCCGTAATTAAACGCTTCTATGTATTTATACATAGTTTCTTTACCTAAACTCATTGCAATATCAACAAAAATTGGGTTGCAACTGTTATTTAGCGCTCCTGATAGCGTTAAACCTTGATGCTTTCCGTTTTTATGGTCGCTCCAGCACTTAACTCTAACGCCATCAACATATCTATAACGAGATGAAGAATAGATGTGTTCTAACGAGTATGCCTTTTTATTTCCCTTTAAGCTTTCTTCGATGCTTGCTGCAGCCGTTAGAACCTTAAATGTTGAACCGGGTTCATATACGTCGCAAATAAGCGAATTTCTACTTAAAGAATTTAATAGGTCTAAATCATCTCTTGGAACTTCGTTTAAATTAAAAGACGGCTTATTACATAATGCTCTGATTGCCCCCGTTTGTGGGTCTAGAACAATCATCTGTGCTGATTTTGCACCGTGAACTTCCATAGCCTGTTCCATTGCTGTTTCTGCTAATTGCTGAATGTCATAATCTATTGTAAGTTTTAAGTTTAGTCCGTCGGTTGCAGGAATATAAGTCACATCACTGCCCTCGATTTCTACACCAACTATGTCAGTTTCATATAAAATTTCTCCATTTTGCCCAGAAAGATATTTATCGTAGTATAATTCAAGACCAGATTGCCCCTTTCCATCAGTAGACGTAAATCCCAAAACTGAGCAAAGCAAATCGTTATATTGATATATTCTTGAATTATCTCTAGAGTAATACACACCTTTTAGGTCATTCTCTAATAAACTATCTAACGCTTTTTTCGAAACCTGTTTTTTTATAGTAACCTCACTTGAAGTGGTCTTTGTTAGACGAGTATAAACATAGTCATATTCAAGTTCAAGAGTGTTCGCCAAAATTTCAGCTGTTGCTTCAATATTTTCAATAGCACGCTTTCTAGCAAAAACGGTAAAAGTATCGTCGTTTGATGCTAACACTACACCATTAACGTCTGTTATAATTCCCCTGCTAGCTACAACCGGAATTTCCCTTGTCCATTGGTCGATTGCTTTTTCTCTTAAATCCTTGCCCCAGATTACTTGAACGTATAATAACCTAGCTAAAATACAAAAAAATAAAAAGGTTACAGCAAGAACAATTGCTAATAACCTCTTTCGTAAAATCGTTATCGAGTATGAATTTTTTATTTTTAATTCCCAGCCTTTATATTTTTATTAAAATATATTCATTAGGCTTAAAATTTATCCCTTAATCATTCCAAGAACGTCTTCTGCCGTTTTAATAACGTTTTCTGTGCTTGAAACCTCTTCAATTTGTTGTTGGAGTGCATATCTTTCACTTTGTAAGCGTGAAAGTGTTTGTGCTTTAGCTTCCTTAATGTCTGATAGTGATGCTAAAATTCCAGTATTTAATACTATTAAAGCTAAAATAATAGTCACAGCAAGCGAATATAGTGCTATAACAAATTTTCCCTTAGCATTTAAAGAATATTCCTTCTCACGTTTTTTTGCGTGAGCCATCTCTTTATACATTTGGTCAATGTCACCATCTCCAAACTGCATCGTAGTAGAAGTAGGTCTTATATCTTCTTCTTGAGCTACAGGAGCTGATATGCTAGAATCAACAACCGTTTCTTCAATAACTTGTGATTCAGCCATGTTTTGCTCAGCATATCTATCGTAGTTGAGTAATTTCTCAAGATTTTTTTGCATTCTTTCTTGTTGCTCTTCATAGCTTTCTTCTTGAACCGGTTGGCTAACGTAATTGTTTACCGGCTTTCTTTCCAATAAAGCAACGCTTGAACCTATATTGCTTGTTTGTGTTGCAGTTTCGGTTTCTTGAGAACGTCTTGTTACTACCATAATACTCTCCTTTTTCCCTGTTAATCAATTATCTTTTGTGCAATCCTTAATTTTGCACTTTTTGACCTACTATTTTCTTTTAATTCTTGTTCGCTCGCCGTTATGGGATGCTTTGTTAAAATTTCAATTTCTTTTTTCTTTCCACATACGCAAACGGGTAAGCTTTTATCACATATGCAATCGCATTCTAGTTGCTTAAATGCCCTTTTTACCAATCTATCTTCTAGAGAATGAAAGGTTATTATTGCTATCCTTCCACCTTTTTTTAAGGCTCTTGTCATCTCTATAACGGTATCGTATAGTCCGTCAAGCTCGCCGTTCACCTCTATCCTTAGTGCTTGGAAAGTTCTTTTTGACGGATGCCCGTCTTTTTTGAACTTTGCAGGTATGCTTTCATCTATTATTTTATTTAACTGTCCAACCGTTCTTATTCGCTCAGACTTTCTTGCATTTATTATGTTTTTTACAATGGAGTTTGCAAATCTTTCTTCGCCATATTCGGTTAGAATTCTCTTTAATTCTCTTTCCGAATATCCGTTTACTATATCCTCTGCAGTTATGCCTGAGGTTTGGTCCATTCGCATATCAAGCAATTCTTTATCAGCCATATAGGCAAAACCACGGCTTTTATCGTCTAATTGAAAGCTTGAAACTCCAAGGTCTAGTAAAATTCCATCAAGCCCTTCTATATTAAGATTTTGCTTAACCCTAGAAAAGTTTTTGAAGTTATCCTTTACTATAGCAAATCTTCCGTTATACTCACTCAAACGCTCAGTTGCTCGGTTAATTGCATAATCATCAAGGTCTGTGGCTATCAATTTGCCTGTTGGTGAGCTCTTTTTTAGAATTTCTAGCGAATGCCCTCCACCGCCTAACGTTCCGTCAAAATAAATTCCACCGTCTTTAACGTCTAAACCGTTTATGCACTCGTTAAGCATTACTGAATAGTGCTTATATTCCATTTGAATTCAACTCATCAATAGCTTCTGCAAGGTTTGAAAAATCTACGTTACTAAAATAATCGTTCCAAACCTCTTCGCTCCAAATCTCTACACAATTAGGTCCGTTAAATACTATTACGTTCTTTTCCACCTTTGCATACTTTCTAAGATTTTCGGGAATAAGTATTCTACCCTGCTTGTCCTCCTCAGCCTCCCAAGAGTTAAAGAGAACAAATCTAGCTGCCTTTAATTGCTTTTCTTTATAAGGATTAATGCCCATAAGCGTTTTCTTTACTTTCGCCCATTGCTCTTTAGAGTAAACGTATAAACAATTGCCTGAACCTACGGTAATAGTGTATTCACCACCGAGTTCTTCACGCAATTTTGCAGGTATTCTCATTCTGTTTTTAGCATCTAATTGATGCAAATAATTTTTACCTGACACGAAAAACATTACTCCTTATTTTTATAACAACTTTATTCTAGCACCATTTTTGACCACTGTCAACCCTTTTTTAAAAATTTTTTATCATTTTTTGAAATTTTTTTACTTTTTTTCGCCCTTCTTAACCACTTTAAAATACACCTGTTTATTTAGCTCAGAATTTCTTCCAAAGAAAAACACTTGATTTTTACTAGTGTTTTTATGTATGCACCTGTCTTTTAGCCACATTTTAAGCATCTGCACAGTATAATATTTTCCACTAATTATTCTTCTGGGGCAAAAGTGGTCAAGAATTTTATTTTTTACAAAATCATAGTGGGTGCAACCCAATATAACGGTATCATATTCGCTTCTTACAATTTTATTTGTCAAATGCCTATTCATTGAAACCCTCGATAGATTAAAAACGTTTTTTTCTATGTCTTGTGCTAGATATGGCAATGGGTATAAATCAATAGGCAATCGACTATATTGTTTTATTGTATTAGGTGTAGCCAATAGGGCTACCCTATTTTTTAATATAATTTCTCTTTCTACCGGTGGAAACACGCAAAACACTTTAACGCCCGTATAATCTTGTATCCTTTCTCTTATTGAAACGCTAAGTGTATTGCAGGCTAGAACTATTGCATCTACCCTTAGATGCGAAAAGCTTTGATAGTTGTCTAAAAACAAACTTAACAACTCTCTTTCTGATTTACTGCCGTATGGTGCATTTTTATTATCACCAAAATATCCAAAGTCAACATTATCAAAATTTTTTTCCAATTCCCACAAAACGTTCAAGCCACCTATTCCACTGTCAAAAACAGCTACAAACTCTCTTTTCATATTCTATTTTTATGATTTATCAAAGAAAATTATTTAAAATATTCAAAAAGATAAAAAAGTGTTTAAAATAAAGTTGCTTTTAATGTTTTTTTATGTTAAAATACTTAGCGATACAAATTGATATTAAGGAGTGCATAAGAAATGCCAAATATTAAATCTGCTAAGAAGAGAGTACTCGTTAACAACAAAAAAACCGAACAAAACAAAATCATTCGTTCGGAAGTAAGAACTGAAATTAAAAAAATACTTGCTCTTATTAAAGACAATAAGCTTGAAGAAGCTCAAAAGGCTTTACCTTGCGTTTTCTCTGTTATTGACGCTGCTTGTTCAAAGAACATTTTACACGCAAACAACGCTGCTAACAAAAAGTCAAAGATTTCTAAAAAGTTATCTGATGCTTTAGTTGCTAGCGGTGCTGTAGAAGTTAAGCCTGTTGAAGTTAAAGAAGAGGTTAAAGAAGAGGTAGTTGCACCTGTTAAAAAGACTACTACCAGAAAGACCACTGCTAAAAAGGTAGAAACTGAAAGCAAATAATTTGGCTAGAAAAATTAAAGGCTTTGCAATGCAAAGCCTTTTTATTTTTGATTTTTATTTAATCTTCTTTCTCTTTTTTGAAGAAAGGAATTTTTTTGTATTTATAAAAAATTATTAGTGCTACGCCAATGACAATAAATATAACTGACATCCATTGCGAAGGAGCAAGATTTAAGGTGTATGCCCCACCCCTAGCATCTTCACGGAAGAATTCTATAATGAATCTCCATATAGCATAGCTGATTAAATACAACGACATTGTGTTCGTGCATTTTTTAAAGTATAGCACGGAAAGAACGCCAAATAGTATGAATAAAAAACCCGCCTCAAATAGCTGAACAGGAACTCGAACAGCTCCGTGATTATATATACCTATAAACGAATCTGTTTCAGCACCATAACAACAGCCTGCACACATACAACCAATTCTGCCGAATGCGTGAGCTATTACTATACATATTGGAGCAATCAACAAAACCTCGTTAAAGTATTTCTTATACAACCCTGCACGATTGTTTTTGAAAAATAGTTTGCCTAAACCAAAATATAGCCCGATAAATGCAACTGCTCCACCTACAAGGCCACCCATAACGGTTATTCCACCCTTGTAGAAGTTGAAAACTCCAGTTTCCAACCAAATATAAAACACTTGAAAAACGTGTGCAAAGAAAAATCCAACAGCTATCGCTGCTATAGCAATAAAAAACACGTAATCTTGAACGTCGCTTGGAACACCTTTCTTTTTTGTATAAAAGAATAGGACAAAAAAACAAGCTAATATGCCAATGGCAATCCAAACACCGTATGGGTAAACCCCTCTACCAAATAATTCAAAAATTGGTTCAGTGCACATAATATCTCCCCAAAATTATAAACTTAATATAGATTATACTATGCCCATAAAAAAAAGTCAATTATAATGATTTTTTATTTGCATTTCAAAAATTAATTGTGTATAATATTTAGGTATTATTGGAAGCGTATCGAAGTGGTCATAACGGGCCTGACTCGAAATCAGGTAGCTCGCAAGGGCTCGTGGGTTCGAATCCCACCGCTTCCGCCAACGAAAAAACATCACCCTATTGGGTGGTGCTTTTTTGTTTGATAGTGGTGGCTCGATTTGAACCCATTGGTTCGCCCGTCATTTGATGGGCATACATGATGAACGAGGGGAGCGTAGTAGCTTGCTACGGAGCTTTATCCCACCGCTTCCGCCAACGAAAAAACATCACCCTATTGGGTGGTGCTTTTTTATTCTATAATAATATCTAGCTTTTCTTCGGCGGCAATAGATAAATAATAATCTCTATCTAGAGTAATTTTTTTAGTGTAGGTAAAATATTTGCCAGCTTCAATTTTGTTCGGAATAAACACGCTATCGTTTTTACACTTAAAAACTGCTTCCTTTTTTGTCCACAGCTGATTTAAATATTCGCCTAAGTTTTCCCCGCTTTGTATTAGTGGTTTTTCAGCATCGCAAAGAATTTTATCTTTTAGTTTTATATATCGCTCAGGGTTATACTCTTCTATATCAACGCCAATGTTTATATTAGATAAAGCTACGCAAACTGCGTTTAAACTGTGGCTTATAGAAAAGTTACAATATTTATTAACCCACTTTCCAGATGCTAGCTTTTCTAAGCTTAGATGCCTGCTATCAATATTACAATGCTTACAAATAGCAAACTCTAAAAGCTTATAAGCGTAAAATTTCTGCTCCTTCAATTTATAGTCAGTAGTTTTTTCTATATCTTCACGCTTTTTATTGCAATAAATATTCTTGTCGCAATCAAAAGGAAGCTGCCTTACGTAAATATAACATTCATGTTCTTTTTTTCTAATTTTACTCATAGCTATATAATATCACAAAACAAAAGCTTTTTCAATAAGCAAGTAAAAAATTGAAAAAACCTTGAAAAATTTTAATAAATGGTATTGACATAGTAATATATAAATAGTATAATTTAAATATAAATTTTTTTACTTTTAGGAGGGTAAAATATGAATATCAAATTAGCAAGAGATGAGAAAATCATCAAAGAATGGCAATATGCTGAGTCTGGTCACAGAATGGATAAGGGTGGCAAGGTTAAGCACAGCCTAACCATCACTGACAAGCGTATTATCACTTTAGGCGATGGCAAGCACGAAGTTAGCTACAAAGAACTTCCCTTAGCAGACGTTAAACAAATTACCGGTAAGATTTTATCTAACGGTTCATTCTGGGCAAAATTAAAGCTTATTGTTAGTGTTCCACTTTGCTTAATTATCATTGGTATTCCTATGCTTATTGATGCAAGACGTAAGTTAAGAGCATGCACATTTGAACTTGCTATGATTACTGATAACAGAGCAGGTATCGGTATGGAAGCTGCTAAGTTCGACATGGAAGGTGCAAGCGTTGGTAGAAAGCATTTATTTGGTAAGTCTTTAATCAACAGAATGAAGGTTACTGCTAACAAGGCTACTGCATACGAAATCTTAAGCGAAATCGGTGCTATCGTTTTAGACAACAAATAATTTGATAATTAAAAAGACGGCTAGGCCGTCTTTTTTTTATATTTTTTACCTAAGAAATTTATTCAATGCCGATTCATTATAGTTCTGCACGTCGAACAACACGAAAACGTCTACACTACCGAAATTCCAATCGGTAAATGATTCACTAGACACCCTTGCACCAAAGCCAAGATATGCACGTATTAAAGGTGGCAAGGAACGTTTTATTTCTTGCAAGTTCATATCTTCAACGGGAATAGTTTCAACTTGATATTCTTCATTTGACACAATATCATAATCCTTAATTTTATATTGACTAGCAAGATATGAGAACTCTTTAATAAACTTTGTTTTATCCGTTCCAAAGAAACTTGCTTCGCCAATAATAAACCTATAAGAACTTTCTTTTAGATATGAAATGACAAATCTAAGAAGGTGCATAAGCACTTTAGAGTTTCGATATTCACGCTTGATTACTGCACGAGAAAGCTCGGCTATCTTTTCACCTGTGTTTTTTAAGCCATCTATGTTAAACTCTTCTTCACACACGAAAGGTTTGCCTTTAGGCAAATCATCTGACGTGATAATTCTATAAACGCCAACTACTTGGTTGGTTTCGGTGTCTACACATATAACTTGTTTTGCGTATTCATCGTATTCGTTATAATCAAGCCCACTCTCTAAACATAAATCGGGTTTATATTCTTTAAGCATATCAGTATATCTAAGTGAATATGCTTTAATCTTTTCCTCGTTGCTATCAGCAAACTTAGTAATAAATTTTTGTTCCATACTTTTACCCTACTTTTAGTATCATTGACCTTGAGGAATCTTAAAACACACCCCAAAGCAGAAGCTTCGGGGTTTATTTTTAAGCAACCGAAAAATTGTAATATTCTAAAAATGCAACCAAACTAGCTCTTTCCACTTTTAATTCATAGTGGTTACCTTCGTGTGCAAATATAAGTGAACTACCACCACTAAGCACCTCTAAACCCTCAATTTTGATAAAATCAAACCTATGATTACAAATACTTAAACCAATAACGTTGCCTGTTAACTCACCTTGACATATTCTACGTGATTGATGTGCTTCACCAACTTCGTATAGCACGACGTTGCTCTCAGTTAAAACTTTTTTTGAATCAAACATCGTTTTAATCACACTTTGTTGAAGCGCATCCCATTCCTTAAAGGTTTTTACTGCGTTGTTTGCAATGATTTCCCCCTCGTGAAGATAAAACTTGTTATCAAGCGTTAGTTTGTAACCGCATTTGCAAACGATTTCCTTTTGGGTGGATTGCATTTGCCCTATTTGTTTACAGTTAGGACATATTGAATAATATCTTGTAACGTCAAGCACGCCTTTTTTAAGCTTAAAATCTTTTTGCTTGGTTTCTTGGATTGCGTAAGCATCTACGTATAGGTCACGATTTATTATGTCGGTTATCTCTTCAGCAGTAAGGTTTTGAATGGTTTCTACGTCATATTCCCCTACTATTCCATGCGAGAATAATTTGCCTTTGTTTGAGTAGTTTTGCCATCTCGGTTGCTTAAAATATCCACCCTCTGTTCTAAAGGTTACAATTTTACACTTAACCATTTTTGCAAGCTTTCCAACTGAAACGTCAAGGCTAGCCGAAAGTCCGTTATGGCTTATCTTTCCCTCTGGAAAAATTAAAATGCTGTTGCCCTTTTTAATTCTCCTAATAATGTCCATAACTTCCTTTTGCTTTTTTGAGCCTTTGTAAACAGCAATTGGATTAAACCATCTCTTTAATAGCTTTCCAAGTATTCCCATTCCCAAAACGTGCTGTGAGCAAACAAAATACATGTGATTTTTTATATATGAGGTTACGCATAGAAAATCCATATCGGTAGTATGGTTACAAAAAACTAAAACGGGTTCATCGTATTTTTTGGGCTTAACGCCTTTTATCCCGTATTTTATCCTTGAAACCAGCCTAAATATTGGGTAAAAAATTCTATACCAAACCTTGTAATATCTTTCTGATTTTTGTTTTTTCAAGTTGCACTCCAATTATTTACTAGAAGTCCAAGTTTCTTCCATTTTGTTTTGCTTTCCCTTAAAAATCTTACGTCTAAACAAGTAAACGTTATAAATTACAAACAAGACAGTATATACGCCTAGCATTATAAACGTATGCGTTATTGATTGAGCACATATACTTAAGGTTAAAAGCAATGGGGCTATCATTATTGTTGAAGGTATTAACTGCAATACGATATTTGTTGCAGCTGGCGTTTTATAGTCTGGGTCTATTTCACGAAGGAGTATCATTCCCGTGCTAACCGTTCCCGTAACAGTTCCAAAGTTAGTCAAGAAACCTTCGGTATCATAACCCTTATACGCATATGAAGTAGTTATTTTTACGTAGAAGAAAGTTACTATAGTTCCAATTACACAAGTTACCACTAATAATAGAAGGTTTTTGCTTATTGATTCAAAATTGATGCCTGCAATTCCTGCAACTATCATTAGGTCAAACATGTAACCAGCAATTCTATCCATTAAGTAATTGTTTGTGTGGTCGTATTTAATAATTTTCTTTTTTGCAAAAAAGCCAATAACGTATTTAACACAAAAGCCCAAAAGAGTTGCCCATAAGAAGTTTAACCCCCACGCCAAATCATTTATAGCCTTAATGTTAAGCAAGGATAACAAAGTCATAAACCCAAAGGTTAGTGCGTATACCAGGATAATTAAACACATTTGAACGGTAAACTTATCAATAGAGCCTGAGTTTGGAATTTCGTTGTTTCCTTGAAAATCAGCCACCGTCATTTTTTCCATTGATTCGCCATCGCCGTAAGACTTAACCTTGCCCTTCTTTTTAGCAATGTTTAAATAAATTACCCCTATAACGCTACCAACTAAAAATCCAATACTAGCCACAGCAATTCCATAAGATGCGCCACCCTCAAAGCCGTAGTCCTTTTGGAAGATGCCACCCCAAGATAATGCACTTCCCGTGCTTTGACCAAAGCCCATTGGAAGTATTATTCCTGCTGCATAAAAGCTTTCTGCCACATAGAAGAATATAATCGATATTATTAAACCGACAATTACTTGAATAAAATAAGAGCCAGCCATAATAGCACCGCTTTCAACTACCTTAGATTTTGAGACCATTCGCTTTGATTTTGCCGTTTTTAGTGCCATTGCAGCAAAGCCTAGACCTAGGCAGTGATATGTTATCATCTGCATAACACTGTCATCAATAATGCTATCAAACCATGAGATTGACTTTAGTATTAAAACTATAATTCCGCCAATTAGTGCTGATGGAATATGATATTTTTTTATAAACGGTAATTTCGTTCTTAAAAAATTACCAAACAAAATTGCTAGGCTTAAAATACCAATTTGAATTAGAAAAGTCCAAACGTAACTATCAGAAAAAACTACGTTTTCGCTTGCAGTGCTAAGAAGATTTATCATCTTATTCTCCCTTACATTAATTTAATTATATTATAACTTATAAAATGGCTTAAAAGCAATAAAAAATAAAAAAAATCCGTCCAAAAAGGACGGATTCTAAAAATTTTAGACTATTTTTTATCAACTAGAACTTTCTTCAACTTAGCAAATCTAGGAAGTGAGTCTACCTTCTCCATTTGAGTTTCGCCTTGAATTAAAGGAAGTGCGTATTTTACAAACTCTTCTGATATTCCAGTGCCATTGTTTGTAATCCATTCTAGAGGAACGGTCTTTTCAGTGTTTGCAGCAAGCTCTAAAGGTAAAAGCTTATATTCGCATTCGTATCTATCCCCTTCCTTTCTAGCATAGCACACCATTTTATCAGTTTCGCCGTTAACAGCAGCCTTAACTGCTTGTCTACCAGCTTCAAACGTTTCTTCAATATCCGTTTGAGAAGCACAATGCGCACCACATCTTTGCATTAGCGACAACTCTATTCCACGTGTCTTAAAGCCTGTTTCTGCTTTAATTAATGATGCAAGTGACGACGCTACACCACCAAGTTGTGCGTGACCAAAGCTATCTCTTGCCCCTGCTTCGTTAAACTTTTCAACAATCAAAGTTCCGTCCTTATCATGTATACCCTCTGATACGACTGCGATACACTTGTTGTTGTTTTTAGCACATACTTCCTTTACATCTAAAACAAACTTGTCAATATCAAACGCCACTTCGGGAAGATAAATCAAGTCTGCACCGTGTCCCTTTGCATTAGCTAGAGCTGCAGAAGCAGTAAGCCAACCTGCATTTCTGCCCATTGCCTCAATAATACAAACCATTGGCGTATCGTATACCTTAGCATCAAGGTTAATTTCCATAACTGTTGTTGCAATGAATTTTGCAGCACTTGCAAAACCTGGGCAATGGTCTGTTCCAAACAAATCGTTATCTATTGTCTTAGGAACACCGATTACATTAATGTCATAACCCGAATTTGCCATATATTTACTGATTTTGTTGCAGGTATCCATACTGTCGTTACCGCCGTTATAGAAAAAATATCTAACGTCGTATTTCTTAAACACCTCAAGCAATCTCTTATAATCAGTATCGTCTACGCTTGCGTCCTTTAATTTATATCTAACAGAACCCATTGCTGAAGACGGAGTGTATTTTAATAATTCAAGTTCTTTTCTATCTTCCTTTGATATATCAAACATTTCCTCGTTTAAAATACCCTTAATGCCGTGTGCAGCACCGTAAACAGCAGTAATGCTCTCACTGTCTAAAGCTTCTAAAAATACACCTGCAGCACTCGCGTTAATTACAGAAGTTGGTCCGCCTGACTGAGCGAATATCAAAGCACCTTTTAATCCTTTCATTTCATATCTCCTTAGCTTATTTACTCAAGATAATTGAAGCGTTATATAGTTCTTCATTAAATTCACGCTTCATATTATAAATATCGGCAATTGGAACACTTATAATTTTGTTACCCTTAATACCAATTGCACTTGAAACAGAACTTTCATCATTTAAAAGTTCTACGGCACGAACAGCAAATCTGGTTGCTAAAATTCTATCAGCCATAGTTGGCGAGCCACCACGTTGAACGTGTCCTAAATGGGTAATTTTAATATCTACCTTTGCGTGTTCCTTTAGGTAGTTTACAATTTCATCTCTGTTACCAGCACCCTCTGCCAAAACTATCATATTAGAGGTTTTGCCACGAAGCTTGCTCTTAATTAATGATTTAGCAATCTTTTCAAGGTCAAAAGGTTTTTCTGGTATTAAAATGTATTCAGCACCACCTGCAATGCCTGAGTATAACGCTATGTCACCACAATGTCTACCCATAACCTCAACAAGCGAAACTCTATCGTGAGATTGCATTGTATCTCTTAAGTTGTTGATTGCACTTAAAACCGTATTTACTGCCGTATCAAAGCCAAGCGTGTAGTCAGTATAAGCTAGGTCGTTATCAATAGTTCCTGGAATACCCATACATTTAATTCCAAAGTTTTCCGATAGGTCCTTTGCTCCACGCATAGAGCCGTCACCACCTATAACTACAACGCCCTCAACACCAAAAGCCTCTAGAGTATCAGCGGCCTTTTTTTGACCTTCTAACGTAATGAATTCAGCACTACGTGCTGTTCTTAAAAACGTGCCACCACGTTGAATCATATCTGAAACTGAACGGTTTTCTAATTCAAAAATTTTTCCGTTAATAAGTCCGTCCCAACCACGTTCTATTCCAAATACTTGCATTCCCATGTTTCGTGCAGTTCTGACAACTGCACGAACGGCAGCGTTCATACCTGGAGCATCTCCACCACTGGTCAATACTGCTATTCTATCCATTGTAACCCTTCCTTACATTAAATCTTAAGTATATTTTTATTTTATCACATACTTAAAAAAATTTCTACTTTTTTTATCACTGTTTATTGTTTTTTTTGAAAAATATTATGTTCTTTTCACTTACAAAATTTTTAAGTTCTGAAATTAAGCCTTCGCACTTTCTGACTTTGCAATTAACGTTGTATTTTTTCCCAGATATTGCAACTATTACAGGAATTGTTCCTGGATAATCAGTTAAAACGTCTAGAACTTTATTTACAGTGTCTTGCGAACTATCTTCAATTATAACGCCAAGGTTTATATCGCTTTCAACCTCTTTAGTTTCAGTTACAACCTCTAACTTTTCAATTGCATCGGCTATAATTTGAACTTCTCCTTCTTTAATTTGAAGTTTACCACTGATTTTAACAACCTCTTCTTCGCCTATTAACGCTCTAAATTTATCATAGATTTTTGGAAATACCACTGCTTCAATACTGCCGTATAGGTCCTCTATCTTTAAAAAGCCCATTGTTGAACCACTTTTTGTGGATAGCTTTTTAAACTCTGAGATTATTCCTGCCATTACAACGTGTTCGCCTTCTGTAACGTCCGTATAGGTCTTGTTTCCATCTTCGTCTTGTTCATACGTTAACAGTCTTCCCGTGTTAAATGAGAAGCTAGAAAACTGTGTTCTATAATCACTAAGTGGATGACCTGACAAGTATATTCCAAGCACCGTCTTTTCAAAGGTTAGCTTTTCCTTAGAAGAAAATTCACTTAAATCGGGATAGTCAAGCTTTAACCCCTCGTCTTCAGCAAATATTGTTCCAAAGAAAGATATTTGCATATCGTTTTTCTTTTTATTTGCTTCTGAAACTCTATCCATATAATCTGCGTAAACGTGCATTAACGTTCTTCTATTAACGTTAAATTTGTCAAACGCACCAGATAAAATTAAACTTTCAACAAGTCGCTTGTTTATTCCAAAGGGCATAGCCCTGTTTATAAAATCCTCAAACGATTTATAATCTCCGTTATCTTCCCTTTCTTTTACTATTGAATTTATTATAGCTAGTCCTACGTTCTTTAAGCCAACCAATCCAAATCGTAGTTTACCATCTTTTTCAGGACGGAAATATGCCGTGCTTTTATTTATATCAGGCAACTCTACCTCGATACCAATACTTTTTACGTAGGTTAAATACTTAGATATTTCTTCTATGTCATCTATTCTATTATTTAGAATTGACGCAAAGAATTCTACGGGGTAATAATGCTTTAAATATGCCGTTTGATAAGCTAATACTGCGTATGCTGCAGCGTGTGACTTGTTAAACGCATACTTTGCAAACCCTGCCATTTCATCAAACACTTCATTCGCAACTTGTTCTGGAACGCCATTCTTAATAGCACCCGGTATATCGTCACCCTTTTCAGACACACCGCCGTCTATAAATATCTTTTTCTGGCGTGCCATTTCATCTGCATTCTTTTTGCCCATTGCACGACGCACTATGTCTGACTGACCAAGTGAAAAGCCTCCTAGCTTTTGGCAAATTTGCATAACTTGTTCTTGATATATCAAAACTCCATAAGTAGCCTTTAGAATTGGCTCTAGTAATTCGTGCTTATATCTTATTAGCTTTGGATTGTGCTTATATTTTACATAGGTAGGAATAGAATCCATAGGTCCTGGTCTATACATGGATATTCCCGCTATAATATCTTCAAAGGTTGAAGGCTTTAAATCTCTCATAAAGCGTTTCATACCACCACTTTCTAACTGGAACACAGCGTCGGTATCGCCGTCGCCTATCAATTTATAAACCTCTGCATCTTCGTAACCAAGCTTATGAAAATCTATTTCTTTTCCGTGGTTTTGCATAACGTATTCTTGAGCCTTAGACACGTCGGTCAACGTTCTTAATCCCAAAAAGTCCATCTTTAACATTCCAAGCTGTTCAACTTCTTTCATGTTGAACTGCGTTGTAACGTCATCTCCGCTACGTTGTAAAGGAACATTGTCTGATATGGTCTTTGCACATATTACTACGCCTGCGGCATGCATTCCCGTTTGCCTAGGCATATTCTCAACTCTCATCGCCATATCAACAATCTTCTTTACTGTTTCATCAGATTGGTATAGCTCTTTAAGTTCTTGAATACTTACGTCATCACCGTCTTTATTAAACTTAAATCCAAAGTTTTCGGCTATGCCGTTTCTCGGGTCCATAAGCTTTGTGATTTTATCAGTTTCTGCATATGGAACTCTATACACTCTGCCTACGTCTTTAATCGCTGCCCTACCAGCAAGCGTGCCGAAAGTTACTATTTGTGCTACTTTATCTGCGCCATATTTGTTGCGAACGTATTCTACTACCTCTTCACGTCTATCATCTTGAAAGTCTATATCAAAGTCTGGCATGCTTACACGCTCGATATTCAAAAACCTTTCAAATACAAGGTCATATTTTAATGGGTCAACGTCTGTTATTCCAACTGAATATGCAATTATGCTAGACACACCACTTCCTCTTCCAGCACCTACTGATATACCTATACTTTTTGCATAGTTAATAAAATCCCACACGATAAGGTAATACTCTATGTAACCCATTGTGTTTATGGTATTAAGCTCGTAATCGAAACGTTCCTGAATTTCTGGCGTTATTTCAGGGTATCTTTCCCTTAATCCTTTTTCCGCTATGCCCTTTAGAAACTCATATGCAGACTGACCATTGTCTGGAATATAACCGGGAACAAGCGAATTATCACGTATCGGTTCACACTTGTTGTTTAGGTCAAAAACAGGTTCTTCGTTGCACTTATTGGCAATTTTTACCGTGTTCTCAATCGCTTCTGGAAGATAAGAAAACAGCTCAGCCATTTCCTCGGGCGATTTTAAATACGCTTGGTCACCCTCCATCTTAAATCTTGTAGGGTCGTCTAACGTGGTTTTTGTGCTTATGCACGCAATAACGTCTTGAACCTCTTTGTCTTCCCTTTCAACGTAATGAACGTCGTTAGTTGCAACTAGTGGAATATTTAATTCCCTTGCAAGCTTTATAAGTAATGGATTTATACGCTTTTGGTCCTCAATTCCGTGGTCTTGAATCTCAATATAAAAATCATCCTTAAAAATATCATAAAGCATAAGGGCCGCTTGTTTTGCCCCCTCGTAATCGCCAGAAACTAGGCGTTTACTTACCCTACCTTGTAAACACGCAGAAAGACAAACTAAACCTTCTGAATGTTCTTTTAATAATTTATAATCAATTCTGGGCTTATAATAAAAACCATCTACGTAAGCAATTGAATCAAGCTTAATAAGGTTTTTGTAGCCCTTTTTGTTTTTGCAAAGTAAAATTATATGGTCATAATCTCTATCTTGTTTAACGATATCATCAGTTGCATATAACTCACAACCAATTATTGCTTGCATTTTTGCTTGCTCTTCGCTCTCGCCATCCTTTAACCCTGCAAGATACATTTTCTTTGCCGTTTCAGCAAATTTAAGCGTGCCAAACATATTACCGTGGTCGGTAATTGCTAATGCGTGCATTCCCTTTTTCTTACACGCCTTAAAAACCTTGTCTATCCTTGCTGCTCCATCTAGTAGACTATATTCAGTATGAACGTGTAAATGAACAAATTCTGCCATCGTTTCTCCTTATAGCTCGCTGGCTATACAAACTATCTTTCTCAATCTGTGATTTAGACAGCTCTTAGATACCCCCAGTCTTTCTGAAAGCTCACTTAATGTATCGTCTGCAAACTCTTTTCTTGCATATGCCACCTCTTGCAAATCTTTTTTAAGTGAGTTTATTCCTATTATGCTGTCTATTTTTTCTATTGCTTCTATTTGTTTTGCAGATGCTTCTACTTGCTTATTTACGT
The DNA here is from genome assembly GCA_045653205.1 of Christensenellaceae bacterium. Classification (GTDB taxonomy): domain Bacteria; phylum Bacillota; class Clostridia; order Christensenellales; family Borkfalkiaceae; genus UBA1259. The sequence goes on along the minus strand of JAZOLT010000007.1, from coordinate 460,214 downwards.
TGCCTAGGTCACAATTTTTCTGTCTGTTAGACCTGTTTGCAAGCTCTTTATTTATCATAAGTTCCGTCATCTTTAAAACTGAAACCGGTGCAGGTAAAAATGCTATAAAATCCTTTATTTCTTCTGCACTTTTAATATATACAATAAACGAGTCCTTTCTCCTAGTTATCTTTGTTATTATTCCAAACTCAGCTAGCTTTTCACTCGTTTTTAACGCTGAAGTATAGTGACTGAATGGAATTTCTAAATGATATCCAACCCCTCCTGTTTCGCCAGCATCAGGAATAGAACACCCACCAGAGGAAATAAATAAGCCCTTTATAAAGCTTTTCAAGCAACATTCCTTTTCGGTAAGCTTTCCATAAAAGTCTAAATTAAGCTCTAGTTCTTCGTTGACCTCTCTAAATACGTCAAGCCCTTTTAAGATGTTTAACGCGTCGCTTCCCTTTATGGTTAAAATGAACCTATCTCGTTTATTAAGCTTGTCCTCGTAGACAACTATATCTCTTATTTCAAAGTTAAATAAGAGGCTTAAGGAAGTTGAAACGTATTCTGCAACACTTTCAGAAGAAAAACTAATATCCACACCAAGCTCTTCCCCTTCGCTAAACACCGTTCCAGCCCCACGAAAAAGCCCTGCTAAAAAGGCTAGTTTACAATGCTTGTCCTTGATAACCTTAGATATTAACTCTTCCTTTATTACACGACCAAAATTCATTATCTCCCCTCCTTAAACGCCTTAAATCTAAAGCTAGGGGTTTGTCCGTTTACGTTGTGTATTCTTTCGGTTGGAATTTTAACACGCTCTAGCGTGCTTGTAATTAAAGATATTTCCCCAACCCTATCTGGTGTGTGTGCGTCAGAACCGATAACAAAATTTACACCCGTATCAAGAATTTTTAGCAATTCCTCGTCAGATAGATGAACTTTTTTACTGTTTAATTCTACATACGTTCCATAGTCGGATGCCACTTTGCAAACTTCAACTGCGTCTGCAAATGAACAAAAATTAAGGTGCGTTATAACGTCTACTGGATTATTTTTTATAGTGTTTACAAAGGTTTTAGTATTAGTGTCAATCAACCTTTTACTAACATTGCTTTTCTTTAAAATAGAATTTATATAATTTGGTATTGCAAGAGGAAAAATACTGCCAAAATTATATAGAACTATTTTATGAAGACCTGCTAAATACAAATCAAATTTATCGTAAAGTTTCGCCCCCAAATCAGTTTTGCCGTTTGTAGAGGTTATGTTAGATTCTATTCCAAGCAAAACCTTTACTCCTGTTTGAGATGAGGCTTGCTCGCATTTAACTGCCATTTCATCTAACTTGCGTTTGTTTATTCCAAATACCGAATGGGCAAATCCGTGGTCGGATATGCCTAACTCTTTTAGCCCCTTTTCTTTTGCGACTAGGGCATTTTCTAAAATAGTTCCCTTACCGTGACTATATACGGTGTGGGTATGGTAATCGGAAGTTAAAATCATTAAAATTCACCTAACGTTTCAATTTCTTCAGTTAAATTTATATTATATGCCTTGCTGACCTTTAATTTTACGTAATCTATCAACTCTTTAACGTCTTTTGCAAAAGCTCCTTCGTGCGTGATTATAAAATTTGCGTGCGTAGGCGATATTTCAGCACCACCTATTTTATACCCCTTTAGCCCCAAGCTATCAATTATTCTGCCAGCAAAATCACCTTCTGGATTCTTAAAAACAGAACCACAACTTTTGCCGTTTGGCTGAAAACTTTTGCGACGGATGGTATAGTCTTTTATATACTGCAAAACTCTTTCCTTATCTTCACATTCAGGGAGAGAAAAGATAGCCGATAAAACTGTTTCGTCACTATGCAAGAATCTGCTTTTTCTATACCCAAATTTGCATTCGTTTTTGTCTATGTATACAAGTTTTCCATTGATAAGAGCTTGAACACAAACACAAAAATCAGAAACCGAATGGCAAAACGCACCAGCGTTCATTACTATCGCTCCACCCACTGACGCAGGTATTCCAATCAAGCCCTCTAACCCACAATGGTTTTTTTCAACCGCCGTCTTTATAAACTCTCTAAGCGATGTTCCACACATAACCCTAAATTGATTATTTGCGTATTCTACCCCTTTTATTTGTTCGGTAGAAATTATCACTCCGTCATAGCCCTTATCAGATACTAGTATGTTTGTGCCTAGCCCAAAAACCTTTACTTTTATCGAATATTCACTAGCACATTCTATTGCTCTTTTTATGTCTATTAAACTTTTAGCACGAATGTAATATTTGGCATTGCCACCTACGCCATAGCCCGTATGCTTGCTCATTGGCTCGTCTTTTACAAAGGCAATATTTAATATTTTAAGACTGTTTTCAAAGTCCATAAGACTCCTTATATCATTTTACTATATTTTGTTCTTTTTTTCAAGGTATATTTAGCATATTTTTTAATTTTAAGCCATCCTCTTTGTTTCCCAAAACCGCACTTTCAGACAGCTCTTGCATTGATAAAATTACCTTAGGGTGCGTGAACGGACTAATACTATGTTTTATGTCCATATTATTCATAGCCTTTATACCCTCTATTTCGCTGTTTACGGTATAATAGCAACTAGCCATACATATATTTTCTAACTTTTTTTGCCACTTCTCACCAAGTAATAGCTCAACGTATTTTTCTGCATAATATTTCATCGCATTATTGTTAGTTGTAATCGCAACATATTGATAAAGGTCAGAAAACTCAGATAATATTTGATAATTAAAATCCAATCCTCTATTGGTTAATCTTACAACGTCACGCTGAGTGCCAACTAAAATGCTGTTTTTATCTGCAACAAACCTTACGTAAGCATCTAATGGCTGATAGCTTTCAAACAAAGTTAATTTATAACCTTCAAGAACAAGGGCGGTTAGCGGTTGTGTGTAAGCATTTTGAGAAACAATAGCCCTTGAAAGATTTTCCTTTTGTAAGCCTTTTCCATTTTCAATATGTGATATTATATAATAATTCCCTCTACACCAAGGCAGAGCATAAACCTTGTTCTTTAACGTTGAATAGCTAAATTTAAGCTTTGTATTTATTTCACTAAAATTTTCTATCTCTACACCTGCTCCAAACGATATTATGTCTGGAGCTTCGCCGTTAGTTAAACTTTGCTTTGCACTTTCTACCGTGTGTGATATGCACAGCACCAACACTCCTTGGTTTTGCTTTTCAAATTCTGAGGCGACGTTTAATAAAAATTGTTTCCTAGAGCCATAACCACCCTCGAAAACGTCTATTTGCCAGATAACAAGCACTCCCTCGTATTTATATTGCTCTCCAACGCTTTTTTGTTTTATTTTATCTACCCCATAAAACAAGGAAAAACAAATGGATAATACACATATAATGGATATTATTACAGAGGATTTTTTCATAATATAATATATTCTTTTAAAAATAAAAAAAGACTGATAAAATCAGTCTTTACTGCCTTTAAAAAATTTTTAACGGAGTTTTTGCTTTACCAACTGTTGCCGTTGCAATTTTATTTAAATCTATTGTTCTTTTAACCGTTTCATTAACATCTTCTAAGGTTATTTTTTCAAAGCGATTAATCCTTTCTTTAAAATTGTATTTCTTATCTAAGAATAACAAGTATCTGCCGTATAACATCATTTGAGAGGCAGTGTTTTCTCTGCCCATTATATAGCCACTTTTAATTTGCTCTTTTGCTCTTTTAAATTCTTGCTCGGTTATTCCCTTTTCCTTTAATAAAAGTAATTCGTTTATAACTGCTTCACACGCTTTATCTCTTGACTCGGTATTAACACCTGCATAAACCTCAAACACACCAGAATCTTTATACTGTGAAAAATATGAGTATACACTATAACATAATCCAAGCTCTTCTCTTATCTTTTGGAAAAGTCTACTACTCATTCCACCACCTAGCACGGTATTGGCTATTGCTAGCTTGTCACTTCTATCATCAAACATCGAGTATGCTGGAAGAGCAAATGCAATGTGTGTTTGTTCAATCTTTTTGCTCTTAAACAAATTATGAACTTGTGACTCTTTTGTTTTTGTTTGAGCCTTTGATTTTACCTTGCTAAATTTTGTTGCAAAATATTTTTCTATAAGCTCTAACGTTTTATCCTCGTCAACGTTACCAACGATTGATATAGCAACGTTATCCGCAGTGTAATATTTAGCCATATAATCTAAGACGTCTTCCCTATCAAAACGTCTTATGTTTTTAGCAGGTCCAAGAATAGTTTGTCCTAAACCTTCATCACCGTGATAGCTTTTTGCTAACAAATCTAAACATAAGTCTTCTGGCGAGTCCTCACTCATATTGATTTCTTCAATTATAACTCCACGCTCTTTTTTAAGCTCGGTTTTATCAAAAACTGAATTAAAAAACATATCAGATAAAACTTCTATAGCCTTTTCTAAATGTTCTTTTGTAGACTTTGTATAATAACAAGTCATTTCCTTAGAGGTAAAAGCATTTATGCTTGCACCTATATCATCTATGGTTGAAGATATGTCAAAAGCAGAACGAGTGGTAGTTCCTTTAAACATTACGTGTTCGATAAAATGTGATATTCCGTTTTCTCTTTCAGTTTCGTTAATACTTCCTGTTTTAACTAATATTCCTGTAGAAACTGAATACATTCCATTAAGCTTATTTATAACTACCTTTAATCCATTATCAAAGGTTTTGAATATTGCCATATTTTGTCCTTTTTGCTTATATTTTTACTTACAGTAACAACCCCAAACCCATTATCTATATAGAATTTTAGAATATCAGGCAAAACCTTTATAGACTGTGGTTTGGGGTGCATCAATATTAAATCACCATTTTTAGCAGATGAGGTTGCCCTATTATATAGCTTTGATGTATCGCTATCTCGCCAATCAATAGTGTCTTTTGACCACATTATAACCTTATAGCCAAGTTTTTCTGCAACCTCTAATGTGGTGTTAGAAAAACTACCAGAAGGTGGTGCAAATAAAGTTGGCGTAAAGCCAGATAATGCAGAAACAACTATGCCTGTTAGTTTGATTTCTTGCTCGTTTTCTTGATAGCTTAGTTTTTTATGGTCCTTATGAAAATATCCGTGATTTCCAATTTCGTGTCCGTTTTCCACAATCATCTTTAGCGTTTCTTGATTATCGTCTGCCCAGCAGCCCCCAACAAAAAAGGTTGCCTTTGCATTAAACGAGTTAAAAACACCAACCATTTCGTTAACTATATTTGTGTTTTCATACACGTTAACCATTATAGAAACCTGCTTCTTTTCCGTATTTCCGTTATAAATAGGAAACACACCAACACCACCGTAACTAGGCTCAACCTTTTGTGGAGCAAAACCAATTACGAACACACTTATTAACACAATACATAGAATAACGTTAGTTATTACGGATATTTTACTATTTAGTCTTTTCATTTAACCGCCTGCTTATACATAATCCTTTTTATATTTTATGATAATCATTCAGTTAAAATTCTAAAAAAACATCTTTAAAAAAAGTATGCAGGATTGCTCCTGCATACTTAAATTAGTCTTTTACGATTTCTAAAAGCTTAAGGTCAATTCCCTTTTCTCCAATCTTAATGATTTCAACCTTAACCTTGTCGCCAATATGCAATACTTCTTCCACGCTTTCAATTCTCTTTTCGCTCATCTTTGAGATATGAATTAAACCGTCCTTTCCAGGAGCAAGCTCAACAAACGCTCCAACCTTTGGAAGAATTCTAACTACCTCGCTAATGAACATATCGCCAACTTCTGGGTCTTTGGCAATCGAAAGAATAATCGCTTTTGCTCTTTCAGCATTTTCAGCATTACCTACGGTTGCAATATTAACCTTTCCGTCTTCTTCAATATCAATCTTTACGCCTGTTTCTTCAATAATCTTGTTGATTACCTTTCCTTGCTTACCAACTACATCGCCAATCTTTTCGGGGTCAATTCTAAATGAAATGATTCTTGGTGCATATTTTGATAATTCTTCTCTAGGCTCGCCGATAACCTCTAGCATCTTGCTTAAAATGTGTTGTCTACCAACGTTTGCTTGCGCAATAGCTTGTCTTAAAATGTTTTCGTCAATACCCTTAATCTTTATATCCATTTGTATTGCGGTGATACCCTTTTCAGTTCCTGCAACCTTAAAGTCCATATCGCCAAGGAAATCTTCTAAGCCTTGAATGTCGGTAAGAATTGAAACCTTACCAGTTTCGGTATCCTTAATAAGTCCCATTGCTATACCTGCTACGGGTGCTTTGATGGGAACACCTGCATCCATAAGAGCTAGAGATGAACCACATACGCTTCCTTGTGAAGTAGAGCCGTTTGAAGAAAGAACTTCTGATACGATTCTAATTGCATAGGGGAAATCATCTTCGTTAGGAATTACAGGCTCTAATGCACGCTCAGCTAAAGCACCGTGACCAATTTCACGTCTGCCGGGGCTTCTTAATGGCTTAGCCTCGCCTGAAGCGTAACCTGGCATGTTGTATTGGTGCATATAACGCTTTGAGCTTTCGCCGTCAAGACCTTCAAGCTTTTGCGCCTCAGAAAGCATTCCCAACGTGCATGTGCTTAGCACTTGAGTTTGTCCACGAGTGAAAACGCCTGAACCATGAACTCTAGGAAGAACGCCAGCTTCACACCAAATTGGTCTTACCTCTGTTAACTTTCTTCCGTCAGGACGGATACCTGTGTTTGTAATCTTTGCTCTAACCTTCTCTTTTGTGAGGTAGTAGAGTGAATCTTTAATTTCTCTTTCCTTGCCTTCGAAAATGTCAGCAAAATGTTCTAAGCAATCCTTTTCAACAGCGTCTTGTCCAGCTTGTCTAACGTGTCTATCAAAAGTGTCTAGTGCTTTGTCAAGCTTTTCACTTGCATATTCCCTAACTGCGTTGTCAATATCTTCGGGAACATGGTAGAAAGCCATTTCCTTTTTGGGCTTTCCAATCTCTTTCACGATTTCTTCTTGGAATGCACACAATTTTTTAATTTCTTCGTGTCCGAATAAAATTGCACCTACCATTTCGTCATCGCTGATTTCTTTAGCACCTGCCTCAACCATCATAATAGCGTCCTTTGTTCCTGCAAGGTTTAAGGTTAACACGCTCTTTTCTCTTTGTGCTAGGTCTGGATTGATTACGTATTCTCCGTCAACAATACCAACTACTACGCTTCCTGTAGGTCCAGCAAAAGGAATATCAGAAATGCTGATTGCAATTGAACTACCAAGCATTGCTAATGGCTCGGGTTGAATATCGGGTTCAACTGATAAAGCAGTTGCAATAACGATAACGTCATTAAATAATCCCTTAGGGAATAATGGACGGATAGGTCTATCAATAAGTCTACTTGTTAATATTGCCTTATCAGATGCTCTACCCTCTCTCTTCTTAAATCCCCCTGGAATTTGACCAATAGAATACATTTTTTCTTCAAAGTCTACGCCTAGAGGAAAATAATCCATTCCATCTCTTGCCTTTTCTGCCATGGTTACGTTAACCATAACGGCTGTTTCGCCACAACGAACGATGCAAGAGCCGTTTGTTTGTTCAGCATATTTGCCTGTTTCAACTATAAGCTCTTTGCCACCAACTGTGGTTTTGAATTCTCTAAAAGTTTTAGTCATTTTGTTCTCCTATTATTCTAACTCTATATTTTTGAAACGCAATGCTCCTGCACTACGCTTTTAAGTTTTCAAATTACGCTTTCAATAAAAATTGGGCGACAAAAAATTATGTCGCCCCAAATTTTTACTTTCTTAATCCTAAAGATGCGATGATTGCTCTGTATCTTTCGATATCGATTTCTTGCAAATACTTTAAAAGACCACGACGCTCACCTACCATTTTCATAAGACCACGTCTTGAATGATTGTCGTGCTTGTTTGAAGATAGATGCTCGTTTAAGTGGTTGATTCTTTCAGTTAAAAGTGCAATTTGAACTTCTGCTGAACCAGTATCTCCCTCGTGACGACCATATTTTGCAATAATTTCTGCCTTCTTTGCCTTTTCCATTTCTTTTTACCTCCTATTTTTATGGAATAATTCGCTCTAAACAAAGCCTTGGGCGGAGACCCACAAAACCTTGCAAAGAGTATCAAGCCTATAAAGTATACCAAAATTTTACACGTTTGTCCAACGTTTTTATTATATATTATTAAATATTATCTCCTCTTTCGCAAAATAATTGACTTTTTTTATCCATTATCTGCCCTATTTTGGCTATATACGTAGCCACGTCCTTTGGCGAAGCCTCCCTTTCTATCCTATTTTGACTAAAATTAACCTTTTTACTTATTGCATTCGCTCCACAAGCAACAACGTCGGTAATTTCCTCCATAACGTCCACGTTATACACACATAGCTTGCCCTCTTTTGCATATCCAACGTTTTCTAAATTACCTGCCATATACTTTTGCCTATACATATAATAGGGGCTGTATCCGTTGTTTGTTAGTGTTTCATAGGCGTAGTCAACCATTTTTATTACGTCTGTTGATTGAACGTCCTCTCCTTCGTTTGATAAATATGAGCCTCTCTTTACACAAAGTGTATGCACGGTTATATTCTCAGGAGAAAGCATAAGTGCTGTATCTAAGCTATGCTTAAAATCTTCAAAGCTTTCACCATTTAATCCTGCAATTAAATCCATATTTATATCAAAACTGCCCTTAGCCAAATCATAGCTATTGAAAATGTCGCTTACAGTATGATTTCTACCTATTGCCTTTAAGGTTTTATCATTAAAGGTTTGGGGGTTTATACAAATTCTTGTAACTCTATATTTTTTTAATAATGATAAAACTTCTGGTGTAATTTTATCAGGTCTACCTGCTTCAACTGTAAATTCTACACCCGTATTTATTCTGTCGATTTCAATTAAAATTCTTTCAAGGTCGCAAGGCTCTAAAGAGATTGGCGTTCCACCCCCAACGTAGATGCTTCTAAGCCTTTTTATTAAGCCAACGCTTTCACGAATCTCTTTTACCAAAGTGTCTACGTATTCTTTAACGTGCTTTTTTGCACCTTTTACGTCTGCACTGATAAAAGAGCAATATCTACATCTAGATGGGCAGAATGGAATAAAAACAAAAAGGTCAGTATTTTCAGGGTTCTTGCAATACACACCCTTTTGAGTATTTAATATCTGTTCAACAAGCAAGGTTTTTTGCTCGCTTACCTTCATTGTAGAAATAAAAAAATCTTTAAAACCGCCTTCATTTTCTATATTATCGTAGGCAAGCTTGGTTGGTCTAATCCCTGTCAATGCTCCCCACGGCTGAGATTTCCCCGTGTATGCCACCAATGCTTTATACAAGGATAGCTTTGCATACCTTTTTCTTAGTCTTTTCTTTTGTATCTCATCATCATAATTTTTTACTAAATTACCATAAGCATAAACCTTGCCATTTATCGTGATTGTGTTAACAATTTTATTATCCGTATCAGAAAAACGGTGACGAATATTCAATCCGTCCCCGTCTGAAAAAAGGTTTATAACCTCTTTTAAGTCACTTTCAAATTGTGGTAAATCAGTAGTTATCATATTCATAAATTGGATTAAATTTTTTCTCGTAATCTATGTTTGTAGATTCTCCGTGTCCGGCAAACACTAAAAATCCCCCATAACACTTAAATAGCTTTTTTATAGAACTAACTAAATGTTTTATATTTCCTGTTGGAAAATCTGTTCTTCCAAAGGACAGCTTAAACAGCGTATCACCACTAAATATTTTATCTTCTATAATAAAACATACAGAGCCGTCGGTATGACCTGGTGTTGATACAACTTTTATTTCTATACCGTAAAGATTTAACACGTCACCGTCTGAGAAAGTGTAATCTGGCTCAAGTTCGTTAAATTTTATTCCAAAGTGAAAGGCTAGGTTGTCAGAATTTTTAAGCTTAGGTGCATCTTTTTCACTGATATAGATTTTTACACCATCATCTTGAAGCCTCTTTGCCGAGCCTGAATGGTCAAAATGTGCGTGAGTTAATAAAACGGCCCTAACCTTTAGCCCCAATTCCTTTTTAGCTTCAATTATTTTATTATAATCATCTCCACAGTCTATTAGAATGGCATTCTCTCCGTCTTTAGTGAGTAAATACGAGTTAACCTCTAAATTTCCTGTTACTATGTGATAAAATGTAATCATTACGTTGTTGTCCTAAACACGTCAAAAATCTTTGAATCTTGGCGAATTTTATTTATAAGTGTTTCTAGCTCGTCTTTGTTTTCTATCCTAATGCCAAAATCTACTATTACTTGTTTGTTTTTAGCATCTGCTCTACCATTCGTTGAAACAATTTCAAGCTTAAGTGAAGCAACTGCCGCTGCTACCGAAGCTAGAACTTGTGCCTGTGTTTCACCTATAACCTTAATACCAGCGTTATAATGAGAGATAGATTTATCAGCCCAAGCTACCTCTATCATTCTATCCTCTTCAAAGCCTTTAAGGTTTGGGCAATCCTTTCTATGAACGGTTACACCGTGACCACGAGAGATAAACCCAATAATATCATCACCGGGAACGGGATTACAGCACCCTGCAAATCGAACTAACAGTCCTTGCATTCCACGAACTGTTACCCCACTCTTTCCAACGTGCTTGGTTGTAAAGGTCTTTTCAATCTCTTCTTGTGGTCTAGTTTTCCTATAATAGTCAATAAGTTTGACTAAAACTTGATTTACGCTTACTGCGCCAAAGCCAATTGAAGCATACATTTCCTCTAGATTGTTAAACGACATCTTCGCAGATAAAATCAAGAATGACTCATCGTTTAAAATTTCGCTTAGCGTATAACCTCTTCTCTTTGCTTCCGCCTCAAGCATACTCTTGCCCGTCTTAGCATTCTCATCTTTCATCTCACGCTTAAAGAATTGTTTAATCTTTACTCGTGCCGAAGGACTTTTTACAATTTTCAGCCAATCCCAAGACGGACCTTTAGAATTTTGCGACGTAATAATTTCTACAATGTCGCCAACTTGTAACAATGAATTTAGTGGAACTATCTTAGAATTAACCTTTGCCCCTACACACTTATTGCCAATCGCACTATGAATGCTATATGCAAAGTCAAGTGGCGTTGCATCTTTAGGCAAGCTTATAACGTCACCCTTAGGTGTAAATACTAAAACCTCAGTGCTGTAAAGGTCTCCCTTTAATGAATTTAAGAATTCTCTGCTGTCTTTTAATCCTCCCTGCCATTCCATAACCTCTCTAATCCAAGCAAGGCGAGTTTCAAAGTCATCAGCTTCTTTTTTGTTTTCTTTGTATTTCCAGTGTGCTGCGATACCGTATTCAGCAGCGTGGTTCATTTCGTAAGTTCTAATTTGAATTTCAAAAAACTTACCAAAATTTGTAACAACGGTGGTGTGTAATGAGCGATATAGGTTTGGCTTTGGAGTTGCTATATAATCCTTTATTCTTCCTGGAACAGGCTTCCACTTGTTGTGAATTTTACCAAATATTTCGTAGCACTCATCTACTTTGTCAACAATAATTCTAATTGCAACTAAATCGTAAATTTGGTCTAATGATTTATTCCTAGTTGTCATTTTACGGTAAATGCTGTATAGGTGCTTTCTTCTACCAAAAACCTCTCCCACAATGTTAGAGTTTTCTAGCATTTGTTTAACTTCTGATACAACTTGTTCTACCATATTTTCGTTTTCTTTTAGCCTTTCATCAATATTAGTAGATAAATATTCGTATACTTCTGGCTCTAAATATTTTAAGCACAAATCTTCAAGTTCGCATTTTACCTGAGATATACCTAGCCTTGCAGCCAATGGAGCGTATATATCTAACGTTTCTTTTGCCATTCGCTGTTGTCTTTCTACCGATAAAAAGTTAAGCGAACGCATATTATGAAGCCTATCAGCAAGCTTTATAATAATTACTCTAACGTCCTTTGCCATAGCCACGAAAAGCTTTCTAAAGTTTTCAGCTTGCTCTTCTTCCTTAGAAGTAAACTCTAATTTTTCAAGCTTAGTAACGCCTAAAACTAACTGTAAAACCTCTTCACCAAATTCTTTTTTAATATCCCCCTCTGATACAGGGGTATCCTCAATAACGTCGTGTAGAAAAGCTGCAGCAACTGTTGCTGCATCTAATCCCAAATCTATTAAAATGCCAGCAACAAAGCAAGGGTGAATAAAATATTCTTCACCCGAAGCTCGCTTTTGGTTTTCGTGTGCCTTTCGTGCAAAATCGTGGGCACGCTCACACATAGATAGGTCTTTTCCCGAATATACAGCTTTTAATCGTTCTAAAATCTTCATTTGCTTTCCTTTAATATTGATATTTTACTATATATTTTTGAATCAGTCAAGGGACGTTTTATGCGTTCATTATACAACAATGTTCCGTTTTGAATCTCAAAAAACCCTAATTCTATAAAAATTGATAAACAAGTTAAAAAGGTATATTCATTATACTGACAATTGCATAATGAATACATGTTTATTTCATCTTTTATCAAGCGGTTCTTAAATTTCTTTATTTCATTAAACACATTCGCAAACGCATCTCTAGAAAAATCTACTATATCTAACGCTGTATACCCTATCGGTCCATTCGTGCTAAACGAGTTTGAAACGTATTGCATTGGAACGTCTAAATATATTACCCTTTTATAGTTTTCTGGAATATCCGTTGGCGAAATAACCAGTGTGTTTTCACAGTTCTTGTCTAAAACATTAAATAGAGAACACGATAGATTTTTATACTTTTCTTTTATAATATTTACATTTCTTACGTCTGAAAGCACGTATAAAGTGCCGTATCCCTTTTCAATATTTTCAACAGTAATCTGCTTTGGGCTAAGCTCTCCCTCTTTGGTCAATTTTCTTAATTCGTTTAAGAATACGTGATATTTTACAGCTGAAAAATCAGCATAATCGGGTATGATGTTTTTTACGTATCCTTTTACGCTTTCTCTACCTTTAAATACTGAGTAATTTGCTTCAAAAACAACTTCCTTGCTTATGGGAAGTGATAATATCGTGCTATCCTTCTCACCATTAAAGTTAAGCATTTCTAATGCCAGAGTGTTAAATGAATAGTGAGGAGAATTTGCCCTTAACTGCTTTTGACTAACCGAGTCTACCTTTATGCTAAACAACGGCTTTTTATTACCAACGCCAAATGGTTCTAGGCGCTCAATTTCTCTTGCAAGACGCAAGGGAAACTTATCTTCTAACTCCCACTCAACCTGAACTTTTTTAGTTGCTACTATTTGCGAATATTTTTCCTTACAAAAATCACATATAGCTATTTTAAAATTCTCTAAATTTTCTTCACTAACAGAGATACCTGCCGCCTGCGAATGCCCACCAAAGCCTAATAATAAATGGCTTGCTGAACATATTGCTTCGTAAATATTTATGTCCTCTATGCTTCTAGCAGAGCCTTTATAAAAATCGTCTTGCCCTGCAAACACGATTACCGGCTTTTTATAATCTTCTACAAGCTTTGCAGCAACTATACCAATAAAGCCCGTTTTCCAGCCTTTATCGGCCACTAAAATTACTTCGTCAAGATATAAATTGTTTTCGTATATCTTTTGTTTTGCTTGTTTATATATAACGTCGCACTCAGCTTGCCTTAAGGTATTATATTCGTTTATACGAACTGCTAAATCAAAAATCCTATTTTCATCGGTTTCTGAAAACAAGTCAAGAACAGTCTTAGCATCGCCCATTCTTCCACCGGCATTAACCCTTGGTGCAATTTGATATGCTAAGGTTTGAGAATTTATAGTTTTATTTGTATCTGAAAATAAGTATTTGAATGGAAGCTTTAACTTGTTAGAATTAAATATTTTAAGTCCTTCATATACAAGGCTTCTATTCTCGTCAATCAAGTCCATACTATCTGCCACCGTTGCAAGTGCAACAAAATCAAGGTCATCATCTGCCCTTTTACCTATAATTGCACAAGCTAATTTGTAAGCAACCCCAGCACCACATAAACCTTGAAAAGGATATTGTTGGTTTGATAATTTTGGATTGATTTTAATGCAATCGGGAAGAATCTCCGGTGGCTCGTGATGGTCTGTAATAATTACGTCTATACCATTTTCCTTTAGTTTTTCAACTACCAAGTAATCAGATATTCCACAGTCAACAGTAATTATTAAATGTATTCTTTCCTGCTCGTTTATGCTAGAAATAATATCAAAGTTTAAGCCGTATCCGTCATCTCTTTCTGGAATTACACACCTTGCATTTATTCCATAAACAGCCAATGAATTTCTTAAAATAGTAGTTGCGCAAATTCCATCGGCATCATAATCACCGAAAATTAGAACGCTTTGGTTTAGCTCTTTTGCAAGCTTAATTCTACTTACAGCCTCCTCTATTCCTGATAGTAAAAATGGATTATAAAAACGACTTTTACCCGGCGATAAGAAAATTTGGGCTTTTTCTACACTATCAATTCCACGGTAAAACAAAAGGCGTGCTGTATCAAACGTTACGTCGCACGAATTTGCTATTTGCCATATTAAGTTTTTATCAAGCTTTATTAGCTCACTTGTTTTTACCGTTTTCATGTGCCCTTAAATGAATAAGGCGGAATTATGTTCCGCCTTATGTTTTGCTTATTTCCTTAATGAAAGATTATTTCTTGTATACTTTCTTTTCGGTTTTAAATGCAGTCCATAAGGTTGGAGTTGCAAAAAACGCTACTGCTACAGAACATATATCTGCAACTAAAAGCTGTAAACCTAAGAAAATTGAATATCCCATTCCGATAACTGCAATTAGAATTGCTATAATAAGAACTGCTGTGAATAAGAATACAAATCTACGTAGGCTTGAGAAGGTTGCCTTATCTGCAATCTCTCTTGCACCAAGTCCTTCGTTAGTGCTTTTCTTCTTTTCTTCTTTAAATCTATTTGCCATTACCGTTGAGAATATTAGTGTTAAAACAAACGTTGCAACAGCACAAATTTCAAAGTAAGGTTGTGCAGGTATTCTAGATAAAGCTACAACTGCTACAAACAATAGAGTTGAAAGTATCGAACTTGCAACTACTGAGAGAGCTGAAGCAGATTTTTCCATTATAGATAGATATACGAATACTGCAACCACACTAATAGCAAGAGCGATACTAACCTTTAAGGTTTGCATTGTGTTGCCCCTAACTACCTCATTAACCGATACTTCAACAAACACCTTGTCGTTATTTAGCTTTGCTTCTAAAAAGTTTTTAAGCTTTTCTTGGTCAATGCCCGTATCCTCATCAAACTTATATAGGTGAAGGTTTCCCTCATCTAACTCTTGATAACCATAAGCTTTGTCAAGAACGCCCTTATCAGCAAAATATGCTTCGGCATTTTCTTTAACAACTGCAGATGCGTTACCTACATTTTGGTCAACACCAACCATTATTTCATAAGAGCTTGCATAGTCAACCGTTTGATTAAGCCCCAAAAAGCCTAACATTGCCATTCCAGCAACTAATAAAACCATCACTACACAAATAAAAGTCTTAAAGTTTTTCGTTACGTTATTCATTTATTCTTCCTCCCTTTTCAAATTAGAGAAAGCTTCCTTGTTACTAACAAGTGGAAGTATTATTGATGAGAAGAATCTAACTAGAACTACCGTAGCAATTATGCCTAAAACAGCACCTATACCGAACGTGATTGCAAAGTTTTTAACCATTCCGTTAGTGAATGCAAATAATAATAACGAAACAATTATTGATACAACACCACAGTTAACTATTGGTAACATTGCACGGCTTAAACCTGTTTTAAGTGATGCCTTAAAGGTTTTTCCATTTGCAAACTCTTCTTTAATTCTCTTTGACGTAATAATAAATCCGTCTGCAACTAGTATAGTAGCAAGAGCAATACCGATTACACCACCAAGTCCTAATCTAATGCCTGGAATTGCAAGGAAAATTAAAATTTCAAGCAATTCAAAGGATATTAAAGACAAGCTATAAACAAAACCAAATCCCTTGTTAAATACGAGTGCAGTTACAATTATGCAAGCAACTAGCGCAGTAATTGCTATCGCAGAATTGAAAGCAACGTTCTTTCCGTAAGGAGAGGTTACTGTTTGTCCACCCTCAATGTTATACTTATAGGCAAGTCCACCAGAAGAAATTTGCATTGCAAGTTGCTTTGCACTTGCTTCGGTTGGCGACTGCATTATTATTGCTCTATTGCTGAAATATTGTGACGTTAAAGGCTCTGTGCCAGATAAAATCTCAGTTTCGCCAATAGTAACTCGTAAGTATAGGTTGTTTTCAGCCATCATTTGAGAAATAGTTTCAAACGCTTCTTCTGTAAAGGTTATCTCTACTTGATAAATTACCGAATCTCCAGAAATCATTGCGCCCTTGTATTTAGCACTCTCAATTGCTTGAACATCCTCTAAAATACGAGTTGTTGGTGCTGATTCTGAGCCACCGTAGATTTCAACTTCACCATAAGCTGCAACTGCAGCTATATCCTCAGAAAGCGTTGTAGTATCGGGTAAACCATAAGAATTTGTGTCTGCCTTAGCTTCAATTCTTATCTCATATTCCTCAACCTTGTCGTCAGTCGTTTTGATTGCTTTTACTGAAAAGCTTTCATAGCCTAACTGCCCTAATCTGTTTTCTAAAGTAGCAATAACTTCATTAACGTCCTCTACCGGCTCCTCGTTATCCTTTGCTAGCTTTAATGTAAATGCGTTTCCACCAGATAAATCATAATCGGTTTCAATCGCCCCCAAGAAAGAGTTAAAATATTTAACTCCTATCGGGAAACGCACGAAAGTCATTACCAAAAGTATAGCAAGAACTACGCTTACTATTGATAACAACGTTGTAGCTTTCCACTTTTTCATTTTTACCTCCAAAACGAAAACACTTGTTTCCGTTAGAATATTTACATATCTTAATAATTATATATTATTTTTAGACTTTGGTCAATAAAAATCTCGCCCATTGCCTTATAAATTATAATTACTCTTCGAAATTGTTTAAATCTTCGAGCATCTTTTCAAGGTCTGCACCGTGAACGCTTGCTGCTTCCCCCACCGTTTCACCGTGAGCTAAAGCACAGCCAAGACAATGCATTCCGTAAGACATTAAAATCTCACCTGCATTTGGGTTGATGTTGATTGCTTCAAAAATAGTTGTGTTTTCAGTAATTTTGTTTGCCATAATTTATTTCTCCTTGTTATTAACGTTATTTAAGTGTTTCCCGAATTTCGCTAAATTCACACCTTTTTATTATATAATCTTTTTTAAAAATAGTCAATTGCTTTTTACTTTTTTTGGCATAAAAAATGCACCTCAGTTAGCTATTTAAGGTTTGAGGTGCATTTTCGTTTTTTATGTTTTTATTTTTGGAGCAGGTGATGAGAATCGAACTCACAACCACAGCTTGGGAAGCTGTTGTTTTGCCACTAAACTACACCTGCTTTCTTATCGCAATCTTGTTGCGATATTTATAATAAACCGTAAAAAATTATACCCAAAACTGCCGAAAATAATATTAAAATTATTGGCGAAGGCTTTTTTGAAAATATCTTTTTATACCCATAGTTTATTAGCGCTATTAAGCCAAATATTACTAATGCTTTATAATCAAAATCTATGGTGTCGTTTATCTTTGTAAAAGACAGCACAACGGTTAAAAATAAGGTGATAGCCGTTCCCAATATTAAACCAACAACAACAGGACGAACTCCCGATAAAAAAGCCTTAACCCCTGCATATTTCATTAACCCCGTTACAAGTGAAGCAATGAGTAAAATAATTATGAACGAAGGCAATACAACACCGAGAGTTGCCATTAGCGAACCCAAAAAACCAGCCTTAAACGAGCCAACAAAGGTTGCCATATTTATTGCTATTGGACCAGGTGTAGACTCCGCAACAGCTATAAAATTTAACACTTGCTCGCTTGTAATTCCATACGACAACGCCTCGTCAGTGACAAGTGGTATCATTGCATAACCACCACCAAAGGTAAATAGTCCTATCTTAAAAAAAGAAATAAATAATTGTAGAGGTAACGGCATCAGTCCCTACCCCCTTTTTCTCTTTTTATCTTAGAAATATAAAACGCAACCAATCCAATAGTTCCACCTATCAATATTAAAAATATTGATGAAAAATTGAGTGCGAGGAAATTTATGCTGAGTAATGTTAAAATCGTGAGAGCAAAAATCACGTATGTTAGAGGGTTTTTATCAAGATGCTTAAACATCTTAATCCCAGCAGTTAAAATTAAAAATGATATACACGCTTGTATACCTGAAAAAGCATATTTAACGTATTCAAACTCTAAAAATTGATTAAAAAATAGAGAAATAACGAAAATTATTATAAACGACGGCAATGCAACGCCAAGCGTTGAAAATACCGAGCCTAAAACACCTACAACCTTATAACCTATATAGGTTGCACTATTGATAGCAAGCGGGCCAGGCGTAGATTCTGCTATGGCAATAAGGTCCATAAATTCTTCGTGCGATATGTATTTTTTACGCTCTACAAGCTGTCTTTCAATAACGGCAATCATTGCATAACCACCACCGAATGTAAAAAGACCAATCTTGAAAAACTCAAAAAATATTATAAATAATGCTTTTAATTTTTTCATACCTAAAATTATAAACTCAAGCTCCAAAAAAAGCAAGAAAAAAAAGCAAGAATAATCTTGCTTTTAATTTTAAATTTTATTCTAGTGGAACAACGTCTAAGGTTTGACGTGTTTTATACTTACCTCTAGTAAAATCAGGAACATCAACAAACTGACCAGTTGCAATAGATTGTTCAGTTAGATAACTAATGCACATCCAAGCGGCAGCATCATAAACGTCTACAGGAATAACTTCGTTATTAAGAACGTGCTTAGCAAAGAAAATTAGCTCGAAAAGGTCCATACCACCGTGTCCCTTATCTCTTTCCTCTTTTGTAACGTTTTTCCAAATTGGAACAGTATATTGTTCTAAATACTTTTCATCGTTCTTGTGGAAATCTCTAGCCTTGTTTTCATCTTCACCATCAAAGAAGATAGCGTGTGCTAGTTCACTGTAAAGACCTTTTGTGCCGTGAATTGATAGCTCTCTTGAATAAAATCTTGGTAATGAGGTGTCAAGTTTAAGACTAATCGTTGAACCGTCTTCACAAATAATGGTCGTATTAACAACGTCACCTTGCTTAAAGTCAACGTCAAGTAAAGTTTGGTCAATTGTGTCTGGATGATTTTTAACGTAATCAGTAAGACCTGCTTGACGAGAAGCAACTGAAACAAGTTTAACCATTCTGTTACCACGGTTAATACCTAGAATTTTAGCAATAGGACCTAGTTCATGGGTTGGATAGTTATCGCAGTTTCTGTCCGAATATTGCTCTAATCTATAATGGCGTTTTTCTCTACCAGTTAAAACCTCCGTTCTTAAATCGTGTGCGTATGCACCGTGACAATGCACGATATCACCAAACATACCCTTTCTAATCATATTAGTAAGCATAAGTTCGTATTCGCCATAACAACAGTTTTCTAGGAACATAAATGGTGTTTGAGTTCTTTCCCAAGTATCAACTAAATCCCAAAGCTCTTGTTCGTTAAACGCACCACCAACTTCCATTGCTGTTGCCTTGCCTGCGTTAAGTGCATCAATTGCAATCTTGATGTGTGTTTTCCAACTTGTTGAAATTACAACTGCATCAATATTTTTATCTTCTAAAATTTGTTTGTAATCGGTTGTAACGTAAGGTGCTTCACCATTATGTTTTGTTACGTTTTCAACACCCTTTTGCAAAACATCCTCAAACTTATCGCAAACGGCACATACCTTAATATCTGGAACACCACTTGCCATTGTTTCAATGAGGTTTAACCCTCTATGTCCTAATCCAATTACTGCCACATTTAGTTTCTTCATATAAGTTTCCTCAATAAAATTTTTTATACTTTTTATTATAATACACATTCAAATATTTTGAATGTTGTATTTTATTATAAAACTGTGTTTTTTTACACTATTTTTCAAATTTACTTGACTATGAAAAAAAATGAACTTATTATTAAGGTAAGGAGATATATAATGGCAAGAATTAAAAGTAAGGACGACGTAGAGCAACGCTTTTATCGCCCGGACGAAAAGGACCTACAAATTTTATGCTTTGGGTATAATAATTTTGAAACGCTAGAGCCAAATAAATGTTTTCATTTTAAGGATAGATATACTCTTCACTACGTTATAAACGGAGAGGGTCAACTTTATATTAAAAATAAAAAATATATAGTCAAGGAAAGACAGTTCTTTTTAGTGCCAATGAACACGAAAATTGCCTACTACCCTAACCCGAAAAACAAATGGTCTTACGTTTGGTTTAACTATATTGGAGATTTCGCCGACAACTTTAATAACTCAATTAGGATGTCTCAAGACTCTCCCATTCGTTCTGTTGACGAAAACTTTGATGAGTCTACACTTTTTGATTTGGTATATAAACTAAATAAGGTTGGCGAGTTGAATTATTATGACGTGCTTTCGGCGTTTTATTCGTGTGCAAACGTTTTAACGCTAAAAAATCGAACAACAACCCAATCCGAAAAATTGATTATTGATGCAAAAAGGATAGTTGCACTTAACTATATGGATACCGACTTTTCAATTGAAACTATAACCAAGCTTCTACACGTTAGTCATTCTTATCTAATAAGAATTTTTAAGGAAAAAACAGGACAAACATTAATTAGTTATTTACTCGAAAAACGACTTAAAAAAGCAGGAGAACTACTTAAAGAAACCTCTTTTTCTGCAAAGGAGATAGCATTCACGGTAGGCTTTAACGACGACGTGCATTTCTTAAAAAAATTCAAAGAGTTTTACGGAAAAACCACAAGAGAATATCGCAAAAATTAAAAACTCACCTATCGGTGAGTTTTTCTATTTTTATAATACTTTTGCCAAAAATTCTTTTAATCTTGGATTTTTGGGATTGTTAAAGAATTCGTTAGGCTCAGCCTCTTCTTTTATAACTCCTTCATCAATAAACAATACTCTAGATGCAACCTCTCTTGCAAACCCCATTTCGTGAGTTACTACAACCATTGTCATACCTTCTTTTGCAAGTTCAACCATAACGTTTAGAACTTCTCCAACCATTTCTGGGTCAAGTGCTGAAGTTGGCTCGTCAAACAATATAACGTCTGGTTCCATAGCAAGAGCCCTAACTATTGCAACACGTTGCTTCATACCACCAGATAATGCAGAAGGATAATCTTTTGCTCTATCCTTTAATCCTACCTTATCTAAAAGATTTAAGGCGATGTTCTGTGCTTCCTCTTCTGTCATTCCCTTAACCTTGATAGGTGCGAGGGTTATATTGTCCATTATAGTTAAATGCGGGAATAGATTAAAGTTTTGAAAAACCATACCTATTTTTTGGCGATGAATGGTAAGGTTTTTTTCTAGTTCCTTTCCTATGCTCTTTTCTTCTGCTCTTAAACTTGCGTATTCTATTTTAAGCTCAGCAAGTTTAGTGCTTAACTCTGCTTTTTGCTCTATAGAAAGGCTTGCATCCTTTAATTGAAGCTTGATAGCGTTTATCTTTTCAAGAGTATATATGCTGTAATTTTTAAAGAACAATTCACCCTCAAAAAGTATTTCACCAGCCGTTGGTGTTTCAAGCATATTTAAACATCTTAAAAATGTTGATTTCCCACAACCAGAAGGACCGATAATAGCAACCACGTCACCCTTTTTAATTTGTGTATCTATGCCCGATAAAACCTTGTGGTCGCCAAAGCTTTTACATAAATTTTTTATATCTAATATTATGTTATTTTCCATAGTTACACCCTATCACTTTTAGAAAATTTCTTTTCTAGAATTTTTAATATCTGATTTAAGCCTATTACTATTATCAAGTATAAGAATGCTGATACAAGATAAGGCATAAACGGGTCAAGCGTTCTTGCTGTAACGTTAGCTGCAACCTTTGTTATATCTTTTACACCAATCGTTCCAACTATAGACGTTTCTTTAATAAGTGCTATAAACTCATTAAATAACGCTGGTAATGCCATCTTAAAACCTTGTGGCAAAACGATATGTATCATAATTTGAAGATTTGATAAGCCAAGTGATGCCCCTGCTTCAATTTGACCATCATCCACAGATTCAAGTCCACCACGAATGATTTCTGCAACGTATGCACCAGAGTTGATACCAAAAGTTATCATTGCTATTGGTAAGGTAGGAAGTGCAACTAATACGATAAAATACATGATTAGAAGTTGAACGTATACTGGCGTTCCGCGGAATATGGTTAGATAAAAATCGCATACTTTCGATGCAATAGCAAGTTTACCAAACTTTTTGTTCACGTATTTAATTAGCGCTACTATTATACCTATAATTACACCGATTGCAATTGCACACAAAGATATAAGTATTGTTCTACCTACACCCTCTAAATACCATTGCCAACGGTCTGCTTTAATTAATGTGTTATAAAACATATTTTTTTCCTTTACCTTGTTAAAAGGTAGACCGATTTTTGACCTACCTTTTACATTGAATTATTTGTATTTTTATTCACCTACTAAGCTTAATGCAGGAAGCTTATCTAATACTACGAAGTCAACTTTTCCTGTCTTAAGTGCAGTAAACGCTACAGGACCACTGTCGTATTCAACTACTGTTGCTCCAGTATCTTTTAGAACACCATTTTGAATCGCATCGTCAATTAGGAAGAAACCTGTTGTTCCCTTTTGAACACCAATTTTCTTGCCTGCAAGTTGTTCTAACTTAGTGTAAGCTTGGTCTTTAGTAGAAATTATATATTGCGCTGAACTAACGTATGGCGTTGAGAAATCCAAGGTTAATTGTCTTTCGCTATTGATAGTAATACCTGCTGCACCTACCGCATTGTCTTCGGTTGCAACTTTACCACAAATACCGTCAAACAACATATCAACAACGTTTATCTTCATGTTAAGTTCTTCACAAACTAAAGACATAAGGTAGATATCAACGCCAACAACGTTTTCGTTATCATCAACAAATTCAAAAGGAGCAAAGCCTGATTCAGTATATACGTTGAGCGTCCCAGCTGTGTTATTAGAAAGGTCTGGGAACTCTAAGTTTACTGAAGGAGTTCTGTCTTCGTAAATTGCCGTGTAGTAATCAATTACGTCTGAAACGTTAGTATTGTTTATTACTGTATTCATAGCACCAAGAATTTCAGTCTTTTTAGATGCTGTTTTGCTGATTGCAAAACCGAACTCTTCAACCTCAACGCCTTCAACTTGATTTGCTACATATTTTCCACCACCGCAAGCAGTGAAGCCAACTACACAACCCAACGTTAACATTAAGGTTAACAATAAAGTTAAAATCTTCTTCATTTTTATTTTTCTCCTTTCACGAACTGTGCCGTGCTTTTAATTATGGCTCTATTATATTCCCTCTTAATTCATTTGTCAAACATTTTATGCATTTTTTTTGAAATTTTTTTAAGATTTTTCGTTGTTTTTGAATAATTTTATGAATATTCTTATTTTGTATTCAGAAAACAAAAAGCGCCGAGATATTTCGGTGCTTTTAATCTAATTATAGTTTAATATTTTAGAAGAAATTATCGTTTAAATACAATATTCCCAAGCAGTCCTCGCCACAATGGCTTGTAATGGTTGCGCCTGCCTTTGTTACGTAGATATTCTTAAATCCTCTTTCAGTAAGAATACTTTTTGCCTTATTTATAATTTCCTCATTAACAGTTGTATAGGTTAAAAATACAGTGTTGAGGTCTGGTGTATTAAATTCATCTAACACGTCCCTAACGTATTTTTCTACAACGCTAGCATAATTGCCCTTATATTTTTTTCCAGCAATCATTTTTCCGCTTTTTACCAATATTTGTGGACGAATTTTTAATAAGTTTGCGCCAAAGAATGCAAGAGCACTACATCTTCCACCTTTATATAGATAATCTAGACGCTTTAATACAAAGCTTGCTTGAACAAATTCTACTCTTGCCCCAACCTTTTTAACAATTTCACTTGGCTCTAAACCTTTTTCTGCTAGCTTTCTTGCATAAATCGCAAGCAAGGCAATACCTGTTGAAAGAGAGCGTGTATCAATAACGTAAACGTTTTCTAGTTCATCTGCTACCTTTTTTGCATTTGAGTATGCACTACTAAACTCTGATGATAAAGAAAAATGAATTATTGCATCATACTCTTTTTTCAAATTCTCAAAATGTTGTTCGTATTGATTTTGATTTACAGCCCCTGTTTTTGGCAAAATCTTACTCTCGTTTACAAACTCTATTATCTCATCACAAGTAATCTCCCCGTCATACGCACACTTGTCGCCAAGTAACACTGAAAAAGGAACAATCCTAATATCAAATTGTTTTATTAGTTGTTCTGATAAATCTACGGTGCTTTCTGCTGATATTGCAATTCTCATTTGTCATTCCTCTAATGTTGATAATACTATTTTACACTACATAGCGTTATTTTTCAATAGTTTTTTAAATATATTTAATTAATTTAGAGTAATATCTTTTAATCTATTATATTTGTCTAAGGCTACCTTTTTTATGTTTTCTAGACCTAAACCTCTTTCAAACGCCTCGTCACTAATCTTTTTTGCTAAAAATATGCTACTTGTTGAATAATTTAAATCACCTAAATCTTTTATAAGCTTGCCACTTTGACGGCTACCCATAAAATCTCCTGACCCTCTTAATTTATAATCAAACTCGGATATTTTAAATCCATCTGAATTGTCCTTTATAATCTTTAATCGCTCTATGGCTTTTTCGCTACTAGATGCCGTTTGTAAAAAACAATAACTTTTAATATCGGAACGCCCTACTCTACCCCTTAATTGATGCAACTGCGATAGTCCAAATCGCTCGGCGTTATATATCACCATTACACTTGCATTCGGAACGTCTACACCAACCTCTATTACCGTTGTAGATACTAAAAGGTTAATTTTATTTTGCTTAAAATCTTCCATAACGGCGTTCTTTTCTTTATCTTTCATTTTGCCGTGTAAAAGCCCTACACTAACGTCTGTCAGCCTTTCTTTTATCTGTTCAAACAGCTCGGTTGCAGATATAACTGTTCCCTCTTCATCACCATCTATCTTCGGGCATACAAAATAAGCTTGCCTGCCTGATTTTATTTCTTTTCTAATAAACTCAAGCATGTCGTTATACTTATATTCTGGAACGATATTTGTTTGAATTTCTATACGTTTTTTGGGCTTATCGGGTATAGTTGTAATATCCAAATCTCCATAAAAAATCAATGAAAGAGTTCTAGGAATTGGCGTTGCGCTCATAACCAACACGTCGGGTGCTATCCCCTTTGATAACAAGCTACTGCGTTGTGCTACTCCAAAGCGTTGTTGCTCATCACAAATACATAGTGATAGATTATTAAACTCAACGTCCTCTTGAATTACAGCGTGCGTTCCAACAACTACCTTCGTTTCTCCAGCTTTGATTTTTTGTTTGATAAGTTGTTTTTCTTTTGCTGATGTGCTACCTACAAGCAACTCCACGTCTAATTCAGGGAATGCTTTTTTTACTGCATTATAATTTTGTCGTGCCAAAACTTCAGTTGGTGCTAGCATTACAGATTGATAACCAGATTGTGCTGACATAAATATTGCACACAAGCTTACAGCCGTTTTTCCACTACCTACGTCTCCCTGCATTAGTCTATTCATAACCTTTGCACTCTTTAGGTCAGAAAAAATTTCGTTAACAGCCTTTTTTTGTCCGTCAGTAAACTCGAATGGAAAAGTTTTATCAATAAATCTTATTAGCTCTTCGCTAGAACAGGAATATGTATTTATCCTTACTTGTTCTCTACCACCTTTTATGAATTTAAAGGCAGAAATCAATGCAAAATATTCTTCTATCGCTATCCTATCAGAAGCCAACGAAACGCTAGAAAAATCCGTAGGATTATGTATCTCTCGATACGCCCAAAACAAATCTTTTAATTCGTATTTTAATATTAGATGTTCAGGAATAATGCTTCTTGGTTTTTCTAGCGAAACAGCAAGACGAGCGCTATCTCTAACCACCTTTTGAGAAAGCGAGCCTGTAACGTGATATTGTGGAACTATGCCCTGTAATCTAAACACCTTTTCACACGGTTCAAAGGTGGGGTTAGCCATGCTGATTGCACCGCCATCTCTTCTTACTCGTCCATAAAACAGATATTCTTCCCCAACCTTTAGCTTGTTTAATACGTATGTGTTATTAAACCATATAATATTAAATACAAGTCCATCTTGTTCACAGGTAACCTTTACTAAACCTGAATTTTTTCTATAATACCTCACGTTTGGCTCGGTAATAACCCTGCCGTATGTTAAAACAAAATCATTATGATAGGCAAATTTTAAAAGCTGTTTTGCACGCAAGTCTAAATAAGCTCGGGGAAAAAACCGAACTAAATCAGCCGTGCTATACACCTTAAGCTTATTGAATTCTTTCTCTCTTTTGTCGCTTATTCCACGAATTTTTGTTAATTCCATACCTATAAAAAAAGGGAAAGATTGCTCTTTCCCGTAAATTTTATTCTAATGCTACGTAATAGTAGTATATCGGTTGACCACCATATAAAACCTCAACGTCACAATCGGGATAACGTTCACGTAAACTTTCAGCAAGCGCCTCTGCTTCATCCTCCGTTACGTCCTGCCCGTAGTATAGGGTTATAATTTCTTCGTTACTACGCAATTTTTCAATTAAACTAGACGTAACTTCGCTTATATCCTTTCCCGTTGATAAAATCTTTTTATTATCAAGGCCTATTATATCGCCAATCTTTAAATCAAAGCCGTTCATATGCGTATTTCTAACAGCATATGTAACTTGACCAACCGTTACCATATCAAGTGCGTGTATCATATTCGCCTTGTTTTCATCAACAGTTAGGTCGGGATTAAATGCTAATGCTGCAGAAAAACCTTGTGGTACGTCTTTAGTAGGTATAACGTGAATTCGCTTGTTTTTTACTAGCGATTTTGCTTGCTCTGCTGCTAAAATTATGTTCTTATTATTTGGGAATACGAATACGTTTTCTGCATTTATCTTCATCACTGCATCAGCAATGTCGCTTGCAGAAGGATTCATTGATTGACCGCCCTCTATAACAGCATCAACTAATAAATCTTTAAATATGTTGGTAATTCCGTCACCTGCCGAAACTGCCATCATACCCATTAATTTCTTTTCTTCTTCGTATTTTTTAATCAATTCTCGGTTTTGCTCAAGCATGTTTTCAATCTTAAGCTTGTCAAGCTCACCAAGCTCAAGCGCTTTGGTCAATACTCTACCCGGTTGATTAGTGTGAACGTGGACCTTTACAAATTCCAAGTCACCTATTACTATTACGCAATCGCCTTGCGTCATTAAATATTCTCTATACCTATCAATGTCGGCTAGCGTGGTTTTCTTTTTTAAATTGATTATGAAAAATTCAGTGCAGTATGCAAACTCAATGTCTACAAGTCCCATAATATTAGAATGGTCCATTTCAACTTCTTCTGTTTCTTGCACAGGCTTGTCAGCAATTTCAGCGTTAACAGTTTCGCCAAGAATTGCTTTATACATTCCTTCAATAATCAATAATAAGCCCTTACCACCTGCGTCTACTACCCCAGCTTTTTTCAATACGGGAAGTAATGAAGGTGTTAATTCTACCGCCTCTTCTCCAGCTTTTATAATCTCTGGGAAAAAGTCTTCGTATGTTTTTGCCTTATTTCTAATGCTTTGGGCACGCTCTGCTATCAATCTGATAACCGTTAATATCGTGCCTTCCTTTGGCTTTGATACTGCACCATACGCCACGTCAACACCAGCTACTAACGCTGTTGCAAACGCCTTAACGTCTGCCTCCTCGTGCTTTTTTAGAGAAGTGCAGATACCCCTTAATATTTGTGATAGAATAACGCCTGAATTTCCACGAGCTCCTCTTAAAGCTCCCTTTGAAACCGATTCTGCCACGTCAGCCATCTTATTTGACCTGCAATTATTTACTTCCTTTACTGCAGATTGTATGGTTAGTGACATATTCGTTCCCGTATCTCCGTCTGGAACGGGGAATACGTTCAAAGCATCAACGTTTTCTCTGTTTACTTCTAAAAGTTTAGCAGCAGTCAAAATCATTGACCTTAACATTGCGCCATTTATTGTTTTTTGCATATATTTCTCCTGAAATTATGAACGGTTTTAATGTTGCGATTACCTTTTTACGCCTGTAACTTTTACGTTAATTGTTTCCACAATCATTCCCGTAAAACGCTCAACCTTATACTTGATTGATTCTTTAAGCGCATCGCTTACCGCTTTTATAGATACGCCGTATTTTACTACTACTGCCACGTCTATAGTAATTCTGTTCCCTATCGTATGAACTCTTACGCCCTTGACTTTAGAACGGAATTTTGTGAAACTAATTATGGAATTCCATAAGTCTATTGAAGCAAAATCTACAATACCATAGCAATCCAATCCAACGTTATGAACGAATCGTTGTATTGTGCCTGATGATATCATTATCCTGCCGTAGATGTTATTAGTTTTTGCAGACATACTTACCTCTATAATTTGCGTTGTATATATTTTACAATATTTTAATCACTTTTGCAAGTTTTTGATGCTTATTTTTCAAATTGTTTGTTAAATTAAAAATTTTTAACTTAAATTTGGAGAAAACTCTATTAAAAAACTTGATTTTTATTTTTTTATGTAGTATAGTGTTATGTGTTAAAAATGAAAACTCATCGAAGCGGAGGATAAAGTATATGAGCAAGATTTGCAGTGTTTGTGGAAAGGGTAAACTTTCTGGTAATATGGTTAGCCACTCTAACCGCAAAACTCCCAAGCTTTACGAAGCTAATCTTCAAAAGGTTTCTGTTAAGCATGAAAACGGCAGTGTTTCTAAAGAATACGTTTGTGCTAGATGCTTAAAGAGTGGTAAAGTTGAGAGAGTATAATTAGATTTAAACAGTAAAAACCGTAGATTTTTCTACGGTTTTTTTCTTTACTCAAATAATCCTGTCGATAGGTATCTTTCTCCAAGGTCTGCTAATATTACTATAATATTCTTTCCTTTGTATTCTTCTTTTTTCGAAAGCTCAACGCCTATCGCCATTGTCGCTCCCGAAGATATACCCACCAGCAATCCCTCTTTTTTTGCTAGAAGATTTGCAAAATAAAATGCGTCTTCATCAGATACTACCACAACCTTGTCGCATACGCTTTTATCAAAGTTTTCAGGAATAAAGTTTGCTCCTATACCTTGAATTTTGTGCAATCCACTTTTTCCACTTGTAATTAATGGCGAGCTTTTAGGCTCTACCCCAATGATTTCTATCCTTGGGTTTTTTTCTTTTAAATATTTTCCTATTCCACTTATCGTTCCACCCGTGCCAATACCAGCTATTACCACGTCCACACTCCCCTCGGTATCTTCCCAAATCTCTTTTGCAGTGGTTTTATAGTGTGCAAGAACGTTTGCAGGATTTGTAAACTGCCCTGTTATTATGCTGTTTGGTGTTTTTGCTTCAATTTCTTTTGCCCTTTCTATTGCACCTTGCATACCCAACTTCCCGTCGGTCAACACAACCTCTGCACCGAACGCTTTAAGCACCTTAATTCGTTCTTCACTCATTGTGTTGGGCATTGTTAAAATTAAGCGATAACCTCTACTTGCACAAATTGCCCCTAGACCAATACCTGTGTTTCCACTCGTTGGCTCTATTATGGTTGCTCCTTTACTGATTAAGCCCTTTTCTTCTTCATCTTTAATCATATAAAGAGCTGTTCTATCCTTTATACTACCTGCTGGATTAAAGCGTTCTGCTTTAACCATAAGGTTTGCTAAAAGTTTTTCTTCTTTTATTATATTGTTCACTTTTATTAACGGGGTGTTGCCTACTAACTCTTCTACACCGTTAAAAACTTTCATACAATACCTCTTTTAACCAATTTTTCAACTAATCCACTTAACGCACGACTGCGATGACTTATACTATTTTTTTCTTGTTCAGTAGCTACTCCTAAGCTTTTGTTAAGGTCATAGCTTAAAAACAATGGGTCATAACCAAATCCGTTTGTTCCTTGCTCGCTAAATAAAATTTCCCCCTCAGTTTTGCCTGAATGAGTTATAATTTCTCCATCGTCGTAATACACCATACAGCAGATAAACCTTGCACGGCGTTCCTTTCCCTCTAAATTTTTAAGCAATAGCTTGTTATTATCCTCGTCAGTTCCACTCTCTGAGTATCTTGCACTGAATATTCCCGGCGCACCTTTAAGCGAATCAACCTCTAATCCACTATCATCAGCAAGTGCTGGCAACCCCAATGCTTTAGATACTGCCTTTGCTTTAATAAGTGCATTCTCATAAAAAGTCGTGCCGTTTTCTTCTATGTCAAAATCTAATCCCATATCCTTATATCCAACCACCTTAAAATTGGGTAGCATTTCGGATATTTCACGAATTTTGCCCTTGTTTGCACTTGCTAGAACTATTGTTTTTTTCATTTTATTATTTCCTCTAACACGTTTGCTAAATCAACGTATTGCTCAGCCGATAAGGTTTCTCCCCTTGCAGATGGACTAACGCTTGCTTTAATCAATGCTTTTTCAACAATCTCCCTTTTTAGCCTATAAAAATTCATTATGTTATTGATAAGCATCTTTCTTCTACTAGAAAAACCAGCTCTAACAAGCTGTCTAACAGCATCGTAATTTACGCCCTTAAACTTATTCTCTACTATATCAATTTTTACAACTGCTGAATCAACGTTAGGAACGGGAGTAAACTTTTCTCTTGGCACGTCTAATATAGTGCTAGCACTTCCCCTAAGATTTATTCCTACCGTTATTGCGCCATAGTCTGCTGTGCCTTCTTTTGCCGACAACCTGTCCGCAACCTCCTTTTGAACCATTATTGACATGCTCTTTAGGTTTTTTGCATTCTCTAAAAAGTTCATAATGATTGGAGTTGTTATGTAATATGGAAGATTTGCTACTAACACGTATTTGCCTTTAAGCTTTCTTTCAAGCTCAACCATCTTCTCTTTCATAACGTCGTTAAAGATAATATTAACGTTAGAATACTCGCCCACAGTTTCATTTAAAACAGGCTCTAACGAACGGTCTATTTCATACCCATAAACACACTTTGCGTGCTTTGCTAAATGGCGTGTTAAAGCACCTGCACCACAGCCAATTTCCAAAACCACCGTGTCTTTATCAACCCCTGATTTAAGCACAATTTCTTCTAAAAGGTTTTCATCGGTTAAAAAATTTTGACCAAATGCTTTCTTTAATGAAGTGCCGTGTTTTTTTAATAGCGTTTTTAAGTTATTTTCCATAAATTCCCTTTTAATTAAACGCATAACTTGCGGTAAGCTACACATTATAATAACGTAAAGATTATTCTTTACTTTATCATTTTTACCAATGATTAAAAATCAAAATAAAGCCGAAATTTTTTTGGCTTTATTTTGTTTTAAAGCTTATAAAAAAGCTTTTTTGCATTATTAAGCACACTCTCGCTAAAGCTTTGGCAGTCAACATTTTTTAGAGTGGCTAAAAAGTTTGTAACTATTGCTACGTTTTTAGGCGTGTTAGTTAAGCCACGATATGGCGTTGGTGCTAAATACGGGCTATCAGTTTCTGTCAACAGACAGTCTATTGGCGTAAACTTTGCCACCTCTAAAACCGTTTTAGCATTCTTAAAAGTAACCGTTCCACCAAATGATAGCATAAACCCTAAATCAAGCAATATTTTTGCCGTTTCTACGCTTCCCGAATAGCAGTGAATTACACCTCTTGCCGATAAGCCTTTGGCTTGCTCTTTTAATATATTTATCGTATCTTCAGTCGCATCTCGCATATGAACGCAAATTGGAAGATTATATTCTTTTGCAAGTTCAATTTGACTTATAAAGCACTGCTTTTGTTTTTCTTTATCTATACCTTCATAGTGATAGTCTAAGCCTATCTCTCCCACTGCAACGCATTTTTTATGGCTTAAAAGTCTTTCTATTTTTAATCTTGCCTCATCGTCAAAATCTATGCAGTCGCTAGGATGAAATCCTGCTGAAAAATATATGCTATCGTACTTTTCACAAGCCAACTTTCCAAATTCAGAAGATTTTTCGTTGCAACCAGCGTGTATAACAGTTTTAACTAATGCTTTCTCGTATTCTTTTACAACTGAATCTAAATCAATAAATCTATTATCGTCTAAATGACAATGCGTGTCTATATACATTAAAAAATTTCGCTTCCGTCTTCTATATCTTTTTCAGGTGTTAAGAATGCAATGTCACCTGCTTGGTTTTCTGCACAGATTATCATTCCTTGACTTTCAATTCCACAAAGCTTTGCAGGTTTTAAGTTTGTTACCATTACTAACTTTTTGCCAATTAAATTCTCTGGTGAATAGTAATTTGCTATTCCACTTACAACCGTTCTTTTTTCTTCTCCTAATTGAACGGTTAGCTTTAATAACTTCTTACTCTTTTCTACCTTTTCGCATTCTATTACTTTTGCAACCTTTAATTCAACCTTTGTAAATTCTTCAAAGCTGATTAACGGTTTAGCAGGCTTGCTTTCAACCTCTTTTATTTCTTCCTTTTGTGGCTCTTTTCTTTCTTCTATCATTTCATTCACCTTTTTCATTATCTCTACACTATCTAACCTTGCAAATAGTATCTCCGGCTTATCGGTAACTGCATATTCATCTTTTAGCCCAAACTCGTTAAGCTTATTATAATCCCTAACGTTTTCGCCCAACATATTAGCAGTCTTTATACAGCTGTCTGGAATGAATGATGATAATAAAGAGTTTCCAATAGTAATGCTTTCTAGTAGATTATATAAAACCGTTTCAAGTCTATCCTTATTAGCTTCATCTTTTGCTAAAATCCAAGGCGTTGTTTCGTCAATATACTTATTTGCTCTTCTAAACACTTGGAAAATCTCGCTAATAGCGTCAGCCACCCTAAAGTCTTCCATTTTAGAAGCTACCTTTCCATAAGCACTTATAGCCGTGTTAATTAAGTCTGCGTCAACCTCTTGAGCAACCTTTTTGTTTGCAACCTTTCCGCCAAAGTATTTATTGGTCATTGCAATCGTTCTGCTAACAAGGTTTCCATACACGTTTGCTAAATCGCTGTTTATGGTTTCTATTACAGATTCCCACGAAATCAAACCATCGTTATCTTGTGGCATTGCAGTTAAAACATAATATCTTACTGCATCTTTTCCAAAAAATCTAACCAAGTCGTCTGCATACATAACGTTGCCTTTTGACTTACTCATCTTTCCGCCGTCTTGCAATAGCCAACCGTGTCCGTATACCTTTTTGGGCAATGGAACATCTAATGCCATTAAGAAGATTGGCCAATAAATAGTGTGAAACCTTATTATATCCTTTCCTATAACGTGAACGTCTGCCGGCCAGTATTTATTGTATAATTCCTTATTCTCGCCGTCAGCGTCGTAGCCTATACCCGTTATATAATTGGTCAAAGCGTCTAGCCATACGTATACAACGTGCTTTGGGTCAAAGTCAACAGGAATTCCCCATTTAAAAGTGCTTCTAGAAACACATAAATCTTGAAGTCCTGGCTTTAAGAAGTTATTTACCATCTCGTTCTTTCTTGAAACGGGAGTGATAAACTCGGGATGCTCGTTATAATATTGCATCAACCTATCGGCATATTTGCTCATTTTGAAAAAATACGCTTCTTCTTTTGACTTTTTAACTTCTCTTCCACAGTCGGGACACTTGCCATCCTTTAACTGAGAATCAGTCCAAAAGCTTTCACAAGGCGTGCAATACCAGCCCTCGTATGAGCCTTTATATATATCCCCTTTTTCATAAAGTTTTTTAAATATCTTTTGAACTTGTGCTTCGTGATATGGCTCGGTTGTTCTCATAAACTTATCGTAAGATACGCCTACCATATCCCAAATACCACGTATTTCTTCTGCCACGCTATCAACAAATTGCTTTGGCGATACTCCTGCCGCAAAAGCCTTTTCCTCTATCTTTTGCCCATGCTCGTCCGTTCCAGTCTGAAAAAACACGTCGTAACCTTGATATCTTTTAAATCTTGCCAAGCCGTCACTTAATATTGCTTCATAAGTATTTCCAATGTGAGGCTTACCTGAAGTGTATGCTATTGCTGTTGTTATATAATATTTCTCTTTCATAATTTTCTCCTATTATATTTTTTTATTATAACACAATTTTGTTTCATATTCAACAAATATTTATCATAAAGTTTACTATGAACGTTATTTTCAGCTTAATTTTAATTCTTTCTACCCTGCTTTTACTCTACACAAATCCTGACGGAGTAATGGCAGCTATGCTTTCTGGTGGAGAAAAGGCATTATCCTTAACGCTTAGAATGGTTGTTGTATATGCCGTTTGGTTAGGCGTTTTCGAGCTTTTAGAAAGAGCTGGCATTGCTAAAAAATTTGCAAAAATATTAAAACCTGCTAATAAGTGGTTATACGGAAATTTACCCGAGTCGGCTAATGATTTTATATCGCTTAATATGAGCGCTAATATTTTAGGAATGAGTGGTGCTACTACTCCTATGGGCATAAAAGCAATAGCTGAGCTTGAAAAACACACAGGCACTAATTATGCAATAACAATGTTCTTTGTAATAAATGCAACCAGTATTCAGCTTATACCCTCCTCAATTTTAGCTCTAAGAACAAGCTATGGCTCTTTTTCACCTGCAGACGTTATTTTGCCCACAGCTCTTGCAACGCTAATGTCTACCATAGTTGGCGTTCTACTAGTTAAAATTTTTGTTAAAAAGAGCAAATAAAATGTCTAAATATTTTATTCCACTACTATTTTTAATAATTTTTATAACTGCAAGCATTAAAAAGGTTAAGCCATACGACGCTTTTACCGAGGGAGCAAAGTCTGCAGTGCCTTTTGCCGTTAGCGTTTTTCCTTATCTTGCAAGCATTTTCGTTTTAACCGAACTTTTTGAGGCAAGTGGGTTATCCGATGGACTATCTAGACTGGTTTCTCCATTCTTTGAGTTTTTTGGAATTCCTAAAGAATTAACAAAGCTTGTTTTGATTAAGCCTTTTTCGGGAAGTGGCTCGCTTGCTGTGGTTGCGGATATCTACACCAAATACGGTGTAGATAGCTATTTAAGTAGGTGTGCTTCGGTAATCTACGGAAGTAGCGAAACTGTATTTTACGTTGCCGCCGTCTATTTTGCAGGTGCTAAAACTAAAAAGCTTTTCGTGCCTATTTTAATATCACTAATTGCAACATTTTCTTCTTGTGTATTTGCTTGTTTTATTTGCCTAATAATGTAAAAAACCGATAGAAAAAATCTATCGGTTTTTCTTTATTTAGGCTTTCTTTTGTGCGTTTTCTAAAACTAACTTGCTTGAGATTTCATCAAAGGTTTTTACACCAAGGTCGCCCTCTTTTCTCGAACGAACTGAAACAGTTTGTTCTTCTTGCTCCTTATCGCCAACAATGAACATATAAGGTATTTTATCTAGTTGAGCTTCCCTTATCTTGTATCCAATTTTTTCGTTTCTAACGTCAACCTCAGCACGAATACCTAAATTCTTTAGCTTTTCAACGATTGATTTTGCATAATCTGCCGTTCTATCAGTTAAACTCATAACCTTTACTTGAATGGGACAAATCCAGAATGGGAATGCGCCCGCATACTTTTCAATCAATAGTGCTAGCGTTCTTTCATAGCAACCTATCGAACTTCTATGAATTATAATCGGGTATTGCTTTTCTCCATTTTCATCAATATAGGTCATATCAAAGCTACGAGATGCTGCAAAGTCTAATTGAATTGTAATAAGCGTATCTTCTTTACCATATACGTTTTTAATTTGAACGTCAAGCTTTGGTCCATAGAATGCTGCTTCATCATCTGCTTCTACGTAATCTAAACCAATGCCGTCTAAAATCTTTTTCATTAGAGCTTCAGTTTCATTCCAAGCCTTATCGTTATCGATATATTTTTCCTTGTTAGACTTGCCACGCTTACTAAATCTAAAGGTTACGTCCTCTTTCATTCCTAAGCACTCTAAGAAGTAATAACTTAAATCTAAACAGCGCTTGAATTCTTCTTCAACCTGCTCGGGCGTGCATACTATATGTCCATCAGAAAGTGTGAATTGGCGAACTCTGATAAGTCCGTGCATTTCACCACTTGCTTCCTTTCTGTAAAGCGACGCCGTTTCACTGTATCTGCAAGGCAAATCTCTATAACTCTTCAATCCGTTTTTATAGATTTGATATTGGAATGGACAGGTCATTGGTCTAAGCGCCATTGCTTCTGGCGAATTTTCATCACCCAATACAAACATCTTATCCCTATAATGATACCAGTGTCCTGATATACGATATAAATCGTTCTTTGCCATGTTTGGAGTTTTGGTTATCATAAAGCCACGCTTTTCTTCTTCATCTTCTACAAAGCGTGTTAAAATTTGCATAATCTTTGCGCCCTTTGGCATTAGGATTGGCAAGCCTTGACCTACAACCTCCTCAGTCATAAATATTCCAAGCTCTCTACCAAGCTTGTTATGGTCACGCTTCTTTGCCTCTTCTAATGCGTTTAGATAATCCTCTAGCTCACTCTTTTTCTCAAATGCCGTTCCATAAATTCTGGTTAGCATTTTATTCTTTTCATCGCCTCTCCAATATGCTCCGGTAATTGAAGTTAACTTAAACGCCTTAATCTTGCCCGTTGAAGGAAGGTGTGGACCTCTACACAAATCCATAAAATCACCCATTTTATAAAATGAGATTTCACTTTTTGGTGGCAAGTCGTTGATAAGCTCGACCTTGTATGATTCTGAAAAATCTTTACAAATCTTTACAGCGTCTTTTTTAGAATATACCAATTTTTCAATAGGTAAATCGCTCTTAATTATCGCTTTCATTTCGTTTTCGATTTTTACTAGGTCATCCTTATTTATTGGCGTCTTAAATTCTATATCATAATAAAAGCCATTCTCAACCGTAGGTCCTATTGCTAGTTTGGAGGTGGGGAAAATGTTTTTTACTGCTTGTGCAAGCACGTGCGATGTGGTATGGCGATATACATCTAAACCCTCTTTGTCCTTTAACGTTATAATTGAAAGCTCTGAGTCTTCGTTTATAGTATAGCTTAAATCAACAAGCTTACCATTCACCTTTCCACAAACTGCGTTCCTAAATAAGCCCTCAGATATTGCCTTTGCAACCTCAGCAACGGTTACGCTACCTTCAAACTCCATTATCGAACCGTCTTTTAATGTAATTTTCATATTCTTTTCCTCCTAAATAAAAAATCCTTAAGGCATTATGCCTTAAGGACGAATAAAATCCGCGTTTCCACCTTAATTGCCGTAAAAAATACGACCACTCAATTTACCGTTTAGGGAACAGCACCCTGCCTTTTTGATGGTTTCGCTTATAGTTTCAGAATATGGGCATCTCAGCCATCGCCCACTCTCTTAATTCCTACCTCTATGCTACTTGTTCAAAAATTTTTGGCTATTTTTACATTATAATATACTTTTTTTTGCATTTTGTCAACCATTTAACACTAATTGTCTTTTGAAAATATTATCTTATCGCCATAGAACTCTTTTAAATACCTCTCATCTTCTTCTGGAATCTTTCCTGACAACTCAACCTCTCCACAATTGCTAAGCAACACTTCCCTAACTGTTCTTAATGACTTATACTCAATGAGGTTGCATCTCTTTAATCTTTTATATCGGTGGTCGTAAACCCTCCCGTCGTCAACAAATGCTCTCTTCTTTTTGTTTTCTATTAAGTAGGCTATAAAATCTTTTAATTGCTCACTTAAGAAAACCTTAGGCA
Organism: Christensenellaceae bacterium; assembly: GCA_045653205.1. Lineage (GTDB taxonomy): Bacteria > Bacillota > Clostridia > Christensenellales > Borkfalkiaceae > UBA1259. Next base: position 422,265 of record JAZOLT010000007.1, on the reverse strand, counting down.
TATAAGAGGCTACTTCTCTCCACTTTTTTTTAAGTGGCTCTAATCTAAAATTGTATACGCCGTCTATTGATATTTCTTCAGAGTCCTTGTATCTCTCTAACGTCCACTTTTTGTCATCATAAAAGTCTGCTGCTATCAAGCTTGTTAATAATATCTCTTTTTCGCTTTCATTAAGCCCGCTTACCTTTACTTCTTTTTTCAAAAATTCGTATTTGTATCCAACGGTTATAATCTCGGATACCATATCTAGAATTTCCATTTTTATTACTTGATAATAGACTTCCGGACATTGAATCGATATTTTTGCTCTATCTGAAGTATGAATACTTGATATTTTGCAATCAGTATTTGATAATATTTCTGCCAAACCCGTTTGAACGTATAATAGGTTTTTTTCATTTGAAATCTTTTCGGTTATTGTTATTTGCGACATACTATTATAGTTTACGCTCACCTTTTAATTTTATTTATTGTTATTTTTATTTTTTTAATCTCTTGTAAACTATTTTATATGCTTCTGAAAAAATAACTATGCTAGACGACATTATTATACATTTTATCCAGCTTGATAGCTCTAAAGCGTTAACCCTAAACAGTGGCGATAAAAACTGCACTATTATAAAATGCAACAAAAAAACTGCTAGAAAGGTATACACCATAACCATATTCTTTTTTACACTTTTAAAAATACTTTCTGAACCCAACTCCCTTGAGTTGAAAGCGTTAAATAATTGAAACAATATAAAAAGAGTAAACACCACGCCCGTTCTTTCAAACTCAGAAACCCTTAAAAAGTTATATAAATATTGTAAAATTACAGTTACACCTATAAATACTCCATTAAAAAGTATTCTAAAAAACATTGTGGGACTGACAATACTTTTTTCTCTTTTAACGGGAGGATGTCTCATTATATCTCCGTCTGCCGACTGAAGCCCAAGCGTTAACGCTGGTGGTCCGTCCATTATCACGTTTATCCATAAAAGTTGCAGAGTATTAAAAGGTTCTTTAATGCCAAGCAATGCACAAACGGTGATTACTATTAGTGCCGAAAGATTAACAGAAAGTTGAAAAAAGATAAACCGTTGCAAGTTTTTATAAACATTTCTTCCAAACTCAATGGCTTTAACCACTGTTGAAAAACTATCGTCAAGCAATATAACGTCTGCGGCCTCTTTGCTTATTTCACTACCAGTTATTCCCATAGATATTCCAACGTCTGCGTGCTTAATTGCAGGAGCGTCGTTAATACCGTCACCTGTAACTGCAACAACCTCCCCCATCTCTTTTAAGCATCTAACTATTCTTAGTTTTGTTGAAGGCGTAGAGCGTGCAATTACTTTTATTCTCTTTAACATCTTTTTTAAGTTTTGGTCGTCTATGCCATCTATTATGCCTGCATTTATAGCCTCTTCCTCACTTTTAATTAAACCAATCTCTTTTGCTATAGCCGCTGCTGTTGTAATGTTATCACCCGTTAGCATTATAACAGATACTCCTGCTCGGTTACACTCTCTAACTGCAACCTTAACCTCTTTTCTAATTGGGTCTTTTAAAACTGCATAACCGTCATATATATATTCACCCTCTAGAAATTGGTTACTAATTGGGCTTTTTTGGTCTTTATGTGCAAAGCATAAAACCCTTTCGGCCTTCCTTTGATGCTTTTTCATATTCTCAACGATTGCTTGTTTTTGCTCTAAATTTAAATTACAGAGCTCTAAAACTTTTTCCGGTGCACCTTTTAATAATGCACGGTATCCGTCGTTGATTTTAATAACCGTTATCATTTTTTTGCTTTCACTAGTAAATGGCTCACGATGTAAAACAGGGTGCTTTTCTCTATATACTTTATACGAAGTTCCACAGTTATCTTCAACAGCCGTAATCAAAGCACATTCCGTGCCACTGCCCACGTTTTCAGCTTTCCTGCCTCTGCCTAAAATATCAGCCGTGTTGTTACAAATAAAGTTTTGAAGAACATAATCGGTTGTTATTGTTTTTGGACTTGCGCACTGTTCATTAGAACAAAACTCTGTTACAGTCATCTTGTTTTTTGTTAACGTTCCAGTTTTATCAGAACAAATAACACTTACTGCTCCTGCCGTTTCAGTAGCTATCATCTTTTTAATCAAGGCATTTTCTTTTGCAAGTTTTATCATATTCAATGCAAGTGATACTGCAACTATTGCAGGCAAACCCTCAGGCACTGCCGCCACGATAAGTATTATACAAGAAATAAACAGGTCTTGAACGCCCTCAAATGTTAGGCTTTGACTATAATAAAGTCTTACAACCGATAAAATAAATACTGCAAAGGCTGTAATTCCACCGACTAGCGATATTGTTTTGCCAAGTTTTGAAAGCTTTTGATTTAATGGCGAAAGAGTTTCTACCTTTTCTTTTAGCTGGTCAGCAATCTTTCCAATTTCAGTATTATCGCCAATAGCGGTAACCACCATTTTTGCTGTTCCCGTAACAACAAAAGTGCCAGAAAAAAGCAAATTTTTTTGTTCGGCTAATGGCAGATTTGTGCTGAGCATTGCTCCTGCCTGTTTTTTGCTAGGATTGCTTTCTCCTGTTAAGGCTGACTCGTCTACGCTTAAATCATCACATTCTATAATTCTACCATCAGCAATAATCTTATCTCCACTGTTAAGCACTATAATATCGCCAACGGTTATATATTCTTTTGAAACCACTATTGTTTCACCGTCACGTATTACTTTTACAGTAACGTTATCGTAAATTTTGTTCAAAAGCGAAAATGCACGTTCAGAGCTCCCCTCCATAATCAAGGTTATAGCAACAGATAATATTATCGCTAAAAATATTCCTAAACACTCGGAAAAGTCTGCCTCTCCAGTTTTTAAAAAGCTACCTAGCTTAGTGCCGAACGCTATAATAAAGGCAAATGCTAAAATTATTAGCATTGGCTCTTTTAATGCGTCTAATACCTTAGAAAAAAAACCTTGTTTTTTCTTTTCGGACAAAATGTTTTTACCATATCTTTTATAGTTTTCTTGAACTCTTATCTGGCTTAGCCCCTTGTCCATAGACGTATTAAATAATCTCACTGTTTGCTCGGGCGATGACGTTATATAATCCATATTCCCTCTTTGTTTTTTTAAAATAACTTTATGCTTTTTACTATGAATATATGATTTACCCATAGACAAACTTAAAAAAATATGCTAAAATTTTATCGAACAAATATATAGGAGATTTTTATGGAAAACTTTTTCACCGTTGACATTGCAGGAAAAATTGAGCATTTGCCTATTTTAACTATTAAAGAGGGTGTTAATATTGCGTTCTTTAACTTGCATGGCAACCCTACACTTACTGAACACTGTGGAAAGGAGATTGCAAAGCTTTGTGGTGATAGCGAGATTGTTTTGGCTGCTGAATCAAAGAGCTTACAGCTTGCACACGTTGTTGCTAGAGAGCTTAAAATGCCTTTCTATGCAGTAGCTAGAAAGGAAAAGAAGCTTTACCTTAAAGACGGTATTTCAGTTGCATACGGTTCTTCAATCACAACTGGGGCTAATCAACAATTTCATATTTCAAGACACGATGCAAATCTTCTTAACGGCAAAAAGGTTGCTATTATTGATGACGTTATTTCCACCGGTGAAAGCCTTAAAGGACTAGAAGAACTTGTTAAAAAGGCTGGTGGAATAATCTATAAAAAACTTTTCGTTTTAGCTGAAGGCGATTCTAAAAACAGAGATGACGTGCAATATTTAGCAACTATTCCACTACTATAAAAATTAAAGTAAAAAAAGCAAAGCGTCGGACATGCCGACGCTTTACCTTAGGAAAAAGTTTATTGAGAGTGTGGGTTTATTAAGCTTTTCGCTTATCTAAGCTTATGTTAACATATAAAACTTGAAGTTTTCTTAAAAATCTTAAGTTTTATTAATTATTTTTTAAATATTTCTTCAATTGTTTAATGGTATAATAATTTTATGAAAATCTTAATTGTAGATGATGAAAAACAGCTTGTTCAAGCACTTGTTACCATCTTAAAACAGAATAAATACTCGGTAGATTTTGCCTTTGACGGTGAGGAAGGATACGACCTCGCTTGTTCTGGCGTTTATGATTTGATTATTTTAGACGTTCTAATGCCTAAAATCGACGGATTTACCCTGCTTAAATTGTTGCGTGCAAATAGAATTGACACTCCTATTCTTATGCTATCTGCAAAATCTGAAACTATTGACAAAATTGAGGGGCTTAACCTTGGGGCAGACGATTATATCTCAAAGCCATTTAATACTGACGAGCTTTTAGCGAGAGTGCGTGCACTTTGTAGAAGAAAAGAAGTTTTTACTGGCGATTTGTTACAAGTAAACGACCTCTCTCTAGACCGCAACACCTTTGAACTTGTTTGTGCTAACGAACGCATTGCTTTAGGAAAAAAAGAATTTCAGATTATGGAGATGCTAATCTTATCTAAAGGCAAAACAGTTAACAAGGAAAGACTTATTGAAAAAATTTGGGGTTATGACAACGAGGCAGAATACAATACTATCGAGGTTTACGTTTCATTTATAAGAAAAAAGCTTCAAGCAATTAAAAGTAAAACTGAAATAAAATCTATTAGGGGCATTGGCTATACGATAGGTAATCAAGATGATTAAACGCACTAAATTTAGGTTTTTTTTATTAACCTGCTCTGTTTTGTTCATTTCACTTGCCATTCTTTTTGGTTCGGTTTGTTTAGTATTACGTTCCTTTTTTAACCGTTCGGTTTTAAGTGCCTTAGAACAAATTGAAAGCTCGTATACCTTAGACAATCACCCTCTGCCTGAAAGTATAATAATTGAAATTCAATCTTATTCTCCTCAATCGCCAACCTATACTGAATACACCGTTATAAGCAAAGCAGATTTATCCGATGAGGATATAGCGAATATAGTTTTTGAAGCTGTTAAAAAATCTCACCTGTCGAGTGGAAGTTTTGGTAGCATTCATTTTAAGCTTGTTAAAAATACTAGTGTAAACTACAGTATGATTTTATACGGCTCGGATATGAACGAATATACTAAAAAGCTAAATAGCGAAATTGTAAACACCCTTTTATTCACAAGCATAATCTTTTTAATATTGGTTTCACTAGTTTGGTCACTATCACAATCTATTATCACTCCTGTAAGGCTTGCCTTTGAAAAACAGCGACAGTTTATTTCTGACGCAAGCCACGAGCTTAAAACCCCTATTGCAATTATAAGTGCTAATGCTGATATACTTAAAAATACTGAAACGGATAACGTTTTTGTTGACAATATTAAATCGCAAACAGAAAGAATGCAGGGGTTGGTTTCCGACCTTTTAACACTTGCAAAGATTGATGAATTTAAAAGCGAGCTTAAGCACGAGAGTTTTAACCTTTCACAAGAGATAATATCAACCACTCTCCCATTTGACGCTCTTGCTTATGAAAAAGGTAAAAAACTAAATACTGAAATAGAAAACGATATTGAATATAAGGGCGACAAGGCTAGTGTTAAAAAGCTTTTAATGATATTGCTTGATAATGCAATAAAACATTCTGATAGTAACGGACAAATAAACGTTTCTCTTAAAAAAGATGGAAGAACCGTGCTAACCGTTTTTAATACCGGAAGCAACGTTATAACTGAGGATTCTGAAAAAATATTCGAGAGATTTTACCGTGTAGATAACTCTCGTTCTAGAGAATCGGGTGGCTCTGGACTAGGACTTGCAATCGCTAAAACCATTGCCGACTCAAATAACTGGAAGATTACCGCTCAATCTGTCTATAATAAATCAATGACCATAACTGTTATATTCTAAAAAATTCTCGCTAAAGGCGAGATTTTTTTATCTTTTATATTTGTTTTTTAGTGATTTAAGCTTGTTTGCAGCCTTTTTCGTTAAAAGCCTGTTAGGTATTCTTACAGACCAATTTTTATCATCTACTTCACTCGGTGTATTAATTCTATAGCTTGAGTCTAGCCCCAAAACGTCTTGTATAGAAAGTATAAAAGTGTTTGCTTTGCATTTAAATCCTAGCTCAATTATTGCTTTCGTTAAACTTTCAACATTGTCAAGTTTAATGTCTATATCTAACCTTTCTAGGCTACTTTTTACTCCAGAATATATATTGTTTTTATCCCAATCAGAAAAATTGTTAATTAGCCCTACAAGTGTATCATTATCGTGAGTGCCTGTGTAACATACGCAATTTTCCTCTATTCTTTCTGGAAGATATAAATTATTAATATCACCGTTAAATGCGAAAGATAAAATTTTCATACCTGGACAACTTGTCCATTTTAACAAATCTCTTACTCCGTCATCAATAATTCCTAAGTCTTCAGCAATAATCTTGTTTTTATTTACCTTTTTAAATATTGTGCTTAAAAGCTCTTTTGACGGAACGTCTATCCACTCGCCTTCCATCGCCGTTTTAGCATCTCTTTCTATCTCGTAATATCTATCAAATGCTCTAAAATGGTCAATCCTAACTAGGTCAAATAATTTTGTCATCTTTTTAAGCCTGTTAACCCACCATGAGTAATTAGATTTCTTTAAGGCGTCATAGTCGTATACGGGGTTGCCCCATAGCTGACCTTCTGCACAAAAATAATCAGGTGGAACTCCTGCAACTTTTTTTGGCTTTAGGTTTTCATCTAATTTAAATACTTCAGGGTTAACCCAAACGTCAACAGAATCAAGTGCAACGTATAAAGGCATATCGCCCATTATTTTAATTCCCTTTTGGTTAGCATAATTTTTTATGCCTTGCCATTGCTGGTTAGCTGTAAATTGAACGAATTGCCAAAACTCTATTTGTTCTTTATGCTCATTATAAAAACTTAAAAGTGCTTTTTTATCACGATGCTTATACTCGTTTTGCCATTCATAAAATGGTAGATTATCGTTTTCTTCCTTTAACGACATATATAAGGCGTAGTCTAAAGATTTTTTCTGCTTTTTATATTTAACAAAGTCCTCATTATCCCTATTAAATAGACTAAATGCTTTTTTTAATAGCTTAAATCTATTGTTGTATAAAAAGCCATAATCCACCCTATCGCCATCGAATTTGCTCATAGATAATTCTGCTTTAGTTATAAGCTTGTTTTCATACAAAATCTCTGGGCTAATATAATATGCACTAAAAGAATCAGCACATACTGAAGCATATGGCGAATTTGCCAAACCCGTTTGAGCAAGGGGTAGCACTTGCCATATTTTTGCACCCGAAAGGGATAAAAAATCAATGAACTTATAGGTCGATTTACCAAAGTCGCCTATACCAAAACTATTACTTACCGAAAATATCGGCATTAGTATTCCAAACTGTCTTTTCATATCAAAACTTAAGGCGACTTAAAGTCGCCTTTTATTATAATATTATTATTGCTTCTCTTTCAGCACCAACAGATATATATTTCATCTTAGCACCTACTGCTTGCTCAATGAAGGTTATATATTCTACTGCTTCTTTGGGAAGGTCTTCTAGCTTTCTTGCACCACTAATGTCACATTTCCAACCCTTAAACGTCTTGTAAACAGGCTTATATGCGTCAAGATTTTGTGGGAATGGGAACTCAGTTACTTGTTTACCGTCTAGCTCGTAAGCTACACATACTTCAATTTCATCAGCATAGCTTAAAACGTCTAGTTTAGTAAGTGCAATCTCGTCTGCCCCTTGCATTCTAATTCCATATTTGCTTGCAACAACGTCAAACGGTCCAACACGTCTAGGTCTACCAGTAGCTGCACCGTATTCTCCACCTGCCTTTCTTAAAGCCTCTGCCTTATCCCCAAAATACTCGGAAACAAACGGGCCTTCGCCAACGCAGGTTGAATATGCTTTCATAATTCCAATTGAAAGGTCAAGTTTTAGATTAGGAACACCTGCTCCTATGGGTGCATAGGCTGCAATTGCGTTTGATGAGCTAGTATATGGATAAATACCAAAATCAATATCACGAAGAGCACCGAGCTGTGCTTCGAACATGATTTTTTTGTTTTCTTTTGCACAGTCATTTAAATAAAGTGATGTATCGCAAATGAATGGTTTAATCCTTTCACCATAATCAGTAAAATATTGCATCATTGCATCTAGTTCAAGTGCTTTATCACCATAAACATTAGTTATGGTTAGATTTTTCCACTCTAGAATATCGGTCAAACGAGCCTTTAATAATTCAGCGTTGAAAAGCTCTCCCATACGAAGTGCCTTTTTCATATATTTATCGCCATAAACAGGGGCAATACCACGACGGGTAGAACCAAATTTTTTATCCTTTAGTCTGCCCTCCTCTAAGCAATCTTGTAACACGTGATATGGCATTACGATTACTGCTTTGTCGCTTATCTTTAGGTTTTCGGGCGTGATTGAAATTCCTGCATCAATGAGTCTGCCCATTTCTTCTGTTAAGTGCTTAATATCAACAACTACTCCGTTGCCGATTACGTTAACCACTCCATCACGAAGTATGCCCGAAGGAAGAAGATTTAATATAAATTTGCCCTTTTCATTTATTACAGTATGACCTGCATTGTTTCCACCTTGATAGCGAACAACCACGTCGTATTCACTGCTTAAGAGGTCCACCATTCTGCCCTTGCCTTCATCTCCCCAATTTATGCCTGAAATTGCCGTTAACATAATTTCTCCTTTTTATTACAAAAAAATTTTTACAACGTAAAACCACCGTCTAATCTTATAACCTGACCGGTCATAAACGAGCTTTGCTCTCCCGCTAAAAAATAAACTAGGTTTGCTACGTCCTCTGCCGTGCCAAGCCTTGACATCGGCGTTGAGCTTATTAGCTCTAACATATCTTGCTCGCTAAATCTTGAATTCATAGGAGTATCTATTACCCCCGGGCAAATACAATTTACTCTTATATTTGACGGTCCAAGCTCTTTAGCTAAAGCTTTAGTTAACCCCAGCAATGCAGACTTTGATGCTGAGTATGCCGTTTCCATACTCGCTCCCACCTCTCCCCAAATAGAAGAAATAAAAATAATCTTGCCTTGCCTAGCACTAATCATTTGTTTAGATAATGCTTGTGTTATTAAAAACGGTGCTTTAACGTTTACGTTAAATATTTTATCGTAGTCGGCTTCGCTGATATTGTTAAAAAGCTCGTATAAACCAATGCCTGCATTATTAACTAAAACGTCTATACTCTTAAAGCTTTTACCAATCTCGTTAATGAAAGCCTTTACACCGTCGCTTTTAGAAAAATCTGCATTGTAGATAAATAGGTTTAAGCCAAGATTTTTTGAATTTGCAAATTGGACTAAATCATTTATGCCCTCTTCATTTGTATTATACTGAGCTATAACCGAATAGCCCTCTAATAAAAATCTTTTAGCTGTGGCAAAACCTATTCCCGAGCTTGCACCCGTTATAAGCACCCTTTCCATTATCTCTCCATTAAAATACCCGCAAATTTTTGCGGGTATGTGTTTTTTAGCCCTTCACACGCTCCATATATTCGCCTGTTCTAGTATCAACTCTGATAAGTTCTCCCTCTTCAACGAACATAGGAACTTGTATGCTTACACCCGTTTCTAAAATAGCTTCTTTAGTAGCGTTAGTTGCAGTGTTGCCCTTTACCGATGGGTCTGCTCTAGTTACACGAAGCGTTACAAAGTTTTCACATTCTACTGAGAATGCTACTCCCTTATATGAACGAACGATTACGGGGTCGTTTTCCTTGATATATTTTAACGCATCTTCTACTTGCTCGTAGTTTAATGGCGTTAATTCAAAGTCTTGGTCCATAAAGTAGTATAACTCACCATCGTTGTATGAATAAGTCATATTTTTTGTTTCAATTTGTGCTTCTTGAATTTTTTCAGTGGGGTTCCAAGTCTTTTCTAAAACCTTTCCAGTTACCACGTTTTTCATGGTTGTTCTAACGAACGCTGCTCCCTTGCCGGGTTTTACGTGTTGAAAATCTACGATGGTCCAAATTCCACTTTCAAATTCGAAAGTTACACCTTTTCTAAAATCGCCTGCTTGAATCATTGTTTTTCTCCTTGTTTATATTTACTTTGATTTTTTATAAAATTATCAATTCTTTCTTATCATTGAATAGTCTTTCAACTTTGCCGTTAACAAGCACTACCGTATCTTCTATACGAATGCCAAACTTGTTCTCAAAATATACTCCCGGCTCTATAGAAAAAACCATTCCGTTCTCTAAAATATCGCTTGAACTTTTTGAAAGCCTTGGATATTCGTGAATTTCCATTCCTATTCCATGCCCTAATGCGTGGGTAAAATTTTCTGCTATGCCCTTACTTTCTAAATACTCTCTAGCGATTGAGTCTGCCTGAGCCCCAGTCATATTTGATGTAATCTCTAACTGTGCAAGCTGTGCCGATTCTAAAAGCCAATTATAAGTTTTAATAAACTCTTCGCTCGCTCTTTTAAATACGCAAGTTCTAGTAAAATCTGAACAGTATCCGTTTATTGTGCAACCACAATCAATTAAAATGGGCATTCCTTCCTTAAGCTTAGTCCCCCCTGTTTCGTGGTGAGGAACTGCCGTGTTTTTGCCAAAGGCTACTATTGGCTCGAACGAAAAATTCTCAGCTCCTAGCTTTTTCATATTCCTCCAAAGCACTTCTTTTAACTGTGTTTCAGTAATTCCCTCTTTAACACTTTTTAGCGTTTCGAAGTATGCCTTTTCGGTTATAGAACACGCCTTTTTTATACTCTTTAACTCAGCTTCGCTCTTTACAGCTCGGATAGATTTTATATATTGGCTTCCATCTTTAAGCCTTACCTTAAACTGTTTATAATCGTTAAACTCTTTTACGGTTGTCTTTTCATAATCAATATATAACTGTTTAATTTTTTGCTCGTTTATAACCCTTTTAATGTCTAAAATCGAACTAAACAGCTCTGCCTTAATGCCTACACTTTCAATCTTTAATTTAGCCTGAGAGAAATATCTAGCATCGGTGAAATATACACTCTCCACCCCATAAAGCAGATAACCCTTTTCAATATCCACACCCGTTAGCTTTCTGCGAGAGTTTCTATCCTTAATCAAAAACGCCTTTTTAGGCTCAATAGAAAAGTTTTTCATTTAACTTAATTATTATACCAAAACCTATCACTAAAGTCAATTACTAACTATAATTTTGTTATAGGCTCGGCTTTATTATCGCTATTGCTTTTTCCGTATCAAATATTGTCCAAGGAATATTAGTTTTTGGTGGTTGAACTCTAAACACTAACCTTTCTTTGCTGATTGGGTGAGAAAACGATAGGTAATATGCCCAAAGTGCTAAATAGCCCTTCTTTGCCTTTTCTCCACCATAACGCATATCGCCGAAAACTGGACAGCCTATCGCATTCATTTGAACACGAATTTGGTGGCTTCTTCCTGTATGAAGCCTAACGTCAACCAAAGACAAGCCCTCTTTTTCCTCTATCACTCTATAATCTAATTCAGCTCTCTTCGCTCCATTTACCGTTGGAGGACAAACGTATACCATATTGTTTACCGCGTTCTTTTTCATATAGTGAACGAGTGTTGTCTTTTCTTCTTTAGGCGTGCCTACCAAAACCGCATAATATTTTTTCTCAAAATCACCGTTTTGCATTTGCTCAGATAGCCTTGAAGCTGCTTTGCTTGATTTTGCAAATACCATTACGCCACCAGTTGGTCTATCCAATCTATGAACTAAACCAATGTATACATTGCCCGGCTTGTTATAGGTAACCTTAACGTATTCTTTTACCATCGTTAGTAGGTCTTTATCCTTACTTTCATCCTCGCAAGAGGGAACGTTCTGAGGCTTTAGAACTACTATAACGTGATTATCTTCATATAAAATTACTAAATCTTCCATAATTATTTGTTTATCCAAATTGCGCTGTTTCCACAAGGAAGTATAACTCCCTCTTCCTCGGTGACTAAACCTACCTCGTCTGCTTCTACCTCACCACCGTGCTTTGCCTTAATAGTCTTTTGCAGTATGTTTTTCATTACCTGTGGTTGTAAGCCGGTTGTGTAGCTGTTTATTAAAAAGAACAACGGATTATCGCTTAAAACCTTTTCACAAAGCTCTACTAATGGGTATATCTCACTTTCTAGTTTCCACATCTCTCCGTTAGGCCCTCTACCATATGAAGGTGGGTCCATTATAACTGCATCGTATTTTCTTCCCCTTCTTATCTCTCTTTCAACAAACTTCTTACAATCATCGATAATATATCTGACCTTTGGGTTTTCTATTTTAGAAAGGCGAACGTTTTCTCCCGCTCTCTCCACCATAGCTTTTGCTGAATCAACGTGGCATACACTTGCACCAGACTTTGCACACGCAACCGTTGCTCCACCTGTGTAAGCAAAAAGGTTTAGAACACTTATTTCTCTACCTGCGTTTTCTATTAACGAACGCATTAAGTCCCAATTAACTGCCTGCTCAGGAAAAAGTCCCGTGTGCTTAAATCCCATTGGTTTAACCTTAAAGGTTAAATCCTTATAAGAAACCGTCCACTCATCAGGAAATTTACCCCTAACTTGCCATCTTCCTCCACCCGTTTCGCTTCGTATATACTTAGCTCCGAGTCCTTTATATCCGTTCATGTCCACTGATGAACTCCATATAACTTGTGGGTCAGGACGCAATAACACAACCTTTCCCCAACGCTCCAACTTATATCCGTCACCAGTGGCTATAACGCTGTAATCTTTCCATTCGGCAAATCTCATTATTTGCTTACCTTATTAATTATTACTTTGCAAACGTTTCCATTTACGTCTAATTCTTTTGCAAAGCCTTCTGCCTCGCCTTCAGTTACAGAATTAGCTAGAACTATGCTAGCTAGCTCGCTACCGTTAAACGCTTGCCTTACCTCTTCGCTTTCAGTTACGTAACTCACGGTAATTCTATCTACGACCTCAAAGCCAGCTTCTTTTCTCATAGTTTGAATCTTAGAAATAAGCTCTCTTTCGTTACCCTCTTTCCTCAATTCGTCGGTAACTCTAGTATCCATAACAACCGTAATTCCCGAATCGCTTTGTGCTGTATAACCCTCTGCGCTTTCGGTTGAAATCAAAAGGTCATCTAAGGCAAATTCTACCTTGTCGCCGTCTAAATCAGCAACGTAAACGTTGCCAGCTTTAACCGTTGCTACAACGTTGTTAGCATTGCAATTCTCTAAGAATGCCTTGATTTTTCCAAGCAATTTGCCGTATTTTGGTCCTAACGTCTTTAGTTGTGGCTTTAACTTATACGAAACAAACTTGCTTGCATCTTTAACGTATTCAACTTCCTTTACGTTAAGCTCGTCCTTTGCAATATTTAACAATCCCTCAGACAAGTCTGTTCTTCTTTCAGAACATACGAATATCTTTGATAAGGGTTGACGGTTTTTAATATTCGATGCGTTTCTGCACGCTCTACCTAAAACAACTATATCTAATACGTTTTGCATTCCCTCTTCAAGCTCAATGTCAATCGCATTTTCATCTACGGTTGGGAATGAACATAAATGCACTGAAATAGGTGCGTCCTTATAAAATGCAGGAACTAGGTTTTGATAAATAGATTCTGCCATAAACGGAGTGAATGGAGCTGAAAGCTTTGCCATTGTGGTTAACACAGTGTAAAGAGTTGTGTAGGCTGCAGCTTTATCCTCTGTCATTCCACTGCCCCAGTAACGCTCTCTACCACGACGAACATACCAGTTAGATAAATCATCTGTAAAGCTTTGGAGTGAACGAGCACTATCAAAAATATTATAAGATTTTAAGCCCTCGTCAACCGTTTTAATTAAAGTGTTAAGCTTTGATAAAATCCATTTATCCATTAAAGTTAGCTTGCACTTAGTAATGTCGTATTCGGCAGGGTTGTATTTATCAATGTCAGCATATAGAACGAAAAATGCGTAGGTGTTCCAAAGCGTTCCCATAAACTTTCTTTGTGCTTCGGAAACTGCTTCCTCGTAAAATCTAGACGGCAACCAAGGTGCTGAGCCTGTGTAGAAATACCATCTAACAGCATCTGCCCCTTGCTTATCTAAAATGCTCCACGGGTCAACTACGTTGCCCTTATGCTTACTCATTTTTATACCATTTTTATCGTTAACGTGTCCTAACACTATGCAATTTTTAAATGGCGCTTTTTCAAAAAGCAAAGTTGAAATTGCAAGTAGAGTGTAAAACCAACCACGTGTTTGGTCAACTGCTTCTGAAATGAAGTCAGCTGGGAAGTGGCTTTCAAACAATTCCTTATTCTCAAATGGATAGTGATATTGTGCAAATGGCATTGAACCAGAGTCAAACCAACAGTCAATAACCTCCTTTTCACGAACGAACTTTCCACCACATTCACAGTCAAACGTGCAATCGTCGATATAAGGACGGTGAAGCTCTATATCTCCCTCTACTCCACAGAGGTCCTTCAGTTCTTGTTTGCTACCGATAACGTGTATTTTTCCACACTTATCACATACCCAAACAGGTAGTGGTGTTCCCCAATAACGCTCTCTTGAAAGTCCCCAGTCAATAACGTTTTCTAAGAAGTTGCCCATTCTACCTTTTTTAATCGTTTCAGGCATCCAGTTTACAGAATTATTTGCTTCTAAAAGCTTGTCCTTAACCGCCGTCATCTTTATAAACCAACTGCTTCTTGCGTAGTAAATAAGTGGCGTATCACATCTCCAACAGAATGGATAGCTGTGTTCAAATGGCATATCCTTAAATAGCAAATCCCTTGCCTTTAAGTCCTTGATTATTTCCTTGTCAGCATCTTTTACAAATAACCCAGCAAAAGGTCCTGCTTGCTCGGTCATCTTACCCGCCGTGTCTACTAGGCTGATAAACGCTATATTGTGCTTTTGGCAAACCCTTGCATCGTCCTCACCAAAAGCTGGTGCATTGTGAACGATTCCCGTTCCATCTTCCATGGTAACGTAATCGTCAGTAACAACAACGTATGCTCTTTTGTTTTTCTCAAGTGCTAAAACAGCAAAATCAAACAATGGTTCGTATTCGAAGTTTTCGTATTCACTACCCTTCTTAACGCTTAACGTTTCATAATTTTCAAAATACTTATCAACAAGTGCTGTTGCAAGAATATATATCTTTCCGTCCTCAGCTTTGATTTCAGAATAATCTTGCTTTGCATTCATACAGAGTGCAACGTTTGAAGGAAGCGTCCATGGCGTAGTCGTCCACGCTAAAAAGTATCTATTTTCTTCGCCTTTTAATTTAAAGCGAACAAAAACTGACGTATCTTTAACGTCCTTATATCCCTGTGCAACCTCGTGCGAAGAAAGTGCCGTTCCACAGCGTGGGCAATATGGAACAATTTTGTAACCCTTATATAATAAGCCCTTTTCAGCTATGGTCTTTATCGCCCACCATACTGATTCGATATAGTTATCCTCATAGGTAACGTATGGACTTTCCATATCAGCCCAATAACCTACTCGGTCACTCATCTTCTCCCATTCGGCTTTATATTTCCATACACTCTCTTTACACTTCTTTATAAAAGGCTCAATACCATATTTCTCTATTTCTTGCTTTCCGTCGATACCTAAAA
This sequence comes from Christensenellaceae bacterium, assembly GCA_045653205.1. Classification (GTDB taxonomy): domain Bacteria; phylum Bacillota; class Clostridia; order Christensenellales; family Borkfalkiaceae; genus UBA1259. The sequence continues at coordinate 406,692 of JAZOLT010000007.1, read as the reverse complement.
GCTTTTCAACCTCAAGCTCTACAGGAAGCCCGTGCGTATCCCAGCCTGCCTTTCTTAAAGCATGCTCGCCTTTCATTACGTGATAGCGTGGAATTATATCCTTTATAACTCTCGTTAAAATATGACCAATGTGTGGTTTACCATTTGCTGTTGGTGGGCCATCATAGAAGGTAAATTCTTTTGCCCCTTCATTTTCAGCCTGGTTAAGCTCGAAAATTTTATTTTCTTTCCAAAACTGTAAAACCTCTTTTTCTCTGTCTAAAAAATTTAACGATGTGTCAACTTTTTTATACATATCATCTCTCCTGCAATTATTTCAAGTATTTTAATATATTACATAATAACTCATAATATAGTATAAAGACATTTGTCAAATTTGTAAAGTCAATTTTAATCATTTTTGAACTTTTTCGTTAAATAACTTGCTATTTGCTTTTTTTTAGGGTAAAATATCCTTACCGCACTATGTGGGGAGTTAGCGATGCCCTGTCGTCCGCAATTCGCTTAGCGGAACAGAATGCTTATTGAGGCTTTTGCCGTGGTTGGCCGAGCTTTATAAGGGACGTTGATATTAGGGTCTTATGCAACGGACTCCCGTGAACCGTGTCAGAGTAGGAATACAGCAGCACTAAGCGGTTCGGTTCGTGTGCCATAAGGTTGCTCTAAAGGAGTTACCTGTATTGCTACCGCTTCGGCGGTAAACGTCGAAATGAGATGTGCGGTTTTTTTGAAAAATTAGCGTGAATTATTTCACGCTTTTTTTATTTAATTTTTCCAAACAAAAAACCCACTGAACTTGCAGTGGGTTTTTATGTTATTTATTTTTATTATTTCATTGCTTCTTCAATAGCAACTGCACAAGCAACTGTAGCACCTACCATTGGGTTGTTACCCATACCGATAAGTCCCATCATTTCTACGTGAGCAGGAACTGAGCTTGAACCAGCAAATTGAGCGTCACTATGCATTCTACCCATAGTATCGGTCATGCCGTAAGAAGCAGGGCCTGCTGCCATATTGTCTGGGTGAAGGGTTCTACCTGTGCCACCACCAGATGCTACTGAGAAATAGCTCTTGCCATTCTCAATTGCCCACTTTTTGTAAGTTCCAGCAACGGGGTGTTGGAATCTTGTGGGGTTGGTTGAGTTACCAGTGATTGATACGCCAACGTTTTCTAATTGCATAATAGCAACGCCTTCTGGAACGCTATCTGAACCATAGCACTTAACGTTTGCTCTTGCTCCCTTAGAGAATGCCTTTTCTTCCAAAACCTTAACTTCTTCAGTATAAGGGTCAAACTTGGTTTCAACATAGGTAAAACCATTTATTCTTGAAATGATATACGCAGCGTCTTTACCTAAACCGTTAAGAATAACTCTTAAAGGCTTTACCCTTACCTTGTTTGCGTTTAATGCAATTTTAATAGCGCCTTCTGCTGCTGCGAAAGATTCGTGACCAGCAAGGAAAGCAAAACATTCAGTTTCTTCTGAAAGTAACATTTTACCTAGGTTACCGTGACCTAAGCCAACCTTTCTATTTTCTGCAACAGAGCCAGGAATACAGAAAGCTTGCAAACCAATACCAATGTTTGCTGCTGCTGTAGCTGCACTCTTATCCCCTGTCTTTTCAGCTGCCTTGATTGCAATTGCAGAGCCTACTGTGTATGCCCACTTTGCATTTTCAAAACAAATTGGTTGTGTTTCTTGAGTGATAATGTAAGGAGAAATGCCATACGTATCACAAATTTCTTTACATTCGTCGATAGATGAAATACCATATTCAGCTAAGGCTGCTAAAATTTTGGCTTCACGTCTTTCATAACCTTCAAATTGTGCCATATGCTCCGTCCTCCTTACTCTTTACGTGGGTCAATATACTTAACCACACCATCTTCCTTCTTAAAGCGTCCGTATGTGCCTTTAGACTTTTCATACGCTTCGTTGGGTTCCATACCTTTCTTGATAAAGTCGGTCATCTTGCCAAGAGAAACAAACTCGTATCCCACAACCTCATCGTTTTCGTCAAGAGCCATTTGAGTGCAGTAGCCCTCTGTCATTTCTAGGTATCTAACGCCCTTTGCCTTAGTTCCATACATAGTTCCTACCATTGAACGTGCACCTTTACCAAGGTCTTCCATACCTGCACCGATAACTAGTCCGCCCTCAGAGAATGCTGATTGTGAACGACCGTATACGATTTGTAAGAATAGCTCTCTCATTGCCGTATTGATTGCACCTCAAACTAAGTCGGTATTAAGAGCTTCTAACAACGTCTTACCAGGTAGAATTTCTGCTGCCATTGCTGCAGAGTGAGTCATACCTGAGCAACCAATTGTTTCTACTAGAGCTTCCTCAATAATTCCGTCTTTAACGTTTAACGAAAGTTTACAAGCACCTTGTTGTGGTGCGCACCAGCCTACACCGTGCGTATATGCGGAAATATCTTTTATTTCCTTTGCTTCTACCCATTTTCCTTCTTCTGGAATGGGAGCTGGACCGTGCTTTGGTCCTTTGCAAACGCAGGTCATTTCTTTAACTTCAGTTGAATACTGCATTAAAATATGCCCTCCAAATTTATTTTATAATTATTTTTTTTATTGTATCATATTTTGCTCTTTTTTGACAAACATTTTTATTAACTTTTAGCTCTATTTTCCCTTTTTTGTCAAATTCCTTTTATAATGGAACAAATATTGCTGAAAGTATCCTGCATTTTCCTTAAACATATTTAAAAATTCTTCTGATATTTTCCTAATATCTTTTTGCTTTCCCTTAAAATTTTCTCTATATACCTTTTCTATCCACGTATCAACAGGAAAGCTATCTGACCTATGAAAAGCAAATAGAGTTATACATTCTGCAACTTTTGGCCCTATCCCTTTTAGTTTTATCAGTTCTTTTTTTAGGTCGATTGTTGATAACTGTTCAAAATCATTTATTATATCTTTTTTAACTAGCTCTTGTGCCACCTGCTTAATATACTCAGCTCTATAACCTAAGCCTATACTTTTATAAAATTGTAATTGTGCGTTGGCTAAAATGTTTACACTAGGAAAGCTAAAGTAATTTTCGCCTATAAAACTCTTTTTCTCTCCTAAACTCGAACATAATTTTTCAATGCAACTCTTTATCCTAGGTATATTATTGTTTTGTGAGATTATAAAAGAAAATATGGTTTCTTCTTTGTCTTGATTAAGTATTCGTATCCCCTTACCTAGCTTTGCACTAGTAGTTAAAATATCAATATCTTTTTCAATCGCTTGGTTATATATCCTTGAATAATCTCTATCTAAATCAAAATAGTTGTAAAAGTAATCTCTATCAGCTTGTCTACATTCAATTATAGTATTATCCTCTTCATAATAAAGGATTGCACATTTATCTTTGCTAAAAATAAACCAACGCTCGCCCTTTTGGTAAAAACGAAAAACTTGACCACAAGTGAGAGTGCTTAAAATATTAAAATATTCTTTGTTGTAAATGATTTTAACAGTTTTTTCCATAATAAATAAAAAAATCGGGCTTTGTTTAAGCCCGATTTTATAACTTATTTTGCGTAAACGCTTACCTTCTTATCACGTCTGCCCATTCTTTCGAACTTAACAACACCGTCGATTAGTGCGTATAAAGTATCGTCGCTACCAATACCAACGTTGTTACCAGGGTGAATTTTAGTTCCACGTTGACGAACAATAATTCCACCAGCCAAGATTTCTTGACCGTCAGAACGTTTTACGCCAAGTCTTTTAGCATTGCTATCTCTGCCGTTCTTAGTGCTACCGCCGCCTTTGTGGTGCGCAAATAATTTAATGAAAAACATAATCCTCTTTCCTCCTAATTACTTCGCAACGATTTCTAAAATCTTAACTGCGGTGAAGGGTTGTCTATGACCCTGCTTCTTTCTCTCGTTCTTTTTAGCCTTGTATTTGAAAACAATGATTTTCTTGTTCTTGCCCTGTTCGAGCACTTCGCCTACTGCCTTGAACGCCTTTGCTTCTTCTGCTACCTTAATGCCGTTTTCATCCGACACCATTAAAACGTTGAGTTCTACTTTGTCACCAACGTTTGCCGAAAGCTTTTCAAACTTAATGATTGAACCAACCTCGGCCTTGTACTGCTTATTACCGTTTTCTACGATTGCGTACATTTTATTTACCTCCTACTATCCAGTCTCGCCGAAATATCGGGTGGTGCTAAAAGCACAACTTAAAATCACCCCTTTCGTGCGGCTCCTGTATATTCTAAATAAATTTTAACTTTTTGTCAAATGTTTTTGCATATATTTTTAACTTTTTCACAAACTACTTTTGATTTATTTTTAAGGAGATTTTTTATGTTAAATTCAGAAAAAAGCCAAAAGGCTATAAACGACGTTTACAAAAATGCCCACATCGCACTTCAAAGCATATCTGACGTTCTTTCCTCAGTAGAGGACGAACAGCTAAAGCAAGAACTTACCGAACAATACGAGGAATACGAAAAAATAATCGGTGAGATTTCTTCTTTTATGAAAGAAAACAACCTTGAGCCAAAAGACATCAACCCTCTAAAGAAAGCTATGCTTTGGAGCAGTATTAAAATGAAAACTGCCTTTAACAATAGCAAAAATCAAATTGCTGATATGATGATTAAGGGAACTGTTATGGGAATTAACGAACTTGCTGCTATGAAAAATGAATGCTCTACCTTGGATGAGCGTGTTTGTGGTTTTATTGTTTCTCTGCTTTCTCTAGAAGAAAAGTTTGAAAAAAATTTAAAATATTATCTCTAAACAACTGATATATGCTTAAGAAAAAACTGCTTAGCGTTTTCTTAATATTTATAAGTTTAGCTTGTATTTTTTTTCCAGTTAAACAAGTGAATGCTATGCCCTTTTATCAGTTAGAACCACACGAGCTTGTGTTAAGGGCTAGCTTTTCCACGTCCTTTTCAAGCTCGTCTAAGGAAAGAAAGCACAACATTAAGTTGGCTAGTAAAACGCTAAATAATAGCTTTGTAGATGCTAATGCAGAGTTTTCTTTTAACCACAAAATAGGTATACGTAACAGTAAAAACGGCTACAAGACAGCTAAGATTATATCTGATGGAAAGTTTGTAGATGGTATTGGTGGTGGCGTTTGTCAGGTTTCTACTACATTGTATAACGCACTATTACTTTCAGGAATGAATGTAATTGAATACCACCCTCATTCACTATCTGTTAGTTACGTTGCGCCATCTTGCGACGCAATGGTAAGCTACGGTTATGCAGACTTAAAATTTATAAACAATACACTTAATCCTATTATTATAAGGTGTAGCACAGATAACGACATCTTAAAAATAGACGTCTACGGTCAGCCAATGAAAGAAAAATACTATTTAGAAAGTGTTATAAAAGGATATATAGAGCCAAATGAAGAAGTATTAGTTCCCGACCTCGAAAACCGTTTTCCAAACTTAAAAATTGGTGAAAAACAATACCTTATTTATCCTAAAAAAGGGATAGTGAGCCAAGCATATTTAATAAAAAAAAGTGATGGCAAGGTCGTAAAAACTTTACTACGTAAGGATAAATATCGTGCAATTAACGGTGTATATATAGAAGGAAAGTTACCAGGCAATGAAAATGGAAATGCAGAGAGCGAATAATTCGCTCTCTGCTATATATGGAAAGAAAAGTGTAATCAACCTGCTGCCTTTATTTGATACATGCTAATTATCTCGTGGTAGTAGTCGTCAAGATACATTACTAACCTGCCCTCGTTACATATATCGCTAAAAGCTTCTACTGCACTTAATGTGTTATAATAACCACACACACATTCAATAACGTCTTTATAATAACCCATTTCTATCAACTGTTCTTTAGATAGTCCCTCGGAACAAATTTGTAAAAACTTAAGCCTTAACGTTGCACTTGCTTCTTGTATCGTATTTGATTGACGTTGCTCTTTTTCGTCTAGGCTATTATTATATTTTTGAACCTCTCTTATCGTTTTTTCTTGCTCGTCTTTTATTTCTATTAGCTTTTTTTCTTTTTCTGCCAAATGCTCACTTGAAAAATAACTTTCTGCTAGATTTGAAGCTTGATTTAATGCTTCCATCTCTGCTAGCATTTCCGCTTCCTTTCTTAAGACTTCTTTATCTAACTCTGCAAGCTTATCTAGCTTTTGAGATTCTAACAAAGCCAACTGCTCTACCAATATCGTTGAATCTGAAACGCCAAGTTTTATTGCCTGTGCTTGAAGCTCTGCTTTTGACTTTTCGTATTCCTCTTTTATTAACGCTACTTGCTTGCTCAAGTTTTCTGATAAAGCACCTAATTGACAGTTTAATTCGGTAATCCTTTTTGAATTACTAGTCTTATATTCCCTAATTTGAGCCGACTGCTCTGCTTTAACAAGCTGTTCGGCCTTATTTATCAATTCAGTCTCTGTAAGTGGCGTAAACTCTATGCGCTGTAATTGTATCCTTTTTAGTTCTACGTCATCGTAATCGGGAAGTTTTACTCTATAATGATGAAATATCTCGTTAAGAGTTTCAAACATCTCTGCTTTTGTTGTAGGTAACGTATAGTTCATAATCATTCTCCTTTAACGTAATACTCAAACGATAAATCGCTTAAGTTAAATGCTGTTTGCTCTGCACTTATCTCTATAGTAAATTTATCTGAAATTAGATTGCATCTTTTTTTAGTATAGCCTTTTGCAAAATCAAAGTGATTAACTCCAAAATCACCGTATATTGAAAGCCTTATAGGCGCAGTTGTCTTAAGCTTTATTGCCACAACAGCTTTCTTGCCTAAATCGTTTAGCTCATCACCCTCACTTAAGTAGTAAAAACTTTTTATCTCATCGTTTTCACATACTCTGCAAATAGAATTGGGAATATCAACTCTTTCAACAAAACCTCCTTTAGAGGAAATCACATGTATATCCTTAATATAGCTCTCTTCCTTAATAGATGGCTTAATTAAATAAATTTTGCTCTCAACCTCATCGTTAAAGCGACCTTTTATAAAGTATCCGTCATCCAACTCGCCATTCTGTTCAATTTGAAGGTGTTTGCAGCTATCTAATAAACTTTCAACAGGTGTGATAGAGTTGCCGTCAAAATAACACAATCTATCATTATTAATAAAGTAGATGTATTCTTTAATTTTTACAACCGACTCGTTTTTAACGTTTAATTTCTCTAAATCCAGCCTTTCGATTTGATAGCCAAAATTTTTTTGGCTACTGTTTAGCTTATATATACAATTTTGACAAATTATCATTAAACAAGAATTTAATACTTTTAACGCTACAATATCGCCGTTTTTATGGTCAAAGCCAATACTGCCACCTAAATTATCACCAGAGCTAAAGCTTTTATAATCATTCCTTTTTGAAAAATAAACCTTGTCTTTCGAGAATAAAAATATTCTATCGTCAAAGAACACGCCATCAATACAATTATCAGGCAGACTAAAAGTTTCATAAATAAAACTATCAAAATCTACGATAACCCCTTGAGTTGAAGAGATAAATATAGCTTTATGCTCAGATTTGCTTTCAATCTCAAAAGCACTTAAACTACTTTCAAAAGGACAAAGGCTAGTGTAATATCCATCCGAAACTAAACTAAGCGTGTCTGAATCACTTACAACGGCTTTCCCGTATAGCGAAAATATTTTATGAATACATCCGTCTATATAACCGTCGTTAAAATCCATTGCCGAGTATCCCGTTTTTAATGTTTTTCCAAGCTTTAAAAAATGACTTGATTTTGGATATTTTGATAAGTCTATGTTAACAATTTTAGTAACCGTGTTAACATTTTTAAGGCTTTTATCAATCATTAGTTCCAACTCCTTGCCTTTATTTTTTTAAGTTTTGGCAAACACACTTCCTTTATCGCATCCATATATCGCTCGTGCCACATAACAGCTTTATCAAATTCAGACTCGGTTATACAGAACTCAGAGCATAAACCAAATGATAATGCTCTAGAAGAAATTTCTTTCTCAGTATAACCCACCTCATCTTCAAGCGAATACTTCTTTGGAATATAGGCATATTTGACGTAGCTAGCGTTGTTCGGCAAAATCAAATGGTCTGCCTTTAGCGTAAAACCTAAAGCTTTTTGGTTTGCATCTAATACTTCTAGAACGTTTACGGCTCTCTCACTAAAGCTATTGTAATATATTTTTCCATTGGTAACAGCAACCTCCTCGGTTTTAACCATAGGAACGTATGCTAAACATAGCTCGTTAATCACAAGATTTAATAGCTCATTTAATTTCTCAACAGCCTTGATAGTATCGCTATCTTCTTGAAAATACGTGCCGTTAATATAATCTATAATATCTTGTCTATTAAGTAGTGTTGCAGTTGTTTTAATAATATCTTTAACAGTCATAATTTAATTCCTTTTATTTTCCCCCAAGCCTCAGGCTTGGGGGAATAATATATAATTTATTCTTCAATAATACCGCTTAGCTTACCCTGTCCACAAGGTCTAGAGCAGATAAGCTCAGCATACTTAACTAGCGTAGCTGAATAAACTGGTCTACCAGGAATTTGCTTTAGAATCTTGCCGTCGTCATCTGCAAGCCACTCCCAATCGCAAAGTTGATTCAACGTAAAGTCGTTAGTGTTAAGTAAATACATAGTTCCTTCTGGGCAGAATCTATCAGCTACTACGGGAATACCGTTAAAGCTGATTGCGTTAAAGCCCCCCTCAAGTGTTAACGAACTCATTCTAATTTGATTTTTAGCTAACGCCTTTTGAAGCGCACGGCGAACACCCCACGAACAAACTATAAAGTTTACTGTTGAACCACTGTTTTCTTCAATGGTGTCGATTGCCTTTTGTAAAATATTTTCATCAATTTCTCCCACGTCTGTTTCAATATAAGGTTCAATCCAAGAGTTTTTAGACCTTTCGATTCCGTAAAGGTCATAATCTTCTAGGTTAAATATTGCATCTATGCCTGTAACTTCGTTATAGAAAGTGTTTTGAACGTATAGTGTTGCATCCGTTAATTCCTTAAGACTATCACTACTTCCATTAACCGTGACTGTTTTGTTTTTTCTATCAACATTAGTGATTCTTCTACCCGCACAATCAGGATACATGTCTCCAGTATAAGTATCTCTAATATCGACAATCATTCCTTCTACAACGTTTCTAACTGAATCAAGACGCAATTCAAAACCATCAACGCTCATAACATCTGCAAGAGCACCAGAGCCATTACCAAAAAGCATTCTACCGAAGTTAAAAGAACTTGACCTGATTAAGCTTTCCATTTCTGCATTCAAAAGGTTTACAAATGCTGATGAATTGTTTTCAGATGCTCGAACTGCCTTGTCTGAGATTTCAATCGTTCCGTATAAATTCTTTAATTTACTTACGAATTGTTTATAATTGTTTCCTCCTGCCATTGGAAGTTCTCCATCTTCTGAGCCTGCGCCAACACCACCGTTTACACCGTAGATTGCAAGCTTTCTAACTTCATTGCCGTATATATCATCGGTACATTGCTTTATTTTTGCCAGCAATGGGTTTGTAGCTAAATTTAATTGCTCACTCACTGCATCTAAATATACTGTTTTTAACGCTTTTTCTGCGTTTTTTAAATTTACTGCCATAATTTCTCCTTAAATTCTTTTATTTTAATATTTCTTTTGCGAGTTGTCTCGCTTGGTCAAGCGTTTTAGGCTTATCAATAGGCGCTTTTATACCTATTCCATCGCCCTCTATTATTATCGCTTGTTGCTTTGAGCTAAGAAGTTCTTTAAGGTAGCCTTTTACGATATCTAGCTTATCCTTTTCGGTTATACCTTGGATTTCTTCTTTTGCTACATTGCCATTAGCAGTTTCTGTCGGGGGTGTTTCCTTGTCGACACTACCTGCCTTTCCCTCTAATTCCTTTATTCGCTGACAGCGTTTGGTAAATTCAGCATGTAAGGAATTATACGCTGAAAGCAATGACTGAACGTCTTTAAACTTTCCTAAAGAGACCTCACCATTCTTTCCGCCCTCCTTTATTTCTGCCCCTGCAGTTTGCGTTGTTTGTTCGGTTTGTTCTTGTAAGTTTTGTTCATCCATTATTTTTCTTCCTCCCTATTTTTTTTCATACGCTCCTTGTGTGCTTTTATGTGGTTAAAATATCTCGCCTTTACCTCGTCATTCATTTCGTGAATTTCGCTTAACGTATAGCGAATATGCTCGTCAATATGTATTGAGTCGTCGTCAATTTCCTCCACTAAAACTTCTCTTGAACGCATGTGCTCGTTTTCTTTTTTTGCTTTTTCTTCTTGCAATCCCGATATTCCTTTATGATAATCTAAGTCCTTATAACCTAGTAGTGATAAAACTTTTTCCTTTGTAGATGCGGGCAAGTTTCCGTTTACATCTTGTAATAATCCACTCTCATAAAGCTTAAATATCATTTCCTTTTTCTTTGAATCTGAATATAATAATTCATTTTCGTTTTCTAGATATACGTCATCTGAACGCACTGCTGATTTATCTGCATAGAAGGTCTTTAAGTTACCTCTTCCCTCTTCTATTTTTATCGCCTTAACACCAACTAAAAACTGAGAATATAGTCTTATTACTTGTCTTGCAATTTCAATATAGCAATCTCTAATATTTTCAGCCACAGCCACAAGCTTTTCATTATCTTGCTCCACTAGTAGCTCTAGAGCTGTTCCACTAGTCAATCTTGAACTGAACGAGCTAGATGATATATCGCTTATTCCACTTATAATCACAAACTCGTTTATAAGCTTATCTTCCTCTTCGTTAAAGTCTGGTGGAAGAGCTAAATCTGACATCATCTCTGGTGCTTTAGAGCCTTGCCTATAAACAAGGATTTTTCCTGGTGACAAGCCGTCCTCAGCAAGATTGTCAACGTCAACCGAACCGTCTTCAACGGTTAACACACCCATAGAAAGCCTATTCAAAAATTCGTGTTTCCTGTTTTTAACTGCATTATACGAACGCTGAACAGGTATTAACCTTTCTATAACGCTTGTTCCGAAAAAATTTCCTGCTATTGAGTTAGATACTTGTTTAACAAAGGGGAATTGTCTATTGCTTCCATCTCGGTTAAAATACGGTAGCTGTCCGTAATATAAAAGTTCTCCTCCTGCAACGGTTACCATTCTTCCACAAGGGAATTGCTTGCTTTGTTTTTCATAGCGTTCAATCACTATACAAGCATCTTTTAATTGCCCCCTCGTGTTACGATTTTTACAAGAAGAAGTGTCACCAAGCTGGAATATGCTCTCATCTCCTCCCTTTACTTTCACACCGTATTTTTCTTCAATATCCTTTACAGTCATTGCCCTTGCGTGAATTATGCTTGAACAATCTTGAATGTTCTCGGTGGAAAGGTTATCAGGAAAGATTTCAAATGGGGAAACAGGTAATACTTGAGCTTCGCCCTCATACACGTCTTGTCCCTCATAATTTCCAATTTTTTCACCAGCACGATTGTTCCACACCACCTTATAAAAGCCTGTCCCACAAGTTTCGCTCCAAACTGTAACCTTTTTAACAACGCTCTTAATGTCTGACCTCTTTAATGCGTTACGTATTAACTTTTCAGCGACATTTGCACCTAAGACGTCTTTATCATCTTCGGTTTTAGGTCTAACGCAAATCTCGGGATTTATTCTTGAAAACTTAGCAAGTCTTGATTCAATAGTCGGTGCTATGTGGTTAAAGACTTCTCTGTTTTGCCAATAAAAGCCCTCTCCGTCAGCATCAATTTCCCCTCTTGAATTTATGTGGCAATACTGATTACCACTTGCAAAATTCATATTAAGCTCCCACTGACGCTCTAGCGATTTTCTCGCCTTTTGCCTTTCAATAAAATCCTGTTCTACTTCCCTAATCAGCTCTTCTTTAAAGGTAAGCTCTAGGTTATTTGTCGGTATTGCCGACGCTTGTTCTTTTTTGTTCAATTTTTATTTCTCCTTAAATTTAGCCGTTATTTAAGCAATTCAATTAAGCGTTTTTTCTCTTGTTCTAGTTGCTCATCGCTCATACTAGAAACGGGCGTTTGTTCACTTTCTAGTAGTAGCTTTAATGCCGTTACGTCTGGTGGAACGTTCTTTTTTGTAACCTTCTTTTTTAGAAGCTTGATTTCCCCGTCGCTATCGGCATATTCTTCAACTGTTTCTATGGCATCGTATCCCAATGCTTTTTTAATCAACGCTTTTTTGTAATCGCTTTGTCCGTCTAACTTTTTTTTACCTCTTTCTTTCATTCATTATTTTCCTAAACAGTCTTTCCTTGTCTTTTTGTATTTGTGTTTTTTGATTTTTCTCTTTAGGAGGCGATGTTTTTTTCATTAAGTAATACCTTAACTCATCCAAGCTATGGTCATCTGTTTTTCGTGGGGACTCTCCCTCTTGCCACCAATAGCTCTTAAATTCACGAATAAGGTTTACACAGTTTTTAAATATGTAGAGCTTTGGTTTCCCGTTTACAATTCTTAAATAGTCCTTTACCCTTTGAATTCCACTAAACATATCTTTGTTTACGTTGGGGTCGACAAGTATACCATTTTCGTAAAACATTTCAGTTACACTCTTTACAGCCGACAAAGTTTTTTGATTTGCAGCCGAATCTATTAGAGCTGAAACCCTGCCTTTTGAATCGCTTTTCCAACCAATCTTTTTACTTATTTCTTTAATTTTTTCCGAGTGATATAAAACGTCCTTTTTTGCTTCAAAATGCTCTGCAACCACGTAAACGTTTCCGTCAAAATCCATTGCATACCAGTGTGCTGACAGAGGATTGTTATATCCCGGGTCAATAGATATTGTGTCTTGCCAATCAAAAGGAACGTCAAACCCTTCTATAACGTGAACGTTTTGGTCGAACTCTGGGTAAACTAGTCCCTCGCTTTGCTTAAACCTACCGTATCTTCTGCTTTCAAGCTGGTCAGCAGACAATGAACGAGTGAGTTCTAAAAGCTCGTCTTTATCTAAAAAAGGATTATCTGCCCATTCCATAAACTCACACCACACTTCGTTAGAACCGTTCTCGTTTAGAAATATCTCTGAGTATATAAAGGTCAAACCCTTTAGTGGTGTCATAGTTCCAAATATTTCGCCCTTTTTATCAATTACTCTCATTCGACACTCATCATATATGTCTTTAGGTGGCTCTTCATCAAACCACACAAAGTCTAGCGAACTGCCCTGAAACTTCTCTCTGCCTTGGTCACACGACTTAAAGCCTATAACCGAAGTTCCTCCAAAAACGTTTTTAATTCTAATTTGGTCAATAACGCCATACTTTGCACTATCTTTTTTCCCAGACAACATTGTTATGTCTTCAATCCAAGAGGGATTGAGATAACTTAAGATTTTTGCCTGAGCCACATCTCGCTGAACCTGTTGCGATAGAGACACTACCCACCCGAATACGTTGTCCCTATTTTCTCGGTATGGATGAATTCCCCTTGCCATATATATTGCCTCTACCGCACCACATTCAGTTTTTCCGCTACGGTTTCCACCAAAAACCCATCTGTTCTTTTTTAGGCATTTGTGAAACTCTAATTGCTTATTATGGATTTTATCACCCACGTTATATTTGGAAAGTTTATCGAAGCTTTGTCTTTTTAGTTGTTCGTTTTCAATTTGGTTTATTCGTTCTATAATCTCTCTCATTTCTCGCCTTCCGACTAAAGTGTATAAAATTGAAAATGCAAAAATCAAGGTTATATGACACTTTTTGCTAAAAAAATTTAAAAATAAAAAAACCCAACCTAAAGGTTGGGAATTTACAAAAATTTTTTATACTTCCATCTTTTTTATCGTTCGCATTAGATAAATCATTAACACTACGGTTGAAATAGCCCAAGAAATTGGGAAACTAATAAATATCATAAAAAACTGGTTGTTTAATGGCAGTATCAGTTTAATCCACGCTACTCTTAATACGCAAACACTAAACAACACTATTATCATTGCTTCCATACTTTTCCCAAGTGTTCTTAGCGTCGTGCTAAACATATCCATAGTTGCGCAGAAAACATATGCTATTCCAACAATTTTAATTCTGCTAACAGCATATTCAACAACTTCATTAGCCTCACCATTTATCATTGTTATAAGTGGGCGTGTTACCATTACCCCTATAAACGCAACAGCTATGGTAATTATAGAGCTAACGAGTGTAGATTTTATTATAGACTCTTTTATTCTGTCTAACCTTCCTGCTCCATGATTCTGCCCTACTATGCTCATATTTGCAAGAGTAAATCCGTAACAAATATTATATATGTAACCTTCTAATTGGAACGAATAAGCACTTCCTGCCATAGCAAAATCACCAAACGAATTTATTGCAGATTGAATTATTACGTTAGATATTGAAAAAAGCGAGCTTTGTATGCCAGAAGGTATACCGATTTTTAATATTTCAATAAATTCTTGCTTATAAAATCTTAAATTTTTAAGCTTAAGCTTAACAATTCCTTCTGCCCTATATATCGCTCTTATCGCTAGAAAAGAAGAAATTGCAAACGATGTTATGGTTGCTATGGCAACGCCCTCAACGTCGTTATTAAAAGCGACTATCATTACAACGTTTAATACAATGTTTACCACACCACCAATAGCAAGGTAAATTAGTGGTCTTTTAGTATCGCCCGAAGCTCTTAAAATTGACGAGCAAAAGTTGTATATCAACACAATTGGCATACCTGCAAAATATATCTTCATATATTTTACAGCCATATCAATTACTTTTGGGTCACAGTCCATCCACAATAAAAACGTTCTAGCACAGCAAAAACCAATAACGGCAAAAATAACACCAAGAACTAGTGATAAAACTATACTCATGCCAACAATTTTTTGGCATTTTTCAGCATCTTTATTACCTATAGCTCTGCCTAAAACAACGTTTGTTCCAAGAGAAAGCCCTGTTGCTAAACCTATAATTAGATTTGTTAGAGAAACTGTTGAGCCAACGGCAGCAACAGCGTTGTGGTTAACTAAAACTCCTAAAACAAACGTATCTGCCGTATTAAAAAATATTTGCAGAACAAGCGTTAAGCATAATGGAATTGCAACTATAAAAATGTTTTTATAAATTGAGCCTTTAGCTAAATCAAGCTCTATTTTTTTTGACATTTTAGCCCCCAAACTGATACGTTAATTTAAGTATACGCCTAAAAATAATTATAATCAACTAAAATTTAACTTCTAAAAACAAATTGCAAAATTTTTTTGTTATTGATAACAACAAAGTAGTTTTGCTTTAAGTTTTATAAAAAAATTTTTCAAAACCTTGTTAAAACAGTTGACAATAATCTTTCACTTTAGTAAAATAAAGGCATAAGAACCCGATGAAACTTTTGGAATGTTTTAGACCGAAAGTGGAGGGAACTCTGGAGAATCTCGATTTTATATCGGGTGCCGAAGGTGCAAGGCTTATGCCGAATCTCTCAGGCGAAAGGACGGAGCAAATCTTTAGTAAATTTGTTTATTCTTTTATTTTTCTGGAGTTGCTTTTTTCTAGCAACTTTTTTTATTTCTAAAAAACATTATAAGGAGAAATACTATGGAAAAACTTTTAGAAATCGTGCAGAATATTAACCTCTATCTTACCGACTATGTGTTAATTATTTTGCTAGTAGGTGTGGGACTATTCTTCACAATCAGAACTCGCTTTGTGCAAGTTCGCTTCTTTAAGAAAGGTATGAAACAAGTCTTTGGCAACCTTTCGTTAAACGGTGGAAAGCACAAGGGTGGTATGAGCTCTTTCCAAGCTTTTGCAACTGCTATTGCAGCCCAAGTTGGAACGGGTAATATCGTTGGTGCTTGTGGTGCTATCTTAGTTGGTGGCCCTGGTGCAATTTTCTGGATGTGGATTATCGCTTTCTTTGGTATGGCAACAATTTATGCCGAAGCAGTTCTAGCACAAAAGACTAGAGTTACTAATAAGGACGGCAGTATCGCTGGTGGCCCTGTTTACTATATTAAACAAGCTTTCAAGGGTAAATTTGGTAAGTTTTTAGCAATTTTCTTTGCTGTTGCAACCGTTTTAGCTTTAGGCTTTATGGGTTCTATGGTTCAATCTAACTCTATTGCTAACGCAGTTAACGGTGCAACTAACATTCCTACTTGGGTAGTTGGACTAATAGTAGCAGTTATCGCAGGTATTATTTTCGTTGGTGGAATGAATAGGCTTGCTTCTGTTACCGAAAAAATCGTTCCTGCAATGGCTTTAATTTATTTACTTGGTGGTTTAGTTATCATTTGTTGCAGAATAACACACATTCCCGAAGCTTTTGGTTTGATATTCAAATATGCTTTCAATCCAACTGCAATCATTGGTGGAACGGTTGGTTCAGCAATTAAATCTGCAATCTCTCAAGGTGCTAAACGTGGTTTATTCTCAAACGAAGCTGGTATGGGTTCTACCCCACACGCTCACGCACAAGCTAACGTAGAAAAGGCACACGACCAAGGAACTTCTGCATTCATCGGCGTTTTCTTTGATACGTTCGTAGTTCTTACGATGACTGCACTTATCGTTATCACCACTCTATATGCTGGCGATGGAATGTTGTCTACCGGTGTTATTCCCGAAACAGTTACTAAGAACAATCTAGTTCAAAATGCAGTTGCTTCAATCTTTAACAGTAACGACATTGGTTTTAAGATTGGTAGTATATTCGTTGCAATTTGCTTGTTCTTCTTTGCTTTCTCTACAATTCTTTCTTGGAATATGTTCGGTAAAATTAACTTTGAATATCTATTCGGTAAAAAATACACCGTTGTTTATTCAATAATCGCTCTTATCTTCGTATTTATCGGCTCTTTCCTTTCTAGCGACTTGGTATGGGAATTAACCGATACCTTTAACTACTTAATGGTTTTACCTAACGTAATTGCGCTAATTGCTTTATCTAACGTTGTTATAAAGGAAGTTAAAGAAAACACTCCTCAAAAGCAATTAAAGAATAAATTAGAAAAGAATTCTAAATAGTATTTGTTAATTACACTTTTAAAAGAATAAGACCTGTTGTCAATTGGTTAACCCTATCGGCAACAGGTCTTTTATTTTTATTATCTTTTTTTCTTAATCTACGTTTACTCCACGATTAAACAATTTGTTTGCAAGTATATAATGGAACACAGTAAACCCTACATAAGCAATAAGTGATACTACTAATATTACAACAAATGATTTTGCACTCATCACGCTTGCTAGTAGTTCAGAAATATTACCTGTAATTGCAAATACTATTGCTATGATGCTTAAATTTATCATCGTTGCACCCATGTAGTATATAAAGAACCAAATAACTCCCTTTATCACCCTTTTTGAATTGTAGGTGTTACCTTTTATTATTGCAGTAAACGACATTGTCATCATACAAATAATCTCTATAAGGATTAAGAAAACTATTATGAATAAGAACAAACCACCATTCATATTAAATCCGTCAACCACCATCGCTAATAAAGCTTTAATTTGTGTGAAAAAATCCTTGCTTGCAAATAGAATTAAAATGCTTGCCACGCTTACTAATACACTTGCAATTATAATTGTTATTGCCGCTAGAAACTTTGAAACAAAAAGTTGATTTTTCGTTACAGGTAAGGTGTGTGTTAAATAACTTTCATCTCTATAAAAGCCTTTTATAAACGCATTTAATATATGTATAACCGTATTTATTAACACGTTTGCAATAGCTGAATAGGTAAAACCTTCTAAAATTTTGCCAATTATCATAATAGATTGAATATGCTTGCCAATGTTAACTAACCTTGCAACAACAGCGAAACTTAATGACAAAACGTAAAACCAAATCAACACCCTACTCATTTTTTTGATATCATATTTATAAAGCTTTTTTATCATTTCAATTTCCTCCTAAAAATCTCGTCTATTGAAGCCCCTTCTCGCTCTCTTAGTTCTTCAGCATTTTTATCAAGAATTATCTTACCCTTGTCAATAAATAAAACGTGGTCTAGTATTTTCTCTACGTCGGAAACAAGGTGCGTTGTTATTAATAAACTTGAATCATCACCAAAGTTAGATAGAATGGTTTTTAATATATATTCCCTTGTAGAAGGGTCTACCCCACCTAACGGCTCATCTAAAACGTAAAGTTTAACCTTTCTAGACATAACTAAAATAAGCTGAATTTTTTCTTTCATACCCTTGCTCATTTTGGAAAGGCTTGAATTTAGGTCTAAATCCAAATCCTTAAGCAAGCTCTCTGCCTTAGCCCTGTCAAAATCAGAATAAAAATCCTCAAAGAATTTAAACACCTCTGCAACCGTTTGATTGCTTTCTAGATAGGTTCGCTCTGGCAAATAAGATATTACACGCTTTGACTTTTCACTAATCATTTGCCCACAAACCTTAATCTCGCCCGAATCAATAGTTAATAGGTCGTTTATCATTTTTATTATTGTTGTTTTCCCTGAACCGTTTTTACCTAAAAGTCCAAAAATCCTTCCACTATCAATACTAAACGACACGTCGTCTATTATCTTCTTGTTGTCAAAACTCTTCGACACGTTTTTAACACTTAAAATCTCCATTCTATTCTCCTTTTATAATCTCTATAGCATTTTCCTTTTCATAGCCAAGTTCTTTCATTTCATCAAAAAAGCCACTAATAAGCTTTGCCACAGCTTGCTCGGTTACACTTTTAATCACACTTTCATCACCCGTAACAAACTTTCCGTTAGTGCGTTCGGTGTATATTAACCCCTCTTTCTCTAGCTCAATCAACGCCTTCTGAACTGTGTTAGGATTTACCTCAAACTCCACCGAAAATTCCCTAACCGATGGAAGCTTTTGATTAGGTAAATATTTTTTCGCAATTATCTGCTTTTTAACCTGTTCTATTATTTGTAAATATATTGGTGTATTGCTGTTAAATTCAAACCCCATAATTTTCTCCACTGTATTACTCAACTAACACAATAATACACTAATGATTTTAATATGTCAACTATTTTTTCAAAAAAATCAAAAATATAAAAATCCGAAGCATAAAGCCTCGGATTAAAATTTAAATGTTGTATAGTTATTTTGCTCTTACGTATTTATTAAAGGTGATATCATAGCCGTTTGTAGATATAACCTCACTTGTTGAAGCTAAATAAAAGTTTTCATCTTTGTCTAGGTTAGGAAAAAAAGTATCTGCATTACCGACAGCGTCTACCTTTGTAACTAAAATTTCATCGCAATAATTAAGCAATAGCTTGTAAATACTTGCTCCACCTATAACGAAAACCTCTCTGTCGTATTTTTTAAGCTCCTCTAATAATAATTTTTCGTTTTTAACTACCACTGCGTCGTCAATTTCACTAACCGTATTCGATAAAACGATATTCACTCTATCTTTAAGAGGCTTAGAATTTGGAAAAGATTCAAGGGTTTTTCTTCCCATAACCACCACTGTATTTAAGGTGTTTTGCTTAAAGAATGCCATGTCTGCAGGCAAACGAAAAAGCAATCCGTTATCCTTACCTATTCCCCATTCCTTATCAACAGCAACTATTGCCTTCATTATACTGCTACCTCAAACTTCTCATCAATCTTATTAAATTGATAATCAACCAATGTAAAATCGTCAACCGTAAACTTATAAAAATCTTTAACCTTAGGGTTTATTATAAGCTTTGGTGCTTCAAATTGAGGATTTTTTAGCATTTTTTCTATAACAGGTATATGCCTATCGTATAAATGTGCATCGGCTATAACGTGAACAAGCTCGCCTACTTGTAGGTTTGAAACCTGAGCAAGCATCATAAGTAATGCAGCATATTGAACCACGTTCCAGTTATTTGCAACTGCAACGTCGTTACTTCTTTGATTTAATATACCATTTAATACGTTACCAGAAACGTTAAAGGTCATCGAGTATGCACAAGGATATAGGTTCATTTCGTGAAGGTCAGCAAAATTATAAATATTGGTCATAATTCTTCTAGAAGCAGGATTATGCTTTAAATCGTATAGCACTCTATCCACTTGGTCCATTTCGCCTTCCTTATATTTATGCTTTACAGCAAGTTGGTAGCCATACGCTTTGCCTATTGAGCCTGTTTCATCTGCCCACGAATCCCAAATGTGTGAATTTAAATCCTTAATGTTATTAGATTTTTTTTGCCAAATCCACAAAATTTCATCAATGGCTGATTTGAAAGCCGTTCTTCTCAAGGTTAAGATTGGGAATTCCTTAGTTAAATCGTATCTATTTACAATACAAAACTTTTTTACGGTATGTGCAGGCGTTCCGTCAAGCCATTTAGGACGCACTTCATCATTCGTATCCCAATATCCGTTGTCTATTATATCCCTACAATTTTGAATAAATATCTTATCTGCTAAACTCATAACGTTCCTCTTTTGTTTATTTGGTAGTTAAAACCTTGCTCGATACACCTTTAATCATTCCAAGCTTTCCTGAAATATTGTTAACAATTTCTTGTGGCGCGTCTATAACAACTGATATAACCGACAAATTCCTTTCTTTTACCGGCAAACCTAGTCGCCCTAAAACGTAGCCCCTAAAGGTATGCAAAACCTCGTTAACCGTATCTACACTATTATAATCGTTTACTATAATTGCTACAACTGAAATCTTGTTTTCCATATTAATTTTTCCTTTTTTTTATTGTAACACATTAAAGAGCTTTTAGCAACCACCAATTTGATTTTTTTTAACGGCTTCACGCAATTTTTCTATCGCTTTCGTTTCAATCCTAGAAATATACGAGCGTGATATTTTTAAAAAGCTTGCCACCTCACGTTGAGCATAGCTTCTATTGTCTTTTAAGCCGTATCTTAAACATATAACCGTATATTCTCTTTCAGTTAAAACACTCTTTATAAATTCGATTAACTTATCTCTTTCAATTGAACGGTCAACACTTTCAAATACCGTATCTTCCTTTTCGCATAACAAATCCATAAGCGTCAATTCATTGCCATCCTTATCAACACCAACGGGGTCTGATAAGGATACGTCGTTTTTAAACTTTTTGTTTGCTCGAAGAAGCATTAATATTTCGTTCTCAATACATCTTGCTGTATAGGTTGCAAGCTGAGTGCCTTTACTCTCGTCATATGTATTTACTGCCTTAATCAATCCTATACTACCTACCGAAATTAAATCGTCGGTTTCTGCTGCACCATTATATTTTTTTACTACGTGTGCTACTAAACGCATATTGTGGCTAATTAGCTTATCTTTTGCCTCTTTATCCCCTAGCTTAGATAGTGCAAGCAATCTTTTTTCCTCAGCAATTGCTAGAGGCTTTGGAAAAGAACTTGCATTAAGCACGCTTCCGGTAAAAAATATAATCTTCCCTAGTATAAAACTTAAGAAATCAAAAAACATAAAAACCTCCAAAAACCTTTTAATAATACATATAAATGTTTAATAATTAAAATAACCTACAGCAAGTCCTAAAAAAATTTTTGTCATATAACCTTTATTTTTGCATTACGCAAGTGTTACAATAGATTTGGCGTTTGAAAAATAAAAATTTGGAGGTAAATTTGAATAAGTTTTATTATTTTAACGATATGGCTTTTTATAAAAGACTGATTGATGCTCGCAAACGGTTCTTTTAATCTTTTTACCTCCTAAAAGGATGGTATCATGATTAATATTTTAGAAACCTTTTTAACCGATTACAGTGTTTCAACCTTAGTTATTGCAATAATTGCCTCAGTAATTTGTATGGTGGCTGAATTTTCACTAAAAGAAAAGTTAACACCATCACACAAGACCTATTTGCCCATACTTTTTTCTGTATTTTTGCAGATTGGTTACGATGCAATATTTGTTCTTCAAGCATTTTACATTCGTTCAGATGCAATTATAGCAGGTGCAGTTTCTGGAAGCTTATCTATTGCAATTTCAGCTTTTTGTAAAAAGGTTGCTTCGGGCAAGCCTCTTCCAACTTCTATCAGTGGATTACTCATTGAAGAGCTTATTAAAGATTACGTTCACGTAGAAAAGTTAACCGAAACGGCTTTATATATTGAAAGCCTTATAAAAAATCAAGAGGGTGAGGAATTAGAAAGCAATATATCGCTAATCATTTATGAAAACTCAGTAGAAGGTCTATCGAAAACCGAGGCAATAAGAGTTGCAAAATCAATAATCGAATCGGAATCTAATTTAACCTAACCAAAAAGGTGGCAAACGCCACCTTTTTTGTTTTTTCTAGCATAAATTTCCTTTTAATTATAGATACTAAGCCTATGAAAATAAACAAAAATCTGTCTATAAATGAAAAAAATCTAAAATCTCAGCTAGCCTCTGAAGATATATCCTTTCTTCCATTAAAAATCTCCTCTAGTTCAGCACTGCTAATTTTCGGCAATGAAATAGTTGATAAAAACTCAATTGGTGAGCTAATTTTAAAACCGTTAAGCGAATTTAACGACACTCCAACAAAGTCATCATTATTTAACGTCTTTTTATTCCCTGAAAAAAAGGAAATTTTTTGCACTAAAGAAGTTATTGAAGAGGTTGTTATGGGCAACGCTGTTTTGCTTTGTGACAGTATAGAATGTGGCTTTTCTTTTGGGCTTAAAAAGTTTGAAAGCAGAAGCATCACCGAGCCACCCACTTCAACAGTTATTAAAGGACCACGAGAGGGTTTTGTTGAAAGCCTTCCACTAAATATTAGCTTAATCAGAAAAAAAATTAAGTCGCCAAAGCTAAGATTTGAAAATCTTAAGATTGGTAAGTATTCGCAAACACAAGTTAGCGTTTGTTATATTGATGGAATAGCAAACGAAGAGCTTGTTAAGAACATTAAGTCCAAACTACAAAAAATTAACATTGATGCCATTTTAGATTCTTCATACGTTTCTAAATTTTTAGGCGAGCATACTGCTTCAATTTTTAAGCAAATTGGAAATACGGAAAAACCCGATATTTTAGCAGGAAAAATTTTAGAGGGAAGAGTTGCCGTTTTAGTCGACGGCTCACCCATAGCTCTAACTGCTCCCTATCTTTTGATAGAAGATTTTCAAAGTGCTAGTGACTACTATAATTCAAACTACAGTGCAACTGTCGCTAGAATAATTAGAATTCTTTCAGTTTTACTCTCTATATATCTCCCCTCCTTGTTCGTATCGGCAGAGCTTTTTCACTTACAGTTAATCCCTTTAAGCTTTTTACTAACCATAGTAAATAGTATAAAAGGAATACCTTTAAGCCCTAGCTACGAAATGTTTTTTACCCTGCTTATTTTTGAGATATTAAATGAGGCAAGCGTTAGAATGCCTAAATACGTAGGAATGGTTGTTTCCATAGTTGGAGGTTTAGTGCTTGGAGAAACGGCTGTGTCAGCTGGAATTATTTCAGCTCCAACGCTTATGATTGTTGCTCTATCTGGAATTTGCCTTTATACCGTTCCTGAATTAGAACAAACCTTTGCGCTAATTAGAATTTTATTTATAATGGTGGCTGGAAGCCTTGGTGCTTACGGACTTTTAATTGCTTCTGCAATTATATTTTTATATTTAGTAACCTTTGAAAATTATTCAATTCCCTTATGCGCACCGTTCTCACCCTTAGTGCCACTAGATTTAAAAGACAGCCTTAAAAAAGATTTCTTATTGCACAATACTATTAGGCCTTTATCACTTAAAAATAAAAACAAAACAAGATTAAAGGTAGAGGAAGGAGAAGAACCATGCAAAAAACATTAAAAACTAGACAAATATGCTTTTTTTTGATTGCATTTATGCCTGTAACAAAGTTTTTTATATTACCTAGTATTATATCCCAAATCGCTTTTAACGACATGTGGGCAAGTGTAATAATAAGCATTTTATTAGACTTTGTTACCCTTTTTTTTATTATATCTTTAATGAAAAGAACTGACCTAACGTTTGTTAAATTATTAAAATCTACCTTTGGAGATAGAGGCGCAAAAATTATATATATAATATATTTTTTCTACTTTTTACTAAAATCAATAATACCGATTTTCGAGCAAAAGGATTATGTAGAGCATACTTTATATATAAATAACCCAAGCCTTCTATATTTTATACCTTTTTTCTTTTTCTCGTTTTATTTAGGACAGAAAAAAATTAGAGCATTGGGCAGAGCAGGCGACGGACTCTTTTTATTAACTGTTATAGCATTTATTCTATTAATAGTCTTATCTGTCCACAGCATTGATAAGTCTGCGATTTTCCCCTTATTAAAAACTAATCCAACAAAGATTTTATTAGGCTCATACGTTAGTGCTAATTGGTTTGGAGACGTAGTTTATCTTATGTTCTTTATTGGAGAATTTAAGTTTAGCAAAAAAGACGGACTAAAAATATCCATCTCATATCTAATACAATCTCTAATCACAATTATTTTTATGCTCGTGTTTTATTGCACTTTTTCTGCCATTGCCTTTAGACAACGTTTTGCACTTACGGAAATTTCAAAATTCACAACGGTTATAAATAATACGGGAAGACTTGATTACGTGGCAATATTGCTCATATTGTTTAGTTGTGCGTTTTCTCTTTCATTTCCTTTATACTTTGCAAGTAGGATACTAAATCAACTATTTAACTTCAAAAAAACGTGGATTGCACCAATAATCGTAAACGGTTTAGTTTTTTTGTGCATTTTATTCTTAAACGAATACGTGTATTCAATACAAAAAATCATTTTAACCTACTTTAGCAGTATGTTTATTGCACTATCTAATGTGTTCCCTATAATTTTATCTATTATAGAGGTAAGAAAAACTAAGGAGAAAAAGTATGAAGCTGCCTAAAATTAAGTTTTTTTCACTGCTTCTTTCTTTGGTATTAATTTTATTTTTTTCTAACGACTTTGGACTAGTCAATATCGAAAAAACTGCTATTATTACAGCTATTGCCATAGACGTTGAAGAAGAGGAATATTTAGTAACGGCACAGGTTGCTGTTCCTGAGGCTACAACAGCAACAACCGAAAATAAAAAAGCAGAAATAATTGGAAAAGGTAAAACGGTTGGCAGCGCTATAAGAAATATAGGCGAGCTTTCGGGCTGGTATCCCCAACTTGCATTCTGCAACCTTATTATCTTAGGAAGTTCAACAATAAACGAGAACGTTATCAAGCTATTAGACTATTTTACTAAAACACTTAGAGTTCAAGACTCGGCGGTAGTCGTTTTAGCCGAAAATAAGGCTAGTGATATTATTAGCACGGCTACTCCTTTAGATAACATCTCTTCATTTGCTATTCAAAAAATTTTGCTAAAAGACTTAGGTTTTGAACTAGGCGTTGCTACAAACGATATTAGAAGCTTTTGTATAGGTTATTATTCAGAGTCGGGCTCTTCGTATATGCCTATTATAAAGAACGTAGAAGTGAATGAAGAAGAAACAAAATCGCAAGGTGGGCAAGGCTCAAGTTCAGGTGGGCAAAGCTCTAAATCTTCAGATAATCAAGGTGCTTCAACTGGAAAAGGCACAACCGTTTTTGACGCTAGCACAACTGCTCTATTTTTACACGGTAAAAAAGTTGGAGAGTTAACAAAAGACCAAACCCTAATTTATAACGCATTATATTCTAATCTAAAAAATTCAACTATTCAAATTGAGGACGTAAAGAAGGATATTACTTCAAATAATGCCAACTATATGCTAACTATTGCTAGATGCACACCAAAAATTGATATTAAAGTTGAGGAAAACAAGGTAATTGCAGATTTTTCATTAAATATATACTGCAAGGTAAGCGACCAAACATCAGAATATTCTGACGATGCTTTTAACAAAAATGTTCCACTAGCCCCTGCAGTAAAAAGGAAAACTGAAGAATATATAACCTCCATTTTAAACGAACTAATAGAAACCGAAAAGCAGACCGGCTGTGACTTTCTAAAAATAAAGCAGAGATTATATAGATTTCACTACAAAGACTATGCAAAATATAAGGATAATCTCTTTTCCGTGTTAACAACAAACGTTTTTGTTAACGTAAGTGGACAAAAATAATAAAAAACTCTTCCAAAAATTACAAAAATATGATAAAATATTTATAAATTATTTATGTTTTTGGAGAAGAAATGCTAAAGAGGTTTTTTTCATACTATAAACCACATAAACTGTCGTTTACATTTGATATGCTTGCTGCATTTACAGTTTCAATGCTTGGAATGTTATATCCCGTTATAACACGTAATATGCTTAACGACTTTATCCCTAACCATCAATATAATATGATTATTATATTTGGTTCGGTATTGCTTGGATTATACGTTGTTAGACTACTTTTAAATTACTTTATACAATATCAAGGGCATATGATTGGCGTAAAAATGCAGGCAAAGATGCGAAGTGATATGTTTAATCATCTTCAAAAACTACCATTTAAGTTTTATGATGAAAACGAAACAGGAAAGATAATGTCTCGAATGACAAACGATTTAAATGATATCAGCGAGCTTGCACACCACGGCCCTGAAAACATTATTATATCTGGAATTTCACTTATCGTTGCATTTATTTATCTTGCTACTATCAATATATATTTAACACTAATAATCTTTTTTTGCGTGCCGTTTCTGTTAATAATTTCCTTTACTGTTAGAAGAAAAATGCGACAAGCATTTATGGAAAGCAGAAAATCAGTTGCACAAATAAACGCACAGTTAGAAAGCAGTATTTCAGGTATAAGAGTTACAAAAGCATTCACTAATTCAAAAACAGAAAAAGAGAAATTTGAGAAAGACAACCTTGCTTTCGTAAACGCTAGAAAAAAAGCGTATAAGGCTATGGGCGTTTTCCACTCGACAAGCACCTTTGTTACTGAGGTATTTAATGTCGTTGTGCTAATCGCTGGTGGATTGTTCTTATACGCAGGCAAAATCGAGCTTGGTGATTATACGGCTTTTATAGTTTCAATAAACGTTTTCCTCTCACCCATAAGACAACTAATTATGTTTATGGAACAATATCAAAACGGAGTTACTGGATTTAAGAGATTTTTAGAGATTATTGACACGCCAATAGAAGCTGACAGCGAAAACGCAACTGACATACAAAACGTTAAAGGCAATATACGTTTTGATGACGTTAGGTTTAACTACGAAGAGAATAAAGACGTTCTAAAGGGATTAAATCTAGACGTTAAAAAAGGTCAAATTTTTGCATTGGTTGGTCCAAGCGGTGGTGGAAAAACTACTATTTGCCATCTAATCCCCAACTTTTATAAAATAGATTCTGGCAATATTTACATTGATGATAAAAACCTTAATGAAATTACTGCTGAATCACTTAGAAAAAGCATTGGCATTGTTCAACAAGATGTGTTTTTATTTAATTCAAGTATAAGAGACAACATTCTTTACGGAAAACCCGATGCAAGTGAAGAAGAAATAATTTTAGCTGCAAAAAGAGCAAATATTCACAATTACGTGCTTACTCTTCCCGACGGATACGATACTGTAATTGGCGAGCGTGGTGTTAAGCTCTCGGGTGGTCAAAAACAAAGATTATCTATTGCAAGAGTATTTTTAAAAAACCCACCAATACTCATTTTAGATGAAGCTACCAGCGCATTAGACAACACAACCGAAATTTTAATTCAGCAATCGCTTGACGAATTATGCAAGGGCAGAACAACAATAGTAGTAGCGCACAGACTTTCAACCATAAAGAATGCAGACAAAATAGCCGTTGTAGATAATGGAATTATTACCGAACAAGGCACGCACGATGAGTTAATTAGGGCTAACGGCACGTATGCAAATCTATATAGCTTGCAATTTAGAGAATAACAACTAGATAAAAAAAGAGCAATCTGCTTTTCGCAGATTGCTTTTTTTATCGATTAATTAATCTAGCTTTGTGAAATACGTAATACTAGGTCTGCCAACCTTAAATCCTGCCTTTTCATAAGAGCGACGTGCTGGTGCGTGTCCATCGTCAAGCCCCGTAGTTACTTGAGCATACAATAATCCTTCTCCTTTCATTTTCTCCATAACGAACTTATACATTTTCGTTCCAAGACCTAAGCCACGAAAGCTAATGCCAACACCGTTGTTGCATATCATTCCTGATTTGTTTTCAAAATTTACTTGATAACTGATAAAGCCTGCTACAACGCCGTCAACTTTTACAACGTAGCCACGCTCCCCTCTCATTTCGTCTAAAACGGCTTTAATTTTTCTATCTTGCCAGCCTGTGTTGAAAGCCTCGTAAAGCTCATCACCAAGAAGTTCTCTTGCTGTTTTGTGTATTCCTGTCCAAGCATCTACAGCAATTTTGCTTACAACTTCTTTATATTCTTCCTTATATCTCTCGAAAGTAATAACTCTATCCATATTTACAATTCCTTTTTATATTTCTTTTCACAATATACACAACGATAAACGTTAGCATCTTTATCAACTAGCTTAAAGCTTTGAGCTAACTCTTGCTCTGTGGTTGTTATACACTTATGATTTTTGCAAATCATTGCCTTATCATCTACTAAGTTGCAACGCTTGATATAATCTAACTCGCTTACGTTTTCCTTTTCTGATAAGAGCTTTAATATAAGAGCCATTCTCATATATTTTCCATTTAATACTTGCTTAAAATAACAAGCTCTATCATCATTGTCAATTGCAACGCTTATCTCGTTTACACGCGGTAGAGGGTGTAATACTGAGGTATCTGCTTTTGCGAACCTTAATTTTTCTTCAGTTAAAATATAACAATCCTTTAAGCGCTCGTATTCATCTAAGTCAGAAAATCTTTCACGCTGAATTCTTGTCATATACAAAGCATCAAGCTGAGGAAGTGCAGTATCTAGATTTTCCGTTTCAATATATTCAATACCTTTTTTGTTTAAGTCGTTAATAACGTAGAAAGGAATGGATAATTCTTTTGGCGAAATGAAAATCATTTTAACGTTATCGTATCTTGATAACGCTGCCACAAGAGAATGCACTGTTCTACCATATTTTAAGTCACCACAAAAACCAAAGGTTAGGTTTGAAAGCCTGCCCTTTTCTCTCCAAATGGTAAGAAGGTCTGCAAGTGTTTGTGTGGGGTGACAATGACCACCATCCCCTGCATTAATTACAGGAATGGATGCTGACCTTGCTGCAACTAACGGTGCACCAGCTAGAGGATGACGCATTGCAATTATATCAGCATAACAACTAATAGTCTTTGCAGTATCAGAAATGCTTTCACCCTTAGCAACCGAAGAGTTTTTAGCATCTGAAAAGCCTATAACCTGACCACCAAGCTCATACATAGCAGCTTCAAACGACAGCCTAGTTCTAGTAGACGGCTCAAAAAAGAGAGTCGCAAGCTTTTTACCCTGGCATTTTGAAGAATATTTTTCAGGGTTGTTTGCTATATCTACTGCAACTTTTATAAGCTCTTCAATCTCAGTGGTCGTTAAGTCTAAAATATCTATTAAACTTCTACGCATATAAACCTCTTACTTAATCCAGCTTTCATCTGATGGATTGTTTCTAAACTTTATAAGTCTTTCCTTATCTTCTACCTTAATATAACCCTCTTGAGCTGCAACCTCTACGATTACGTCAAAATTTGTAAGTGAATAGTTTATAACGTTAGCTTGTGCAAGCCTTTCTACGCCTTTTTTCATACCGTATGTAAAAATACTAACAACGCCTAACACTTCTGCACCAGCTTCTCTTAAAACATTAACAACTTCAATAACGCTTCCACCTGTTGAAATTAAATCTTCAACAACAACTACCCTTTGTCCTTTTTCAAGCTTGCCTTCTATTTGGTTTTGTCTGCCGTGGTCTTTTGCGCCAGAACGAACGTATCCCATAGGCAAATCAAGTATATGTGCCGTTATTGCTGCGTGTGCAATTCCTGCCGTAGAAGTTCCCATAAGCACTTCTACCTCAGGATATTTTTCTTGAATTAGCTTTGCAAGTGAACTTTCAACGTCTAATCTAACTTTTGTATCTGTTAGTGTTAAACGGTTGTCACAATATACAGGGCTTTTAATACCACTTGCCCAAGTAAACGGCTCTTCCGGACGGAAGAATACTGCCTTTATTGATAGTAAATCCTTTGCAATCAATTTATCCATAATTTTTTCTCCTTATCCTAAGAATTCTTTTACACAACGCTCGTATGCTTCAACAGGGTTTTCGGCTGCTGTAATAGGTCTACCCACTACTATATAATCTGAACCAATTTTCCTTGCTTCACTTGGCGTCATAATACGCTTTTGGTCACCAACCTCTCCATCTGCAAATCTAATACCTGGAGTAACAGTAACAAAATCTTTTCCACAAACAGTGTGAACCTTTTCTGCTTCTAATGGCGAACATACCACACCGTCTAATCCTGCTTCTTTACAAACCGAAGCATAGTGCATTACCACTTTATCGATTGGCTCTTTTATAAGCAAATCTTTTTCCATTGTTTGTTGGTCTGTGCTAGTTAGCTGTGTTACACCAATAAGAATAGGTCTTGTTCCGTCCTCTCTCGTAAGTCCCTCTAACGCACCTTTCATCATAGTAGTTGCTCCTGCTGCGTGAAGATTGCACATATCTACGTCCAACCTACTTAGCACCGCCATTGCCTTTTTTACAGTGTTTGGAATATCGTGTAATTTTAGGTCTAAAAATATCTTATGACCTCTTGCCTTAATTTCTTTTACTATTGCAGGACCTTCTGCATAATAAAGCTCCATTCCGATTTTCACAAACGGCTTTTTACCCTTGAATAAATCAAGAAAATTTAAAACCTTTTCCTTACTGTCAAAGTCACAAGCAATAATTACGTCCTTTGCCATTATTTACATCCTCCTATTATATCAGAAAGTTTTTCTATTCCATATTTTTTCATAACGTTTGGTAGTTCACTAATAATATCTCTACAAGCAAATGGATTAACTAGATTTTCTGCCCCAACGCCAACAGCCGTTGCACCTGCTAGCATCATTTCTATAACGTCTTCTGCACAAGAAACTCCACCCATCCCAACTATTGGAATTTTTACTGCGTTTGCAACTTGATAAACCATTCTAACAGCTACTGGGAATATTGCACTACCTGAAAATCCACCCATCTTGTTTGCAATTACAGGTTTTTTGCTCTTTAAGTCAATTCTCATACCCATTAAGGTATTGATTAAGCTTATTCCGTCAGCACCTGCATCCTCACAAGACTTTGCAATCGAAACAATGTCTGTTACGTTTGGAGAAAGCTTTATAATAATCGGCTTGTTTGTAACAGCCTTAACACGCTTTGTTACCTCTGCAACGTTTTTAGGGTCAGTTCCAAAGCTTAGCCCACCGCCGTGAACGTTAGGACAGCTTACGTTAACTTCAAACCAACCTATTTGCTCTTCTTGGCTCAATTTTTCTACTACGTATTCGTATTCTTCGAACGAGAATCCACTTACGTTAGCCATTACCTTTTTATTGAACACCTTTTTTAGCTTGGGTAGTTCTTCACTTATAACCCTTTCTACTCCAGGGTTTTGAAGTCCTACTGAATTTATCATGCCCGAATAACATTCTGCAATTCTAGGAGTAGGATTTCCAAATCTAGCCTCTTTTGTAGTGCCTTTAAATGAGAAAGTGCCTAAACAGTTTATATCGTATAGCTCTGCAAACTCATAACCAAAGCCAAATGTTCCACTAGCTGGAATTATTGGGTTGTCAAGCGTAATTCCCAAGAGGTTAACTTTTGTATCTACCATAAAATTTCCTCCTTAACTAAAACAGGACCTTCTTTACATATTCTTTTGTTTCCCGTTATGGTTTTGCACGAACAGCCCATACAAGCACCAAAGCCACATCCCATTCTTTCTTCAAAGCTGAGCTGACCAGAGGTTTTTGCCGTGTTAAATATTGCTTTAAGCATTGGCTCTGGTCCACAAGTATAAAAATAAGTATAATCTAGTTCCTTAAGCTTGTCGGTTACAAAGCCTTTTTTACCATAGCTTCCGTCAACGGTTGTAACAAAAACGTCTAGTCCTAACACCTTAAACTCTTGCTCGTAGAAAATTTCCTCTGCCGTATTAAAACCAAGTATTATAGTTGGCTTTTTTCCCTCTTTTAATAGTCGTTTTGCAAGCAAATACATTGGTGGAACACCAACGCCACCTCCAAGTAAAACAGGTTTATCGCCCGATAACGATAAATCATATCCGTTACCAAGCCCAGTTAATACGTCAAGCGTTCCAGCTTGCATTTGAGCTAGCCTTTCCGTTCCTTTTCCCACAATTTTATAAACTATTGTTATTCTGTCACCGTTTAAGTCACACACCGAGATAGGACGACGCAAAAACAATCCATCAATCTTAATGTTAATAAATTGTCCCGCATTAATTATTGCTGAGGTATCACCCAGCAAAACCATTTCCTTTACTAAAGGGGTTAAATTACGGTTTGATACAATTTTAAATAATCCTTGTTTCATTTTAACCTACTTTTTTTAAGCGTCTATCGTTGAGATAGTAAGCGTTACCTCTTCTAAAACGTCTAACACAACCCTAACCGTATCAAGAGAAGTAAATATAGTCGTGTTGCTTTCTGTTGCAAATGCTCTTATCTTATGTCCATCAGAAACAGCTTTTACAGCACCTATTGCACTAGTGTTTATTATATATGCAATGTGGCCGTGACGAATAGCTTCTTCTATTTCGTTGCTTCCCTCGTTAATCTTTCCTATAATATGCGTTCTAATGCCGTTAGATTTAAGCATTTCAGCCGTGCCCTTTGTTGCTACGATATTAAAGCCTAGATTATAAAATCTTCTAATCAATGGCAATAACTCTTCCTTATCCTTATCTGCCACCGAAGCAAAAACAGTTCCATAGTTTTGTAGGTGCATTCCAGAAGCCTGTAAAGCCTTATACAATGCACGATTTAATTTATCGTCGTAACCAATAGCTTCACCCGTAGACTTCATTTCAGGAGAAAGATATGCGTCTAACCCCTTGATTTTATTGAACGAGAATACAGGCACTTTAACGTAGAATCTGTTCTTTTCGGTAGGATAAAGGGTTTTAACACCTTGCTCCTTTAACGATACGCCCATAATTACCTTTGTTGCGATATCTGCAAGCGAATAACCGGTTGCCTTTGATAAGAAAGGCACTGTTCTAGATGACCTTGGGTTAACCTCGATTATATAAACCTTTTCATCCTTATCAACTATGAATTGAATGTTAAATAATCCAACAATACCTATTCCTAAGCCAAGTTGTTTAGCATATTTTAATATTGTCTTTTTAACCTTGTTAGATATACTAAACGTGGGATATACGCTTATTGAGTCGCCCGAGTGAATACCCGTTCTTTCAACAAGTTCCATTATACCAGGAACAAATACGTCCTTTCCGTCACAAATAGCATCTATCTCTACTTCCTTACCACTGATATATTTATCTACTAATACAGGCTTATCCTCATCAATTTCAACAGCTGTTTTAAGATATTGACGGAGCTGTGCTTCGTTAGAAACAATTTGCATTGCTCTACCACCTAAAACAAATGATGGTCTAACTAATACAGGATAGCCTATCTTGTTTGCTGCACTAACGCCGTCCTCAATCTTAGTAACGGCTCTTCCTTGTGGTTGAGGTATTCTTAACTTTTGCAATACTTTTTCAAAAGAATCTCTGTTTTCTGCCCTTTCAATTGCTTGACAGTCCGTTCCTATGATTTTTACCCCTAACTTATCTAAAGGCTCAGCAAGATTGATTGCCGTTTGCCCACCAAGTGATGCAATAACACCCTCTGGGCCTTCAAACTCAACTATATTCATAACGTCTTCTGGGGTTAAGGGCTCAAAGTAGAGCTTATCCGACGTTGTATAGTCGGTAGAAACTGTTTCGGGGTTATTGTTGATGATTATTGCTTCATATCCAGATTCTTTTATAGTTGTTACAGCGTGAACTGTTGAATAGTCAAATTCTACACCCTGACCTATACGGATAGGTCCTGCACCTAAAACGATAAGCTTTTTCTTTTCTGTTAATCTGCTGTCGTTTTCTCCCGTGTAGGTTGAGTAGAAATAAGGAATATATGCTCCTGTGTGAAGAGTATCTACCATTTTAAATACAGGACGAAGTCCTTTTTCCTTTCTAAAGCAACAAACCTCTCTTTCTGTGCATTTCCAAAGTTTTGCAACGTATGCGTCAGCAAAACCCATCGTTTTTGCTTTTTTCAAGCATTCAAAATCAAAAGCGTTTTCCTTTAGAACGTTTTCCATATCAATAATGTCTTTAATGGTTTCTAAAAATAACGGAGTGATTTTGGTTATTTTATTTATTTCCTCTACCGTTGCACCACGTGCTATAAGCTCGGCAATAGCAAAAATAGTATCGTGTCTAAACTGTTTTATATATTCGGTAAGCTCTTCTTTTGTCATATCATCAAACTTAGACAAATACAAGTGGTTAACACCCGTTTCTAAAGAACGTGCGCTCTTAAGCATACATTCAGCAAGGTTAGCGCCTATTCCCATAACCTCACCGGTAGCTTTCATTTGAGTTCCTAATAGGTTTGAAGCATTGGTAAATTTATCGAATGGGAATCTTGGAAATTTAGCTACTATATAATCAAGTCTTGGCTCTTTTGCAGCGTTAGTGTTTGCAATTTGAATTTCTTCTAACGTCATTCCAACTGCGATTTTTGCCGTAACTCTCGCAATTGGGTATCCACTCGCCTTAGAAGCAAGTGCTGATGAACGTGAAACTCTTGGGTTTACCTCGATTAGATAATACTCACTGCTTTCAGGATTTAATGCAAACTGAACGTTGCAGCCACCCTCAATTTTTAGCTCTCTTATGATTTTAATTGCACTGTCGTTAAGCATTTTAAGGTCTTTATCGTTTAGCGATAAGATAGGTGCAACAACCACAGAATCACCAGTATGCACGCCAACAGGGTCAACGTTTTCCATACCACAAATGGTAATGGCTCTATCCGTTCCGTCACGCATAACTTCAAACTCAATTTCTTTATAACCCTTTACACTCTTTTCGATTAGAACTTGATGAACGGGTGAAAGCTTAAACGCATTTAAGCCGATTTCTACTAATTCAGCTTCGTTTTCTGCAAATCCACCACCTGTTCCACCAAGCGTGAATGCAGGACGCAATACTACGGGATAGCCAATACGAAGTGCGGCCTCCTTTGCTTGTTCAATGCTATAAGTTATTTCGGAGGGAATAACTGGTTCGCCAATGTCTTCACACATCTTTTTGAACATTTCTCTATCTTCTGCACGTTCAATACTAGCACTAGGCGTTCCCAAAAGCTCAACGTTACATTCTTTTAGCACGCCTTTCTTTTCTAGTTGCATAACAAGGTTTAATCCTGTTTGTCCACCAATACCGGGAACAATTGCGTCTGGTCTTTCATAACGTAAGATTTTTGCAACGTATTCAAGCGTTAAAGGCTCCATATATACCTTATCTGCAATAGTTGTGTCAGTCATTATCGTAGCTGGGTTAGAGTTAACTAAAACTACCTCGTACCCCTCTTCTTTTAATGCTAGACAAGCTTGAGTTCCCGCATAGTCAAACTCTGCCGCTTGACCTATGATGATTGGACCTGAGCCAATGATTAAAATCTTTTTTAAATCTGTTCTTTTTGCCATATTTTTTCCTCCGATTTGTGTCTATTATATACTATATACTTTCTTTCCATTTACAATTGTCATTAAGTTTTTACCAAACACCAAATGATTTTCAAAAGGCGTTGCCCTGCCCATTGACAAAAACTCTTTCGGCTCTATCCTACTTTCAACACTTAAATCCCAAACTGAAAAGTCCTTACTAACGTCTATATTAAATCGCTTTGCTGGGTTAAACGACATTAGTTCCATCAGTTTTTCCATAGAAAGTATTCCCGTCTTTACAAAATGTGTGAACATCAATTGAAAAGAGTTTTCAATACCCACTATTCCAAACACGCTATCTTTTAATCCCCTTGACTTCTCTTCTTCAGAATGAGGTGCGTGGTCGGTAGCTATCATATCAATAGTTCCATCTAAAATGCCCTCTATTAAGGCTTGCTTATCCCTATTAGAACGAAGTGGTGGATTCATCTTAAATCTACCCTCTTCTTTTAAGTCATCATCAGATAAAATTAAATAATGTGGTGCGGTTTCGCACGTTACGTTTAGTCCCTTCTTCTTTGCCATACGAATAAGTTCCACCGTTTCTAAAGTAGAAACGTGACAAACGTGATATTTACAACCTATTTTTTCTACAAGCTCTAAATCCCTTTCAACTTGCTTGTATTCACTTGCAGAGCAAATTCCTTTGTGTCCGTGTGCTTTTGCATACTCACCATCGTGAATATATCCACCGTATAGTAAACTTTCATCTTCACAATGACAAACTAAAACTTTATCGTATTTTTTCGCTAAAATCATTGCACGTTCTATAATTTTAGCGTCTTGAACTCCCTTTCCGTCATCACTAAACGCAACAACCTTATCGTGTAGGCTTTTAAAATCACAAAGCTTTTCGCCCTTTTGACCTAGCGTGATAGAAGCATAGGGATAAACTTTAATAACAGCATCTCTTTCTATTATATCTGTTTGAACTTTAAGGTTTTCTTCGCTGTCAGGAACGGGTTTTAGGTTTGGCATAGAACAAACTGCCGTTACCCCACCTTTTGCCGATGCCATTGTTCCACTCTTAATATTTTCTTTATAAGAAAAACCCGGTTCTCTTAAGTGAACGTGAACGTCACACAAACCGGGTAAAATAACTAAATTATTAAAATCAGTAAAAGACGCTAGATTAGCGTTAGAAAAATGCTTTTCAAATTGAACTTGCACGTTAGATTTAGTATAATTTTTTATCGTGTTAAAATCCATCTTTCTCTTCCATTACTTTTCTAAAATAAACACACCCTCTTGCGAATCAATTTCATTTACAAGCACGGCGATTTCTTCCTCCCCAGAGGTAGGAACGTTTTTGCCTACGTAATCAGGCTTTAAGGGCAATTCTCTATGCCCCCTATCAATCAATACTGCAAGCTGAATTGCCTTAGGTCGAGCATAAGTAAACACCGCCTCTAGTGCAGCCCTTGCCGTTCTTCCCGTATAAAAAACGTCATCAACTATTATTACTGTCTTATCGGAAAGGTCACAGGGTATCTCGCATCCGTCCTTTGCACATTGCTTTTCTTCTATGGAAATATCATCACGATGCCTTGTTACGTCTATATACCCAACAGGAACGTCTACCCCTTCGAAAATTTTAATGTTTTCCTTTAGCCTTACAGCAAGTGGTGCGCCACGGCTCTTTACACCTAATAGACAAACGTCCTTCGCACCTTTGTTTTTTTCTATTATTTCGTGAGTTATTCGAACTAGCGAACGCTTGATTGCTATTTCGTCTAAAATCTTGGTTTTAAGCCTCATTTCTCCTCCGAAAAACAAAAAGTCTTGCGCTTGGCAAGACTTGTATACAACATTATAATACTATTAAAGCAATATCGTTCTATCAAACCTTGCCGACATCTCGTATCGACTTAAAAGTTTTATCTTTCGTATTATACACCTTTAATAGTTTAAAGTCAATTTTTTATCAATTATTTTAAAAATATTTTAAAGACTTAACCAAGTGTTGCTAGCATCACTGCTTTTATGGTGTGCATTCTATTTTCAGCCTCGTCGAAAACTAAAGAGGCTTCACTTTCAAACACTTCGTTGGTAACCTCCATACAGTCAATTCCGAACTTATCGTATATCTCTTTACCAGTAGTTGTTTTTAAGTCGTGAAACGCTGGTAAACAGTGCATAAATTTACAATTTTCATCAGCATTTTGCATAAGCTCTTTAGTAACCCTGTATGGTGTTAAATCTTTAATACGGCAGTTCCATGCTTCTTCAGGCTCTCCCATAGAAACCCAAACGTCAGTATAAATAACGTTTGCACCTTTTGTGGCAATGATAGGGTCGTTTACAAGCTCTATTGTTGCTCCCGTTTGATTTGCAATTTCCCTGCATTGCGCCACTAACTTTTCATTTGGGAAATACTCTTTTGGGGCACAAGCAACAAAATTCATACCCATTTTAGCACAGCCAACCATCAACGAGTTACCCATGTTATACCTTGCATCGCCCATATACACAAGCTTTATTCCCTTCAACTTTCCAAAATGTTCCTTTATTGTTAAAAAATCGGCAAGAATTTGCGTGGGATGGAATTCGTTTGTAAGCCCATTCCATACAGGAACGTTAGCAAATTCTGATAACGTTTCAACAATTTCTTGACCATAGCCTCTATATTCAATGCCGTCAAACATTCTGCCTATAACTCTTGCAGTGTCTTCTATGCTCTCTTTTTTACCCATTTGCGA
Organism: Christensenellaceae bacterium; assembly: GCA_045653205.1. Lineage (GTDB taxonomy): Bacteria > Bacillota > Clostridia > Christensenellales > Borkfalkiaceae > UBA1259. Next base: position 368,376 of record JAZOLT010000007.1, on the reverse strand, counting down.
ACTCTTAGGGTCTAGATATACAGGGTGCAAACCTAAATCGGAAGCGGCAACCTCAAAAGCACAACGTGTTCTAGTGCTAGTTTTTTCAAAAAGCAAAGCTATGTTTTTGCCAATATATTTTCTTTGGTCTACCCCAGCTTTTTTTTCAGCCTTTAATTTTTCAGCAAGCTCGATAAGCCCCAAGATTTCTTCTGGGGTAAAATCCAATAGTTTTAAAAAACTCCTACCTTTTAAGTTCATAGTTTTTCCCTTACCTTTTTTATTTGCTTTTCTACAGAAGCAACCGAAGTGCCGCCCTCTGAAATACGCCTACTTACACAGTTGTCAAGGTCTATCGCATCGAAAACATCCTTTTCAAATATGCTATCAAACTCTTTATACTCGTCAAGTGTAAGGCTTTCTAACGTTTTCTTTTCCTCAATGCACTTTTTAACAATTCTACCAGAAATCTTATATGCTGAACGGAAGGGCAAGCCCTTTTTAACCATATAATCAGCTAAATCTGTTGCGTTTATAAAGCCTTCACCTGCTGCTCTTCTCATATTTTCTGGATTTGCTTTAATAGAAGCAATCATCTTATCAAAAATATTTAAGCAGTTAAGCACCGTTTCAGAACCGTCAAACACGCTCTCTTTATCCTCTTGCATATCCTTATTGTATGCTAGAGGTATACCCTTAAGCACGGTTAATAAGGCAATCAAGTCGCCATAAACCCTACCTGTCTTTCCACGGCAAAGCTCAGCCATGTCGGGATTTTTCTTTTGTGGCATTATTGAAGAGCCTGTAGTGTATTCATCTGAAAGCGTTACAAACTTAAACTCCCAACTACACCATAGTATTACTTCTTCTGAAAATCTAGAAAGATGTGCCATTATAAGTGAGCAAGCAGATAAAAATTCTACGCAATAATCCCTATCAGACACTCCATCAATTGAATTTAAGGCAATTTCATTAAAACCTAACAAATTAGCCTCAAACACTCTATCGGTATCGTAAGTCGTGCCAGCTAATGCACAGCTACCGATAGGACAAACGTTCATTCTTTTATAGCAATCTTTTAATCTATCTAGGTCACGCAATAGCATCATTGAATAAGCCATTAAATGATGCCCAAAGGTTATGGGCTGTGCACGTTGAAGATGAGTATAACCTGGCATTATTACAGACTTATATTCCTCAGCCTTATTGGTGATAGTGTTTATTAGGCTCTTTAAAGAGCTGATAATTTCTTCTACCTTTTCTTTTAAATACATTCTTAAATCAAGAGCCACTTGGTCGTTTCTTGACCTTGCCGTATGTAACTTTTTGCCAACTTCACCAATACGTTCGGTTAAAACCTGCTCAACAAACATATGAATGTCTTCGCAAGACATATCAAATTCAAGTTTACCACTAGTTAAGTCATCTAAAATTGTTTGCAAGCCATCAATAAGTGCTTCGGCTTCTGATTTGGTAATAATATTCTTAGCACCAAGCATAGAAGCGTGTGCCATACTACCTAAAATATCGTGCTTATATAGCTTATAGTCAAAAGAAATGGATGAATTAAAATCGTCAGCTAATTTATCGGTATTTGCACCAGTAACGCCTTCCCACATTTTTGCCATTGTATCTCCTTAAAATCTCGCCCCGAAAATTCAAGGCGAGATTACGTAACAAATTATTTAGATTCTTTATTCTTTTTATCAACAAGAGCTTGAACCTTTATAGGCAATCCGTAAAGATTGATAAAGCCCTTAGAATCACTTTGGTCATAGTCAGACTCGCCAAAGGTTGCAATTTCTTCACTATAAAGTGAATAATCACTCCAAACACCCGCATTAATCATGTTGCCTTTATAAAGCTTTAAGCGAACTTTACCGGTAACCTTTTCTTGAGTTTTATCAACGAAAGCTGAAAGCGCTTCACGAAGAGGAGTAAACCATTGTCCGTTATAAACAAGCTCACCAAAGGTAACTGCAAGCTTTTGCTTTTCGTGCATAGTCATTTTATCCAAACAAATAGACTCTAAAACGCTGTGTGCTTTATATAAGATTGCGCCACCTGGGGTTTCATAAACACCACGACATTTCATACCAACTAAACGGTTCTCAACAATATCAAGTAATCCAATACCGTTTGCACCACCAATCTTGTTTAAGTCTAGAATGATTTGTTTAGCTGTTTTCCTTTCTCCGTTTATTGCTACGGGCACACCCTTTACAAAATCTAGCTCAACGTATGTAGGCTTGTCTGGTGCTTGAATAGGCGATACACCCATTTCCAAAAAGCCTTCCTTTTCATATTGTGGCTCGTTACCTGTATCTTCTAGGTCTAAGCCCTCGTGTGATAAGTGCCAAAGGTTTTTATCCTTTGAATAGTTGGTTTCTCTATTAATTTTTAGTGGAACGTTGTGTGCTTCGGCATAATCAATCTCTTCCTCACGAGATTTAATATTCCATTCACGCCACGGAGCAATTACAGGAATGTCAGGTGCAAAATATTTTAATGTTAACTCAAACCTAACTTGGTCGTTACCCTTACCCGTGCAACCGTGAACAATGGCATCTGCATTCTCTTTAATAGCAACTTCAGCTAGCCCCTTTGCAATACAAGGACGTGCGTGCGAAGTTCCTAAAAAGTATTCTTCATATAAAGCACCTGCTTTCATTGTTGGAATAATATAGTTGTCAACGTAGTCATCCGTGAGGTCTAAAACGTAAAGCTTAGAAGCCCCTGTCTTTAATGCCTTTTCTTCTAATCCATCTAACTCGTCTGCTTGGCCAACGTTTCCAGCAACAGCAACAACCTCACAGTTGTTGTAATTCTCTTTTAACCACGGAATAATAATTGAAGTATCCAAACCACCCGAGTATGCTAAAACTACCTTTTTAATCTTACTCTTATCCATTTTAATCTCTCCTAAAAATATGGATTTTTATTTTCTAGTTTATTATAGACCTATAAAAATTTATTGTCAAATGTTTTTTATGAATATTTATCATTTTATTTCAAAATTATTGAATATTTTTTTATTATTTGAATATTTTAATGAATATTTTTGTCTTTATACGAGTTTTGTGAATATTTTAATTTTTTTACTGTAGTAAAAAAAACGTTTTCATTAAGAAAACGCTTTAATTGATTATTTAATTTTTTCTAATAGTTGAGTAGCCATACTAATCATTTTCTTCGCGCCCTCAGTCATTCTATCAAAATCAATCAAGTCCACACAATCGGCAACAGTGTGACAGGGCATATGGCGTTTTCTATCGCCTAGCCAAATCGTAGGAACTCCTTCGCCAAAGAAAGTAACGTCATCACCTGCCATTTGTGCCCTTACAGGAGGCATTGGCCAATCAATTTCGGGTAATTTATCAAGGTGTCCAACACCAAGATAGTCTGACATATATGGTTCTGGTCCAACATAATCATCAAAATTCATATACCACATAAGGTTTTCATGTTTGTGACGGTTAACGTAATCTTGACTTCCAGGAGGAGTAGTGCCTCTTACGTCAATATATTCTTCAGCTGAAAAAGCAGCAAACTCTAATGTAAATCCTTCATTTTTACCCTTTAGTAAACGAGCAACCTCTAAAAGCATTGCCGTTCCAGAAACGTCATCTCCCGCACCTTGAATACAAGGAGCAGAATCATAATGCGCACCAAACACTGCTTTTTTATCATTTCCCTCTATATATCCAATTACATTATCAGTAACAGTATCAAAAGGATGAGCATCAATTTTTAATCTATAGATATCGTTCTTGTTAGCAGCAATAAACATTGCGCCAACAGGACCAACTGAACAAAGTCCAATTTTTTCCGTTCTTGCTGGACGAACTATTTTACTACTTGGAAGTCCAAGTTCAAAGCCTCTATCGTAGAATATTGCAGCTTTAGCCCCCTTTTTCTCAAGCTTTAACGCCAAGTCATTATTGTCAAAAACGTGACCAATTACTTCGTAAATAAACACAATTTGGTCCTTAACGTCAACGTTATCAATATTTTTAATATCTTCTGGGCTCAAAAACAAAAGTTTTTGTTCAGCGTCAACTGAGCCAGAAAAGTGACAGCATATAGCAACAGGAACATCTTTGCCCTTAGTAGCATTATATAATGAAAAACTGTTATACTCCCAACCACGAATAGGATATTCTTCACGCCTAGTTTTAATTCCGTAAGAATGAAAAACATTTTCTATATAATCCGCCCTAGCTCTTTCACCTTTAGAACCTGCATGATAGGTTGGATATTTTAAACACATTTCATTTATATGTTTAATTAAGTTTTGCTTAACCTTATCCATAATAACACCTCAATTTTTTCATCAATTATAATATACACTAAACAAAAATAAATGTCTGCTGATTTTTAAGATTAACTGTCAAAAATCCTCGGCAAATACAACCTAATTCTTCAGCTTATTTAATTTCTAATTCTTACCTGTTCATGTTACATATTTTTATATTTTATGAGATATGGAACTTACTAGACATAAAACAAAAGAGATAGGCAAAAAAGTGCGTTTCCCGTAGGGATTTTTTAGATAGCATAAAGGACTAACGAAATTTCGTTAGTCCTTTCATTTTTCGCTTTTGAACTCCCACGACTTTGCGAGCAAAGTATAGTGGGCTATACTTTTGAAAATATTTTTCCACAAAACCAACAACTCGATAAGTTGTAATTTGTTAAATACTTTTTACTGGATATAATTCAATATATCCCCTTGTGCCGATAGGCTCTAATTGAATCCGTGGATTATTCTCATCCCACTCATATCCAATTGTCTTAGGATTGTATTTTTTGATTGCATTCCATACCTGCTCAATGGCTTCGCAAAAATTTTCTTCTGCAAACGGTTCGCCTTGAAACATGATATACTTACATTTAGGTAATTCGATAACATCAAATCCATCAGGGATTTCACCTGAATAATCCATCGCTACCTCTACACCTTGCACATATTCTGACGTTCCTGCTTTGATGTGCTTTTTAGGAAGCCATAAGCACACCGGTTCACCGCAGATAGATTTCATACTGCAAAGCAAGCCCCATACGTCGCAACCAACTTCTTCGCAATATTGAAAGTATTCTGTTGCTTGCTTGCCACGTTTAATAATCACCTTTCTTTCGGGTTTTTCGATTACTTGTACAAAAACATTTTTTACTTCGCTCATTTCTATCTTCTCCTTTTTCCGAGCATATTTGATACCATAAGGTTTGAACAAATAAATAGGTGTAGGACATACCGAATATTCATAAGGATTACACCCAAACTCTTTGTAAAACGCTCTTTGATAACCGTCTACACTTTCAAACCCGATATCAAGTGCAATATCAATTATCTTGACTTTTTCATCTCGCAATTTAAGTGCTGATTTAGATAATCGCAACCGCCTAATGTAAGCGGCGGGTGTCATATGGAGTAAATTTACAAAAAGTCTATATGAATACCACGGAGAATACAGCGACACTTTTGCAAGGTCAGCCATTGTAATATTTGAAGCAAGGTGCGCTTCGATATAATCCTGCATTCTTTGAACCGCTTCAACGTGTTCATACATTTCCGTTCATCTCCTTATGTTCCTATTATAGCAAAATCCGAAAGATTTTTCTCGACTTTATTTGCTAAAAAATAAATAATAGAGCCGTCAAACATACTTTAACGGCTCATTTATCTGTGCGTTTATTATATCAAAAAAAGTAGAATTTATTCAAGTTGTTTTACGTGGTTAAACAAAAAATCGACTTTTGCAAGTCTAGTTTAATTAAAATCCCTATGAGAAGAGCACTAACACCTATCTCTTTTGTTTGGTGTGAAGGATGGGACTTGCTCCACTTCGCTAAAAAGCTTTTTTATACCTTTTTGCAAAATTAAAAATTTTGCCAAGTCTACCGACTTGTTGCTCGTTATCACGCCTGGTCGCAAAAAACGTGCTGAGCAAAGCACCTTTTTTCTGCTCCCGTTCAAGTCCCATTTTAGCCTTACTAAACATAAAACAAAAGAGATAGGCAAAAACACCTATCTCTTTTGTTTGGTGTGCCAAAGTGAACGTAAATTGAACCACAAAAGGTTTAGTTTACGTTCTTTTTTTACTCAAAAATAGATAAGGGCGAGACAATAAGTCCCACCCCAAGATTATACATTTTAGGTTTACGCAACCCTCCCGATATAGTTTTGATAGTGTGTTTAACGTAAATCGATAATTTTATTACTTAAAGTTTGTTTAATTTGCCGAATTAAGTAAAATAAAAGAATAGTAAAAAACTATCCTTTTATCTCTTCTTTCTTATTTGTCTATAACATAAAACATCGGTTTGCAATTTTTTAAAAATGGGTGTTGGTCATTAAACATATACTCTTCGAAAGGAATAAACCCACATCTTTTATAAAAACTTGCAGCTCTCGGAACAGCATATAAACATACATGTGTTGCTCCAACATGGTTTTTTGAAATATTTTTGATTGTCTCTAAAATATACAAAAAGAAAAATTGGCTTAATGTTTCATAGCGATTAGAATTTTCATCAATTTTTATACTACGATATTTTTCATCTACTGCGAAAAAATCTATTTCCACCGAAGGTATATTTGTTATGTATTCATTATTATTTGCATCAACTGCATTAACAGAAATCCCTGTGCACTTTATTGAACAAAAAGCCATAATGGCTTTTTGTTTCTCATCAATAAAAACATATGAAACATCTTCTTTCGTTGACAAGCTTTCGTTTTTTATAAAATTAGATATTACTTTATTTCCACATTCAAACTGACTTAACATATCTCTATCATCATTGCTAACACGATGAAAAGAAATTGAATAGTCACGAGCAAACTTATTTTCGGTCATCTGTTTCCTTGTTCTTTATATTAACTTTCGATAATATTTCCTTATTCTTTTCTTTTTGCGTATAATCTTTACTATACGATAAAAATTCCTTTGCTTTATCAGGTGCAACTACAAAGGCTCGTTTGCAATCTGCTGTTAAAACTGCCATATTTATCACCTCTTTTATTTTTTTCTCTTTGTCGTGACTACTCAAAAGAGACCTCCTTATTATATTAATTTACAACAAAATTAAAATATAACAAGCCTCTCGCAAAGATATTGTATCACATTTTTAAAATAATTTCAACTATTTTTAGAATTCTTGTTATATTGATTTATTATTCTCAATAATGTTGTTTTTTATTCTATTGATATATTATATTCTATCATACTATTTTCTAGTAATCAATATTCACTGACAATACAAATTCATTTATATAAACTTTTTCAATTTTTGCTCATTCTTCAATTATACTACGAGGGCAAAAATAAAGGGCGAGACAATAAGTCCCACCCCAAGATAATATTTTTTAGGTTTACGCACCCCCCCGATAACTTCAAGGTTTTGGATACCAAGATAATTCACAAAATCTATTCATAGTATTATTGGGTAATGGCACGCTATTAGCATTTAAACATTCATCTAAATAATTATTTATACAATTTTCGCACAAAGTTTTAACAAACTCTAAAGTGATGTTGAAAGTCCAAACATCATCTTTAACTAATTTTTTGTCTTTTAAATAATAACGAGAGCAACACATATAATACGGCTCTTTTATATTTTTCGATATAGCAATATGTGAAGAAGAAAATTCGTGGGATAATTTACATCTAAGCCTATATAACAAATCAACATATCTATGATTATTTAAATATGTTTTTGTTTTTTCTTCTCCTAAAGCTGTTATAAGTGCAATTTCAATTTCTTTCACTTTTTCTCGAATTATTTGGTCATTAGGCGAATACACGCCACCATCGACTAAATTATCAAGCGACAATATCTGCCCAATATATTGTTCTGTACGATAAAATAAAGTAATTGGGTCTATTTCTTCCAAAAAAGAATAAGCATTTTGATATTTTAAAACAAATTCTGTAAAAGTTTTTTGGTTTTTTCTTTCAGGATAGTTTGCAACATCTTGTGCAACACATTCGATTAGAGAAAAATAACACAACAATCGCAATTCCTTGGATGAAATTTTTTCGCAGTCCTTAATGATATTCATAGCATAAGTTCTCCAATCTTCAACAGAATTTTTAATAACTTCTGTAAAATCTTCGTTTGAAATTGTTCGTGTTTCAAAAACCTTATACTTTGACATCTAAACTCCTTTTTTATCTGTTTTTATATAATATTTTATTCTATTTGTTTTACATCAAAAATGTCTTTAATTATTTTTTATACCAAAAATACGACGTATATATATTTTCAAGATAATTTGCGTTTAGTGTCGGATTAGTAATGTCGACAACTATTCCACCTTCCTTGTTTTTGAATTCATTTTGATTTTGAGTCCTATACCAAGAATTCGAAACATCAAATACAATACTTTCTAATCTAACGCATTTTTGAAATGCAAAAAAATATATTCTCTCCAAACTATTTGGTAAAATTATTTTAGTAAGCCCAGAGCAATTATAAAAGCAAGAAGGACCAATAGTATTTAATTTATCGTTAAATACAACATCTTCAAGACCGACACAATTTGCAAAAGCATATGCTGAAATAGCTTCAACATTCGCCCCTATGGTAAGGTATGTTAATCTTGTACATCCGATAAATGCATATTCACCAACGTTAACAACATTGCTCGGAATAACAAAAGCAATATCCGTTTTGCCATTAGCATACTGTATTAGTTTTTCCTCATCCTTACTATAAAGATTGCCATCGATTGACTTAAACGATAAATTATCCCTTGAAACATTAATGGTGCTTAGTGATTTACAATTTGCAAAAGCACATCTACCGATAGTATCAACGCCACGCCCAATTGTAATACTCACCAAATTATCACAATTATAAAAACTTTCTCCACCAATTTCATTTACACTATTAGGTATAATAGCACTTGTAAACATAGAGCAGGAATTAAATGCTTTTTCTCTTATTTCTTTTATAGGTTTATTTCTAAACTCATTAGGAATAACTAATTCTTGATTAGAGTATGTACCTAACCCTGTAATAATGAAATATGACTCATCATTACTCAACTCGTATATGAAATCTTCTGAAAATATTTTTGGCGTATCATTCCCATCTGAATCATTGTTGTTGCATAACAAAACAATGCTTGCTATTAAAAATATAAAAACACAAATTATTGATAAAATTTTATATTTTTTCATAATTTTCTCCTGTATGCATAAATTATATCACTTTTAAAAATAAAAAACAATATAAACCGATATTGATTTTAGAAATTTGGAACTAAGGCGTGTGCTTGTCTTGATACAAGTCGGCTCGGCTTCGCCTCGCCGAGACAAGCACACGCCTAAACTCAAACTTTATCACTCGAAAAAGGCAAACTAAAAGCATATAAAAATAACGAGTAACTAAAATTAAAGCAGACAAAAAATGAAAGCCGAGTGGGTGGCGAAGTTGCGCACTGGTCCGTTGGCGCAATCTTTCGCCAAAACCCACCTCGGCATTTTTCATTGTTTTTTGCTTCTGCCTTTAATTATTTTTTACGATTCCTCGAAATAATTTTTTAATTAGGACATTAGGTGTCCTTTTTTATTTTAAAATCTTTTCAAAAATATTTCTAATACAAAATTACCTTTCGTATTTGCCATTTATTTTATATACGCAACCAAAACAGCATTTGGGATTTACACGTGTGCTTGTCTTGATACAAGTAGAACAAATTATAACGGATTATAACCGATTAGAATTGTTTGTAATTTTTTAGAACAAGTTATACCAGATTAGACCATCTTAAAACGAATTGAACACCTAATTTTTCTAAGCCTGTGAGATAATAAAAATAGGCAAATGAGTGTTTGGCGTGTGCTTGATATATACAAGTGAAGCTCATTTTTGCAATTTTTTAAAGGTCATTAAAAGTGATTATATTTTATTAAAAGTCTTTGCATTTTTTTGCAACTTTTTAAAATTAATTGAATAACGCTTAAAGCAATTTTTATGCAACAATAAAAGTAATGAAAATAACAAATGACTGTTGCACGTGTGCTTGTCTTGATACAAGTGGAAAGATTTTTAACAATTAAATTTTTTTAATTTACGAAATTAGGTATCGTAAATAGCAAGTAAAATATAAAAAATTTTCAAAGTGTTCATTACCTGATACCTTTGAAAATTATAATTGCTTCAAAATGGCAGATAGACGTGTGCTTGTATATATACAAGTAGCAAAAAAATAAAATAAAGGAGATAGCGAATTGAAAAAGAAACAACTAAATCTTAAAGTTGAATTTATCAACACTTTTGATATAGAAAGTTTTTCCGACAGCGAACAACGTATATTTTTTAGTTCGCTATTAGAAAACTTATCAAAGGTTTACGATAAATCTAAATTAGAGAGTGAGCCGACCACTTAATATTTTTACCTTTCGTCTATCGGGAGCGTAAACGAAAACGACCTTTGTGTCAAGGGTAAAGTGCATTGTTTCTCAACCCTTGCCAAAAAGGTTTTAACTACTAAAAAACATAACAACAACTCGTTTCCGTTTATTTCGCCCCCTGCCGAAAGGAAAAAATAAATTTATAGGAGAAATAAAAATGAAAACAGCAGTAATTTATGCACGCTATTCAAGTGATAGCCAAAGCGAACAATCTATTGACGGTCAACTTCGTGTATGTGAAGAATATGCTAAAAACAACGACCTTTTAATAGTTGCTACCTACATTGATAGGGCGATGACGGGAACTAACGATAATCGACCTGACTTTCAACGTATGATTAAGGATAGTAGTTCTAAATCTTGGGACTACGTTTTAGTCTATAAGTTTGATAGATTTTCACGAAATACATATGAAGCAGGACTACATAAACGCACCCTTAAAAATAACGGCGTTAAAGTTATATCTGCAACTGAATATATCCCCGATAGTCCAGAAGCAATTATATTAGAAAGTATGTTAGAGGGTTATGCCGAATACTTTTCAGCCGAACTTGCACAAAAAGTTAAACGTGGTATGCGAGAAACAAGACGTAAAGGAAACTTTCAAGGTGGAACGTTGCTTTATGGCTATAAACTTAACGGAAGAAAGATTGTTATTGATGAAGAAAAAGCAGAAATAGTAAACTATATTTACGAACAATATTCAAAAGGCGTTTACGTTAGAAATATTATAAAAGCATTGACTTCGCAAGGCGTTATATATCGTGGAAAACCTTTTGCGACTAACACTATTTACAACATACTTAAAAACAAGAAATATTCGGGTGTATATTATTACGAAAACGAGCGAATTGACAATATGTATCCACAAATCGTGCCTACTGATTTATTTGAAAAAGTTCGTGCAATTATTGATAAAAACAAAAGTGGCAAACGCAGTATAAGAGTTGATTATCTTTTAAGACACAAATTAAAGTGTGGTTATTGTGGCGAGCCTATAAGTGCAGATAGTGGAACTGCAAGAAACGGCGAAGTAGTTCGCTATTACAAATGTTTAGGTCGTAAAAAACACAAAAACGACTGCCAAAAATCTATGGTTAAAAAAGAAGAGTTAGAGTCGTTTGTAATACAAAGCATTCTAGAAGAATTAAGCAAGCCTGATACAATGCGAAAAATAGTAAATGGCTTACTTAAAACACAAGATTATCAACTAAAACTTAATTCTTCATTAAATAACCTTTTGAGAGCAAAAAGTAATACTGAAAAAGCGTTAGAAAATCTTATGACTGCAATAGAAAATGGTATTATTTCTCAAACGACAAATAAACGTTTACACGAACTTGAATCAAAACTTGAAAATTTAGAAAGAGATATTTTAATACAGCGTAGCAAAATAACAATTAAATATACCGAAAATGATATTGAAAGTTATTATACGAAAATATTAGAATTAGAGCCTGAAATGTTAATCAATTATGCCGTTAAGGAAATAACTTTATACGACGATAAAATTAAAATACAACTTAATAACCCTATAAAGAATAGTCCTGACGACAATCAGGGCTTTTCTTTTACTCAAAAATCTAAAAAGTTATATAAAGTTGAAATACAATTAGAAATATGCGTATAAATAATTAAACAAAGTGGCTATTTATTCCACGCTACTATTGACAAGAAAACTCTATCGTGGCGTGGTTAATGGCAAATAAGGGCAAAGATTACAACCCACCGAGAAAGGTGGGTTTTTTGTTGCCTTTGGCGTTAATAGCCTACCACGCCCCGAACTCTTGTCAATAGTCTTTCGACGGCATAAAACGCCACTTTGTAAAGATATATAGGAACGATTGAAACGCCCTTTTAACAAGCCTTTACGCCAATTAAAATTGATTTTGATTTTCATTGTAAAAATAAAATAACCCAAATCAAACACAATGGTTCAATTTAGGTTATTAGTGGTGTGAAGGATGGGACTTGAACCCACACGGATAACCATACGCCCCTCAAACGTACGCGTCTGCCAATTCCGCCACCCTCACGTTAGCCTCTATATATTACTCAAATTTTTTTTATTTGTCAAGAAGATTGCCGTATAATTTTTTATATTTTGACAAACTTTTTTTAATTTTTTTTAGATATTGTTTTGTTTCTTTAAATTGAATATAACTTAAATCACTATCGTTAACTTCGCCCTCAAAACTTACTAGCCATTCTCTTACTCGCCCCTCCCCAGCATTGTATGCAGCTAAAGCAAGGTTTACGCTTTCAAATTTATTTATTAAGTATCTAAGATAATAACAACCGAACTCAATACTATCTTCACTATCTAACAAATTATATTCAGTTCGGTTTAGGCTTTTAGCAACGTATTTTGCAGTGGACGGAAGCATTTGCATTAGTCCATTAGCCCCTTTATTACTTACTGCATTTTCGTTAAACGAGCTCTCTACCTTAATTACCGACAATACTAAATATGCGTCTAGCTGATATTTAACTGAATACCTTAAAACCTCTTCTTCATATTTTATTGGATATATATATTGTTTATTTACCCACCTAACACCAACAAATCCCACGGCGAGTAATGATAAACATATAATTACTGATATAATACTTTTAATTCTATACATTCCCTTTTAGTATACGCTATAACTTTTCGTTTAATTATGCAAAAAACCACTTTTGACATTTTTACCTTAAAAGCGATAAATTATTATTACTTTAGTGCTTTTTTATGATATATAATCGATTTTACCTAAACTTTAAGGGTAAAAATTTATGAAAAAAACTTTTAAATTGCTTATTCATCCAATTCTAACCATAATAGTTTCATTCTATTGTATTCAACCAATAACTCTACGCTCTGTAAAGGCATATTCGTATGGATATTTACGAGTAATAAACGAAACAACACCGTTTTTTGCTGACCGATTAGGAGAAAGTTTTACCTGTTTTTTGCCATACACTTATTACGTAAAAGTCTTAGGCGAGAGCGACGGCTATTTTCACGTTGAATGCTACGGAGATAATCAACCTGCGATAGACGGTTACGTTCCAAGCTCTGAACTTTTTAGCGACGGTCTATCAGTATCCTCGCCATATCCTAACGTAAAAATCACCACCCTGAACACAACTCCTCTATATTCAAATACGGACATGCGTGAAAGTTTGCAATACGTATTCAAAAATCGTGAACTAAACTTTTATGGCTACGCACAATCAAGCCTTGGCGAAAATCTTATTTACGTTGGTTACAACGGTAAACTTGGTTATATTCAAGAGAGTGAAGTTTTTCCTTTTAGCGTTCCTGACCACCCCAACGAGCTAACATTTTTAATTCCTGAAACACCTAAGCCATCGCCCGAACAAACAATAGAATCTGAGAGCATTGACCTAAGAGTAATTATTATCGGTGCATTGATTTTGGCTTGTCTTCTTGCAGTGGTTGTTGTAGTTAAAAACAAACCGAGCGAAAAGCGTCTTGAACCACAATACTATGATGAGAACGATTTTGAATAATCATGCAACCTTTTTACTAGAATTTCTAGGATTTTTAGCACGTTGCATTTCATGTTCCTCAACCTTTCTAATGAGTTGTCTAAAAAAATCTATTTTCAAATATTTTTCTTCAAACTTCTTATCGTCAATGCCGTGAAGCTTAAGCCACTTAGCAAACTTTTCGGCAAGCTTTATCTGTCTTCTATAATATTTCCTTGTCTTAAACTCTGGCTTAACCTCTCCTTTATCAGACTGCTTTTTGAAATATTTATATTCAATATAACTTCTTTCCTCTTCAGAAAACATAGGTAAAATTAATTCTACTACTGCTTTAAGGTCGTAAATTAAATCCTTCTGAGCCATATGAGCTATAATTTTCTCATATTGCTCAATTGCAGGCGAGCAATCATTTATAGAGGATAGGGCTCTTTGTTCTACGTGCCTGTCAATCGCCTCGCACAACCTGTCAAGATTACTGTAAGAGTATAAAATCGCTTTTGCATATACTGTCTTCATGTCCAATTTCTCCATTTGTATATTTTTTTGCCTCCGGAATTACACTGATTATAAAATTTTTAACACGGCAAAGTCAATATTATATGACATTTTTGTTCAAAATTAATAATTTTGTTCAAAAATATTTAAATTTGTGTCATATACCTCTTGACAATCATAGTTTTTGCTGTATAATAATTATTTCACGAACATTTGTTTGTGTTTGCGCTTAAATATTAAACTCCTTTTATGACATATGCTTGTCAAGTTTGGAAAATATTGGAAATTTTATATTTTATAAAACTCTTTTAGTTTTTTATTCATCCACATTGCTTTTCATCTCCCCTATTATTTATTATATAAATATAAATTATTTTAAATTTATAATGACAAACAATAAAATTTGTGCTAAAATACTTATATGGGTAAAATATTAAATAGAAAAACTTTATTTATTTGTTTATTATCATTCATTTCGCTTGTTTGTTTTAGCTTGCTATTTTCAAGCACTTATCTTGTAAGAGCGGAACAAGACTTTTTGTGTCTTACTAATAACGAACGTGAATACTATTCTTTATCCTCGCCCATTGATGCTTATGTAGATGATAATGTAATAGCAATCGTTCAAGGTGGTAGTTCCCAAAATCTTTTGGTTCACACTGCCCAAGATGGTTATAGAACTATGAAAGGTGCTAACCTTAAGCAAGTTAAAAAGCTTAACGATGAAACTTTAATAGTTTCTGACAGTGGACGTATTAAGAAGGTAAACATTTCTTCTTTATCGCAGGAATGGTTTGAATTCGACCAAGCATCAAACAACTTTGGTGGAACTTTTTTTGATTTGAACAAAAGGTATCTAATCACAAGCTATTCTACACAGCTAGACGTTTATAAATTGTCAGGCGACCAAATTGAAGATAGACATTCACTAAGTGGGATTACAATTTCTAAAGACTCCCCTGTTGCAATAAACGAAGCCGATTATATTTTTTACGTAGTAAAAGAAGGCACTTCATATTGTGTTTACAAGCGTTCTTTAGTTGAGAGTTCAAGCATTAATTTAATAACCTCAACCTTAAATATGCCAACCTCTCTTATTGCAAACAACGAGTATTTATATTATATTGCTGGAAGTCAGCTAGTAAGAGTTGACGTTAATAGTGGAGATAGTGAAAGGCTTTTAAGTAAAGGCGAAGAGTTATACGAGCTTGGATATTTGACCGAGCAAGATGCTCCTGTTAACATTTCATTCAAGGGTGACAATTTGATTGTAATCCATTCAGAATCAATTGAAGAGTTTAACATTAGTGAGGAGGGCTTAACCTTTACTGGTTTTGCAGTTGCAGAAAACCTAACAGCTTTTAACCGTATTCAAAAAGACGCTTTATTAATAAGGAAAAACGGAGATAAAATAGTTGTTGTTGATTCTTATAAAACAACTGTTATAAAAGCAGAAAACGATTTTGATTTTTATTCAACAAACACTTATGAAAATTATTTAACAAGCGGCTCAGTTCCATCTGCAATAGCCTTCGGAAAATCTGTTCTTCTTGGCTTTAAGAGTGACAACACCTTAAAATTTGCTGGTAGCTCATCACCTTATTCTCTTGGAGAAAACAACTTAAAAGACCTCTGCTATCAAAATGAAAGTTACTTCGTTTTAACCGATAACGGTACACATACAAAAGTATTTGTTGCAAAAGATATCGGTGCAAGCGACGTTAACGAGTTAGAATTTAACGAGCTTGTTTCACTACCTGACATTCACGCAAGAAGCTTTACCGTTGACGTTTCGGGAAATATTTATTTATATGATGGCTATAATCTTTATAGAAACGAACAACCAATTATCGAGAATATACCCATTAAGCTAACTGAGTTAGCAACCGACCTTGTTGGAAACCTTTTTGCTATAACTGATAATAAGTTTGTTTACTTAGACGTTCAAGAAAATGCTTTTAAAACACTAGCAACACTCGATAGTAATATCACCTCGTTTGCAATGGACTACGTTTCAAATAGGGTATATTTCTTGTTAGAAAACAAGGAATTTATATTTTATAAAAACGACTTAGACAACGTTTACGTTAACGGAAACGATTTACCAAGTGAGTTTATAACTACTGATTCGTTCACTACCTTAGATAAGCTTGACGTTTTTAGTTTAACCGAAGGTCAAAATGCATATCAAATTAATCCGACAAATCAAATTCAATACGTTGGATTAGCTCAAAGAGAAAATGAGTATTTAAAAATTTGTGAGCTAGCGTTAAACGGCATTAATGGACAAAGCACTTTTGCAATACTTGTTAGCTCGACGGGAATTACCTTAATAAATCAAAATCACTTAACTGAAAAGCAAGTAGCGTTTGATACTGCACCAAAACAGATATATATTGCAACTGCAGTTAACGCATATTATTTGCCCGTTTTAACACAAAACGATTTATACGTGATTACTGAAAATGAAATAGCATTAAGATTAGATAAAGGAACACCTGCCGTTCCTACTCACAAATTCAATTTACTTGGAGTTGATTATTACTTTGCAACATTACAAAACGATAAAACTGTTTTTATCCCTGCAAGTTTTACAGTAGAAACGCTTTCTAGAGATTATATAAGCAAGAATTTTACAATTGAAACAGTAAAAAACACAACCGTATATGCTTTTAACGACCTAACTGGTGAAATTGCGACTCTAGCTAAAGGCGATAAAGTAATGGTGGAAATCACCAAGAACGACACCGAATATGCTACTGTATATATAGAAACTAGTGAAGGAATTATTATTGGATATATCGCAAAGGATTCGATAATTAACGCACCTAACGTAGCGATTAGAAATCTTTTAGTTGTTCTAGCAGCTATTGCTTGTGTTTCGGGTAGCGTATCGTTCTTCTTGCTTAGAAAAAAACAAAACTAATTTTTATTTTAAGGCTATGTAATTTAATTAAAGATTTTTAAAACGGGTTTGATGTCAAACCCGTTTTTTTATTCGCTATAGATTAAGTTTGTTTCACTTTGCTCTTGTCCTAGTCCTAAAAGTTCAAACTCCTCATCCGTATCAAAATTTTCGGCATTCTCGTAAGCCGCTAATTTACTTACTGAAACCTCGTATGCCGTCATTACTTTTATCTCTTCATCAGATATTCTTTTTTGGTATTCCCTGCTTTGAATTCTGCCTGAAATTGCAATTTTTTCGCCTACAGCTAAATTTTTTGCAAACCTTGCATTCCTACCCCAAGCAATACACGGGATATAATCAGATTTGTTGTATGAGCGATTTACTGCTATTAAAATATCTGCAATCTCTCTATTAAATGGCGTTGTTCTATAAACTGGTGGCTTACAAATGTAACCAGATAAAACAATGCTGTTTGGATTTTTTATTGTTGATGATGGTAAAAGCTCTCTAACAAATACAGTTAGCATAAGCTTACTTTTGCCATCTACTAATTTATTATAGCTTCTAAACTGCCCCAACGCATTTATTGTAGCACCAACGCTTAAATTCTCAGTAGAGATTAAGCGTTCTGAGATTGTAACCGGCAAGACGTCTGCCTGCCCAGACAACCTTTTAACTAACACATTCATTTCATAAAAGCCTTCACCGTAAACCTCGTGCGAGAACTCTGCATTAGTTACTATTTCTCCACTAATAAACACCTTGTTGTTCTTTTCTTGTTGATAGTTCATATATTTTTCCTCCAATGAATTTCTTAATTGTTTAATACCTGCCTACCGTCAGGTTGCATATAATAATTATCTTTATAAATCAAATCGCCAATTCGAACAAATTGATACCCCTCACTCCTTAGAGTAATTATAATTTCTTCCAACGCCTCGTGAGTGTGTAAGCCTTGATTATGAAATAAAACAATAGAGCCATTATTTACTTTAGATACTACTCTTTCTTTAATTTTCTCTTTAGATAAATCTTTCCAATCTAAACTGTCTACGTCCCACTGAATGGTATATAGCCCAAGTTCACGAGCAGTGTCGATTAAAAGGTCGTTATAATCGCCATACGGTGCACGAAAAACCTCAACTTTTTTCCCTGTTATCGCACTTATTTTTTGACTGGAAGTAGTTAGTTCTTTAATTATATTTGATTTTGAAAGCTTGCTCATATAAGGGTGGGTTGCTGAATGAGTTCCAATCTCATGTCCTGCTTGGTCAATTTTTTTAACGTAATCTGGGTGTTTATCCACCCAAAATTCAACGGCAAAAAAAGTGCATTTCACGTTGTGATTTTGCATAGTTTCAAGCAAAGAATCGGTATAATCAGTTCCCCACGCACAGTCAAAGGAGATTGCAACCTTTTTTTCATTAGTTTCTACCGAATAAATTGGCAACTTCCTACTTGCCTTTGCATAAAAAACTGCATACGCCCCAGAAAAAGTTAGAACGTATATTCCAATAACTAGTCCAAGCAAAACAGAAAAAATACAAATTAGCTTGCGTCTATCTATAAAGGTAAAATTCATTATAGCTTTTCTCCGAAAGAAAATTTTAGCATTTTTTGTCCAAATATGCCGTTAATTGTCTATGAACGGCTAATACATTTAATCAATATGTCCTTAAAATTAAAATTATTCGCAAAATAAAAAAAGCACGGATAACCGTGCTTTTTTTAGCATTTTTTATAACTTGTTTCTAATAATCTTACCCGAAACGGTTTTTGGCAACTCGTCACGGAAAACTACTATTCTAGGATATTTATAAGGTGCTGTTCGCTCTTTAACGTATTTTTGAATTTCTTTCTTTAACTCCTCTGATTTCTCAGTGCCGTTAACTAAAACTATGCTTGCCTTAACAATTTGTCCTCTAACCTCATCTGGCTCAGCAGAAACTCCACATTCTAATACGTATGGAAGCTCCATGATAACTGATTCTATTTCAAACGGTCCAATACGGTAACCTGATGACTTAATAACGTCGTCAACTCTACCTACATACCAATAGAAACCGTCCTCATCACGCCAAGCTGTATCACCTGTGTGATAATATCCGTCGTGCCAAACCTCTTTAGTTCTTTCTTCATCGTTATAATATCCAATAAATAGTCCACAAGGAGCACCTTTTGATACGTTAACAACAATCTCTCCAACCTCACCAACTGGAACTGAATTGCCCTTGTCATCAACAATATCAATGTCGTAAATTGGGGCAGGCTTACCCATAGAACCAATCTTATGTGTTGCGCCGATAAGATTACCAATAAGCATAGTGCTTTCAGATTGACCAAACGCTTCGTGAATTTGAAGACCTGTAAGCTTTTCAAATTGACGGTAAACCTCAGGATTTAATGCTTCTCCAGCCGTTGTCATATGCTTAACAGAAGACAAATCGTATTTAGATAAATCTTGCTTTATCATCATTCTGAGCATAGTAGGTGGTGCACAAAAGCTTGTAATGTTGTATTTTGCAAACATTGGAAGTATTTCAGCTGCGTCAAACCTATCAAAGTCGAACACGAACGTAGCAGCCTCTGCAAGCCATTGACCGTAAAGCTTGCCCCACATAGACTTTGCCCAGCCTGTTTCAGAAATAGTGAAGTGCAAACCCTCCGTATCAACTCCGTGCCAATATTTTGCAGTATGGAAATGACCTAGAGGATATTTATGATTATGTGCAGCGATTTTAGGATAACCAGAAGTTCCCGAAGTAAAGAACATTAAAAGCAAATCATCCCCACAAGGCGAGTCCTCAGTGCGATTAAAATGTGTAGAATACATTGTGTATTCTTCATCAAAGTTACGCCAGCCCTCTCTTTCGCCATTAACCATTATCTTGTGTTTTATACCTAAATATTTTTTACAAGCAAGCTCTACTTGATGTGCGGTATCCCCATCAGCCGTGCAAACAATAGCTGAAACTCCAGCAGATTTAAATCTATAATCAAAATCCTTTTCCAAAAGTTGATTAGTAGCAGGAATAGCTACAGCCCCTAACTTGTTTAAGCCCAGCATTGCAAACCAGAACTGATAATGACGTTTTAATACTAACATTACCTTGTCGCCCTTTTTTATTCCCAACGACTTAAAATAGTTAGCAACACGTGAAGACTCCTTTTTCATATCAAGGAAGGTAAATCTTCTTTCGGTAAAGTCTTTAGAAATATGTAGCATAGCAAGCTTTTCAGGCTCTCGCTCTGCAAGAGCATCAACTAAATCAAAGGCAAAGTTAAACTTGTCAACGTTTTTAAACTTAATCTTTGTAGGCGTGCCTTGCTCGTCTTCCTTAACGTCTATAAACTTTTTAGAAATTCTATCCTTTCCATCTCTAACCTTTTTAGGCTTTATACTTTCAAGCTTTGCACCCGTATGAACAAGGTCTGAAATAGGCTCGCCAGTAGGATTTAAAACAATTGCATAAAATAAACAATCCTTGCCACCAACTGCCCTCATTCCGTGTGGAGCACTACTGTCATAATAAATGCTATCGCCGGGATTAAGAATTTCTTTATGGTTGCCCACTTGAACTAATAGCTGACCCTCGATAACTATATCACATTCTTGACCGTTGTGAGTAGTGCATTCTATCTCTTTTTGTTCAGCTTCCTCATTGTATTCACTACGAACATATAATGGCTCAGCAATACGATTAGAAAAGGCATAAGCAAGATTATAATAGGTCATGCCGTGTGCATTAGCAATCTCCTGTCCCTTACCCTTTCTTGTAACCGTATAAGAACGTAGCATTGGGCTATAACCCTCAATAATATCAGTTACGTTAACGTTTAGAACGTTTGCACAACGATAAATGAACGCAAAGTTAAGGTCACGCTCACCATTTTCACAAGCAATATATTCTTGGCTCGAAACACCTGTCTTTTCAGCCATTGCTTCTAAAGACAGCCCCTCGATTTCACGGAGTTCGCGAATTCTTTTCGCCATCTCCTTAATCTTTACGTCTAAACTTTTGATTTCCATATTCTCTCCTTTTGCAATAAAAAACGCCTCAAAGTTATCACTTTGAGACGAGTTAAATCACCCGCGGTACCACTCAAATTGCTTAAAAACTTTTTAAGCCACTCTCGGAATCTATCAATTCCTATGCATTAACGCAGCAATCACGGAAAGGTTCTACTCGCTTTTAGCTTTCTTCCTCTCGGCTGGGAAACTACATTGCCGTATCAAGCCCAACGGTTTTCACCAAACACCGCCTCTCTGCAAGGTTAATTACGACAACCTTTTCTTAAAAACGCCTTTTTATTTTTTATTATTTTAACAAACATTAAATATTTTGTCAATTATTTTAATACCTTTACTAAAAAAATAAAAAGAGCGTAAAATTTTACGCCCCTTTCACTTTTTTTATTTTAGGAAGTTTTGTGTGTTTTACTTAAAATATCTTTTTAATAATCCTTCAAACGCTTTGCCGTGTCTTGCTTCATCTCTTGCCATTTCGTGAACGGTATCGTGAATAGCGTCTAAATTCAATTCCTTTGCCCTCTTTGCTAAGTCAAACTTGCCTTGAGTTGCACCATTTTCTGCAGCAACTCTAAGCTCTAAGTTCTTTTTGGTTGAATCAGTTACAACCTCGCCTAGAAGCTCAGCGAACTTTGCAGCGTGTTCTGCTTCTTCAAAAGCTGCCTTTTCGTAATACATACCAATTTCAGGGTAACCCTCTCTATGTGCAACTCTTGCCATTGCAAGATACATTCCAACCTCAGTGCATTCGCCCTCAAAATTCATTCTAAGTCCATCAATAATCTCTTGGTCTACACCTTGAGCAACACCTACAACATGTTCTGCAGCCCAACTAAGTTCCCCTTTTTGTTCGTTAAACTTGTTCGCTGGTGCTTTACATACTGGGCAAGCTTCTGGGGCTACCTCTCCTTCATGAACGTATCCACAAATACTACATACAAATTTTTTCATAATTTCTCCTTTTGACTTTTTGTCTTTATATTTTTAATTTTTTATTAAAAGTTTTGCACATTCGGCACATTTGCCATAATACACACACTTCATATTTGTTAATTTTAATTCTAACTGTTCAAATTCCTCTGGTATAGGAGGGCTAATAAACAAATCTATTATTTCACCACAATCTTCACATATAAAATGTCCGTGATATAAAGTATTTCCGTCATAATGAATCTTCTTATCAACAGTTTCTAGCGTTTCAATATCCCCGTCATCAGCTAAAACCTTTAGCCCTCTATAAACCGTTCCAAGACTAATATTAGGCTCAATCACCTTGCAGGATTCATATATCATCTCTGCTGTCGGATGGTCTGAACGCCCCCTTACAATATTATATATTAAGTTTCTTTGACGAGAATACCTCACATCTTTCTCCTAAATAGTAATGATTACTATTATTATATATTCCAAAAATAACCTTTGTCAAGCGAATTTTGAACAAAATTAAAAAAAAATTAAAAACAAAAAGGCGAATCTTTTCTTCGCCTTTTTGCTATATATAATGAAATAGAGAAAAAAATTGGATTGTGTTCTATTTAATGTTTTCAAGCTCGTCTAGCCAAAGCTTGCTAACTGCATCACTTGGCATTCTAAACCCGTTTCGTGGAGATAAAGATATTTTTGTTG
The DNA here is from genome assembly GCA_045653205.1 of Christensenellaceae bacterium. Taxonomy (GTDB): domain Bacteria; phylum Bacillota; class Clostridia; order Christensenellales; family Borkfalkiaceae; genus UBA1259. Next base: position 345,416 of record JAZOLT010000007.1, on the reverse strand, counting down.
CCTTTACCCCGTCTGGCAAGCACGAACGCTTGAATTGTTGAGAAAAAAATCTTCTAAAAAAAGTTTTTAGCCATTTTAGTATAGTTTGTTCATCAAACTCGTTGAAAAAAACTTGTTTTGCTACGTGATATATCTTTTTAGGTGAATAACCATATTCAATAAAACTATATAAAAAGAAGTCGTGTAAAACGTAAGGCCCAACAATGTCTTCAGTAACCTGTTTTATTTTATTATCGCTACTTGGCAACAGTTCTGGACTAACAGGCGTATCTATTATATCGTATAACACTGTTCTAAATTTCTTTCTAGAATTATCTGCTTCATACATTACTAAATGCCTAACTAACGTTTTAGGAATTGAACCGTTAACTGCATACATGCTCATATGGTCGCCATTATAGGTTGCCCAACCCAACGCCAGCTCTGATAAATCGCCCGTTCCCAATACTAATCCGTTAACCTTGTTGGCTAAATCCATTAACACTTGAGTTCTTTCTCTTGCTTGTGCGTTTTCATACGCTGCATCGTGCAAGGTTTCGGGATGAGATATATCCTTTAAGTGTCTTCTAACAGCCTTAGTTATATCTATTTTTTTTAACGTTGTTCTATAAGCTTTGGCAAGTATAACGCTATTGTTTAACGTTCTTTCACTCGTTCCAAAGCAAGGCATAGTAACCGTTAACACGTCGCTCTCGGGCCTATTTAACAGCTTGATTGCCCTAATCGCAACTATTAACGCAAGGGTTGAATCAAGACCACCTGATAACCCTAAAACAATTTTTTCTGCCCTTGTATGTTCTAAACGTTTTTTGAGTGCGTTTGCTTGAAGACTTAAAATATATTCTTCTTCTCCTTCAACTATAAAGGGATACTTAGAATACTCTCGAACAAAGCTTTTTTGCTCTAAATTAACGTCAAATTCTACATTTAAATAATCTTTCGTTTCAATATTAAAGCTTTCTCTTTTACTTCTTAAGTAATTAACGTAGTCTAAATCAATATCCGTAACGCAAAGTTTTTTGTCAAAGGGCTTATTTTCAGCTAAGAGCTTACCACATTCTGCAATTAACGAATGGCCTGAATAAACGTTGTCGGTTGTAGATTCCCCAACACCTGCATTTCCATAAATATATCCACATAGGTTTTTATTAGATGCTTCTACCACCAACGCCCTGCGCCTTTCTACCTGCCCAGAATAATCTTCACTATTAGATAAGCTCACTATTATCCTAGCACCTGCAAGCGAATGATATATTGATTGGTGAATGGGTTGAAACAATTCCTCCCCAAATTCAGTTGCAATCTTTAAGGAAGTGTTGCTCCTATGTTCAAAAATAACGTTATTTCCAAAAAGAATATCCTTTGTATAACCAAACTCGGCCAGGTTCACTTTGCTAGGTTTTTTATCAAACCCTTTAGGACATATTGCCAATATGTCCCCCCTACAAAGACAAGCACAAGCACTATAAATCTTCCCATTATATTCAAAAGGCAATCCAAAAAAAATAAGAACGTTTTTATCAACAGTAAAGTTTGCAAGCTCAACTAGAGCGGCCTTTGCCCCGTCGATTAAGGTTTTTGAATATAATAAATCACCAATTGTTTTTCCGGTTAAGCAAAGCTCAAAGAAAGTTAAAATTTTAACGTTAGACTTTTCTGCAAGCGTTATCCCCTCTTTAATGCTATTAGTATTAAATTGAATATCCCCCACCCTAATTTCAGGCGAAAAGGTTGCAACCTTAACTAAACCGAAGCTCATAAAATTCCATTTTTTAGTATTTTTTTCAAAAAAACGCATTTTTTGAAAACTTAAAATCGTTGATTTTTTAAGTTTTTCATATTTTTTGCACTTTTTACAGTTTTAATTTTACCACAAATTTTGCACTTTTGCAAGTTTTTTTATAAATAAAAAATACGATTTTTTGAATTTTTTACAAAAAAACCGTATTTTTATACTTTTTAAATAATAAAAACCCTTATTTCTAAGGGTTTTTTTGCTTTATTTAGCAATCGCCATATCCATCAGGATTCATCGTTTGCCAACGCATAGCATCTCTACACATATCATCAATAGTTTTAGTTGCCTTAAAGCCTAAAATCTCGTTTGCAAGTGATGGGTCTGCATAGCACTCACCTATGTCGCCAGGACGACGAGGCATAATTTTATAAGGAATGGGGTGACCAACAACTTTTTCAAATGCGTGAACCATATCTAGAACTGAATATCCGTGACCTGTGCCGAGGTTAACGATGATTAAACCAGGGTTTTGTGCAAGCTTATCAACTGCTAATACGTGACCTTTAGCTAGGTCTACCACGTGGATAAAATCTCTAACACCTGTTCCGTCAGGAGTATCATAATCATCACCAAACACGCCTAAATATTCTCTCTTACCAATAGCAACCTGAGTAATATAAGGACAAAGGTTATTAGGAATACCTTTGGGGTCTTCTCCAATTAGTCCCGATTCGTGCGCACCAACAGGGTTAAAATATCTTAGGATTGCGATGTTAAAGCTTGGGTCTGCATGATATAAGTCTTTTAACATATATTCAATAAATAACTTTGTGCTACCGTATGGGTTTGAAGTAGAAAGCGGGAAATCTTCTTTAATTGGAACACTTTCTGGCTTTCCGTAAACAGTAGCCGATGAAGAAAATACTAGATTTTTAACGTTGTGGTCACGCATAGCAAAAGCCAAAATTAATAAACCCTCGATATTGTTTTCATAATATTCTAGGGGTTTAGCAACCGATTCACCTACAGCTTTAAGACCAGCAAAGTTGATAACTGCATCAATCTTATTTTCTGTAAAAATCTTATCTAAAATTGCTCTATCACGAATATCGCCTTCGTAAAACTTGATTTTTTTGCCTGTTATTTTTTCAACACGAGCAACAGCCTCGTATTTACTATTCATAAAATTGTCAATACAAACAACTTCATGTCCTGCGTTAAGAAGCTCAACCGAAGTATGTGAGCCAATATAACCTGCTCCACCAGTAACTAAAACTTTCATAATCTTCTCCTTTAATTTATACCTACTTCATTTAAGAAACGTGCAAATCCTGCCGAACCGTTAGCGTCTTTTTTAAACACTGCAGTATTAAATAAAATGTTTTTGCATACTTCATTAACGTAATCGGTAACCCTTGCCGTTGCCTCTTCCTTGCTTGATAAATAGCCCTCGCCTACTAATTGCTTAATCATATCTCTATGCGCATATAAATAGTTTTCACTCTTATTTAATTCTTCTTCAACGTAAGCCGTGTTCTTACAAAGAATATCAGCAATCATATCTAATTGCTTTTTCAATCTTCCAGGAAGAATGAACAAGCCCATAGCCTCAATTAAACCTATACCCTCTTTTTTAATATTGTGGTATTCGGGATGAGCGTGGAAAATTCCGTCAGGATATTCTTCACTAGTTAGGTTGTTTCTAAGAATCATATCGAACACGTAGGTCTTTCCAATTTTTCTGCAAACTGGTGCTAATGAGTTGTGACGAACACCCTCACTTTCAGCAACGATTCCACACTTTTCGTCAGAGAAAGTTTGCCAGCCCTTTATAATTTTTTTAGCAAGGTCTGCAATGTCTTTTCTGTCCTTGCTCTCTAGTCTAACTACGCTGTTATACCAATCAACGATACCAACCTTAACTTTTTTGTGCTTTTTACTCTTAAAATAAGTTAGCATTGGCGCCATATGCATTGGCATTAAATGCCCACCACCCTGAAAATGCTCGTGATTTAATATCGAACCTCCAATTATGGGAAGCGCTGCGTTAGAGCCAATCATATAGTTGGGGAAGTAGTCCACAAAATCTAATAACTTATCTATCGTATCGCCTTCAATGTGCATTGGAGCGTGTTTTTCAGATATTGCAATCATATGCTCGTTATAATAAGCGTATGGCGAATACTGAACAAACCATTTCTCTCCACCTAATTCAAGAGAAATAGTTCTAATATTCTCTCTTGCTGGGTGAGTTAGAGTGCCTTGGAAGCCCTCGTTTTCTTTACAAAGGAAACAAGCTGGATATTTTTTATCTTTTTTAGGTGCTGTAAGTAGCTTTGCAATTTCCTTGTTGTCCTTTTCAGGCTTTGAAAGGTTAATGGTAATCTCTAGATACTTTTTATCATCAATAAATTCCCATTTTAGGTTTCTACCAATAGCAGTCTTTTGAACGTAATTATTCTTTATGCTAAGCTCGTAAAAATATTTGCAAGCTTTTTCTACCCCTTGTTCACTTTTAATCTTACGGAAAGTTTCATTCACCTTTGAAGGCAGAGGCGATAGAAGACCAAATATATACGTGCTATATAAATTTTGCTCGCCGTCATTTATAAACCCATTTTCTAATGCAAACGTTTCAATTTCCTCAGTCAAAACGTCAGGAACTGAAAGCGTATCAATAAAGCTCAAATCCCCAACGTCTTCTGCTGGGTCGTCAAGCTTAAACTCCCTAAGCAATATGTTTCTAAAATAAATTTCATCACGCTCGCTTAGATGAAGATGTGCTTTTGAGTATCTTAAAAGCTTCTCTACTAAAATTTTTCCGTCTACCATATTTTCTCCTTATTTTAAAAAGTAATAATACTTACATTCTTCGTTTGAATTATATAACTTTCTTGTTTTATCTGCCTTGCGCCCAAACTTTTTTTCAAAGTTTTTTGCACTTGTTATAACGTATAACGACCAATTATCAAGCTTATCATAAGTCTTTCTTAGGGATTTGTAGCAAGCCTCAGCCTCTTCCCTATCATAAACCCTTATACCATACGGTGGATTGCACACAATCGTTCCGTCTGACAAATCACAACTAAAATTTTTCACGTCTAGCCTAGAAAACTCAATAACATCCTTAACCCCAGCACGTTCAGCGTGACGAATGGCAAGCTTAACGGCCTTTGGGTCAACGTCCGATGCTAAAATAGTTGGCCTACAATCCCTTTTTTCATTATCCTTTGCCATTTCATATTGAAGTTTATAATACTTTTCATCAAAGTTTTTCCAATAGTTAAAGGCAAATTTTCTGTTTATGCCAGGTGCAATGTTTAAGGCTATTCTAGCGCCCTCAATCGCTATCGTTCCAGAACCACAAAACGGGTCTGCAAACGGTTTTTTATAATAAAAATCACTAAGCAATAGTAAGCCTGAAGCAAGCGTTTCCTTTATGGGTGCTATCCCCACTAAATCACGATAACCTCGCTTATGCAAACCTTGACCAGAAGTGTTTAGAAGGATACTTACCTTGTCTTTAAATACCCAAAACACAACACCGTATTCACTGCCCGTTTCTGCCAAAAAGTTTACCTTAAACTTGTTTATCAATCTAACTGCTATTGCTTTTTTAATTATTGATTGACAGCTAGACAAAGCAAACAGTTTACTCTTAACACTTTTTCCATTTACGGTGATTTTTGCATCTTCAGGAATATATCTTTCCCATTCGATTTCCTTAACGCCGTCAAACAACTCGTCAAAGCTAAAAGCTGAAAATTCTTTAAGATTTATATAAACCCTATCAGCCGTTCTAAGATTTAAATTTAACCTCGCAACGTCCTCAGCCGTGCCAGATAAATTCAATGCACCGTTTTCAATGGGCGCTTGCTCATACCCAAGCCTTTTAAGCTCGCTTTTCAGCGCCTTTTCAAGCCCAGAAGCACACGTTATGGTAATATTAAGTTTTTCTGGAAAGCCAAAACTTTTTGCCATACCCTATCTTTATTATTATATTAATTCTTTCTCTACATATAATATAAACTATTTTATTAAATATTACAAGTGTTTTTTAGCAATTGCTTGCTCTAATACGCAATTTATCTATTGCATAAAATCTAATCGTGTGATAAAATGTATTTATTAAAAATCTTCAATTTTAGAGGAGCTTATGGAAAGAGAAAAACTAGGCAGTAGATTAGGCTTTATTTTACTGAGTGCCGGTTGTGCAATCGGCGTGGGAAACGTTTGGAAGTTTCCTTATATGGTTGGCAAATATGGCGGTGGATTATTTGTGTTGATTTACATCGTCTTTTTGGTTTTAATGGGTATTCCTATAATGACAATGGAATTTTCACTTGGCAGAGCAAGCCAAAAAAGCCCTGTTATGCTTTATCAAGCATTAGAGCCTAAGGGAAGTAAGTGGCATTGGCACGGCTATGCTTCTATGGGTGGAAATGTTATTTTAATGATGTTTTATACCACCGTTTCAGGTTGGCTATTGAGTTTCTTTACAAAGAGTGCTTCAGGTGCTTTTGATGGCAAGGATTCAACAGGAGTTATAGCTGAATTTGGAAATATGCTCTCTGACCCTTGGTCGCAAATTCTTTTTATGGGAATAGTTGTTGTTCTAGGCACGTTAGTTTGCTCGTTCGGTGTTAAAAAAAGCCTAGAACGTATCACAAAAATAATGATGGTTTCACTATTAGTGTTAATGGTAGCTATCGCTATAAGAGGATTTTTCCTACCTGGTGCTACAGAGGGATTAAAATTCTATCTAATTCCAAACTTTGATTTAATAAAAGAGCAAGAGATATCTATACTTGAGATAATATCTGGCGCAATGAGTCAAGCTTTCTTTACGTTAAGCTTAGGCATTGGCTCTATGGCAATCTTTGGAAGTTACTTAAATAAAGACCGCTCACTACTTGGTGAATCAATCAACATTGCCGCACTAGATACTTTTGTTGCTTTCGTTTCAGGCCTAATTATCTTCCCTGCTTGCTTCACATATAATAATGGAAAAGTTAACGCAGGTCCTCCCCTAATTTTTGAAACCCTACCAAACGTATTTAATAATATGCCTGGTGGAAGACTTTGGGGTAGCCTATTCTTTATCTTTTTATCATTCGCTGCACTGTCTACCGTGTTTGCAGTTTTTGAAAACATTATAGCTATGGTTATGGACGTTAGTAAGTGGTCTAGAGTAAAAAGTTCAATCGTAGTTGGAATTGCAATATTCTTCTTGTCAATTCCTTGTATTTTAGGTTATAACGTTTGGTCTAGCTTTGCACCATTTGGTGACGGCACGACAGTTTTAGATTTAGAAGACTTTATAGTATCTACTCTTCTTCTACCGATTGGCTCGCTAGTATTCGTTCTGTTTAGCACGTCTAAGTTGGGCTGGGGAATGAATAATTTTGTTGAAGAAGCGAACCAAGGTAAAGGAGCTAAAATTAAAAAATGGATGACCGTATATTTAAAATACGTTCTTCCAATCCTTTTAACAATCTTTATCTTTATTAGCATTTACTCTTTCTTCGCTTAGAAATTAAAAAATAAGAGGGGCAAACATTGTCGTTTGCTCCTCTTTTTTTATATACGTTTTAAATATTTTGAGTAAACCTTTTTTGCAACGTCTATAAACGCAGCACAAGATTTACTAATGTATCTGCTTCGCTTATAGCCAATATACATTCTTCTAACAGTATTTTTATCGTTTATTTTATAATAAACACAATTTTCTCCATTAGCTAAAACGGCTAGCATATCGGTTACGAAAGCAATGCCCATTCCCGCACACGCCATATTATATGAAGTTATAAGCTGGTCTAAATGTATTCTTGCCTTAGGTGTAAACCCTGCATTTTCACATAAGATTTGGGCTCTTCTTTGCATATCGTTACCCTTTTTCATAATTAAAAACTCTTCGTTTTTAAATAAATCTAGGCTAATAGACTCACACCTTTCTTCCAAATGCTTTCCATCTCTAATATCTTCTAAGCTTAAAGCCTTATCCTTTAAGCCTTTATTTATTTCAAGCCTTTTTGGAACAGCTAAGAGAACCGTTTCGTCAAACAACGGCTCGCAAGAATATAACTTCTTGTCAAAGTCGTGTGCAATAAGTAAATCAATAGAATCTGTTAAAAGCAATTTCCTAAGGTCTGGCGAATTGGATTCTACAAGCTCAACCTTTATTCCACTATACACCTCTGAAAAATTCATTATAAGCTTTGGCATTATAAAAGATGAAACAAAGTTTTCGCCACTAACCACTAGCGTTCCCGTTTTTAACTCACAAACGTCGTTAAGCTCTTCTTTTAAGCGTTTTTTTAATGAACGCATTTCCTCTATTGCTTTAACGTAAATCTTACCAGCCTCAGTAACAGTTATTGGTGAGGTTGAACGGTCAAAAAGAGCAACCCCTAGCGACTTTTCCACTTTTTTTACCATTGCAGAAAGTGCAGGCTGTGTTACAAAAAGCTTTTTTGCCGCTATCGAAAAACTTTTTTCTTTATATATCTCATATATATACTCGTTTACTTCCATTCTGCAACCTCCTCAAATTCATTATATCATAAATAAAATTATATTACAACGCTTTTTTTACAAATTTAATTTATAGCCACGTAAAATGAACACACAAAAAATTAAAATTATCTTATTAAAAATTTTGTAAAGTTATTGCAATATAGAAACTTATTTGTTATAATTAAATAGATGTGTTAAGGGTGGAAAATAAAATGAGAGTTATTAAAAATTGTTTAAAAATTTCATCATTTTCTTTTCCTTTAATTTTAAAAATTTTAAAATGAAGTCTTTTAGGCTTCGTTTTTTTATTTAAAAAATTTTTTGGAGGATTTACAAATGAAAAACGTAAATTTAGTTTACGGTGTTGAAGACAAGCCAGGTCTTTTTAAGACAATAATTTTTGCTCTTCAACAAGTGCTTGCAATTCTTGCAGCAACCATCGTAGTTCCGGTTATCATCAATGGTGCAACTGGTTCTAGCATGTCACAGTCGGCAGCCCTTTTCGGTGCAGGCGTGGGAACTCTAGTATACTTAGCATTTACCAAGTTTAAAAGCCCTGTATTTCTAGGTTCTTCATTTGCATTCATTGGCTCTATGTGTGCAGCAATGGGTGGTGCGGCAAGCATGTCTGTTGGTTACTTAGGTTTAATTATCGGTGCTATTATGGCAGGCTTAGTTTATGTGGTAATCGCACTCATTATTAAGCGTGTTGGCGTAAAATGGATTGATAAGCTTATGCCAGCAGCGGTTATTGGACCAACAGTTGCAGTTATCGGTTTATCTCTTTCTGGAAACGCTATTGGCGACGTATTTAAGGGAAGCTATTCAACCGTGGTCAATACTCCCGTTTATTCTCAAGTTACTGGCGAACTTTTAGAAACTGTTCCCACACTAACCCCAACTGCTAGTCCCTACATCGCACTTCTTTGCGCATTGATTACCTTAGCAACTATTATTATATGCTCGGTATATGGCAAGAAAATGCTAAGAATTATCCCATTCATTATAGGTATTGTCGTTGGATATTTGTTCGCAACCATATTTACTTTATTTGGACACGTGACCGAAACTCCAGCACTAATTATCATCGACTTCTCGTTATTTGCTAAAATGCAATGGATTCCTGAATTTACGTTTGTTGAAGCATTCAAGGGCTTTAAGGATGTAACCGAATTTGGTTCATACCTAGCTACTCTTGCTGTGGCTTACGTTCCCGTAGCTTTCGTAGTGTTTGCAGAACACCTTGCTGACCACAAGAACATTTCTTCTATAATCGGCACAGACTTAACCAAGAATCCTGGATTAGACAGAACGTTACTTGGTGACGGTGTTGGCTCTATGGTTGGTGCTTTCTTTGGCGGTTGCCCCAATACTACTTACGGCGAATCTGTTGGTTGCGTTGCTATTTCTGGAAACGCTTCTGTTATAACTATCTTTACGGCAGCAATCATATGTGTTTTGTCTGCGTTCATAGCTCCTTTCGTTACCTTACTTGCAACTATTCCTGCTTGCGTAATGGGTGGTGTATGTATTTCACTATACGGTTTTATTGCTGTTTCTGGCTTAAAGATGATTCAAAACGTTGACCTTGGTAAAAACTACAACCTCTTCACTGTATCGGTTATCCTAATCGCTGGTGTTGGTGGTATGGTTGTTAATATTGGTAATATTACAATTACTAGCGTTGCTTGTGCATTAATTTTAGGCATTCTTGCCAACCTTATCGGTTCAAAGGCTGCTAAAAAAGACAGCAAAACTAAATAATTTTTAAGGATTTAATTATGGAAAAATATAATAACGTTCATATTTTAGACCATCCGTTAATAAGACACAAGCTTGCAATTATTAGAAACAAAAACACGGACACTAAACAGTTCCGTGAGATTGTTAAAGAGCTTGCAACCTTGCTTGCTTATGAGAGTTTTAAAGATGTTCCAACTCAAGAGATAGAGGTTGAAACTCCTCTTGAAATCACCACTCAGACAGTGGTTAAAGAAAACTCTATTGCTATTGTGCCTATTCTACGTGCAGGCTTAGGCATGGTTGACGGAATACTTTCACTATTTCCTGCAGCAAAGGTAGGACATATCGGCTTATATCGTGATGAGGAAACACTTGAACCCCAAGAATACTATTGCAAGCTTCCAACAAATATTGATGAAAAAGTCGTAATGGTAGTAGACCCTATGCTTGCAACGGGTGGCAGTGCTTGTGATGCTATAAAAATGCTCAAAAAAAGAGGCTGTAAAAAAATCAAGCTTATGTCTATAATAGCTGCACCAGAGGGTGTTTCTAAGGTTGCAGAAGCTCACCCTGACGTTGAGATATTTATTTCCACGCTAGACCGTTGTCTAAATGAACACGGGTATATTCTTCCTGGTCTTGGAGATGCAGGCGATAGAATATTCGGCACAAAGTAAATAAATTAACTACTTAAATAAAAAAAGGTATCAAAAGATACCTTTTTTTATTTTTCTAAAAACTTATATAGCCCTTCAATTCCTGCTTTAACGTCATTTTCAGTAGCAATAAAATTTCCAGTATACCAAGGGTCTGCTACGTCCCTAGGGTTATTAGTATAATCTAAAAGCAAACTAACCTTATTTTCCTTATCCCAATCAAAAAGCTTAAGCATATTCCTCTTGTTTTGGCTGTCCATTCCTATAAACAAATCAAACTTGCCGTAATCTTCTTTTTGCAATTTTCTTGCACGCTTTTTTTGATAGTTTATGCCTAATCTATCAAGCACTCCTGCCGTGCCATAGTGAACGGGATTTCCAACCTCTTCATCGCTAGTTGCTGATGATTCAATGTAAAAATCATTTTCCCTGCCCAGCTTTTTAACGTAATCTTTCATAATAAATTCTGCCATTGGACTTCTACAAATGTTGCCAAGACAAACAAACATTATTTTTATCATATTATTTTGTCATCTTCTCTTGCTTAACCTTGTGGTCAATAACGTGGCGAGAAGCAAGCTCTGCCCTAACGTCATCCACCGATATTCCCATTTCAACCATAAGCACCATAATATGATATGCAAGGTCGGCAATTTCATATACCGTTTCAGCTTTATCGTTATTTTTTCCACCGATAATTACTTCCGTGCATTCCTCTCCTACTTTCTTTAAGATTTTATCTAATCCTTTTTGGAAAAGGTAAGTTGTATAAGAGCCCTCAGGCATTTGAGCTTTTCTACCCTCTAAAAGTTCGTATAATCCATCCATTGAAAACTCGTTCTTGCCCTCAGCAATGAATAGCTTATCGTTAAAGCAAGACTCTGTGCCTAAATGACAAGCTGGCCCGTCTTTTTCAACCATTATAACAAGTGCATCTCTATCACAATCAACGGTTATTGATACAACGTGTTGATAATTTCCACTCGTTTCACCTTTAAGCCAAAGCTCTCCTCTTGACCTACTCCAAAAACAAGTTTTTCCTTTTTGCAAGGTAATTTTTAGGCTTTCCTCATTCATATACGCAAGAGTTAAAACCTTTTTTGAAAAAACATCTACCACTATTGCTGGAATTAAGCCATTACTATCAAATTTTAAATCATTAATTTCTAACATAATATCTCCCTTAGCGAACAATTATTCCGCTAGTTTTAAGTTCTTTTTTTAAGTCGCTAATTTTAACTTCTCCAAAGTGGAAAATCGATGCAGCAAGTCCAGCGTCTACCGTGGGAACTTCCTTAAAAAGCTTGATAAAATCATCTATGCTTCCTGCCCCACCTGATGCAATTACTGGAACGTTTACAGCCGAACAAACCTCTTTTAACAGTTCAATGTCAAATCCTTTTTTAACACCGTCGGTATCAATTGAATTTACAACGACCTCTCCTGCTCCGTTTTGCACGCAACGCTTTATCCAACTTATTGCTTCGATTCCCGTGTTTTCTCTACCGCCCTTTGCGAACACGGTAAATCTTCCGTCTACCCTTTTAACGTCAGCCGAGATTACTACGCATTGGTCACCGTATTTACAAGCTGCTTGTTTTATAAGGTCAGGGTTTTTAATAGCACCTGAATTAACACTTACCTTATCAGCTCCACATTTTAATACCCTATCAAAGTCCTCAAGTGTGTTGATGCCTCCACCAACAGTTAAAGGTATAAAAACGTTCCTTGCAACCTCAGTTAAAATTTCTGTAAAGAGCTTTCTTCCATCGCTACTTGCAGTAATATCGTAAAAAACAAGCTCGTCTGCGCCACAACTACTATAAAACTTACCTAACTCAACGGGCGATGATACGTCGTTTAAATTATTAAAGTTAACGCCCTTAACAACTCTTCCGTCTTTAACGTCAAGACAAGGGATTATTCTTTTAGTAATCATTTAGCCACCTCTAACGCCTGTTTTAGGTCAATCGCACCTATATAATAAGCCTTGCCGATTATTGCACCGTATAGTCCTAAATCTTTTAGAGCTATAATATCGTCTAAATTAGAAACACCACCAGATGCCGTTATATTTAACTTGAAAGCATCAGATAATTCTTTATATAACTGTCTATTAGTCCCTTGCATAGCTCCGTCCTTACTAATGTCTGTGCAAATTATAGTTTGAACACCTATATCCGCCATTTGTTTGCAAAAGTCAAAACAAGTAAACTGTGATTTTTCTAACCAGCCCTTAATGGCAACGTATCCATCCTTAACGTCTACCCCTACTGCAATCTTATCTTTAAACTCAGATATAGCGTTAATTAAAAACTCTCTATCATTTACTGCAGCAGTGCCTAAAATAACACGGTCTACCCCAGCGTCAAAATATGCTCTAACCGTTTCAATATTTCTTATACCACCACCTATTTCAACAAAAAGGTCGGTATTTTGTGCAATGCTTTCAACTATTTTCAAATTAGGTGTCGAACCGTCCTTAGCTCCCTCAAGGTCCACCAAATGCACGTTTTTTGCACCTTGTGCACAAAAACCTTTTGCAACCTCTAAAGGATTATCACTATAAACGGTCATTTTGTCGTAATCGCCTTTATATAACCTTACGACTTTTCCACCATATAAATCTATTGCGGGAAAAAGTTCCATTCTACTCTCCAAATTCTATAAACGCTTTTAAAATTTTAAGTCCTACCTCACCACTTTTTTCAGGGTGGAATTGACAACCGTATATATTTGCATCGCCAACAATAGCTGTAACGTCATTACAATATTCAGCCGTAGCTATAAGCGAATCTTTACAATCCACTGCGTGATATGAATGCACAAAATACACGCAATCACCCTCGTTTATATATTTTAATAATGGGCTTTCTTTAACAAAACTTAAAGCGTTCCAGCCAATGTGTGGAATTTTATAAGCTTTTGGTAAATCAAAAGGCACAACCTTGCCTTTAAGCAAGCCAAGCCCCTCGTGTTCACCATATTCAAAACTCTTTTCAAAAAGCATTTGCATACCCAGACACACGCCAAGTAAAGGCTTTCCAAGCGCAACCTGCTCTTTTATAACAACGTCTAATCCACTATCCTTTAGTTTTTTAGAAGCATCGCCAAACGCACCTACGCCTGGCAATATTATTTTTTTTGCAGAACGTATAACTTCTGCATCGCCCGTAACAACAGCTTCAACGCCAATAGCTTTAAGTGACGATGTTAATGAAAACAAATTTCCAACACCGTAATCAATAATTGCTACCATTATAAAACCCCTTTTGTAGATGGAATTTCATTAGCAAATTTTTCATTAATGCTTACTGCTTCTTTAAGAGAGCGAGCAAACGACTTAAACAATCCTTCTACAATGTGGTGAGCATTAGTTCCTGCCATTTTAACAACGTGCAAGGTTATTCCTGCATGACGAACAAATGCTAAAAAGAACTCCTCTACAAGCTCAACAGGAAAATCGCCAATCTTTGTTGCCCTAATTGGCAAATCAAGTTTAAGATAGCTTCTTCCTGAAATATCTAAAGATGTTAGAATTAGTGATTCATCCATAGGGAGAATAGTTGAGCCGTAACGAACGATACCCTTCATATCTCCAAGTGCTTTCCTAAACGCTTGACCTAGAACAATACCAACGTCCTCTACTGTATGATGGTAATCAACGTTAACGTCACCATTGCACTTTAATTGAATATCAAATCTGCCGTGACGAGCAAACAAATCTAACATGTGGTCAAAAAAACCACAACCGGTATCAATTTTTGTTTCACCTCTACCATCTAAATCAATGGTTAAACTAATGTCTGTTTCTTTAGTTTTTCTACTTAAGCTAACACTTCTCATTGCTCATCTCCTAAAATTTCTTTTACTTTAGAAATAAAAATTTGCATTTCTTCTAAGCTACCAATAGTAATTCTATTGTAATCTTTTATTCTGTCTTTATTAAAATGTCTAACTAGAACGCCCTTTTCTTTTAGTGCCAAATACAATGCCTCACCACCTATTGTATCAGATTTTGCAAACACAAAATTTGCCTTGGATTTAAGCACACTAAAGCCTAACTTTTCTAACTCTAAAGTAGTATAGTCACGATTGAAAATAATCTTTTTTGCGTTATCTAGATAATATTCATTGTCATTTAAGGCAAACACGCCCGCAGTTTGCGTAAGGCTATTAACGTTATAAGGATTAGTTGAATATTTAATTTTTTCTAAATCTTCAATAATTTCTTTATCTGCAATTGCAAAGCCTAGTCTAGCGCCCGCCATACTTCTTGACTTTGAAAAGGTTTGAACACAAAGTAAATTATTATACTTCTTGCAAAGCTCTGCCGAGCTTTCACCACCAAAATCAACGTAAGCCTCGTCTATTATAACCACACTATTTGGGTTAGTGCTTAAAATTCTTTCAACGTCGCTTAAGGGTATGCTAAGCCCTGTTGGTGCATTAGGATTGGCAATAACTATTAATTTGTTTTTACCACAAAAAGCTTCTACGTTAAGCGAAAAATCATCCTTTAGAGGAATAATTTCACTTTTTAATGCGTATAGGTCGCTAAAAACAGAATAGAACCCATAAGTAATATCTGCAAATGCCACACCTAAGCTACCATATGCCATAAATGCAAAGTTCAATATCTCGTCAGACCCGTTAGAAACGAATATGTTTTCAGACTTTGTGTTATAAACCCTTGCTAATTCAGTTTTTAGCGCTTTACATTCTGGGTCTGAGTAAAGTCTTAACGATTTAATCTTATCTTCATTAATTGCCTTAACTACACCCTCACTTGCAGGGAATGGCGATTCGTTTGTATTAAGTTTTATATATTTTTTATCTTGAGGTTGTTCTCCAGGCGTATAAGCCTTAAGCCCTCTTAAATTTTTAGATAAGTATTTACTCATATTATTTCTCAAATCTAATAGTCGCACTCTTTGCGTGTGCATCTAAACCCTCTTTGTTTGCAAAATATGCAACGTCCTTATAAACTTTTTCAAGAGCTTGCTTTGAATAATAGGTATATTGCGTCTTTTTGATAAAATCATCTACTGAAAGAGGACTTGAAAACCTTGCCGTGCCACTTGTAGGTAAGGTATGGTTAGGTCCTGCAAAATAATCTCCTAAAGCTTCTGGACAATATCTACCCAAAAACACACTGCCTGCGTTAGTTATTTTATCAAGATAATCAAATGGATTATCAACTATAAGCTCTAAATGCTCAGGTGCAATTTGATTGCTTACCTCTATCACTTGTTCAAGGTCATTTGCAACTATTATCTTCCCGTTGTTATCGATTGAACATTTTGCAATATCCTTTCTAGGAAGATTTTCAAGCTGATTTTCAATTTCTAGCTGAACGGCTTTTGCAAGCTCAATACTTTCAGTCACCAAAACAGCACTTGCCATTTTATCGTGTTCTGCTTGAGATAAAAGGTCAGCCGCAACGTGACTTGGGTTGCTTTTAGAGTCTGCAATAACCAAAATTTCACTTGGGCCTGCAATCATATCAATTGAAACTCTCCCAAAAACCTGTCTTTTAGCCTCTGCAACGAACGCATTACCTGGTCCAACAATTTTATCAACCTTTTTAATGGTTTGTGTTCCGTAAGCAAGGGCGGCTATTGCTTGAGCCCCACCTACCTTGTAAACCTTGTCCACGCCTGCAATTTTTGCAGCCACCAAAATTATGGGGTTAATTTTTCCCTCTGCGTTTGGAGGGGTTGTAATACAAACCTCTTTAACACCTGCAATCTTTGCAGGAATAGCATCCATAAGAACGGTAGAGGGATATGTAGCCGTGCCACCTGGAACGTAAAGTCCTGCACGTTCAACAGCCGTTATTTTTTGACCAATAATAACACCGTCTGCCTTTTCAAGCCTAAAGCCTTTTCTAACTTGGTTAGAGTGAAACTCTCTAATATTTTTAGCAGATTTTTTTAATATTTCAACAAACTCAGGTTCAACGCTTGCTAACGCCTCATCAAACTCTTCGCCAGAAACCTCTAATCTATCTAAATTTGCTTTGTCAAACTTTTGCGAATATTCCTTTAAGGCAACGTCACCTTTTATCTTTACATTTTCAATAATATCAGCAACAATATTTTCAACGTTTGTCTTTTCTTCTTCACGATTAAAAATACTTTTCCCAAGCGCCGAATAATCTAAAATTTTAATCATCTTTAACTACCTTGCTTAAAAGTCCATTTTTAATTTGCCTAATTCTTTCAGCCTTAAAGCCGAATGACGCCTTATTGGCAATAAGTCTTGCACTTATCGGAACAATTGTTTCAAATGGGATTAAATCATTCTCTATTAATGTTTTTCCCGTTTCAACAATATCCACGATAACGTCTGAAAGCCCCAAAACAGGTGCAATCTCTATTGAGCCGTTTAAGTGAATAATATCTATATCCCTACACTTTTTTGCGTAATAATTCTTTGCTATGTTAGAAAATTTAGTAGCAACTCTTAAAGTCTTGCTCTCGTCATCTACAAAATCCTTTTTAGAAGCAACTGCCATTCTACATTTTCCTAAATTAAGGTCTAAAAGCTCAAAAACGTCTGGCGTATATTCTAATAAAATATCTTTTCCCGCAACACCAATATCAGCACTTCCACGCTCTACATAAATTGTTACGTCAGAAGGCTTAACCCAAAAGAATCTAATTTTCTTTTCCTTGTTCTCAAATATTAGCTTACGGTTAGTTTCTTTTATTGACGGACATTCAAAGCCAGCCTGTTCAAACATATCGTAAACCTTTTCGCCAAGCCTCCCCTTAGGAAGTGCAACGTTAATATATCCATCGTCTACGTTTTGCTTTTCAATTCTCTCTAACCCATCTAAATATACAGCAAAACCAATTGCACCAGCATTTCTACCCATACGCTTCATAAGTTTGTCATATTGGCCACCAGATAACACTCTTTGTGCAATCCCGTTAATATAGCCTTTAAATACAATTCCACTATAATAGCCGTCTGAATCAGTTATAGAAAAATCAATAGCTAATACGTTGTCATAGCCGTTATCGGCAAGTTTTCTGCAAACCCCCTCAAAGTCCGTTAATAAAGCTTTGCTTTCATTAGATTTAACGATTTTTGCCAATGCTAAAAGCGTTTCTTCATAATTACTAAAGCTGTGCGTTAAGCATTTTATTGCAGAAAATTGTTCGTCGCTAACTATTAACTTTAGTTCACCAACGTTTTTCTCATTTATTGCTTTAATTATATCAGCTCTTTTTTCTTCAGCCACCTTATAGTCATCTAAAATTGCATTTAATAAGCCCACGTTAGACAAGGCCAATATCGTAGAATTAGAAACAACTTTTAAGCACTCAATAGCAAGGCTTACAACCTCAACCACTTCAACGTCACTAATAGGACCAATGCACTCTAACCCCGTTTGCATTATCTCTTTATAAGCGTGCGTGCTTTCAGAAATTCTATATACGTTCTCGTTATAATAGTATTTTTGTAAAGAGCTTAAATCCTTTGAGTTTTTGATAATAGATAAAGTAACGTCTGGTTTTAACGCCAATAACTTACCGTTAGTATCGTTAAACGTTATAACACCATCATTTACTAAAAAATCTTTGTTCTTAGAATACAAGTCATATTCTTCAAACTTACTCATCTTAAACTGACGATAACCACCATTTACAAATAATTTTCGCATAGCAAAAACTACTTGCTCTTCAAACTTTAAGATATTTTCATCAATCATTTCTCTTGCATCCTTTCTATAACAGTTTCATATCCGCCAGCACCATAATTTAGGTATTTGCTAACCCTTGAAATAGTTGCAGTGCTAGCACCAGTGTTTTTATTGATGTCAATATAGCTCTCACCCTTTTTTAATCTAATAGCCACATCCATTCTCTGAGCCAATGCCTCAACCTCTTGAATTGTGCATACGTCATTAAAAAACGCCGCACATTCTTCTTCCGTTTTAAGCGTCAGCACAGCCTGATATAACGCTGAAAAATCACTTTGGTTTTGCTTTTTCATTTTTACCACCTATGGTTTTTAATTTACTTTAACATTTTAGCACGCTAAAGTCTTAAAGTCAACTATTTTAGCACGCTAAAGTGAATTTTATAAAATTTTTATAAAAAAAGTCAGCAAACTGCTGACTTTATATTATTTGTAAATATTATTCGAGATTTAACGACATAAGCTCTTGGATACTAGTAACACCTTTAAGAACAAGGTTTTTACAAGAATCGTATAGAGGCACCATTCCATTTTCCATAGCAAGCTTTCTTAGTTCTTCAAGATTTTTTTCTTTTAAAACAACGTTTTTCATTGCCTCGTTCATATACATAACCTCGTGAATAGCCGTCCTGCCTTTATAACCGGTATAGTTACAGAATTGACAACCGTGAGGACGACTAATAGTTGCAGGCTCGTCTATACCAAGCATTTGCATTTCGCTAGCGTTTGTTCTACCCTTCTTTTTACAAGCTGGGCATAGCTTTTTAACTAGACGCTGTGCAATAACTCCAACAAGTGCGTCTGCAACTAGGTAGTCTTCAACTCCCATATCTTCTAAACGAACGATTGCGCCAGGTGCATCGTTGGTATGAAGGGTGCTAAATACTATGTGACCTGTGATTGCCGACCTTACTGCAATTTCAGCTGTTTCCTCATCACGAATTTCACCAATCATTATTATATCGGGGTCTTGACGAAGAATTGAACGCAAAGCAACAGCAAACGTCATATTTGCCTTAGTGTTAACTTGCGTTTGATTTACTCCGTGCATAGTAAACTCTACAGGGTCTTCTACCGTTACAATGTTTACAAGAGGATTATTAACTTCTTTCAAGAATGAATATAGTGTCGTAGATTTACCACAACCAGTAGGACCTGTTAGCAAAATAATACCGTGAGGACGCTTTAGCATTTTATCAACAATCTTGCTCTCCTCCTCAGTAAAGCCTAAGTCGGCTCTTGTAAAATGGAAGGTCGTTTTATCAAGTATACGTATAACAAATTTTTCACCAAAAACAGTGGGCAAAGTAGAAACACGGAAATCGTATTCCTTACCACCGATAACAAGGTTTATACGTCCATCTTGTGGCACACGACGTTCTGCGATGTTTAAACCTGACATGATTTTTATACGGGCACAAATTGCAGAATAAGCTTCGATTGGAAACTCAACTCTATCTTGAAGGTCACCGTCAATACGATAGCGAACCTTAACGTTTTTTTCAAAAGGCTCAATGTGAATATCACTAGCTCTAAAAGGAATTGCCTCCTTAATAATAGAATCAACAAGCCTAACTGCAGGGTTGTTTATAACCTCATCTTCCTTAGAAACCCCTGCCTCTAGTTTACCAATCTCTTGAATTCTTTTTTCGGTTTTCTCTGAATTAAGGTCATTGATAGCTAAAGAGGTAGATTGAACAGCAGAAATAGAATCAACGTAACGGTCAATTTGAACTGGAGGAACTAAAATATAATCACATTTACAAGAAAACTGAGCGGCAATTGCACTCATAGCCGACATAGAAAGAGGTTTTCCTGTAGCAATGATTAACGTTCCGTTTTTATCAAACTTAACAGGAACGATTTTGTGCTTTTTCATAAAGTCGAAAGAGAACAAATTAAAAAGCTGTCTGTCGATATCAAGCATATCGATTTCTATGCTAGGCATAGCGTAATAATCAGCAAGAGCAACAAGCTCGCTGGTTTCGTTAACGTATTCCTTTGCTAGCAAGTAATCTCTAGCAGAAACGCCAAGCCTATCACATTCAGAAAGAATAAAATCTGCATCCTTTCTAGAAATAAGTTTTTCATAAACGTAAAAATTTAAGAGTTCTTGATTAACGTTCATAGTCAACTCCACAAATTAGCGACCTAAACCAGACATAATGTTAAGCATTGGTGAATAGATAGCAACGAACAACGTGCCTACGATAGCACCAATAATGCAAAGCATAGTAGGTTGAATTTTAGAAACAAGAGAATTTAGAGAGGTTTCAACCTGAGTATCAAAAAATTCACAGGCTCGAACCAACACCTCGTCAAGCGTTCCAGTTTTCTCCCCTACGTGAATCATTTGAATCATCATTTGAGGGAAAAGCTTATACGAGTCAAAAGCAACGGTCAACGACATTCCGTGACGAATGCTTTCAGCTGCATCGTGAAAACGCTTTTTCATATATCTATTACCAAGAATGACCTCAACAGAGTCCATTGCATCGGTAATATCCATACCACTAGCAATCAAAAGACCAAAAGCCCTTGAGAAACGAGCAGTAAGAATATTCTGTTGAACAGTTTTAATTAGAGGTAGCTTAAATTTCAGCCAGTCCATAGCATATTTGCCTTTCTCGGTCATTAAAATTAAAACTATAACAAGCACGAAGACAACTACACCTAGCACAATATCTTGCCAAGATTCAGTAAAAAAGTCTGAAAGGTCGTAAATGATTTTAGTTATACCCTCACTATCAACCTCAAGCTTACTCATAGCGTTTCTAAAAGAAGGCACAACCATACCAAACATCAAAGCAATAATAGCAACAGCCATAATAGCAAGCATAGTAGGATAAGCAAGAGCACTCTTAGTTTTACGCTTTAGCGCAGAATCCTTTTCGTAATAATCAGCAAGCGAAGTTAAAACTATATCAATTTTACCGCTCTGCTCCCCAACGTAAACCATACTTCTAAAGAAGTCAGGAAAAATTTTAGGATGTTTTTCTAAAGCCTCAGAAAGCACAGCGCCACCCTTAACGTCATCATAAACACGGTCAAGCACCTTAACAAATAAAGGCGAATAGGATTGGTTTTTAAGAATATCTAAGCAATCGAGAATAGGGATATAAGTATTTAGCATTATTGCAAACTGTCGACAAAATGAAGTTATTTCAGACTGCTTAACACTACCAACACTTAAAGAAAAGAAGGAGTTTTTAGCTTTATCATCATAAGGCTTGCAAGAAACAACAAATAGACTTTGCTTAGCAAGTTGTTGAGCAAGGTCTTTTTCATCGTTAGCAATAAACGTGCCTTTAATTTTTTGTTTTTGTAAATTAACAGCAACGTATTTAAATTTACGCATAGCCATAAAGCAATCCTCCTTTTATAATTTAAAAATTAATAATTTATATAAATAGTCCAATATACCAATCAATAATGAATGCACCAAAAAGCATAGCAACGAAAACGCCAAAAGTGATAAATGGAGCAAACGGATATTCCTTTTCAGAGTTTTTAGAAAATAATCTTTTAGGGATTAAAAGCAAGCACGCTGAAAGCGAAGCAATAAATATTGCAAGCAAGAATTTTTGCCAACCGAGAAGTAATCCCACAACAAACGCAAGTTTAACGTCACCAAAACCAAGCCCTTCTTTTTTAATAAGCCAAATTGCCCCGTAATAAAGCAAAAGGAAAACTCCACCACCAACAACACAACCAATAATATGGTCGGTTAAAACGGTATACGTATCAAAAAACATCGCAACCAAGCCAAATGCTAGGATAATAATTTGAAAACGGTCAGGGATATACATATGCTCTAAATCAATAAAGAACACACATATAAGAACCGAGCTAGTTAAAGCAGAAATAATAGAATAAACAATGCTCGTTTCCCAAAAAACTAGAACGGATAATAAATAGAAAACACAACTAACAATCTCAACAATCATATAACGAGGCGAGATTTTAGCCTTACACTTTCTACATTTACCACCTAAAAAAAGGTAAGAAAAAACCGGAATGTTATCAAACCATTTTAGGCTATATCCACAATTAGTGCAATGTGAAGAGGGCGTAGCAAGACTCATGTTATTAGGGAGCCTATAAATAACAACGTTAAGAAAACTACCGATACAAAGCCCTAAGATACCAGCGAGAATATAAACGGCAATCATCAATTCATCAGCCATCTTGTCACCTAAAGGTTGTTAAATTTATTAAATTTTTTAAGGTAAAAGCCACCAAAAAGCTCAAGATTGTTAGTTTTATCTGGGCTAACCTCACCATAGCATAAAGGCACAAAAGAAACTCCCATATCTCCCTCAGCCTTAATTTTATCAAGGACAAAGGAATACTTATTAGGCAAATTCACGTAAACGTTTTTTGGCTCGGCAATAGCCGAAAGCTCGGAGTTGTTTTTAATTAGCTCTAGCGTCCATTTTATTATTGGACGGAAATTTTCGTAAACGTAATCGTTTGCACATTGAGGCTCAGGTCTAAGCATATATTTAGGAAGCTTTCTATTAAGCCTCTTAAAGCGAAAGGTTGACCTTTGACCGCCTTCTTCGCCCTCTTCGGCTTGTCCCTCATCGTCAGCGTTATTAGGGTTCTTGTCTAAAATTTCAGCCTCGCTAATGGGCTTAGCCGTCGCACCTTGGCTCTTTTTAGCCATTTCTTTTGAATTATAAACTGTAAGGTCTGCAGAAAAGTGGTCAAACAAGCTAAGCTCATCGTTTACAAAATTTTCGCTAAACGAAGAATAGCCAAAAGGAAGAGTGTAGTAGCCACATGTTCTGCCCGAGATAACGTATGCAAAAATGGTTTTGTTTTGCTTAACATCTACAAGAATATAGGTGGAGTTTTTAAGCTTACCATTAAGTGCAATAGCACCGTTTACTGCCGAATTAGAAGCAAAAGTCGTTCCCACCACGTTTACACCCTCAGATTCAATGGCTGAAATAGTTTTATTTAAAATTTCTTTTCTAATCCCAACTAAACCGTAGGTAGCTACTTGTTTGTTTTGAGATAGTAAACAGGTTTTATATTTAAGGTCTCTAGCATTATTATAAATAGCATCAATCGCAAGACCTAAAGAAGAAACCATATTCTTCTTACTAACGACAGGGATTTTAATAGTATCGGTAAAAAAGGAATTGTCAGGCAAAACCAAAACCGAACGGTTAATATTAGCCTCTGAGCCTTTGTGAATTTTTATTACGTTTTTTAGTAGCTCAAAAAAATCTCCGTCAAAAGCCTTAGTCTTGTAAACCTCAACGTTGTGTTTTATCTCACCCTTATTGCCTTTTAGAGCGTTATAAAAATGTATGGTCTCCAAATCTCCATCAATAGAGATTACCGAGGACAGAACTCTGTCAAACATAAAAATCTCCTACTTAATATTTCCAATCAAGAACGGTTAAAATAAAATTTGTGCCGTCAAAACTCTTTTTAAGCCTAACGTTAAGCCTTAACTCCCCTTCTAGAAAGAATTGCAACTCAACAACCCCATTATCCTCGCTCTCACTTACAGTAAAATTATGATTTTCAGTAAACTCTCCAACCTTACCAGTTAGATAGTAATCAATATAGCCTTCTGCAACCGAGTCAACAAGCACGTTGTCTTGTAGCTCGGATAACATTTTTTTAGTCCTAAGCGTGCCAAGTGAAGAAAAAGTGATAATTAAAATGCTAACTGAGGCAAGGATAAAGATGACTAGAATTGCCATCTCTAGAACCACACCTCTTTTGTAGTTTTTGCTTAGCTTTCTCATAACCGAACACCCCCTAGCGAATATTCTAAAGAAAAGATATTCACACCCTCAGAAGTGATAGCAGTTATCATCATATTATTATACAACAAATTAACGTCAAATGCAATAGTGTAGTCAGCTTTTGCAAGGATAATTCTCTCGTTATCACCTAACGTGCCGTCATTGTTCTCATCGGTAAAGTTAGCAGTATTTTTTATAAGCTCAAAAAATTCTTGCTTGTTTTCAGCAAAACGAAAACATTCTATACCGTTTTCTGCTAATAATTTAATCTCGGCATCACGAATGTTTATTTTCTCTACCCTTATAGATTGGGTAATCATAGTAATCGCTGCAACACTAATTATAGAAATTACAGCAATAGCAATTATAGCCTCAAGTAGAGAAAAGCCTCTTTTAAAAGTTTTCATGCTCCACCCCCTACTATCGTTTGTCCGACACGAGAATAAATAGTAAAGGTATAATTACTAACTTGTTCGTTAAGCTCATAGCTTGCAGAACAAATAAAAATCTGCCTTTCTCCCTTGTTTTCTATACTAAATTGTAATTCGTTTATAATTTCAAGCTCAATCGAGGTTTTAACGTCATCTCCAACCTTTAATAAAAAACTGTTATCCTCAATTAAAGCTACGTGATTTACCCCATCAACGTTAGCGTTAAGCTTTCCCTCTACTATCGAAAAAACAGCTCCCTCGCCAATTCTATCTTCTATCCAATTTTCTAATACGGTTTCAATATCATCAGTTTCTTGAATTAAGTTAAGTTTGTCGCCATTAGCATTAACTCTTCTATTCATCATAATAGAAAAAGAGACTACCATAGACCCGATAATCACAACAAGAAATAGAACTATTGACATTTCCATCAACGTAAACCCTTTGCGTCTATCCACAGTAACCTCCTTTAGCTTATCTAAGCTTTTATATTTTAAGCAATTTCAATACTAAGCATAACAAAAAGATTTATGCGTAGTATTGAAAAAACACCACAACACCTTTTCAGGCTGTTGTGGTGTTTAACCTTTTAATTATTTAATATGTAACTAATTATGCAGCAGTTACAATGTAATACGTAACACCGTTAATAGTTGCTTCAGTATAAGCTTTTCCAGCTCCAAAGAACTCTTCAATAGCAGCCTCTGCATCTTCAGCAGTAGAAACCTTTGTGGTATCTAATTGACCATCTTTAACTGCAACGTATCTATCGTTGTCTTCATCAAAGAAAACGATGTCATCTGCAACGTCACCTTCTTCAGAAGCTTCTAAAAGTGCCATATATGCGTTACGTGCATTTTGAACAGCAGCAGAATCCTTTGCCTTGTTAGCAACGTTACTAAAAGTAGGAATTAAAACTGCAGCAAGTATTGCAATAACAGCAATTACGATTACAAGCTCTACAATGGTAAAGCCTTTCTTTTTATTAAGATTTTTCATATTAATTCTCCAAATTTAACTTCCAAATTATTCCAAAGAAAAAGTAAATTCTTCACCATTAAAATAATAGAAACGACAGCGAGTTTTACCCGTTACCTCAAAGAATTCAACCTTATTGATAACGTATAGCTTAAAAAATCTATCTCCCCTTTCGTAAACCGCACGAATTCTTCCATCAAAGTAGGTCATGGTATAACCAGAGCCACTTTGCTTTAATTCGTTAAGATACACCACTATAGAGTCGCCAGATTCAGTTATCTCGTTATACCAGTCCGAAACAAAGTCCTTAGCTCTTTTAATTTCGTCAACAGCCTCAGCTTGCTTTTCGGGTGACTGCCCCTCTAGTTTTTTAATCACTTGTTGTCCTGCAATCACTATGCTAACACACACAATTGCAAGGACAACAAATATGATAATTATCTTTTCATAATTTATTTTTTTCTTTACTTTAGAAGTCTCTTTTTCGTTCATTTAATGTAACTTATTATTCGATGCTTAGCCAACAGTATCAATCTTAACACAGTTTCCAGCACTAGCAAAACTTGTTAGTGTTCCGTTAATTTTTAGGTTTGTGTTAATATTGAATAAGTTAGCTGCAAGACGTTGAGTTCCGTTATATTCAGCAACAGCAACGTTTCCACTGTTTGTTGAGTTTTCGAAAACAATTGCAGGTGCGTTTTTAACGTTAGTTCCAATTAATCCAACAAGACCACCAGCTTTACCTTTATCATCGTTACGTCTAGCATAAAGTTTAGCAGTGTTAGAGCAGTTTTGAATGGTAACTGTTCCACCATTCATATAAGCACGACCAACAAGACCACCTACAGAATCCAGACAGTTAATTGAACCAGTTGAATGACAGTTGATAATTGTAAGTTTTGTGCCGTAAGCGTAACCAACTATTGCGCCAACAGAGTCTCCATCGTAACCAGAACCAGCATCTGAAATGTTAGCATTAACAGTTAAGTTCTTAATGGTAGCGTTGTATACGCAACCAAATAAACCGAATACAACTTCATTTTTGGTTCCAACTGAAGTCTTGTTTCTTCCGCTTGCTAAACCATCAACTGAGAAGCCCTTGTTAGAAAGGTTTGTAATCTTCTTGCCATTTCCATCAAATGTGCCAGCAAAACCAACGATGTTACCATCTTTACCAGCATTGTCACGATATACGTTACCGATAGGCAACCAAGCAACACCTGCTAAGTCAATATCCTTAGTTAGTTTAACAGTAATTCCTTCAAAGGTCTTTCCTGCATTTACAGCATCTCTAAATGAATACAATTCTTCTCTATTAGAAATGGTGTATTCGAAATTAGCTGTAACTTCGTCACCAATAATACCACTGTTAGTTACGTTGTCATCATTAGCACCGGTTATTACGTCAATAATACCCTTGTTTTCAACTTTAACGGTTGCATCAGCAACAGTAATTGTGCCAACTACACCAGTCTTAGCAACCTTAACCTTACCACCTTCAACGTTAAGAGTCTTAACGTATCCGTTAATAACGAAAGAGTTGTCTGCAGTTTCTACGTTAGCTACGTCTGCAACGCCGTTAAATTCAACGTGTGCATTTTCAGCTTTGATAGTAAGATTTGAATAATCACCCTTAACTTCAATTGAACCATTAGCACTGCTATCGATTTCAAGATTAACGTCTTTATTTACGCCAGCATCTACGTTAACGAGCTTGGTAAGTGATAATTCGTTGCTGAATTCTGGTTCAAGATAAATTGAGAAATCTTCTGCAACAATCTTATCAGCTTCTTCATCGCTACCAACAGTAATAATGCAATCAATAGCGTTAAATGCTGCATCTTCAGGATAGTAAACACTAAAGTCATCCTTTAAGAAAAGAATTCTATTTTCGTTTGAATCCCAAGCAAAGTAGTAACCTTCAGTAGTAGGATTGAGGTTTTCGATTACGTAACCTGCATCGTTAACTGCCGAAAGAACGTCTTCCATAGTGTCTAGCTCTTTGCCATCTGCTTCTGCAATGCCTAAAGCAGTGTTCATGTTTTTACATAACTGAGTATCTGCACTTATTCTTGCTTTTCTAACAACGTTCGAGAATGTAGGAATTAATACAGCTGCTAAAATTGCAATTACCGCTATAACGATAACCAACTCAACGATTGTAAAACCTTTTTTGTTGTTCCTTTTCATTTTTTCTCCTTTCTTTAGCCGTATTTAATTTTTTTATATATTGTTATTCGGCTACGCTAACAATATTTGCTCGCAATCTACCTTTTAAGTAATATTGCTATTTTGCACTTTTTGAGTGCAAGTGTTTTGTTGCCCCATATAATTTTAGCTGTTTAAAATCTCAGCCAACGCCACCCTATCAATAAAATTCTTTATTGCCGTTGTTGTAATGGTCGTTGTGGGTTTTAGCTAAACATAATTATAAAAGACAAATAAGACCTATGATAATTACGAGTGCCAACGTTCCTCCAAACACTGCATAACCCGTTACGGTGTCAACAGTTTTGTTCCAAGGCACGTTCTTAAGCCACTTAAGCCAGCACTTCTTTTTGCTCTTTTGAGGCATTTGACTCCTCCTTAAAGATTTTTTATCAAAAATTCTAGCAAATACAACAAACTCTAACTAGACTTTGATATGAATATTTTACTACCACCAAAACCTTTTGTCAAGATTTTTTCGACAAAAAATCTTTTTTCCTGCTTTTATTCTACTTTTTTCTTGCTTTTTCCACCCTTATATATATTCAATTTGTTCTTGTTTTTGTCTTACGTATCTCACTTTTTAGGATTATGCTCTATATAAAATTTATTCATCATTATTTTTATTCTTTTTTTGCGTATTTTATTATAATTTTATTTTTTCTTGCATTATAGTTCTTTTTTTCAATTTGCGTCTAGACACTCCATTAGCAAAAACAACTCATTCTGTTGACTTTTATCCCAAAAACCCTTAGAATACTATTATATGACTTTAATTGCTACTTAAGGAGAAATTTTAATGAACGATTTTGTTTATGAGTATCACAGCGAGGGGTTTTTCGGTTATAGCGAAACGCCTATATTTAAGGAGTTTTCCTTTGCTCATCTTTTACCGATATTTTTATTACTAGTTGGCATTTATCTAGTATATCATTATCGAGATAAGCTTCGCAATTGGAAACACGAGGACTTGTTTCGCTCCATCTTAGGCGTTATATTAATTTTTAACGAATGCTCATACTATTGGCGTCTTCTTTACGTAGGTAATAGTCAAGACGGAACACAAATGCTAACCTTCCTTCCCATACAGGTTTGCGAATGGACTGCTTATATCTCGGCCTTTATGCTCCTAAAAAAGAATAAACACCTTTACGATATTGCTTTCTATATTGCTCTAACTTTAGGTCTTATTCCTCTATTTACTCCTGCAGTAATTACAAAAGTTGGTTTTGGTCATTACCGTTACTACTCTTTCTGGATTGAACATACTCTCCCACTTCTCGGAGTTTTCTATATGACCTTTGTTCACGGCTTTAAGCCTGACTTTAGAAAGGTTTATAAACCACTTTCAATGCTATCCATACTTACAGTTTTTGCTATTATTGCAAACCTAAATATTCCAGATGCAAACTTTATGTATCTTGCTGCTGGCACACCAGGTGATTCGCTAGCTAACATTCTCCCCTCAAATATCTGGGCCAGACTAGGTGTAGCATTTGTAATTGTTATTGTATTATTCACTCTTCTCTCACTTCCACAAATCATAAAAGAGATAAAGCAAAAGCGTGAAAAAAACAAACTAACCCTCAATAACTTATAAAACACGAAACGGTAGCACAAAAAAGTGTTACCGTTTTTTATATTCGATACTTATAAATTTGAAAAAAACAAAAAAGGCTACGTGCAGTAGCCTTTGGCGTTCCCACAGGGAATCGAACCCCGAACTAGCCCTTAGGAGTTCAAAGTCATTGTGAAAGTTCTATCAAAAACGTTCAGTTTCGTTAATTTTGGTGCATTTTTGTTAAAAACGTGCGTGTTTTTATATTAAAAACGTTAAATATCTTTCGTAACTTTCGTATTGTTAAGTAATTTTTAAAATAAATTTATACCGATTTTATACCAATTTTATACCGTTTTAAATATTGAAAAAAGGAAGCATCCCACTTCCTTTTTTTCAACAAGCTTTCAAGTCGTTCTTAATAGCAATTATTTTATTATATCGTTACAAAGTTACTTCCCGAAAATTAATCTATTATTTGTATTTCGGAAAGATTATATCCATACAAAGTATCTTGTTTAACTTGATATGTTTTGCTCGGCTCCACAACACCCAATTTGATCGCTCTTGGTGCAATACCCCAAAGGCACTTGATTTTTATTTCAATTGGCGTAGCAATTTCGAATTCGGCTATTTTACCTATTTCGCCAGACCACAATGCATTATTGTTTGAATCTAATATTGAATACTTTTTATTCTTAATAAAAGCAGTTGATGAATACATTGGCATCTTTATTTTAACTTTCTTTGATAAAGTGGTTAATGGACAACCACAATGAATACACGCTTGTGCTCTATCAGAAACTTCTTTTCCACATTCGGGGCATTTGATTAAAGCCATTTTACTTCTCCTTTGTTAATATTATACTTTTTCTAAAATATATTTACCTTTCTTGCGTGAGGGATATACATTGTACCCATACACATGAAGATTTTTATGAATGTATTCCATTAGAAGTTCTCCTACATCTATGTTTGACAAACAATAATTCTCGATGAACCAAGGAGCCATATCATCTAACGGCATTGAATAACCATTTTTCTTCATAAAGGTGATCAAATCCTTCGAAATCATTTCTATAGTATCATGTAAATAATCTGCTCCTCGGTTGTTTTTCACATAGACATTGTTTTCATTCAAATCCGCATATCCAGCATCTATAAATTTTTTAGCAAAAGGAAAATCATCTATAGTTTCGGCATTATAACCATATGAATAAAATAAATCAATAATTAATTCGATTTTTTCTTGAATTGTAAAATCCGTACTCATTATTTCTCCCTTTTATTAAATGTTTTGTGAATGCTTTTTTAAATCATCCGTAGAAATAGTAGAAAAGAATATTTCTTTTTTACTCAAATCGTCAAGCTCCTTTAATCCTAATTCCTTTCGGCACAAATTTCTAAAACAATTATATTTATCAAGCGAGTGATTTCCCCTAACTACCAAATCTAAGAATGTCTCAATTAATTCTTTGCTTTCACACGAACATAGTAAATTGTTGTAAACTGATCGTGCTTCCTCAGTAACGGATAGGGTTGTGTCATTTAAATTCCTTGTAGGATCTTCATCTTTGACACCATTGTTATAAAAATTTAACCAAGACAAGTATTTATCACAAAGAGTCAATGCTCTATAAATAGCTTCTTGCTTTTTTAAATATATTTTTTCTCTTTTGTTGAAAAGTGTGTATGAAAAGATCGCTACTAAAATAGCTAATACTGCATTAGCCAAACCTACACACAAAGTTACAATTTGTTCTCCTGTCATAAAAAACTCCTACGATTTTTTAAAAGCGGTCTGTAAAAGATTTTCAGACCGCTTGTGGCCTTTCCGGCGGGAATCGAACCCACAGTCTATCGCTTAGGAGGCGATTGCGTTATCCTATTACGCTACGGAAAGATTTTTATATTTTAAAAGTTATTTTACGATACAAAAAATACCAATTTTATACCACAATACTGCATGTTTTGAACGCAAAACACAATATATGGTGGCAATATTGCTATGATATACTACATTTAGGGATAAAGTGTTTCCTTAGGAGGGGCTTGTTATATCCGTTTAACTATGGAAACATATCTATTCCTTTTTACATTTATGATTTTACAACACTATCTTCTTTTTGTCAACAGAAAATGCGACGCTTAAAGCGTCGCATTTAATTTTAGTTTGTTTCTATATAGCTTCCAAAGTATCTAAAACCTTCTACTTGGGTTTCTAACTCGAATATTAGTTGCTTAAACACAGGTGAATATGCTGAAACGTCTAAATCAAAGTAGAATAAAAATTCAAAATCTCTACCTACAATAGGTCTACTTTCTAGCTTTATAATATTTACGCCAAGTGAAGAAAGCCTTGCCATTACGTTATATAAAGCACCAGGCTTATTTGCTGTTGAAAATACTATACTTGTTTTATTTGCTCCGGGATATATTTCAAGCTTTTTACATATACATATAAATTTTGTAAAGTTGCTATCAGTGTTTTGAACCTTTTGCTCTAAATTACAAAGCCCATACTGCTCGGCACATTCTACCGAAGAAATTGCAGCAACGTCGTTTCTTTCAGAAGTTGCAACCATTCTTGCTGCTACTGCCGTATTAGCACATACTGTAATCTTTACTCCTTTTAACGAACGCAAGAAGTTAGAGCATTGATTTATTGCCTGTTCGTGCGAGAAAATTTCTTTAATTTGATTCATTTTAACGCCATTTTTAGCTAGCAATACGTGATTTATTTGCATCTTTAGACTTCTTACGATATAAAAATCATGACGAGCAAGCAAGTCGTAAATTTGATTTACCGAACCCGCCGTGCTGTTCTCTAGTGGCACGATACCATACTCACATAGCCCGTTCTCAACAGCTTGGAAAACGTTTTCAAAAGTATTAACATACATAATATCAGCTAAAGCAAACATTTTATCACAAGCTTTTTGAGAATACGCTCCCTCAATCCCTTGGCAAGCAACGTGAGCTCTTATTGGAAAATTCTTATCAGTATCATTTAAGGCTTTGTCAATTTCATTACCAAGTGGCGATTCGATTAAAAGCTGTTTGTTTTGATATGAACGACTTAAGTCCATCATTGTTGTAAACAAAACCCTAATATAAGGCGAAAATTTATCTCCTGCTAGGTCTGAAACCTTGTTTAGCAATTGACGCTCTCTTTCGGTATCACGAACGGGAAGCTTGCACGCTCTTTTGTATTCTGCTATAAGCTCTGCAACTTCCATTCTATCACAAACAAGTCTAGTTATCTCTTTATCTATTGTATCAATTTTTTCTCTTAAATCTTTAATCTCCATAGTTTACTCACCTTCCAATAATAAGTCTGCTAATGCTACAGCCGTATATGCTTCAACAATTGGAACTGCCCTTACTGCTACGCACGGGTCATGTCTTCCTTTTATTTCTAGTTGTTCTTCAGTTAAAGTTTTTAAGTTTACTGACTGTTGTGGTTTAGCAATAGATGGAGTTGGCTTGAATCCAACCCTAAATATCAATGGCATTCCATTAGTTATGCCCCCGTTTACACCACCTGAGTTGTTCGTTTTTGTCACAATTTTGTTGTCAACAACCGTAAACGCATCATTATTTTCACTGCCAAGCAATGAACTAGACTCAAAACCTAACCCCATTTCAAAGCCTTTAACTGCTGGTATAGAAAACATATATCTTGCCAGCACGTTCTCCATACCGTCAAACGGTGGCTCCCCAACGCCTCCTGGAACGCCTACAACCTTACACTCAATTGTAGCTCCAATGCTATCAAGATTTTCTCGAGCAAGGTTTATGGCTTCTTTCATCTTGTTTGCACAATCTAAATCTATTACAGGAAAATCAGAAAGATTGTTTTCTATTTCATCATTTGCCATATTGTAGCGTTTATCTTCAATTTTACCTACCGAACTTAAGTGTGCAGATATTTTTATACCTTTAGCTTCTAAAAGGCTTTTACATATAGCCCCCGCAATGCACATTGGAGCTGTTAATCTACCCGAAAACTGCCCTCCACCTCTAACGTCTCTAAATTCTCCATACCTTAAAAAAGCAGAATAGTCACTATGAGAAGGTCTTGGAAGCAATTTTAAATTTTCATAATCGCTAGATTTAACGTCTGTATTTTTGATTATTGCGCAAATTGGTGCACCGCAAGTAAAACCATTTTCGTTTAATCCCGAAAGAAATTCTACCTCATCAGCCTCTTTTCTCTTTGTTGCAAACTCGCCACCAGGTGCACGCCTTTGCATAAACTCTCTAATTTGTTGCTTGTCAATCTCAATTCCACTTGGCAATCCATCAATAACAACTCCTATTGCTTGACTATGTGATTGGCCAAATAGAGTTATTTTTAGTTTTTCTCCTATTGTAGAAGACATTTTATACCTCCACAGCATTAACGCCGAGTTTTTTTATTTGAACAAAAAAGTCTGGATATGACTTTTTTACTGCTTCTGCGCCCAAAATTGTTACGCCATTTTTGCACAAAGCACTTGCCACTGTGGCTGACATAACAATTCTATGGTCGTTAAAAGAGTCAACCGTTCCACCTAAAACGTTACTTTTACCCTTTATAATCATTCCATCTTTTGTCGCTATTGCTTCTCCCCCGATAGAATTTATCATGCTAACTACCGACTGAATTCTATCGCTTTCCTTTAGCCTTAGTCGCTCAGCATTATAAATTTTTGTTTCGCCTTTAGAAAAGCATCCCACAACTGCAAGCACAGGCACTAAATCAGGAACGTCTTTTGCATCAATACTTATTCCCTTAAGGTCACCTTTTTCAACTTCAAGCACCCCATCACTAAACTTTACCTTTGCACCGAATAAAGTTAATAGTTTATAGATAGCCTTGTCACCTTGTACACTTTCACCGTCTAGATTTTTTATCTTTATCTTTCCACCAATTGCACCCAGCGCAACAAAGAATGCACTGTTAGACCAATCTCCGCCTGCCGTTGCCTTACCTGGTGACACAAAACCGCCACCCGTTACAGAGTATTCGTGACCATTTTCAGTTACGCTTGCGCCAAACTTTCGCATAAGCTCAACTGTTACATCTACGTATGGTTTAGACTGAAAATCTCCTTTTACTTCAACCTTCCCACCGTTCTCACTTACAGCAAGAGCAATTAAAAGTCCCGTGATAAATTGTGAACTCACGCTTCCGTCAATCTTATAATTGCCCCCATTTAGCTTGCCCGAAACGAACATTGGATATTGTTCTTTCGCACTAAAACTGATTCCCTCTTCTACCATCAAGTCGTATAATGGCGATAAGGGTCGTTTACTTAATCTTCCCTCAACGTTGACTTTATAATCTAGCCCTAATGCTGAAGCAACGGGCAGCATAAACCTTAACGTTGAACCACTTTCACCACAATTTAATTCTACGTTATTAACTTTTTTGGCAATCGGTTCAACTTTTATTGTATTTTTATCTACTGTTACGCTTGCACCGATAGCTTTTACGCAAGTAATAGTTGCTTGCACGTCTTTACTCAAAACACCCGAGTAGTAAATTTTAGTGGGGTTATCGCAAAGAGCTGAGAGAATTATAAGCCTATGTAATTCTGTTTTAGAAGAAAGAATATCAACCTCACCACAAACGCTATCAGCTGTAATTTTAACGTTCATTATCCTAGAATAAACTCCTTCCATTTTTCCATCGACATCTCTTTAACTACACACTCGCCAATACCCTTGCAAACTACTGCTGATATGTTATCACCTTTTCGTTTCTTATCAATTAAGGTTGTTTCATACAGTTTAGATATTGAATAAGGGTTTTCTACCATTAAGCCGTTTAGCTCTAGCAAATTGCAAAGTCTATCCAAAACATTTTTTTCACAATATTCAGCCTTAATACAAGCCTTTACAATCTCAATCATTCCAAGTCCAACAGCTACACCGTGAGAAATAGAAAACTGACTAATCTTTTCTATAGCGTGGCCTAAAGTATGACCAAAGTTTAGAAGCTGACGCTGACCGTTATCGAACTCATCTAACTCAACGACGTTTTTCTTATGTATAATACATCTTTCAACTATGGTTTCTAAATTCTTTTTATCATTTCTCTCTAAAAGTTCAAATAGTGATTTGTCAAACACGGTAGCATATTTAATAACCTCAGCCATTCCACAAGCAAACTCTACCTCTGGCAACGTATTTAGAGTGTCTAAATCTCCAATCACAAGGTTTGGCTGATAAAATGCTCCTACTAAATTTTTACCATGACTTAAGTTTATTGCCGTTTTGCCTCCTACTGAAGAATCCACTAACGATAAAAGAGAGGTGGGCATTTGCACAAACTTAATACCCCTAGCAAACGCTGAAGCAACAAAGCCTGTTAAATCACCAACTATTCCACCGCCTAACGCTAGCACACAATCAGTTCTAGTAAAAGCATTCTTAGCTAAAAATTCACAGATTTGCAAAAATTCTTGACCTGATTTACTACTTTCACCACCATCTACCACGAACCTACAAACGTCAAAACCTCCATTAGATAAAACGCTTGCAAGTTTGTCTAAATAAAGGGGTTCGAGGTTTTTATCGGTAATTATGCAAACCTTACCAAAAATGCCTGCATCCTTAATAAGTTCACTAGACTTTGAAATTAAATCTCTACCAAGTAATACTTGATACTTTTTTCCAGTATTTATTTCAATGGTTTTCATTAAACTTTATCACACCTTTCCTTGCACTCTCTGCCCTCTTTTAGCAAAGTTTTAAGTCCTAAATAATCGTTATTTTTAATACATTCGTTATATTTTTGAAGCTCTGAAATTATATGTTCAATCTCAAAACTTATATTTTTAACATTGCTCAAAAATAGGTTAGCCCACATATCCTCGTTTAGCCAAGCAACTCTAGTCAAGTCCTTATACGAGCCTGCTGAAAATCCTTTATGCACCTTTGCGTTGGGACTTTTTACGTATGCGTTAGAAACAACGTGGGCAAGCTGAGATGTAAAAGCTATCACCTCGTCGTGATTTTTAGCCGTAGTAACCGAAACAGAAGAAAAGCCTGCAATGGAAAGCACATCCTTAATTTTAGCAATCACGCTAACATCTTCATCGTGTTTTGGAACAAGCACAAAGTTTTCGCCCTTAAACATATCTGCCCTGCTGTGTTTTAAGCCAGAAAATTGAGTGCCCGCCATTGGGTGACCACCAACAAAGGTAAAACCGTTGTTTTTTGCTACTTCAAAGCACGGCTCGCAAACAACCTCTTTAACACCAGCACAGTCTATAACAACTCCACCCTTTTTAAAGCTTTTAGCATTATTTTGAACAAATTCCACAGTTGATTTGGCACTTATTGCAATAAAAACATAATCGCATTCACCTAACCTTCCCGTTAAATCACCATCGATAAACTCGCTCATTTGAGCAATTTGAGTTATCAAAGGATTGCTGTCTAGTCCTAAAACCCTAACCTCTTCGGAAAATTTAAATGCTTTAGCAAGAGAGCCTCCGATAAGCCCTAAGCCAACAACGCCAATAGTAGTCATTACTTTATTGCCTCTAGAACTTTTCTAACTGTTTTTGCAACGTCGTCAAATTGAGTAGGAGTTAACGACTGAGCACCATCACACAAAGCATGAACGGGGTCGTTGTGAACCTCTATCATAAGTCCGTCTGCACCGGCAGCTGCCGCAGCTAACGCCATTGGCTTAACCAGTTTTGCAACACCTGTTGCGTGCGATGGGTCAACGATAACTGGTAAATGGGTGTAGTCTTTAAGTAGTGGAACTGAAGCTAAATCTAAAGTATTTCTCGTATACGTTTCAAAAGTTCTAATACCACGTTCACATAAAATAATGTTTTCGTTGCCACCAGACATTATATATTCTGCACTCATTAAAAGCTCTTTCATAGTGTTTGCAAGACCACGTTTTAATAGAATAGGCTTGTTTGTTCTGCCTAATTCCTTTAATAGTTCAAAGTTTTGCATGTTTCTAGCACCAACTTGAATAATATCTACGTCCTCAAACAAAGGAAGATGGTTTGCATTCATTATCTCAGTTACAATTGGCATTCCAGTAACTTTTTTAGCCTCTTTTAAGAGCTCAATGCCCTCGGCTTTTAAGCCCTGGAAATCGTATGGGGAAGTTCTGGGCTTAAATGCACCACCACGGAAAATGTTTGCACCTGATTTTTTTACTGAACAAGCAACCTCTAAAATCTGCTGTTCAGATTCAACAGAACAAGGTCCTGCCATAATAGCAAAGTTTCCGCCACCGATTTTAACGTCACCAATTTCTATAACCGTATCTTCAGGATGAAACTTTCTATTGGCTTTTTTATATGGCTCAGATATCTTTTTTATAGTTTCAACAATCTCTAAACCCTCGATTAAATCGGCATCTATCCTATTTGTGTCGCCAATCAATCCGATTATTGTAGAATATTCGCCATTGGAAACGTGAACTCGTAAACCTTGAGATTCAATCCACGATATAAGTGTGTTGACTTGTTGTTCTGGACTACCTTTTTTGATGACTATAACCATAATAACTCCTTTGAAAAATAAAAGGTGGAGCAACTGCTCCACCTTTTTTACTGCAAAATAAATTCAACGCAAAAAATAATGAAGCCTTACAAGATTTCACCGCTAAAGTAAAAATAAAAGTTGTAAAAATAGCATTTCTTCATTTTTTTGCCTCTTTTAACAAGATGTTTTTATTATAAACCTTGAATTTTTAATTGTCAATATTTTTTTTAATTTTTTTAAAATTTATTTTAATTTTTTTATAATACTATCAACTGTAGCAAAATATTCGTTTATCCACTCTTTATCAAGGTCACATTCTCTAGTTTCGTATGCGTGTGATAGATATTTATCCTCCGTCGCTCCGTAATGAGCGTATCCGTTAGCATATCCTATAAGCATCACCTTGTCACCATATTTTTCATAAAGCATTTTACCAATAGCATTAAGAGGTTCAAAAGGTGCTGTAACCATAACAACGTCGCCAACTAAACAACCTGCCACCTCTAAAGCTTGGATGTCACCAAGCTTAGCCACCCTATCCCTATGCCAAATAAGAGTTTCCTTTTCTGCGTTAAGCTTAGTTAGTTGTTCCA
Organism: Christensenellaceae bacterium; assembly: GCA_045653205.1. Taxonomy (GTDB): domain Bacteria; phylum Bacillota; class Clostridia; order Christensenellales; family Borkfalkiaceae; genus UBA1259. The sequence goes on along the minus strand of JAZOLT010000007.1, from coordinate 307,006 downwards.
TATTCTCAATATTTTTTAAATACAAGTTAATATGCTCTCTGTTGCGTTGGTCTTGGTCAACAAGCTGAGTTTTTCCCTCTTCCTTTTCCTTAAGATATTGAAACTTATCTTTAAGAGGATATTCAGGATTTAACGCATACTTAATATATAATGGTAAAAAGTTTCTAAAGTTTAACGGACCGCTAAAAGTAGATAATAATTCTTGTTGCTTTGCTTCAATTTCGCTTATACGTTGTGCAAAATCTTTTCTTAGTGGCAAATTAATTGCTTGAGATACAATTTTAAAATCGCCAGAAAGCTTAGTTAAATTATCTAGCATGTCTAGCACGCTATTACCTAGTGATATTCCGTGACTTGTGCAATTCTTAGCATTAAAATAGTCCTTGTAATCTACCTCACAAACATCTCCCGCTGTCGATTGAAACATCATAGCCATAGCGCCAGTGCGTTTTTCAATGAGTGCTTCAGCAATACCTGGAAAATTAGAGGTTGCCCTGTTGTTTGCAAAGCCTAATAGTGGGTGACAACCAAAATTAAAGGCTATACAAACGGGCTTGCCGTCCTTTCTTTTAAAGACTAATACTCTAATGCTATCATCTGCTTTAGATAATGAATCGTAAGTATTCTCTGGTGGAAGGGCGTGTGCCAAACGCACCGTCCAATCACTTCCATTTGTTTGGGGAAGATTTCTGTTAATTATGAATTCGCTATTACTTGTTATACCATAATAAACATCAACCTCTTCTAACTCTAAAAATAATTGCTTTACGCAAGATAAAATTGAAGATAAAATAACGTTCTCATCTAAAACCATTGGCTCGTGAGTGTGGGTATGAGTAGTTCCACAAATCACCTCGCTAATATTAAACACTCCAAGCTCTTTTTTAAGAACAGAAAAAAAACAATCGGATATGCTACCTATATCTCCACCAAGCGATATATAATCTAGCGATATAAAACAAGTTTTTTCATTGTTTGATTCAATAAGTAAAACCTTTACATATAATTTATCGTTTGCTTTGGTTTTAGTTGAAGTAATGTCTACTCTTTTACAAGCTATTTTTATCATATCTCCCCTTATAAAAATAACGGCATGAAGCCGTTATTTTATTTTATTAATAAGTTAAAACAGTTCCAACTACGTTAGCATTATAGCTGTTTAGTTCGTTTATAGCGTTAACAACCTTATTTCCATTTACCTTATCTTTTTGCGTGATGAATAAGGTTGAATCAACTAGCGTTGATACTTGAATATAATCTGAAGACGTTGATATAGCAGAACAATCAATCAATACGAAATCGTATTTTTGTTTTGCAATAGCAATCAATTCAGCAAACTTAGGAGAACTTACTATCTTTGATGATGGCCAATCTCTTTTTCCTAACGTAACAACGTCAACATTCTCAAACGAGGTGCGCTTAATTGTTCTATCAAAAGCCCTTTCTCCCTTGCAGAATTCACCTAATCCACCGTCAGGATGAACGTCAAAAGATTTATGAACTAGTGAATTATAGAAATTGCAATCTACAACCAAAACCTTTTTATGACTCTTGCCAAGGCATTTTGCAAGGTCAACTGCAACCCCTGTCTTACCTTCACCACTGCGAGTAGATTGCATTTGATAAACTTTAGCGCCCGTATCTAGTGATTTCCACACAATAGAATTTGCAAGCTTTTCAGTTTCAGCAACAATCTTGTCAACGTTACTACCTGAAGAGTTAAGTTTTGCTACCGTTGAAAGATTTTTAATATCAGTTAACTGTTCAAACTTTTCTTCGCTAAAGATTGGGTTAGATATCTTTGATTTCAAAAATACAAACACAGCTGAAAGTGCAATAGCAAGAACGCCTGAAATTAAAAGAATCTTTTTATCGCTTGAACCTTTCGTGGTCTTAGACACAATATCCTTTGTTTCATAGTTTCTAATTGGCACTACTGATACTTCTGCGTTAAAATAATCATCCTCATCTAAGAATTCAACCATCGTTTCAACCAGAGCCTTGAGCTTAGCCGCAGCGTTTGATTTTGAGTTGTCAGTATAGGTAAAGGTGATAAGTAAAGAAGTTTTGGGGTCAGTACATATCGCAGAAATTTTGCTTTCTTGAATATCTCCACCATACTTCGCTCTTACTCTGTCAACGAAAACCGTTTCAGTAGATAACTCGCAAATCTCGTCAACGTATTCTTGTGCAAGCACCGTATCGTTATAGTCGATTTTATCACTACTAATTCTAGCAGAAACCGAAACTGTTGCATAAGCAACGTGATAATCATCGTTAGTTCTAGCTATAAATAACCCTGCACCGATACAAATAGCACATATTAAAAATATTATAAGCACGTTTTTAAGAGCAACGTGTATTAATTCTTTAATATACAAACCGATGCTTATACTGCTTTTTTCTTCCATTACCTTCTCCAAAATACAAAATTTATTATATTTTACCACATTTAAACTAAAAATACAACGATTTTACTATTTTTTTTCAAATTTAGCTTCAGCTAAAACAAAACGCCCATAACTAAATGGACGTTTTTTCTTTTATTCAGTTCGTAGTGCCACAACGGGGTCTTTCTTCGCTGCACTCTTAGACGGAATTAAACCTGAAACAAGCGTTAAAAGAACACTTATTCCCACTAAAATTAGTGCAACTGGTATTGGTAAAACTGCCCTTAAGTTTGGAATTCCAGTTAGTGTTTTTAAGATAAAGTTTATTGGCAAGCACATCAACCAAGTAAAAACTACTCCCACCAATCCAGCAAAGAAACCTATTAGAACGGTTTCTGCATTGAACATTGTTGAAATGTTTCGCTTAGAAGCACCTATTGCTCTTAATATTCCTATCTCTTTAATACGTTCTTGAACGGAAATTAAGGTAATTACACCAATCATAATAGATGAAACTATCAATGAAATTGCCACAAAGCCTATAAGCACGTAGGTTATGGCATTTATAATGGTTGTAATAGAACTCATCAACAATCCTACGTAATCGGTGTAACTTATCTCCTTTTCTTCACCAACGCTTGCGTTGTATTCTCTTATTACTTCCTCGATTATATCTTTATCGTCAAAGGTAGAAGCATATAGGTTTACTGTTGCAGGGTCATCTAAATCTATATTGCCCAAAATTCTTAAATTATCGTTATAACTACTTTCAGAAAATTCTAGTGCCACAGTATAATAGGTTGCCTTTTGCTCTAAAGTATAGTTTGACATCTCTGCATCAAGCTTTGAAACAACAACCGCTTCATCCATCGCTTCAAACTGTGTTCTCACACCCTCTGCATAACGTGCTTCAGCCGCAGCCACAACCGTTTGATTAAACAAAAGGGTTATACCCTCATCATCTAAGCTTGATAAATAAAAATTCGCCGTAGCTTCTTCTTCACCCATGCTCACAATGGCTTGCAATAGGAAAGCTTTCTTAGCCGCCACGTCAGAATACGTCGTGTTTGCTTGTGAAATAGCTGCATCTATTACTGCTTGTGGTGGAACGCTTTTAATTCTAATATACGCTTCCTTTTTCATAGCACTAGAAGCTTGGCTTATATATTCAGTAAACTTTGCAGCTTTTTCCTCATCGCTCATAGATTCAGCACCTTCTTCAAAGGGCAAACCTGTAAAAATGTCAATATATCTATTTTCTGGTTGCAATTGTGCGATAAGTGCTTCAGAATTTTTAGATTCTCTTGCTATATAACTAGTTAAAAGATTGGTATAACAAATCGTGCCTTTCAAAGCCTCAGACATAGAATCTTTATCTGGGCGAACGATTCCAACTACCTTCATATCAATTCCTCTATTTTCGTAGAGCAATTCCATTTCGTATTCAGAAGAACGCCTATCCTCATATATTCCCTTTGAGGAATTATATTTATAGCAATCGGAATTAAGAATTACCTTAAATTCCATATCCATAATTTCTTCAAACGTCCATTTAGATGGCTGTTTTTCTATTTTTTCCCCAGAAAGAGCAGCATCGATAATCTCATCCATTTCTTCTTGAGATTTTAGTCCTAGAGCAAACAAAGTCATATCATCTATTTCGTTCTTTTCATCAACGACTAAAACTACTTCGTTATATGCTGTAGGCCACCTAGAGTTTGAAGTAACTAATTCGTATTGAGCTTTGATAAGTGGATTGACGTATTCCCCGTCAATACCAGGAAGAATTTCCTGCCATAAGCCCATAGATGCCGAAGCCATACTCATCATAGGATTATTTAGTCCTGCCGAACCCATAAAATTACTGTCTAGAGAGCCTGCTCCTAAGTATTTAGCTATCATCTCCATCATAAGTGCTTCTGTATCAGATTGAATTATTTTTCCATCAACTGACTTAGTGTATACCAATAAATCGTAGTCGTAAGTATATTGCACACCAGACAATGCCGAATACAACTTGCTTTCTTTATTAGCTTTTTGCTCTTCTATAAAAGTCTTAAATGCCTTTAGGTCGTTTTGGTTGGTTTCACTTGAATTTATTGCATTTACCAGGTCATAAAGTGCAGTCTTTTCATAAACGCCGTCATCACCGTGATTACCCGAGCTTACTGCCGCATCCATAAATGCTTGTAGCATCGAACTCATATCGGTATGCTCTGCTTGAATTGTTAGAGGATATGATGACAATGTTTCTTCTTGAACAAAATTGATATAATTTGTTGCACCTTGTGATACAGCGTAAATTAGTGCTATGCCAATAATACCTATACTTCCTGCAAACGAAGTAAGCGTAGTCCTTGCCTTCTTAGAAATTAAATTCCTTAAACTAAGCCCAAAAGAAGTGAAAAGCGACATCGAAGGCTTCTTTTCATTTTTCTTTTTATTCGGTTTAGTTAATGTTTTAGCTTCTTGAGTTTGAGCATCTGCTATAATTGGGTTAGTATCGCTAACAATCTCACCATCTAGCATTTTAACTATTCTAGTTGAATACCTTTCAGCAAGGTCGGGGTTATGCGTAACCATTATTACAAGACGGTCATTAGCAATCTCTTTTAATATCTCCATTACTTGAACGCTTGTTTCGCTATCCAAAGCTCCTGTTGGCTCATCAGCTAAAATAATGTCAGGGTCGTTTACCAATGCCCTAGCAATTGCCACACGTTGCATTTGCCCCCCAGACATTTGGTTTGGCTTTTTATGCTCCATTCCTTTTAAGCCCACTTGTGCTAAAACCTTTCTTGCCCTAGCACGCCTTTCACTTTTGCTAACGCCAACCAAAGTTAACGCCATTTCAACGTTACTTAAAACCGTTTGGTGAGGTATTAAATTATACGTTTGAAAAACAAAACCAATAGAGTGGTTACGATATGTATCCCAATCCCTGTCCTTGTATTGCTTGGTCGATACTCCGTTTATAATCAAATCGCCCTCTGTGTATTTATCAAGACCACCGATAATGTTAAGCATAGTTGTCTTTCCACAGCCAGACGGTCCTAAAACAGAAACAAACTCGTTTTTTCGAAAGCTTAAACTAACGCCTCTTAATGCTTTTACGGCAAAATCACCTTGCCCGTAAATTTTAACAACGTTGTTTAGCTGTAACGCCACGTTTTGTTGCTCATTTTTCTTTGCCATACTCTTCTCCTAAATATAATTCCGAGAATTATTATACACGCCTAAAATTGAAATACTATTGAAAATCCTTTTATTCTATAATCTATAAAATATTTCCTATTGAAAGGATAAAGTCTGAAACGTTTTCTAATGCCAACCCCTCTAAAAGTCTTGCTTGATTGTATAAAACATTTGCGTAGTCCTTTAGTGCGTGTTTATTATTCTTGTATACGTTCTTAATTTTTTCTGTCACTGAATGATTTAAATTGATTTCTAAAATCTTTTCGGCTTTAACGCCACCCTGTCCACCAGGCATAGCATTAAGCACCTTTTCCATCTCAATAGAAATCTCTCCACTGCTAACTAGACAAGCTGGATAGTTACTTAAGTTTGCACTAAACCTAACTTCACTAACCTTTCCTTCTAGTTGAGATTTAATCTCTTCAAGTAGCTCTTTGTTTTCTTGATTGTTCTTTTCTAGCTCGTCTTTTTCCTTTTCGTTTACAAAATCCACGTCTGAATCGCCAACCGATTTGAACTTTTTACCATCTTGCTCGGCTAATATTTTAACAACAAACTCATCTACGTCATCTTTTAAGAGCAGAACGTCAAAGCCCTTTGCTTTAGCCAACTCAACCTTAGGAAGTGCTTTTATTTGTTCGTAGCTTTCTCCACAAGCATAGTAAATATATTCCTGGTCATTCTTTATGTTTTGAACGTATTCAGATAAGGTTACTAAGCCTTGCTTTTCATTTGAATAGAACAGCAATAAATCCCTTAGTTTGTCTTTTTCCCTTCCAAAGTTAGCATATGCACCGAATTTTAAGGTAAGTGCAAACTCATTAAATATTTTTTCAAACCTTTCTCTATCTTCACTTAAGGTTCTTTTAAGTTCGCTTAGGATTTTATTTTCTAAACTTTTTGCAATGTTTTTAACCTGTCTATCTTGCTGAAGTATTTCTCTAGAAATATTAAGCGATAAGTCAGATGAATCTACTACACCCCTAAAAAATCCAAGGTAATCAGGAAGTAGCTCTTCGCACTTTTCCATTATCATAACGCCATTACAATATAGCTTAATACCCTTTTTATAATCTTTAGAATAATAATTAAAAGGTGCTTTTTCTGGCACGAACAATAATGTGTCGTAATTTACTAACCCCTCTATTTTAGCAAATATGCTAAATATAGGCTCAGAATAATCGTGAAATTCCCTTTTATAAAACTCAGATAATTCCTCTTTTTGAACATCTTTTTTAGGTTTTTTCCAAAGTGGAATCATACTGTTTAGCGTTTCAATCTCAAATTCTGAAGTATACTCAGGATTATCTTCTGGGCTAGCTTCAATTTTTCTTTTTCTTTCAAAGGTCATTTGAATAGGATAACGGATATAATCTGAATACTGTTTAACTAAACCTGCTATGGTGTATTGCTCTAAAAATTGAGAGTAATTATAATCCTCCCCATCCTGTTTTAAGTAAAGAATTACCTCCGTGCCAACACCTTGCTTCTCTGTTGAGGTAATAGTATAACCCTCTGCTCCGTTGCTTGTAAACTTAAACGCCTCGTTCGCACCAAATGCTTTACTTATTACCTCTATTTTATCAGCAACCATAAACGCCGAGTAAAAGCCAACGCCAAACTGACCAATTAGCTCTTCCTTGCTCTGTTCGTTAGAATTTTTAAATGCTAACGTTCCAGATTCGGCAATAGTGCCAAGGTTTTTTTCCATTTCTTTATCGGTCATACCAATTCCGTTGTCAATGACCTTCAAAATTTTATTGTTTTTATCAATCTCAATTGTAATTTTAAAGTCTGAATTAACTTTATCATCAGTAAGTGATATAAACTTAAGCTTATCTATTGCATCACTTGCGTTTGAAATTAGCTCACGCAAAAAAATTTCCTTATTGGTATAAATTGAATTTACCATTAAATCAAGAATTCTTTTAGTTTCTGTTTTAAATTGCTTCATACGTTTCTCCATTAGATATAAATCTTTTATTATATTATAATACAGTGGTAATTTTTGTCAATGCACTTTTTGGCATTTTATATACTAAAAATAGTTTTAAGTAGTTTTTAAGCCCCTTTGTTAAGGGGCTTAAAATCAATCGATTTGAATATTTTTACAAGGTAATTCTTTTTTATCTTTTTTCAAAACGTCAACGTGCAGAGTTCCGTTTTTATATTTTGCCTTAACGTCCTCTTCTGTTACGTTTTTTCCAACGTAAAAGCTTCTTGAACAAGAATAACTCCTTTCTCTCTTAAGATAGCCCTTATCCTCTTCACTATCCTCTCTCTTTGCAGTTATTGTTAGATAACCGTCGTTTAAAGAAAGATTTATATCCTCTTTTTCATATCCAGGCATATCAACCTTTAATTCATAACTGCTGTCCGTTTCCTTAACGTCGGTTAGCATTCTCGAAAATGAGCTTGAGTTTACTAAAGGATTGAAAAAAGAATCAAACACTTTATCAAACATTCCAAAACCCCAATCGTTATCATCCATTCTTCTTAATTGATTTTTCATTTTACATCCTCCTATTTACATTATTAATTTAGCAGTCTTTTTATATAAGTGTTAGCACTCTCTATGCTTGACTGCTAATTTTATTATAAACCTAGAATTTTATTTGTCAACCCTTTTTAGACAAAAAAATAAAATTTATTTTGCTTTTATTTTTCCCATTCTTAATAAATATATAACAAAAAAGAAAAACCCCGACAAAAATGTCGGGGTAAAGTATATCCGTTTTATTTTTTTAGTGAATTTATTACGTGCATTGCATACTCTTTTGCAACGTTAAAGCCCGTTGCTTTTTCAATGCCCTCAAAAAAGGCGTTTGAATTAACCTCGCATACTATCGGCTGGCCTTTCTTAGAAATCATCAAGTCCACTCCGCAGTAGTCAAGCCCTAAAACCTTAGCGCACATCTCTGCCGTTTCTCTAAACTTAGTTGAAAGTTCTATCGCTTCTCCCTTTCCACCAAGCTCTACGTTAGAGCGAAAATCGTTTTGATTTGAGCGTAGCATTGCACATTTTGCTTTGCCACCTATTACTATCACTCTCACGTCCTTTCCTGAGCTAGCACCAACGTATTCTTGAAAAAGGTGTGGTTTAAGCTTAACTTTTTTCATAAGCTCAACTAGTTCGGTTTTATTTTCTGCCTTGAATACACCTGCACCAAGCGAGCCATAACATTCTTTAACTATTACAGGAAGCCCTAATTTGTTAATAATCTCATTAGCCCAAGAGTCATCAATATCTTTTTCGTTTCTAAAGCACAAAGCACCGAATATTGTTTTTGGAAGATTTACACCCTTTCCAGCGAGTGCAATATACGTTTGGGCTTTATCATCACAAATCCTTATCGCTCGATGGGTATTAAACAACTTAAATCCTAAACGTTCTAATATATTGGAAAGGTATTTATCTTTATCTAAATATATAATAAAATCACAATCAAAATCAGCTTGTAGGTTGTTATTTGTTAAGCAAGAGCGTAAAAAACCATTAGAAACAATTTTTATATCTACATTAAGGGCGTTAAACTCTTTTTTTAGTCTATCTGCCTGCCTTAGGCTGTTTTCAGGAACAAGATATGGGTTTATAACTATCACGCCTTTCATTATCTTCCCCTTCTCCACGTTCTAGGTCTAAATAAAACTAGCATTGGGAACAACTCAAGTCTTCCCGCAAGCATAATAAAGGATAATACTAATTTAGAGAATACACTATATCCACTATAATTTGATAATGGACCAACAAGGTTAGTTAAACCCGGCCCAACGTTTCCTATACAAGCAAGTGTCGCCGAAAAATTAGTAAACACATCGCCACCTGCAAAGCTATCTATAGAAAGCAAAATTGTCGAAAGCAAAACTAAGCTTATCCAGATGGTTATAAATAGTCTAACACCACGTTCGGTTTGTTTGCTCATTGCTTGTCCCTCAAAATTAACAGAGGCAACTAATCTTTCATTTACTATTTTCCTTAAATCGTTAGTTCCAGATTTATAAAGAACTACTAATCTGGAAACCTTTATTCCACCACCCGTAGAGCCACCACAAGCACCAACAATAGTTAAAAATAATAGGATCGACTTAGACAACGCCGGCCACTCTGCAAAGTTCGTAGTTGATAAACCCGTCGTAGAGCCAATTGTTGCAACTTGGAAGAACGAAAGTCTTAATGCATCGGCAAAATTGCTAACCGTATTTAAAATATTTATTGCAATTATAAGCGTTGAAGCTAATGTAATTATTATAAACGCCCTAAGCTCTTCGCTCTTAAACGCCTTTGCAAACTGCCCTATTATGATTAGATAATAAACGTTAAAGTTTATACTAAACAGCATCATAAATACAGCCATTACCATCTCTATATATGCACTGTTGTATTGCGATACACCCGCATTGCTAATAGCAAAACCACCCGTTCCAGCCGTTGAAAAGGTATAAACCAAGCTATCGTATAAGGGCATATTACCAAATAATAAGAATACAACCTCAATTATTGACATAGCAAGGTAAATAGCATATAAAATACGTGCAGTAACACGCATTCTGCTAACAACCTTTGATGCGTCGATACCAGGTGATTCAGCCCTAAAAATATGCATTGTTCCCGCACTGTCTGCAGGAAGAAGGGCGAGTATAAAAACTAAAACGCCCATACCACCAATCCAATGCGTAAACATTCTCCAAAACATTATAGATTTGGAAGCATTAAGCATTGCATCTACGTCGGTTAAAATTGAAGCTCCCGTGGTGGTAAAACCTGAAACAGTTTCAAAAAAAGCATCAATAAAATTCGGAATAAGCCCACTTATTACAAATGGTAAGCAACCAATTAGTGATATTATAATCCAAACTAAAGCAACCACTACAAATCCCTCTTTTTGGTAAATCGCACCTTTATCAACCTTTATAATTGACAAAGGCACGCCTATCGCAAGAGCGATTGAAATAGGCGTTATAAAGCTTATTATATAAGCGTATTCCTTAAAATATAAGCATACCGCTAGGGGTAAAAGCATTAAAATCGCTAAAATAGTAAGCGTTTTGCCTAGCGTGCTTAAAACTGCTTTGTAATTCATACTATTTAATAATATCCGTTAATGAATTAGTTCTTTTAGAGGTTGTAAAAATAATTACCTTATCTCCACTCATAAGACAAGTTTCACCGTTCGCAATGCTAAACTCATCATTTCTAACGATACCACCAATAAGCACGCTATGCTTGATTTTCATATCCTTTAGCCTAACGTTAATTTGTGGGAAATCATCACCAACGAAAAACTCAACTGCCTCGGCCTTGTCGCCAAGTTTATATAATGTGCTAAGTCCGCTTCCCGTTTCAGCATTATGAGCACGAACAAAGCGAACTATATGGTTAGCAATGGCGTTCTTTGGCGATATAATGCTATCAAGTCCAAGACTTTTAACCATATTTATAACGCTTTCTCTTTCAATCTTCGTAACAACCTTACCAACTCCACTTTGAATGGCGTATAGCGACATTATTATATTTTCTTCATCCACACCCGTCAAGCTAACACAAGCGTCACACCCCTTGATGTTTTCTTCATCAAGAGTTTCTTGGTCCGTCCCGTCACCATATAAAATAGTTGCTTTAGTCAATTCATCACTGAGTATTTGACAACGATTCTTATCGTTTTCTAAAATTTTAACTGCTACTTTTTTACTAATTAGGTCTTTTGCAAGATAGTAACCCACCTTGCCTCCACCTATAATAAATACAGACTTTGCACGAGGCTTAAAAAGCTTAAAGCCCTTACAAAAAAGCGAAAGCTCTTGTTCAGTAGCCAATACGTGAATGGTATCATTCTTTTCAATAACGAAATCACCACGTGGAATTAATACCTTGCCTTTCCTTGAAACCATTGCAAACAAAACTTTTGCATGGTTTGCAATAGAGATGTCTTTAATAGACTTTCCAACCATAGGATTATGAGCTAAAATTTCAAATTCAACTAATCTAGCTCTACCATTAGCAAAGCTTTCTACGTTCTTTGCAGAAGGAAACTCTAAAACGTTTGCGATTTCTATTGCCGTTCTAAGCTCTGGATTAAATACTAAATCTAATCCTAAGTCTGAACGCATATTTTCCATTTCCTTAAAATACTCTGGGTCACGAACTCTTGCCACCGTTCGCTTAGCACCAAGCTTTTTCGCAAGAACACAAGCAAGAATATTCATTTCATCACGTGAAGTGCAACTGATAAAAATGTCTGCTTCCTCAATTCCACATTCAATTAAGTTGTCACGCTCTAGTCCACCACCAATTATGCCTTTTACGTCATATTTGTTAACAATGTAATTAAGTGCTTTTTCATTTTTATCAATAGCAACTATTTCGTGCCCTTCGTTTATTAAGTTTTTAAGTAGCGTTTCTCCAACTCTTCCAACGCCTAATATGATAATTCTCATACTCTTTATATTACTCTCATTTTTTTAATTTGTCAAGTTTGATAAAATAAAAGTAAAAATACGCAAATAAAAGAAAAAGACGAACTCATTAACAGTTCGTCGATTTTTGGTGGACCCGCAGAGAGTTGCACTCTGGTCTTGAACGCTTTCATAAAACCTTCTACATACTTATCCGATACTTTAAATTCGAAAAAGCTATGGCAATCGGCAACCTTTAACTCTTTCTAGTTCGCTAATTTCCTTTTACGCTCGCAAACAAAATCGCAAAAGTTTCCGTCCGTTTGACGCTCTTTCTAAACCCGACGGAAAAGCCTAGAAGAACGAACGCTTTAATTAAGCAGCGTATGCTAATTGATTGTTGTTAGCATTTAAATTTAATTTCCGTTTTAACGAAGTCGAGCCTTCGGTATGCTTGCGTCCTATAAAACAACGTCCAATCGAAACTAAATCGAGCCCGTTTTAAGCGACTTATTAGTCGCTCATTAATTATACTTTATCTATCTCGTATGGTGTTAATTGATATACGTAGTGGTTAAGCCAATTCGTATATATTAAATTTGCAGTAGATGCCCAACACATCTTAATTTCACCACTACCGTCCTCAACGTAATAATTTTCAGGCGCATCTATATCTATACCCTTAGCCAAATCTCGCTTATACTCTATGTCAAGCGTTTCTCTATCATATTCTGCGTGACCAGTTATAAATATAAATTTATCATCCTTTGAACGAATAATTCCTGCACCTGCTTTTTTTGAGCTTGCTATAAGCACTAAATCCTTACAAGCCTTAATTTCATCTTCATAAACTGTGGTGTGCCTTGAATGTGGCATATAAAATCTATCATCAGTTCCCTTTAATAGTTTTTCAAAAGGCTCTAACTTTTGATGCTTGTATACTCCAAACAGTTTTTTATCTAACTTATGCTTATTTATTCCATAATAGTAATAAAGCGCTGCTTGCGCACCCCAACAAATAAAAATGGTGCTTGTAACGTTATGCCTTGCAAACTCAAAAATTTCTTCTAATTCACCCCAATACTTAACCTCTGAAAAATCGATTTCTTCTACCGGAGCACCCGTTACAATCATACCGTCAAACTTTCTATTCTTTACTTCTGAAAATGGCTTATAAAACCTTTGAAGATGCTCTAAAGGCGTGTTTTTACCAACGTATGTTTCTGTGCTAATAAGCGTAACGTTAATCTGCAGAGGCGAGTTAGAAAGCAATCGCATTAACTGTGTTTCGGTAACGATTTTGGTCGGCATTAAGTTAACGATAGCAATCTCTAACGGACGAATATCTTGTTGCATAGCACGAAGTTCGTTCATTACAAATATGTTTTCTGACTGCAAAATCTTGCTTGCAGGTATGTCCTTAGGAACAATAATAGGCATTTTTAACTCCTTAAATGCTTAAATTTTATCCAATGCTTGTGCTAAGTCATCAATTAAATCTTGTGCGTTTTCTAAGCCACAAGAATATCTTATAAGTGTTGGTGGAATTCCCGCTGCCTCTAATTGAGCGTCTGTCATTTGACGGTGGGTTGCATTTGCAGGGTGTAAACAACACGTTCTAGCATCAGCTACGTGTGTTTCAATAGCTGCTACCCTTAAATTTTTCATTAGTTTTTCAGCTTCTGCTCTGCCACCCTTTACTGCAAAGCTCAATACTCCACAAGAGCCGTTTGGCAAGTATTTTTGACCTAACTCATAATACTTATCGCCCTTAAGTCCACAATATCTTACCCATTCAATTTTTTCGTGAGCATTTAAAAACTCTGCAACCTTTAGCCCGTTTTCTGCATGGCGTGCCATTCTAACGTGCAAACTTTCTAGTCCTAGATTTGCATAATATGCGTTTTGTGGTGATTGTATTGAACCAAAGTCACGCATAAGTTGTGCCGTTGCTTTAGTAATAAACGCTCCTTCTAAACCAAACCTTTCAACGTAGGTCACCCCGTGATAGCTGTCGTCAGGTGTTGTAAGCCCAGGGAACTTATCTGCATATTTTTTCCAATCAAACTTTCCAGAATCAATAATTGCTCCACCTACTGCTGAACCGTGTCCGTCTATGTATTTGGTGGTCGAATGAGTAACTATATCCGCACCCCATTCAATAGGTCTGCAATGAACGGGGGTCGCAAACGTGTTATCAATGATTAGTGGAACGCCGTTCGCGTGTGCAACCCTAGCAAACATCTCAATATCTAAAACCGAACAAGCAGGGTTAGCAATAGTTTCACCAAAAACTGCTTTAGTGTTAGGTTTAAACGCACCTTGTAATTCTTGCTCCGTGCAATCAGGAGAAACAAAGGTAAATTCTATACCCATTTTTTTCATAGTAACTGCAAAGAGATTAAACGTTCCTCCGTATATCGCTGAAGAACATACTACGTGGTCACCACAATTTGCTATATTGAATACAGCATAGAAATTAGCAGCTTGACCAGAAGAGGTAAGCATACCAGCCGTGCCACCCTCGAGTTCTGTTAATTTAGCTGCAACGTAGTCGTTTGTGGGGTTTTGTAAACGGGTATAAAAATATCCACTAGCTTCTAAGTCGAAAAGCTTGCCCATATCCTCGCTAGTATCATACTTAAAGGTAGTGCTCTGAATGATTGGGATTTGTCTAGGCTCGCCATTTTTAGGTGTATACCCACCTTGAACGCAAACCGTTTCTATTCTTTTCTTTGCCATAATTTTATCTCCTAGATGTTTATCTATAATTTTTTATCTCTCTCATTTTTTCTCGATTTATATCTTTTTCCATAATCGAGCGTTTTTTATCGTAAGTGTGCTTGCCTTGGCACAAGCCTAACTCAACTTTAATTAAGGACTGATTAAAATATAGCCTTAAAGGAACTATGGTTAATCCCTTTTGAGAAACTTTAGAGTTAAGCCTAACTATTTCTTCTTTATGGAGCAGTAGCTTTCTATCTCTCTTAGCGTCCTTAGTGTTAAACGCCCCAGACTTTTCATAAAGAGCTATGTGCATGTTTTTAAGTATAAGCTCGCCGTTTGTAAAAAAGCAAAAGCTGTCTTTAAGGTTGCAGTTTCCTGCCCTTAACGATTTAACCTCGCCTCCCTCTAAAACAATTCCGGCTTCATACCTTTCGAGAATAAAATATTCGTGTTGTGCTTGCCTGTTTGTGCAAATAATCTTTTCACTCATACTCTAATAATATATTTTACTACTTTTTATTCTTATTTGCAAGAGTTATCTCCACAAATCTCAAATTCTGCTTTTCTATCACTAAAATTAACGCCTAAAACACGAATTTTTAAGCTATTTCCTAACTTGTAGGTCTTATTACCTACTGTAAGAGTATAACTCTTTTGGTCAAAAGTAGCTCGCTTACCTCTAATACTTTCAACCTTTACAAGTCCCTCTATTCCGTTGTCTAATTCAACGAATATACCAAACCTTGTAACACCACTAATTATTCCGTCAAACTCCTCTCCCTCTCTTTCGGCAATATATAGCATTTTATAAAAATCATCTACGGCTCTTTCAGCCTCCGTTGCATTCTTCTCTTTTAATGAAGATTGGTATGCAATTTCACTAACCGTATTAAAAAATTTTTCACTTTCATCAATCTTTCCACTCAATACCTGCTTTAATATTCTATGCACGGCTAGGTCGGGGTATCTTCTAATTGGCGAGGTAAAATGCGTATAACATTTAAGCGACAAGCCAAAATGCCCTAAGTTATTTGATGAATACTTTGCCTTTTGCATAGAGCGAAGCATTACTCTATTTATAATATAAAAGTAGTCCTTACCCTCTGCATTTTTTAAAATCAATTGAAAGTCTTTTGGAAAAACCTCATCCTTTTTTCTTTTAGGGTGCTGTCCAATACCCTCTAAAAAGGAATAAAATTCTTCCACCTTTTCCATCGAAGGCTTTTCGTGAATGCGATATATAAAGGGAAGCTCTAGATAATAGATATGCTCAGCAACAACCGTGTTTGCTAAAATCATAAACTCTTCTATAATTTTATGTGACCAATCCCTTTTCTCTCGCTCAACTATTATTTCACCATTTTCTACAAAAATTCTACTTTCCTTTACGTCTAAATCTATCGTGCCTTGTGCCTCTCTTTTTAAACACAAAAGTTTGGCAAGCTCTTGCATTTGCATTAGCTCATTGTAAACGCCAGCATATTCTTGTATTAAATTTTCATCACCGTCTAGTATTTTTTGAACCTTTGAGTAGGTCAACCTGCGATTGCTGTTTATAACTGAAGGCGTTATTATGCTATCCACAACTTCTCCAGAGTTATCAATTTCTATAGCGCAAGTAAGGGTTAACCTATCAACGCCTTCTTTTAGCGAACAAAGGTCGTTACAAAGTCGCTCGGGCAACATTGGTATAACGCTTTCTGGAAAATATACGCTGGTTGCTCGTTCAAATGCATGCTTGTCTATTACTGATTCAGATTTTACGTAATGCGATACGTCTGCAATATGAACAAATAACAAATAGTTTTTACCCTTTTTTTGTATTGATACTGCATCATCAAAATCTCTTGCATCATCTCCGTCAATAGTAAACGTGGTAAGTTTTCTATAATCTGTTCTACCCACCAAATCTTGTTCTTCAATTTTATCGCTAAGCTCGTTAACTGCCCATATAACCTCTTTTTTGAACTTTTCGGGTAGCTTATAAGTATAGAGAATAGATTTAAGCTCGGCATTCTTTTCAAACTGCCTACCAAAAATTTTAGTGATTATCCCCTCTGGGCGTCGTTTTTTCGGGTATGATAAAATTTTACAAACGACCTTGTCCCCAGCCTTTGCGCGAAGTCCTTTTCCAAACGGAATAAATACGTCTGCAAAATACTTTTTATCGTCAGGGCAAACGTATCCTCCACCCTTTCCAGTAAAATAAGTGCCTGTAAGTGTGGGGATTCCTCTTTCGATTATTTTTAAAACTCTTGCCGTTGTTCTTTCGCCATAGCCCGTGCAGGTTTCGCACAAAACAACATCGCCGTGCATTGCACCGCGGAGGTCGGAATGAGATATAAAGTAATCTTGTTTGTTATTAGAGGGTATTAAAAACGCATATCCGTTTGCGTTACCCTGAATTTTTCCTTCAACTATTTCTCTTAGCATAAAATTTATAAAAAAAGGACGGTTTCACTCGAAACCGCCCGAAAACTCTTTTAATTTATTTTGTTGCAAGCATTGCGATTATTGCAAAAACCACACACAAAACTGCAAAGATTATACCACTAATAATGGTAAGCTTCTTCATTCTATGCTCAAAGGTTTTGCTCTTATTCTTGCCCAAAAAGGTTTCCGTTGTGCCACCGAGTGCACTTACACCCGAAGAATTACCGGGTTGAAACATAACAACTAGCACAACAAACAATGCACAAATTGCCATAACAATTAAGAAAATTATTTTTAATACCGGCCAAACGTTCCAAATTCCACCGCTAGCCATTAATAGCATTCCCATTTTTTATCTCCTTAAAACGCAAAAGCGTAAATTACAAAGTAAACTGATTATAACATATAAAATGCGTTTTTTCAACTATTTTTACACACTTTTTTATTTTTTACTTCAAAAGCGACTCACCCGTCATTTCCGCAGGCTTCTCTATTCCCATCATATCAAGCAAAGTAGGTGCAATATCTGCTAGAACGCCACCTTCCTTTAATTGTCTGCCCTTAAACTGCTCTCCAATTACTATGAAAGGAACTCTATTCGTAGTATGCGCAGTAAAGGGTGCACCATTTTCACTCATTTTATCTGCATTGCCGTGGTCAGCCGTTACAATTACAGCCCCGCCCATTGCAAGAATTTTGTTAACTACTTGATTAACGCAATCATCAACTGTTTTAACAGCCTTTACTGCGGCATCAAAAATTCCTGTATGTCCAACCATATCGCAGTTAGCAAAGTTAAGTATCATAACGTCATACTCGCCTTTATCTAGCTCGCTTATTGCACGCTCGCATACTGGGTAAGCACTCATTTCAGGTTGTAAATCATAGGTAGCAACCTTTGGCGATGGGATTACTATTCTAGTTTCTCCCTCAACTTGAGCTTCTAACTTTGCGTTAAAAAAGAATGTTACGTGTGCGTATTTTTCGGTTTCGGCAATGTGAAGTTGGGTTTTGCCAAGTTTCGCAAGATATTCAGGTAAGGTGTTTTTAATTTCTTCTGGAGGGAAGGCAACAAAAACGTCTTCAAAAGAAGAATCATAAACAGCAAAGCCTGTATAGGTTAAGCCTAAAAAGCCCGTCTTTCTTTCAAAATACATTTGCTTACCCTTTTCGCTATCAACGTAAGGTGTAAATGCTTTTTGAGAAAAAGCTCTACTAATTTGTCTTGCTCTATCAGGTCTAAAGTTAAAGAATATAACTGAATCGCCTTGTTCAATTATTCCGTCCTTATTGGTAATTGTAGGTAGCATAAATTCATCAGTAACACCCTTAACATAGCTATCCTCAATAGCCTTAATAGCACAATCAGCAACCTCGCCATCACCGAGTGTAAGCATATCGTATGCCTTTTTAGTTCTATCCCAATTATTGTCACGGTCCATAGCATAGTATCTGCCACAAACGGAAGCAATTTGACCATAACCCATTCTATCCATACAATCTTGTAACTGACGAACAAAACTTGCACCAGAGGTTGGGGCAGTATCTCTACCATCTAAAAAGCAATGAACGTAAGTTTTTTCTACGCCATTATCTTTAGCAAGTTGCAATAAAGCAAATACGTGTTCAATAGTTGAGTGCACGCCACCGTTTGACAAAAGTCCGAACAAATGAAGTTTTTTGCCCTGACATTTAGCGTTATCAATTGCTTTTAATAAAGCTGGATTAGTAAAAAAATCACCGTCGCTAATAGATTTTGTAATCTTGGTAAGGTCTTGATAGATAATTCTACCAGCACCGATATTTAAGTGTCCAACCTCAGAGTTACCCATTTGCCCATCAGGTAATCCTACGTCAAGCCCACTAGCACCAATAATGGTTGAGGGATATTCGTTCATTAAACGTTTAATGTTAACGCTATCAGCACTATATACTGCGTTGCCTACTGTTTGTTGGTTAACACCGTAACCATCCATAATAATAATTCCAAAAGGTTTTTTCATAGTTTTATTCCTTATTTAGAAAACACCGCACCAAACAAGTGCAGTGTTTTTTGTTAATTTAATTAGCCTTTGTAATTAACGATTGCTGCAAAGTCTTCAGCTTTAAGCGATGCACCACCGATTAGTCCACCGTCGATATTCCTCATAGCCATAAGTTCTTTTGCATTAGAAGGCTTCATGCTTCCGCCATATTGAATACGAAGAGCCTTAGCAACTTCTGCACCCCAAGTCTTCTTAACAAGGCTTCTGATATAACCAATAGTCTTATTAGCGTCTTCAGCAGTAGCTGTCTTGCCTGTGCCGATAGCCCATACTGGTTCATATGCAATAACGATTGTATCAAAATCAGAAGCTGTAATATCCTTAAATCCTTCTAAAACTTGCTTCTTTAATACTCTCTTAGTTCTATTCTTTTCTCTTTCAGTAAGAGTTTCACCCACGCAAACGATTGGCTTTAGGCCAGTCTTTAATGCTTGCTTTAATCTTAGGTTAACGCTCTCATCAGTTTCTCCAAAATATTGTCTTCTTTCGCTGTGACCGATAATAACGTATTCAACGCCACGCTCTAAAAGCATTTCTGCTGAGATTTCAGCAGTGAACGCACCGTTGTCTGCCCATGCAACGTTTTGAGCACCTAGCTTAATCTTAGTGCCATCTATCGCCTTTTTAACCGTGCATAAATCGGTATAAGGCACGCAAACAACAACTTCAGGCTTAGCTTTAGCAACTAAAGGCTTTAATTCGTTGATAAGAGCTTCTGCCTCAGCAGCAGTTTTATTCATTTTCCAGTTTCCAGCAATAATAGGTTTTCTCATAAAAATATCTCCGTAAAAAATTTTAGCGTTATTAGTTTTTGTCGTTAAGGCATTCGATACCAGGAAGCTTTTTACCCTCGAAAAGTTCAAGCGAAGCACCGCCACCGGTAGAAATATGGCTCATTTTATCAGCAAAGCCAAGTTGTGCAACAGCAGCAGCTGAATCACCACCACCAATAATGGTAGTAGCTGAAGTTTCAGCAAGAGCCTTTGCAACAGCAATAGTGCCTTTTGCAAGAATTGGGTTTTCAAACACGCCCATAGGTCCATTCCAAATAACAGTTTTAGCACTTGCAACAGTATCAGCAAAAAGTTTTTGTGATTTAGCACCAATGTCTAATCCCATCTTGTCTGCAGGAATGTTTGTTACGTCATACTCAGCAACGGGAATTTCAGCATCAATTGGGTCTGGGAAACTTTGAGCAACAACACTGTCCACAGGAAGAACAAGGTTTTTGCCAAGCTTTTCCGCCTTAGCCATCATTTCCTTGCAATAGTCAATCTTTTCATCATCAACTAAGGATGTTCCTACCTCATAGCCCTTTGCCTTTAAGAATGTGTATGCCATTCCACCACCAATAACTAAGGTGTCGCACTTTTCTAAAAGATTTTCAATAACTTTTAATTTATCAGCAACCTTTGCACCACCCAAAATTGCAACGAATGGGCGAACTGGGTTTTCTAACGCATCAGCCATAACTGATAATTCTTTTTCGATAAGGAAACCACAAACAGCCGTATCAACAAAACCGTATTCAGCAATAGCTGCAGTTGTAGCGTGTGAACGGTGTGCAGTTCCAAATGCGTCGTTAACGTATATATCACAGAAACCTGCAAGCTTTTTGCAAAGCTCTTCATCTCTCTTTTCTTCGCCTTGTTCAAAACGAGTGTTTTCTAAAAGAACAACTCCACCGTCTTTTAAGCCTTCAACAGCAGCAACCGCAGATGGGCCAACAACGTCCTCTGCAAAAACTACCTCTTGACCTAATTTTTCGGAAAGCTTTTCAGCAACAGGCTTTAAGGTATATTTTTGTTTGTCTTTTAGTGCTTTCTTTAAATATTCAGCTTTAGCTGCCTCTCTTTCGTTTTCAGGAAGAGCTTCTACAGCCTTCTTTTCTTTCTTAGTTAGAGAAAAGCCTTCTGTTAATATATTGTGTGGCTTACCCATGTGAGAGCAAAGAATAACTTTTGCACCTTGTTCAATCAAATACTTGATAGTGGGAAGTGCACCGTTAATACGATTTTCATCGGTAATAACGCCGTCTTTCATAGGAACGTTAAAATCGACTCTAACAAGGCATCTCTTGCCTGCTACGTTTACGTCTTTAATAGATTTCTTATTCATATAAATCCTCCGAAAAATGTTTCTGTTTTTATCAATTTTTTACAAAATTTACTAACTTACTTTAGATATTATATAAATATATCCGCTGTTTGTCAAATGATTAACAACGGATATGGACTCTAAAATTTATATTTTCTTTTATTTTAGTGCTTGCACTTCCAAAACTACTTTATTCCCGTTAGCTTACCTTCCGTGTTCATTCCTGGAAAACCTTGCTGTCTTAACGCCTCGTAAACACCGATTGCAACCGAGTTAGAAAGATTTAATGAACGCAAATCACCCATCATTGGTATTCTAACGCATTGATTATAATTCTTTTCAAGAATTTTTTCGGGAATACCTTTACTTTCCTTGCCAAAAACTAAAAAATCTCCATCCTTTATTGGCGCTTCAGAATGTATGTATTTTGCTTTTGTTGAAAAAAACCAGAAATTGCTTCCGTTATAAAACTTTGAAAGCACCTCCTCAATGCTATCATAGTAGCTTATGTTTAAGTGATGCCAATAATCAAGCCCAGCTCTTTTTAAGTGCTTGTCCGTAACCTCAAATCCCAGCGGACGCACGAAAATTAAATTACTTCCCGTAACTGCACACGTTCTAGCTATATTGCCTGCGTTTTGTGGAATTTCAGGTTCTACCAATACTATTGTCATTGCCATAACTCACCTCATATTAAGTCGCAGTCTTTAAAAAACCCGCGTCTCTTACTCTTTATTAAATGATAATCTTTTTCTATTTTAACACTAGCCTTTATTATGTCGGAGCTTCCTTTTATCAATACGTTACCACGAATATCCGACACGCACGCATACTTGGTTGCACATATGCACGTGCTTATACCACTAGTATATGCACACGCCCTAATTAAAATCTCGGGCATAAAGCTTTCTAAATTTTTATAAATACAGCAAATAAAGTCTGTATCTCCTAACGACAGTGCTTTAATGGTATCAGGAAAAAGCAAATCATCAGATATTATTATTCCTATTCTACCTGCACTTGTATCGTAAACCTTAACAGCTCCTCCAGGCACAAACTCACTGTCGTCAATAGAATACACCATATCCGAAACACCTAAAATTTTGCCATTGTCTGCAACCACCGCTGAATGACGAAAAACCCCGTATGTATCCGTATCGCACCCACAAACTATCACAGAAGAAAGTTGTTTAGATAGGTTTGCAAGGTCTTGAAAGTATTCAGTTTCCCCTGAAAGCTCCTTTTTGTAGCTCACAAGTCCTAAACCGTTAAAGCCGAAAATGATTAGGTCGTTTTTTCCTATATTGTCAAGTTTTTCTGACCACGTAGCATTAAGTTCAGAACAAGTAACGAAACAAACTCTCATATCCCTCTCCCCAAAAAACCCTTGCTATCATAGTATTTTGAAAAAGGCAATTTTGTTAAAGTTCGTTATCTATTATATCAAATATTTCCTTTGAACTCTCACAAGACAAGAGCCTAATCTTAACCTGCTTAATTCCCGTTCTACCCTTTAGATATCCAGAAAGAAACTTTCTAAACTCTAAGCAAGCCCGCCTTTCGCCCTTAAAATTTTCTATCATAAGTGACAAATGTCTTTTCATAAAAGTTTTTACGTCTTTATTTGAATTATCCCCCAAAAGCTCACAAATTAGAAAAGGGTTTTCAACAGCACCACGAGCAAGCATAACCCCGTCCGCACCTGTTTTTGCCGCCATATCATCTGCGTCTTTAACGGTAAAAATGCCACCGTTAGCTATAACAGGAATGTTTACGCTTTTCTTTGCGCTCTCAATTGCCTTAAAATCAGGCTCTCCAGAATAATAAGCCTCCCTAACTCTGCCGTGAATAGTTATTGCCTTTGCCCCAGAATCTTCTGCCATTAAGGCAAAATCACTGGCAACGTTGTCGCCCGCCTTTATCCCCGTGCGAATTTTAATAGTAATGTTTTTACCACTCTTTACGCATTCTTTAACTATTTTTTCAGCCTTTTTTATATCGTTTAGCAGGGCGCTACCGTCCCCATTTTTATAAACCTTAGGAACAGGACAGCCAAAATTTATATCAACAATATCAAAATTTTTAAGGTCTTCACTCTCGCACGCTAATCGCATATAATACTCTTCACTGCCAAAAATTTGTGCACCCGTTAGAGAATAATCGTTACCAGAATATAGTAGCGCCTTTGAATTATCACCCTTAAAAAACAAGCCTTTTGCACTTACAAGCTCAGTAAAACAAAAGCCAAATCCTTGCTCTAGCTCTAAACGTCTAAAGGCAAAGTCAGTATAACCCGCCATTGGTGCTAATAAAATATTGTTTTTAAGCGTTTTGTTGCCTATTTGCAATTTTTTTACGTGCATAACAGTTTTCCTTTGCTATTATCATACATAAGTTTACCAAACAGGCGAAAAAATAGCAAGCAATTATAGCAATTCCACCACCGTAAATATTTAATCTTCTATCGCCTAGCAGTAAAATGTTTAGCACTGTTTTAATTATAACCCCAATACTTAAACATACAAGGGGCAAATATATGCTATCCATTGCTATTAAAACTGCGTTGCCAGTTTGCAAAATCGATAAAAATACTATTGAAAAAGCTGTTAGTCTTAAAAGAGAGATTGCTGTTTGCCTGTTTTCTTCTGATAGCGAAGCAAACAATATTCTTATTATAATTGGTGCAAAAAAATAAATGGCAAAAGCAAAAACCACACTAGTAACTAGCGTTAGCATTAAAACCTTAGCCGCCTTTTTATTTTTTTGCTCTAAATTTTCTTCCTTTGAAATAGCTGGAATTGTAGATGTAGCTATGCCGTGGCAAATTCCAACAGGTAAATTTATTATAGTTAAAACCACGCCCGATAATAGTCCGTAAAGAGAAATTGCATTATCTAAATATCCATCTAAAATATTTACGGTCAATATTCCGTCTACTATTTGCGAAAATGGCAGCACTAAACCTAAAAGAGTTATGGGAATAGTATACCTTATTATTTTTTTCCTTTCCTCAGTATTAAATTTGTGCTTGATAAGTTTTGGTTTATCTTTACGTTTATACCTTAAAAACACAAGGTATAAAAAAACCAAACAAGCTAGCTCGGATAGAGTAACTGCTAATGTTGCAAACGCCACCATAGCCTGTAGACTTGCTCTAAATAATAAGCAAAATCCAAGACCCAAACTTAGCTTTACAACCTGTTCTATTAATTGGGAACTTGCAGTAGGTAACATTTTCATATTACCCTGAAAAAACCCTCTAAAGCAAGAAATCAAAGCTACCATAAGCACGGCAGGAGAAAGTGTTACGTAGCAAAGTATTGCCATATCGCTTAGCTGAAGCTTAGACAAGGGAAATGCTACTAAAAGCATGAGAGCTGAGCCAATTAGTCCTACAACAAAAAATATCTTAAGCGCAGAATATAAAAACGAATACCCTCTATCCCCTTCAGGCTTACTAGATATTAGCTTAGATAAAGCATTAGGAACTCCTGCACCCGATAGGTCTAACAACAAAGCATACACGGGAAAGACCATTTGATAAACTCCCATTCCCTCTGCTCCTAAAAACCTAGTTAGTGGTATTCTATATATTGCACCTATAAGCTTAGCAAAAAACGTTCCCGCCCCTAATATAAATGCACTAGTTAAAAGCTTATTTTCCTTTACCATATGTAAAAAAGCCTCTTTCGAGGCTAGTTTATACTTCAAGTTGTTTAGACAAAAAGGTTGCACCAAGCTCAACCAACTGAACGTCACTTATATTAAACCTTTTAGATTTTTCCTTGTCAAAAACGATTACAGAGCCAAGACAATCCCCATTTGCAACAATTGGGACTATAATTTGATTTTCGGCTTGGGTAATATCGTTTCCAACTAATTGAATAACGTTACCACCATCAGTTTTAGTGGTCATAACACTTCTTCTATTTCTTAAAACACTCTCAACGCTTTTTGTTAGGTTTTCCCCCAAAATCTCTCTATATTTGCCCTTTGAAACGTAAACCACTTTATCCGTATCAGTTATAACACAAACCTTTTCAGTAAGGTCGCTAATTCCCTCTGCAACAATCCTTGCGTAGCTTTCAACCGAAGCTATGGGTGAGTATTTTTTAAAAACTAGCTCTTCCTTGTTTGCGTATATCTCTAAAGGGTCACCCTCCTTAATACGCAAGGTTTTTCTCATCTCTTTTGGTATTACCACTCTGCCCAACTCATCTATTCTTCTAACTATTCCTGTTTCGCTCATATTTTCTCCTTTTATAAAAACCAATGTAATACTAACTTGAGTAAAAATGGAAAAAATATACTAAAAAAACCACTTTTTTGTAAGTGGTTTTTTAATCTAATTGCTCCAACAACTCGGGCACGTTCTATTATTTTTGAACCAGTCTGTATCTTTTAAAAGCGTGTTGTTGTTAGAACAGTTTACCTTAACCTCATTCTCAGTAGAATCAACAACAACGTTTCCGTTAAGCAACTGATAGTTTTGTGCATTCTCATACTTTTGCTTATTTTCGTTATAAATCAGCTCAATCATAATAGGCACGTAAACCTTATTAGTATAAGGAGCTATTCTATTTATAAACGCCTGTGTTGGAAAGGTTGCTTCCAAGCTTTGTGTGTACTCAACACTACCTGCACAGCAACACACCACACACATCTTAGGTCTAATAACCGATAGTAAACAATCGTTTGACGAAGTTTTTGAGCCGTGGTGACCAGCCTTATATAACTCTACTTGCGATAAATCATTATATAAAACAAGTTTTTCTTCTCCGTGTAATTCTAAATCACCTGTAAATAAAAACTTTCTTTCACCATGCGAGAATTGAACGCATACCGAATAATCGTTCTCATCTCCCTTGTTTTCATAATAATAGTTATATAAAATTTGCATTTGAACAGATTGGTCAAGTTGATATGTTCTTTTTGCTCCGTTTAAATTATTCCAACACTCTAAAGCTGTATAGTGCTTAGCACCAAGCCCAACCTCTGCATCACGCTTTTGTATATATTTATTATAAGTTACACTCGTCACGTCAGTTTTGGGAAAGTCTATTATAGTTTCACACTCATACATATCAAATATACCATTGCTTGCAGCAAAACCTGCAATATGGTCACGATGTGCGTGAGTTACTATAACGTATTCAAGTTTTCCGTCAGCAACGTATTGGTCAACGTAGTTTTTAATATATTCAGCACTCCCTTCTCTGCTTCCTGCATCTATTAAAATATCGTTATCTCCAGCCTTGATATAAATGCAATCGCCTGCAAACTCGTTTCCAAGCATCATAAAGTGAAAAGAAAGGCTTCCGTCAACAACAATTGGGGTTTGCTCATCACCGTTGTCGCCACCGTCGTCATCGCCACCATTATTAGTTATTCCGTCTAAAATACCGTTTAGCAAATCAGAACAAGCATAAAATGGCATAATAAACGTTAAACAAAAGAGTATATAAAGTATAGATATAACCCTTTTTAGCATATTATCTCCTAAATTATAAAAGCGTTTCTCTTAATTGTTCAGGGGTCTTTTCAGAAAGCAGACTAATCGGCACGTCAAGAACGGTTACAACGCCCTTGCTTCCAGCCTTTGCCATTCTGTAAACGGCTCTAGCATAAGCAACCAAAACACTTCCCGTAAATTCAGGGTTAGAATCAAGAGTTAATTTTAGTTCTAACAAGTCAGCATTTTGCTCTGAAGTGTTACCAGAACGTAGCACAAAGCCACCGTGATTAAGTTTGCTTTGCATCGCCTTAACCTCTTCTGCGGTAACAAAATTTACAACCGTATCGTAATCTTTGAAATAATTAGGCATATTTTTAATTTCATTTTCTATTCTGTTTGCATCAGCTCCGTCTTTAATTGCAACGTAGCATTCCCTTAAATGTTTTTCACGAACAGAAAGGTCTGGCCTTACGCCACTTCTAACCAAAGATAATGCCTCTTCTTTAGGAACGGTGTATTGTATTGCGTTTTCCACGCCGTCAATTCTTCTTAGTGCGTCGCTATGACCTTGAGAAACGCCCTTTCCCCAAAAGGTGTAGTCATTGCCGTCTGGTAAAACTGCACCAAACAATGCTCTTGCGATAGAGAACACACCTGGGTCCCAACCAATACTTATTGCACCAAGAGTATTTGATTTTTCGGCAACCTCTTTTAGTGTTTGATAATATTCGGGAATTTTTGCGTGCGTGTCAAAAGAATCCACAGTATTAAAGTCTTTTAAGTATTCTTTTGTATATGTAGGAAGGTCAGTTGCACTACCTCCGCATAAAATTAAAACGTCTATGCTTTTTTTAAATTCAGTTAGTTTTTCTACTGAATAAGCCTTTTCACCCGTTTGATTCTCTATAAGCTCTGGTTGTCTTCTTGTAAAAATACCAACCAAATTCATATCATTTGTTTTTCTTAAGGCAGTTAACACTCCTTTTCCTAAGTTTCCATATCCAACAATAGCCACGTTTATCATAAAAATCACCTCTAATATTTATTTTACTATAAATTGCCGTAAAAAGAAAGCATTTTATTAAAAGTTTTGATTATAATGACCTTCAACTCTACTTATAGCTATCGCCAAAAAGATTTGTTATTAGCAAAAAAAGGTCAAAGTTTGCACGGATAATTTTGATATGATAATAAAAATTTCTTTAGGAGATATTATGAAACT
Organism: Christensenellaceae bacterium; assembly: GCA_045653205.1. Lineage (GTDB taxonomy): Bacteria > Bacillota > Clostridia > Christensenellales > Borkfalkiaceae > UBA1259. The sequence goes on along the minus strand of JAZOLT010000007.1, from coordinate 279,049 downwards.
CTTAAAATACACCCCAGATTATCTTTCGGTATTAAAATATGCTTGTCTAACGGCTCTATTTATAATTTTTAACGGACTAGAGCAAGCTGTAATGCCCTACTCTGTTTTTATTTTATTGTTAGCATTAAACAATGGTGCCTCGTTAATTTTAACACCAATTCTTCACATCGCTTCTTTTTTAGTATTAAAGAACACAGGACTTACTGCAACGTCAGCAATATCTTCGCTTTTTTTTGTCATCGTAACCCTACTAAATAAGCGTTTTAGGCACAAAGCAAACTACGAGCTTACTGCATACACTTTAATAGCAATGCTATCCTTTATTATAATTGGCGACACAAATACTTATATTAGTATTGAAAAAAGAATTTTTGTTTCGCTAGTCAATATGATTTTTACTCTGCTTGGAACGCTTTTAGTTTCGGGATTAAAAAAGGGCTTAAAATTTAAATGGGATTACGAAGAGCTTGCAGTAGCAGCGGTATTTTTAGTTCTAGTGGGCGTGGGTGTATGCAATCTCACTACACCTTACCTTTGGAAAGGTTTTTCTGCTTTTATGATTTTGCTTACCTGTTTTGTTTATAAAAAAGGTATAAGCTCTGTGCTTTCCTCCGTTTTATCGATAAGCCTAGCACTATATTATGGAAATCTTAACTACATAGCAATATTTTTAGTATGGGCATTGATTTGTGAAACGTTAACACCACTTTCAAGGTTTTGTGCGTGCGTGGGATTGCTTAGCACAGACTATTTAGTGAATGCTATTTTTTCTGTTTACGGGGCTTACGACGCAAGTGAATTCTTGTCGCTACTTTTCGGAACTGTTGCTTTCTTTATTATACCGAAAAAGCCACTGCTCGCACTAAAGGAAAAGCTATACTCTTTTAGAGAAAAGCAATTGTCTAGGGTTGCCATTAATAGAAATAGATTAATGCTTTCTAACCGACTTTTTGAAATATCAGGGGTGTTTAACGAAATTGCTAGTGCGTTTGCTTATTTTAAGGATAACGGAATTAACGAGAATAAAGCAAAAAGCTCAATAGAAAAACAAATTCTAACAGGAACTTGTGTAGAATGCTCTAATTATTTTAAATGTAAGGCACAAGAAGAATCAATAACTCAGGGCGTTAGTAAAATGATTGATATTGGGTTTGCTAAAGGCAAGCTTTCTTTAATAGACATGCCAAAAGAGCTTGGCGATAATTGTATTCACCCCGGCAATATAATTTATGGAATAAACAAGCTTTTAGCAGAATATAGAACTGCAATGATGGAAAATATGAGTCTTAATACAGGCAGAGATTTAATATCAGCTGAAGCTGAAGGTGTTGCAGAAATATTAAAAACTCTTGCACTAAATAACGGCACAATGCTAAAATATCAAAGCCGATTGGAACGAAAATTATCAAACGTATTATTAAAAAACGGTTTTTCGGTTAGCGAGCTTTTGATATACGGTGAAGAAAACAGGCTTTCGGTTGGACTTGTTTTAACAATGAAAGAATTTTCTTTAGAAAAGCTAAACGCTGTTATCTCAAGCTGTTTAAAAATACCAATGGAACTTAAGGACAAGACAGATATACTTGAACATAAATGCTACCTCGCATTTGAACGCTCGGCAAAATACGATGCTGTTTTTGGAATATCTAGCGTTAAAAAGGATGGTTCAAGTATTAGTGGAGATACTCACTCTGTTTTAAGAATATCTACTGATAAATTTTTGCTAGCTCTTTCTGATGGAATGGGAAGTGGCAAGCATGCAGAATCACTTTCTTCAGTTTCACTCTCTTTAATAGAAAGTTTTTACAAGGCTGGAATGGAAAGCTCTCTAATTTTAAGCACTGTTAATAAGCTTCTTGCAGTTAATACTGAAGATAGCTTTACAGCACTTGACGTTGCAGTAGTAGATTTAAACTCTGCTAAAGCCGATTTTATTAAATACGGCTCACCATATGGATTTATAGTTGGGCCTAAAGGTATTCGCATCGTTGAGGGTAGTTCCCTACCGTTAGGAATACTAAACGACCTAAAGCCTTCAGTTTGTAATGCAGAGCTTGTCGACGGCGATATAATAGTTTTACTTACCGACGGCGTTAGCGATGCAATAGGCAACTCTAGTGATATTATTGATTTTTTGCGAACTCAACCTGCAAAAAACCCACAAAGCCTTTCAGACAACTTGCTCAAATACGCCTTAGAACTTAGTAACGGAGCAAAAAAAGATGATATGACTGTGCTTGCAGTTAGAGTATTTAATAGAGAAAAACAGGCGAGTTAATAACTCGCCTGTTTTTGTTTTTGCTATTTCTTCTTTTCGGGCTTAGAATTTCTTTCCCAAAAAACTCCATCCTCATAACCTTGTATATTCTTTTCATTTTGGGCTTTTTTAAGCCTAAAATTTGCCCAAGCACAATATAAAGGATTTTGCTCAATGATAATGTAATTTCTATTAAGCTTTTTTGCAACCACGCCCGTTGTTCCACTACCTGCAAACGGGTCTAACACTAGGTCGCCCTCGTTTGAACTTGCAAGCACCATTTTTGCTATCAACTTTTCGGGCTTTTGAGTTGGGTGAGCAGTATTTTCTGGCATTGACCAATATGGAACAGCTATGTCATCCCAAAAGTTTGACGGACAAGTGTACCTGTATTTTCCGTTTTCGGTCTGCTCCCAATCCTTAGGAAGTCCGTCTGCCTTATAAGGTGCAATAACCTTTTTCCTATGCTTTACGGCATCAAGATTAAAGGTATAATTATCTGAAACTGTGCAGAAAAACACGTCCTCCATACTGTTTTTCCAGTTACGTTTTGCTCCTCTGCCCTTTTCACGTTGCCAAGTAATACGATTTCTTAAAACAAAATGTTCAGATAATATCAATCCTATCACCAATGCACTCTTCCAATCACAACAAACGTAAATGCTTGCACTATCCTTTAGCTTTGGCTTTACTGCAAGTATCCACTCTTTTGTATAATCAGCATACTCCTCCTGTGAAATTTGCTTAAACGTTTTTCCGTGAAAATTTTTAGAGAGATTATAAGGAGGGTCAACTATTAAAAGGTCTATTGACTTATCTTTGATTTTCTTTAAGGCAGAAAATGTATCGCCTAGAACAGTGCTGTTATCCTTTATAACTTCAACCTTGTTTTCTTCTATACAGTTTTTTAAATAATTCTCTGCCTCGCTTAAGGGAAAATCAATTGTTTTATTTCGTAATGACTTCATACTATTTTTTATAAAATTTTAACCACGTATCAAGTTTTTCGGTCAAATCCTTGTTGGATTTGCTCTTTTGCATCATATCAATTAATACGTCTAACGACTCTTCTCTTTCAGCAAGCACTCTTCTAATAGCTAGTGTGGTTTTTTGTTCAGCATCACTAAGCAATAAATGTTCGTTTCTCGTTCCCGATTTAATAACGTCTACTGCAGGGAAAATCCTTTTTTCAGATAACGACCTAGATAAATGGATTTCCATATTACCAGTGCCTTTAAATTCCTCGTAAATAACGTCATCCATTCTACTACCGGTATCCACTAAAGCCGTTGAGATTATAGTAAGGCTTCCACCCTCTTCAATATTTCTTGCCGAACCGAAAAAGCGTTTCGGTCCTTGAAGTGCAACGGGGTCTATTCCTCCTGACAAGGTCTTGCCTGAAGATGAGCAGGTAGTGTTGTAGGCTCTTGCTAGCTTTGTTATAGAATCCATTAAAATTACAACGTCTTGTCCTACTTCAACTAGTCTTTTAGCTCGTTCTACCACAAGCTCAGCGGCCCTAACGTGATGCTCGAGTTTTTCATCAAAGGTAGAAAAAACAACCTCTGCCTTTGTGCTTTTCTTTATATCAGTTACCTCTTCAGGACGCTCGTCAATCAATAAAATTATGAGCTTAACTTCTTTGTGGTTTTGCTCTATTGCCTTTGCTATATGCTTTAAAAGAGTGGTCTTACCCGTTTTTGGTGGAGCTACTATTAAACCTCTTTGTCCCTTTCCAATCGGTGCAAATAAGTCAATAATTCTATTGCTTAAATTATCGCCCTCCACTCCTTCTAGCGTTAACCTTTCGGTAGGATAAGAAGGTAATAGGTCATCAAACGTGGCACGATGTGCAAAAACTTCTACGTCTAAATCGTTCATAGACAGAACCTTTCTAACCGCCGCACTCTCGCCCTTATATAAAACCTTAACCTCTGCTTTTACTTTATCGCCGTTTCGAATATTATATTTTTTCATAATATCTCTTGGCACGTAAACGTCTTCACTTGAATTTTCGTAGTTATACGCCCTTAAAAAACCGTAGGTTGGCGCTGTTTGGTCAAACACGCCCTCCATTTCCCAAGTATCAACCGTCGTTCCACTATCATTAAAAACATAGTATTTGTTGTCACTGGCTTGTGGATATGGCTTTGCATAGTTTTTCTCTTCTTCAAAATACTTTGAAACGTCCTCATACTCATACTTTGGTGGTGCACCCTTTCCTGTTGGGAATACAGGCTCAATTTCTCCATTGTGAATTTTTAGGATGTTTTCAACAAGTTCTTCTTTGTTCAAAGATGCAGGTGATTTTACACCCATCTTTCTACCTATTGCACGTAAATACGGCAAATATATCTTCATCAATTCTTCTTTGTCAGTTACCTTTAATTTCATTTATTTTTCCTCCTTAATCGCTTTGGCGCACGCTATTCCACTAGCAAACGCAAAGGCTAAATTATATCCTCCACAATCTCCGTCCACGTCTAGCAATTCACCTACTAAATATATGCCTTTTGACTTTTTACTTTCAAAGCTACCTGCATTTACCTGTTCAGTTAAAACTCCACCCTTAGTCACTTGTGCATAGTTAAAACCTAAATCACCTTTAATATCAAGCACAAAATTTTTAAGTGCAAAAGCCAAATCTTTTCCAGAAGTTGAACGTGCAGACTTTTGCACAGCCTGACCTATTCGCTTAACCACTAGACCAATTAACTTGTCTTGCCCTATACCGTCCAAATTTTCTCTATACGTTATAATTTTTTCAGTTTCTTCTAATGTTAAATCAGGCAAAAACTCTATCTTTAATTTTGGATTTTTTAAGCCCTTTATATAACTTGAAACCTGAAAAACTGCTGAACCAGAAACGCCAAATTCTGTAAAGAGTATATCGCCTGTATAACTTGCAATTTCTCTATCGCCCTCAACAACACTAACTTTTGCTTTTTCTTTTAAGCCCTTTAGTCCTCTAATATTCTCTAACGAGGTTTTAAGTTGCACTAAAGCTGGATAAAGTGGCGATACTCTATAACCTAAAGACCTAACTAGCTCAAACGAACTTCCGTCAGTTCCAAATTGCTTTTGAGCAGCTCCACCAAAAGCTAAAACAACCTTTTCTGCTTGGTATAGCACGTTATTTGCACTTACCTCGTAGCCCTTATCTTTAATCTTTATGCTTTCTACTGGGCTTTGAGTATAAATATTAACCTCTCTTTTTGCTAATATTTCACGAACAATGTCTAAAACCGAAGAAGCTTGCCTAGATAATGGGTAAGCCCTACCGTTATCGGCATAAAAGGTTGGAATACCCAATGAATATAAATATTCTTTTAAATTGATTTTCTTCGCTAACTCACAAAACTCGTTAACAAACTCTTTTTCGCCGTGATAATATTTGCTTTCAATATCTCGGTTATACAAATTGCCCTGACCGTTTCCAGTAGATAACAATTTTTTACCCACTCTATCGTTTTTTTCTAAAATCAAAACGTCCTGCCCAGATAAACCACACTTGTTAGTTAACTCAACAGCACAGAAAAGCCCTGCAGCTCCTCCACCTACAATAATTACCTTGAATTTTTTATGCAAAAAATTATCCCCCGCTTTAAAATTTAAACGTGAAAAAGAAAAGCAAGCCTTTAAGCCTTATATTAGGCTTAAATATGCTTTCTTATTTAATTATTTCTAATAATGATAAAGGATTTTGGGCAAAAACTGTTGCCCCTAAAGCGTCTAGGTCGGTTTTTTTTCCGTAGCCCCATAACGCGGAGATTGATTGAAGACCGCTGTTTTGTGCGGTAAGAAAATCGGTAGTCATATCGCCCACCATATAAGAACTAGAAGGCTCTACCTTAAGATATTCAAATATAAATTTCGTGCTGTCAATATGTGGCTTAACGGGAACGCCTTCTCTTTGACCAATTACAGCGTCGAAAGGTAAGTCTTTTAACAGTTTGTCAGCTACTAGGTCTGTTGCTGACTGAGGCTTATTAGTTAAAACGGCAAGAATATAGCCTCTTTTTTTAAGCTCTAAAACAGTCTCTGTCACGCCGTCATAAAGCACTGTCTTTGGCTTAGGGGCGTTTGAGTATTTATCCATAAAGAACTCAAATATTCTTTCAAATTCTTGCCCAACAACCTCGCTACATATACTCTTTTTTAAAAGCGTCCTTGAGCCGTGTCCAATAGCTTCTAGAGTTCTTTTTCTATCTACTTTAGCCAAATTAAAACGTTCAGCTGTCAAGTTTAACGTATCAACTATATCGTTGATTGAGTCTATCAGCGTTCCGTCAAGGTCGAAAATTACAGCCTTTCGCACTACATCTCCTCCACCGTTTCTATACCTAACAAGGTAAGAGCATTGGTGAGAACTGTTTTAACACATTTTGTTATATCCAATCTATAACTTCTTAATTGCTCGTCTTCACAAGCTATTTTACAAGCAAAATAGAATTTGTTAAATGCAGAAGACAGGTCTAGTGCATATCTGGTAATTAAAGATGGCTCGTATTTTTCCGCTGCTGATTGAACAACGTCTTTAAATCTACCAAGCTCTTTGATTACTTCATATTCTTCAGGTGTGGGCGAAACTTTGGTATAAGCGCAAGTTTTCGGCGTTTTTGCTATAACGCTGTTACACCTTGCAACCGTATATTGAACATAAGGACAGGTTTCCCCTTCAAACGCCAAAACCCTATCATAGCTAAACACAATGTCTTTAATTTTGTTGTTACATAATGCACCGAATATTACTGCGCCTGTTCCAACTGCCTTAGCAATTTTTTCTTTGTCTTTTAAGGCAGGATTTTTTTCTTCTATAACCTTATAAGCTTTATCTATTGTCTTATTTATAACGTCCTCAAGCAATATTACGTTGCCCTCTCTAGTGCTCATAGAGCCACTCTCTAACGATACCATTCCGTATGCAACGTGAACCATGTCCTTTGCCCATTCGTTACCCATAAGCTCTACAACCTTAAAGAATTGCTTAAAGTGTAAGTTCTGCTGATAAGCTACAACGTATAACGATTTATCAAAGTTGTATCTATTCTTTCTATCTATGGCTGCGGCAATATCTCTAGTTGCATATAAAGTAGAGCCGTCAGACTTTAACACTAAACAAGGTGGCATTCCGTATTCTTCTAGGTCTACTATACTAGCCCCTTCCGAAGTCTTAAGCAAGTTCTTTTCCTTTAGCTTGTCAACAACTACTCCCATTTTGTCACTGTAATAGCTTTCACCAGTAAAAGAATCAAACTTAACGTTAAGCAAGTCGTAAATCTTTCCTACCTCTTCTAAGGTTATTTTCTTAAACAACTCAAAAAGCTCGTTGCTTTCTTTATCGCCTTGTTCTATTAGCTTAAAGTATTTTCTTGCTTGGTCCTCAAGCTCAGGCTCAATCTTTGCTTGCTCGTGAAACTTAACGTAAATTCTAGTTAGCTCGGTTAGCCTGCCCTGTATAACAGCCTCCTCACTACTCCACTTTTTAAAAGCAACGATAAGCTTGCCAAACTGCGTTCCATAATCACCAAGATAATTTATACTAACTACGTTGTATCCTAGGAAGCGATAAATTTTACTCAATGCACTGCCTATAACGGTTGTGCTTAAATGCCCAATATGAAAAGGTTTTGCAATGTTTATTGAAGAATATTCAACACAAACAGTCTTATCTTTTCCTATATTAGAAGAACCGTATTTATCTCCATCATCTAAAACGTTCTTAATAACTGCCAACGCATAACCAGCACGATTTACCTTGAAATTTAAATATCCGTTAACTGCTAAGCATTCACTTATAATATCATCGCAAACAAAACTAGCTTGCAATTCGTTTGCAATAGCTATAGGAGATTTTCTTAAAAGCTTGCTAAGCTTAAAGCAAGGCAAGGCATAATCTCCCATTTCTGTATTGGGGGGAACTTCTAAAAAATCTACTGCCTCTTCGATAGAAACATTATCTATATTTAATTTTTTTACGATATATTCTTTATAATTCATAACTACACCAAAGTTTTTATATATGATAACATATATTAAGAAAAAAAAGCAACACAAAAACTTGTTTTTTTATCTATTTTAGATTATAATTAATTCGTTTGAATAATTTTTTGGAGATTTTGAATGAAATTAGGCGTTGTAGGACTTCCAAACGTAGGTAAGTCAACCTTATTTAATGCAATAACTAAAGCAGGTGCTGAGTGTGCAAACTACCCTTTCTGCACTATTGAACCTAACGTGGGCGTAGTTGCCGTGCCTGACCATAGACTTGATGTTCTTGCTAAAATGTATAATACAAAAAAAATTACCCCTGCAGTAGTAGAGTTCGTAGATATTGCTGGACTTGTTAAGGGAGCTAGCCAAGGCGAAGGCTTAGGCAATAAGTTTTTAGCAAACATTCGTGAAACTGATGCTATCGTTCACGTAGTTCGTTGTTTTGAGGATGAAAATATTACTCACGTTGACGACTCTATTGACCCTGTTAGAGATATTGAAACTATTAACACAGAGCTAATTTTTGCCGATACAGATTCTGTTAAAAAGCGCTTAGATAAAGCTCTTAATATGTGCAAAACAGGAGATAAAAAGTATAGAATTGAGGCAGATTTTTTAACTAAGCTATATGAACACTTAAACCAACTCAAGCCTGCAAGAACTCTTGCTGTTTCTGAGGAAGAAGCTGAGCTGATAAAGGGAATGTTCTTGCTTACCGCAAAGCCTGTTATTTATACTGCCAACATAAGCGAAAAGGATATGGGCACCCCACATTCAGAGCTTGCCTTAGTGCAGAAAGTCATTGAATATGCTAAAACTGAAAACGCAGAGCATATGGTTGTTTGTGCAAAAACCGAAGAAGAGCTTTCAGGACTTAGTGATGAAGAACGCAATGAATTTTTAACTGAGCTTGGAGAAACTGAGAGTGGGCTTGATAAACTTGTAAAAGCTTCTTATAACATTTTAGGTTTAATCAGCTACTTGACGGCGGGAGAAAAGGAAGTGCGTGCTTGGACAATTGAAAAGGGCACAAAAGCACCTCAGGCTGCAGGAAAAATCCATTCTGATTTTGAAAAGGGATTTATCAGAGCTGAAATTGTTGACTACGATATTTTAGTTGAGCTAGGCTCGTTTAACTCTGCTAAAGAACACGGAAAAGTGCGTTCTGAAGGCAAGGAATACGTAATGAAAGACAGCGACGTAGTAATATTTAGATTTAACGTATAAACAAATAAAAAGGTTGCAATCGCAACCTTTTTATTTTTGTAAAATATTTATTACTTTTCCTTTTTATTAACTTCTGACATTTGAAGCTTATAAGTTTCCCCTTTATATTCTGAACCATGCTCTCCTGCTGGATGGAAAGTGGGAACGACAGATGCTACATAATCTCTTATTTTTTCATCATTTCCGTCATATGCCATAGTCATTAGAGTTTTAAGTTGTTCTAAAAAATTATCTACATCAAACGGAATTGGATTACCTATATGAATAAGATGGTTTGGAGTTGTTCTAAGTCCCTCTTCAGACATTAGCTTTTCTTCATACAACTTTTCCCCTGCTCTTAGTCCCGTATATAAAATCTTTATATCCACGTCTGGCTTAAGTCCAGATAAACGAATCAATTTTCTTGCTAGAGAATCAATCTTCACAGGAGAACCCATATCTAATACGAAAATTTCCCCACCCTTAGCATACGTTCCTGCTTGTAAAACTAGTGAAACAGCTTCTGGAATTGTCATAAAATATCTTATAATATCAGGGTGAGTTACAGTTACTGGTCCACCCTTAGCAATTTGCTCTTTAAATCTATGAATTACAGAGCCGTTGCTTCCCAAAACGTTTCCAAAACGAACAGCCACAAACTCGGTTTTAGGCGCAAACGTATTTTTATACGTATCATCCGCACCTTCAGCGTGAATGTAAATTGGTGCTAATTCACCAGCCTTTCCATCTCTAATCTTCTTGTCAAACGATTGAATTATCATCTCACACAAGCGCTTAGACGCACCCATTATATTGGTTGGATTTACTGCTTTATCCGTAGAAATTAAAACAAAACGCTTAACTTCATTCATCATTGCAGCATAAGCTGTTTTATAAGTTCCGATAGCATTGTTCTTTATTGACTCACACGGGCTGTCCTCCATCAAAGGAACGTGCTTGTGTGCCGCTGCATGATAAACAACGTCTGGCTTAAACTTTCTCATTACTTGATTTATTCTTTTACTGTCTCTTACAGAGCCTATTAATACCTCAAGCTTTAAGCCAGGATGTTTATCCTTTAGTTCTAATCCGATTGCGTGAGCATTATTTTCATAAATATCAAATACAATAAGTTGTTTAGGATTATACTTTGCTATTTGTCTACAAAGCTCGCTACCTATTGAGCCACCACCACCCGTAACAAGAACAATCTTGTCGGTGATAAAACTATAAACCTCTTCAACGTTTATTTTAACGGGTTCACGTCCTAACAACTCCGCAACTGCAACGTCAACAACAAAATTAGCCGTAACATTTGCTCCAAAGCGATATGCACTATCAAGATTTTTTAACTCACGGTTGGTTTCCTTGAAAACGTCTAACATATCCCTTTTTTCTTCTGCTAAAGCACTAGGTGTTGCAAGGAATATCTTTTCAATCTTACATTTTTCAACGTTTAGTAGGATGTCGTCCCTACCACCAACACTTGGAACGTTATCCATCGTTTTTCCCCACTTGTCAGGATTATCATCTATATTGTAAAAAATATAATCACTTTTTTGATTCGCATTTTGAGTATCTCTTAACAAAAGCTGACCTGCTGAGCCTGCACCTATAAGCTACACCTAGAATAATTGTTGCAAAATTATTCTTAGTAACTATATAAAACTAGCACATCTCCCCAAGTTTTGATACAATTTTGCGAGGTGACAAATAATAATAAAAGTTTTTTATAAAATTTTATTCCTTTTGTTCAGATGCTTTCTGCTCTACCAATACGCCTTCTTCTACGTCTTCACTCTTAAACACTTTTGCGATTGTCATAAAGAAAATTTTAATATCAAGCCATAAAGAAAACTTTTTTAAGTAATACGCATCGTATTCGGCTTTTTTAATAGGTTGAGCTGCCAAGCGGTCCCTTCCATTTACCTGTGCCCATCCCGATATTCCTGGTCTTATTTGGTATAAATTGTAGAATTCCCTTGCGTTGTTTAACTCGTGCTCGCAAGCCTGAGAAGGACGAAAACCAATTAAACTCATCTTGAAGTTAAGCAAACATAATAATTGCGGTAATTCATCAATAGAAAGCTTTCTTATTACCTTTCCAACTCTAGTAATGTAAGAATTTACCTCTGCATATTCATAACCCGCCACGTCGTGTTTAGCTTCAACAGCCATGCTTCTAAATTTTATACAAGTAAACTCTTTTCCGCCTTTACCAATCCTCTTGTGCGTAAAAAAAATCGGGCCCTTTGAATCAATTTTAATAGCAATTGCAGTAACAATAAAAACTGGTAATAATAAAATTAAAGCAATCAAAGCAATTAAAAAATCCATTATTGCCTTAAAAAATCTATAGAGCTTTTGACAGAAACTCAATTTGTATCCCTTTTCGTTTTCCACTTCCAACCTCTTCAAAAAATGTATTTTATCCAAATAATATTCTAACACAACCAAAACAACAAGTCAACTTTCATAATAAAATAGCGTTGACAGATTTTGCCTTAAAGCTGTTTGTCATTAAATAAGCCTAAACGCCTTTTCGGGCAAACGTTTTTTATTTTCATTCTTTAGTGTTTTACCCTTAGTTGTTCTTCCGTCGATTGTTAAATCTTCAGTGCTTACTGTAAATGCAACGCCGAAGTTATCTATTACTGCTATATCAAAGGGCTCTTTAACATAGTCGGCATAAACTAACTTGCTTTGTTTTCCTAACTCGCAAATCTTAACACCCTTTCTATAACGTGCCATAGGCTCAATTTCAGCCGTGATTACTCGCTTATAAAATCCTGCGTCGGTAACTAGCACAAACTCGCCCTCATCATCTATCTGCGCAACAAACTTAATAGAATCGCCCTTGTTAAGATTTATCCCCTTAACGCCTCCAGCTATCCTGCCTTGCATAGGAATATCATCTTTTAATGCGTTTAGAACAAGTCCTTGTTCGGTAACGTATGCAATCGTAGTGTCTGGTCGGTCTAGTTCAACCTTAATAACGCTGTCACCATCTTTAAGCTTTATAGCTTGATAGAATGGTTTTTGTAAACTATATTCTGACAAATCAGTCTTTTTAATCAATCCGTCTTGAGTATAGAATAATAAAGCTCCTTCAGGTTGTTTGTCTTCTTCAAAGCTAAAGAATGCAACAGGATACTCGTTTCTAGCAACTCCTTCAGCAACCTCGCTAAACTTAACGCCCTTGTCACGATATCTGCATTCGGGCAAGCTTTCCACCGAAATTCTGCATACGTTGCCTAAATTTGTGAACGCAAACAAGATATGGTCTGTTCTCGACTTTGTATAAACCTTTATAAAGTCGGCTGGATTTGCATTATCCTTTACTCGCTTATCGCTAGCCTTAAAGTTCTTTTCGGTCATCTTTTTAAATGCCTTACCTTCCGTAAAGGCAATTACAAAATCGTCTATCGCTTTAAGCTCTTTTATAGTGCTTTTAATATCAACCTCAGTTCCACCAATCGTTACGTTACTACGACGGTCCTCGCCGTATTTTTTCTTAATAACTAAAAGCTCTTTTTTAACAACTTCCATTTGCTTTGCCTTGCTTTGAACAATAGCAGTAAGCTCGGCAATTTTCTTTTTAAGCTCGGCAAGCTCCTCCTCAAGCTTATATACTTCAAGCTTAGTAAGTCTTGCAAGCCTTAAATCTAATATAGCAGTAGCTTGAGCCTCGGACAAATCAAAGCGTTTCCTAAGTTTTTGCTTAGCGTCTTGAGTATTATCTGCACCCTTGATAATCTTAATAACTTCATCAATATTCTTAACGGCAATAATTAAGCCCTCAACAATATGCGCACGCTCTTTCGCTCTTTCAAGCTCGAACTTACTTCTTCTTAAAACTACTTCACGCTGATAATTCACGTAGTAGGAAATAATCTCCATCAACCCAAGTTGACAAGGCTTGCCATTAGCAATCGCCACCATATTGATACCAAAAGTAGTTTCAAGCGAAGTATTTTTATATAGATAAGCTAAAATCGCCTTAGAATCAGCATCTTTTTTAAGCTTAATAACTGCACGCATACCGTTTCTATCAGACTCATCAACAACGTCAGCTATGCCACCTAAGATATCTTTCTTATCTTCCTTAAGCTCGGCAATCTTCTTTAATAGTTCAGCTTTATTAACTTGATAAGGAAGCTCGCTAATCACAAGATTTTGCTTACCGTTACTTTCATTTTCGGTATTTACTCTAGCTTTAATCTTAATTTTGCCTCTACCAGTTTTATATGCCTCAACAAGTTCTTCTCCACCAACGATATAACCTCCTGTGGGGAAATCTGGTGCGGGAATATATTCCATCATCTTCTCAAGCGAAATTTTAGGATTATCGATAAACGCAATAGTTCCATCAATAACCTCTGCTAAATTATGAGGTGGAATATTCGTTGCAAGACCAACTGCAATACCCGTTGCGCCATTAACTAAAAGATTAGGATACCTACCGGGCAAGGTGTCAGGCTCGGTTAAAGAATCGTCAAAGTTAAGAGAAAAATTAACCGTGTCCTTTTCAATATCTTTTAAAAGCTCTAACGCAAGACTTTCAAGCCTTGCTTCTGTATATCTGTATGCAGCAGCCGAATCGCCATCAATCGTTCCAAAATTACCGTGACCGTTGATTAATGGCGAACGCATATTAAAATCCTGTGCCAAATGAACTAATGCACCGTAAACCGAAGAGTCACCGTGAGGGTGATATTTACCCAAACAGTCACCAACGATTTTAGCACACTTTTTGTGTGGCTTATCTGGTGTTAAACCCATTTCATACATAGCGTATAAAATACGCCTTTGAACAGGTTTTAAGCCGTCCTCTACCCTAGGCAACGCTCTATCTAAAATAACGTTTTCAGCATAGGGTATCATCGAATTTTTAAGCACCTCGTCAATCGAGGAGAAAATTATACCTTTTTCATTTTCCATAGCTATCACCTATCCTTAAGAACGCTTAATTTTAGCAAAATTGTCTTCTTTATTGAAGTTAGCGTGTTCAAAAATATATTTCTTTCTTTCCCCAACTTCATCACCCATTAAAACGGTAATCAGCCTATCAGCCTCAGCAGCATCGTCAATAGTTACACGCATAAGCGAGCGGGTTTCAGGGTTCATAGTAGTATCCCAAAGCTGAGCAGGGTCCATTTCACCAAGACCTTTATAACGTTGAATAGAATATCCCTTTCCAACCTTTTCAATCTTAGATTGAAGCTCCTTATCATCATAAGCATATTCAATGGTGTTACCTTTATAAACCTTGTAAAGTGGTGGCATACCAATATAAACGTGACCTGCTGTAACAAGCTCTCTCATATATCTAAAGAAGAAGGTTAATAAGATTGCACGAATGTGTGCACCGTCTTGGTCGGCATCGGAAAGAATTATTACTTTATGGAATTTTAAGCTCTCCAAATCGAATTCAGAAGCGATGCCCGTGCCTAAAGCACTTATAATTGTTCTTATCTCTTCGTTTTGCAAAATTTGGTCAAGCTTTTTCTTTTCAACGTTTAACGGTTTTCCACGAAGTGGCAATATAGCTTGATATTGTCTTACCCTAGCCTGCTTTGCACTACCACCAGCCGAATCACCCTCAACAATAAACAATTCGTTAAGCTCAGGTTTTCTACCCGAACAAGAAGCAAGTTTACCAACCAAATTTTGTGATTCAATGCTCTTAGACGCTCTTGCTATTTCCTTTGCTTTCTTAGCAGCAAGTCTTGCCTTTGCAGCACCTAACGCCTTAGAAACAACCGTTTCAAAAACTTTAGAAAGCTTTTTGTTTTTCATAAGCTCGCTTATTTCGTTAACCGTAACGTATTCAACGGCAGGGCGAGCCTCTGGGTTTCCTAGCTTGGTTTTAGTTTGACCTTCAAACTGCACGTTTTGCATCTTTATTGAAATTATTGCAGTAAGACCTTCCCTAAAATCATCACCTAAAAGGTTATCGTCCTTATCTTTAAGTAGATTTTTATCCCTAGCATAATCGTTCATTACCCTTGTCCAACCCGACCTAAAGCCCGTTTCGTGCATTCCACCCTCACCCGTAGGAATGTTATTAACGTATGAATAAATACTATCCACGTAAGCGTCGGTGTGTTGAACTGCAAGCTCAACTAAAATATTATCCTTTTCTGCCTTTGCGTATAACGGTTCTCCATATAGGGTAGATTTTCCTTCGTTTAAATATTTAACAAAGTCTAAAATACCACCGTCATACTTATAAACACGATGATAATCACTTCGTTCATCGTAAAAATCTATCTCTAAACCTTTGTTTAAAAATGCTAACTCTTTTAATCTCTTTAAGATTGTTTCAGTCGAAAATTCAATGGTTTCAAACACCCTTGCATCTGGCATAAATTGAACGAACGTTCCCTTCTTTTTAGTCTTTACCTTAGTATCTTTTAAGGGCGCTTTAGGAACGCCAGATTTAATTTTACCCGTAGCTTTATCAAGATAGCTACTAAACTCCATTTCATAAACGGTATTTTTAAAGATTTTAACCTTTAACCATTCGGAAAGAGCATTGGTAACCGATGCACCAACGCCGTGTAAACCACCAGAAAAATTGTAGTTTTCCGAATTAAACTTTCCACCTGCGTGTAGCTGAGTAAATACAACTTGAACGCCCGAAACACCCGCTTTTGAGTGAATGTCGGTAGGAATACCACGTCCATTATCCTCAACCGAAGCTGAGCCATCTTTATAAAGTTTAATTTCAATACGGTCTGCAAAGCCGTTTGCAGCTTCGTCAACAGCATTGTCAACAATTTCCCATAATATATGATGCAAGCCCTTAACGCTCGTTGTGCCGATATACATACCAGGACGCATTCTAACTGCATCCAACCCCTCTAAAATTTTAATGTCTTCGGCCTTGTAAGTATTTTTTGCCATAGCTAATTATAATACCCCATTTTATATTTTGTTATATTATACTATATCTTGTGGTATTTTTCAAGTTCTAAACACTATTTTTATAAAAAAAGAGCCAATCTCTTGGCTCTTTTAAGAATTATTTTTATTCAACAACTTTTATAAATACGAAGCCTGCCCCATTGATTGCGTTTTTTATTTCTTCTTCTGAGGCACTGCCTTTAAATCTAACAAGCTTTTTATCTAATTCAACTTTAACCTTTTTAGTTCCATTTAGGCTCATCAATACTTTTTTAACCTTACCGGCACAGTGCAAACACATCATTTTGTCTACGCAAAGTTTTATGCTTCTTATCCTTGGTGGTCTAGTTTTTGCAAATCCTCTAATTCTTAGTGCGTTAAGCACCACGAAAAGTGAACTTATCGACATACAACCTGCTGCTTGCCATGGCATAAATGCTACACCTATAGGCAATAAGGCTCCTGCAGCTACTGGAATCATAAAAAAGTTATAAAAGAATGCCCAAAATAAATTCTGCTTTATAATCTTAAACGACTTTTTTGAAAGCATAATAGATTTTGTTAAGGATTTTAAGCTCCCACCAATTAAAATTACGTCTGCACTACTTGTAGCAACGTCCGTTCCGTCAGCCATAGCAATACCAAGGTCTGCACTCTTTAAAGCAGGGCTATCGTTAACACCATCGCCAACCATTGCAACCTTATAGCCTTGCTCTTGATGTTTTTTTACTATGTTAAGCTTATCTTCTGGCAAAACGTTTGCATAAAATTCTTCTATTTCAAGCTTCGTTGCCACTGCCTTTGCAACGTTATAGTTGTCGCCCGTTGCCATAATAACCTTTATCCCTTGAGCTTTTAAAGTGACAACAGTATTAAACGCATCGCTTTTTATGGTGTCACTAATATAAAAGGTTGCTAATTTTTTTCCGTTGGCTACTAAATACAAAACCGTTTTATCGCTCTCATCCTTTTGCTCTGCCCCGTCAAGCACTTTAAAATTTCCAAGCTTATATTCTACGTCATCAATCGTTCCAAAAACGCCAACGCCATTTATATACTTATAGTCTTTAACAGTCTGCCCTTTGCTTAAGCAAAAATTTTTAATACTTTCTGCTAACGGGTGCGATGAATTATGCTCTAGGGCATAGCATATTCCTTTTATTTGCTCGCTATCGTAACCATCTTCAATAATAAATTCACACACCTCTGGCTTACCAACTGTTAAGGTCGCCGTTTTGTCTAAAATTACACAATTTACGTTGTGCGCAGTTTCTATAGAAGTAGCATCTTTATATAATATGCCTAAACTAGCACCTCTACCAGCTGTAACCATAACGGCAACCGGTGTGGCTAGCCCCAACGCACACGGACAAGAAATTACTAATACGTTCACTGCAAAATTGAACGAATTATAAAAATCACCTTTAATCAGCAACCAGACTAACAATGTTATAATTGCAAGGGCAAACACGATGGGCACGAAAATTTTAGAAATATTGTCTGCAAGCCTTTGAACAGGTGCTTTACTTGCCCCTGCCTCTTTAACTGAACTAATTATCTTAGAAAAAACGGTTGACTCCCCAACATGTTCAGCTTTCACGATAACGTATCCACTTTTTAATAACGTGCCTGATAAAATTCTATCATTCTCTTGAACACAAACAGGCATACTTTCACCTGTTATAGCAGATTTATCTACAACGCCTTCGCCAGAGATTACAGCGCCGTCTATCGGGCTAACGTTCCCTGCTCTCAACACCACAAGGTCGCCTGCTAATATTTGAGAGATAGGCAAAAGCTTTTCCTCTTGATTACGTATTACCGTGGCATTTTCAGGTAGCATTTTTGTAAGGGCTTCTATCTCGTCACCCGTCCTATTTTTAGATTTTTCTTCTAACCACTTGCCCAAGCTAACTAAAGCTAGCACCATTGCTGATGACTCAAAAAATAAATGCCCACTAATATTGCCGTTAATAAGAAAAATTATAACCGACAGCACGCTAAACAGGTATGAAAAGAAAGAGCCTAGCGATACCAATGTATCCATATTAGGAGATTTATTTATAAGCGCCTTAGTTCCGTTTATATAAAAATTAAAATTTAGTGCTATTATAATGGTAGCAAGTAGCCATTGTAATAAATAGTTAATAGTCCCTTCTACTGTTTTTAAGCCAAGCATTTTACCCATTGAGAAATAGATAAGTGGCAATAAAAGAACAAGCGAAAGGATTAGCCTAAGCTTAAAATAGCTCTTTTTTATCGCCATATCAGAAGCTATCTTATAACCTGCTTTTTTAACGGCACTAAAAATCTGTTGTTCGCAACTCTCTTCACTAAACTCTACGCTCATACTTTTAGCAAGTAGCGAAACCGAAACAGAGCAAACCCCGTCTACTTTTTTGACAGCTCCTTCAACGGCATTAGAACACGCTGAACAAGACATTCCCTCAATTTTATAAGTTTTTTTCATATTTTACCTTATTTATTATATTACCACAAAAAATTAAAAAATCAATTAAAAATTATAGCCCCACGAGTATTTGTGGGGCTATTAAATCGTTATTCTACATTTTGTTGTTCGTTTTTCTTATAAGCACAGCCCGAACAATTTGCACAATTGCAACCACACGAGCTTTTGCCCTTTTTCTTATTTATAAGTGTAAACGTAATAACGGTTATTACAAATATTACAGCTAAAATTGTAACTATAATCTCAATCGGTTTCATTTTATTTTTCCTTTAGTGGATGAGTTTTATTGTATTGTTTAACTATAATAACACTAGCTACTGCAATTGCAAGGAATATAAACGCCGTCCACCACCAGCTAAGAACTAGATAGGTTATTGTCGAGGTCACAAAAGATGTTGTAAGCCAAAACAATAACGTCATATTTGTATTTCTGCCTTTGCCAAGCTCTCCCCTTGCCGTCGCAACAGTTGCAAAGCAAGGAATAGTTGCCATATTAAATACTACGAAAGAAATTAGCATAGGCCATAATTCAGCTGTAGAAACGCCAATGTCAGAGGCTATTTTGCTTACCATTGCACTAACCTCAAGCACGCCCTCATCAGAAGCAATCACCCCTGCACCAAGGCAGGCAGCCAACGTTCCAAAGGTTGCTATAACGTTTTCCTTTGCCACTAAACCTGTAACTGCTGCCACTGCAAATACCCAACCGTATTGACCTAACTGACTTCCAAAGCCCAAAGGAGTAAATAATGGTTGAATAAACTTACCTAACGAGCCCAAAATACTTTTATCCATTTCGAGATTAGCTATAACAGTTTCTCCCTCTATAACGTGTTCCTTGATTAAAAATTGCCATTCCCAGTTAAAGTTTGACAAGAACCATACCACGATAGTAGATACTAATATTATCGTGAAAGCTTTTTCTATGTAGTGCTTTAATTTATCCCACATGTGAATCATTAGATTTCTAAAGCTTGGCATATGGTAGTTTGGTAGTTCCATTATAAACGGAGCAATCTCCCCACGCTGAGTAGTAGAACGCATAATTAAAACGGTAACAATTGCAAGTGCCATGCCTAAAACATACATTGAATATGTAATAAGGTCTGCATTTCCCACACCAACAGCCGTTACTATTGCGCCCGAAACAGCTACTAGTATTGGTAGTTTTGCTCCGCAAGTAAAGAACGGTATCGCTCTAATGGTTAAGGTTTTTTCCCTTTCGTCTGCAAGCGTTCTAGTATTGATTATTGCAGGCACGGAACAGCCAAAACCCATAATCATAGGAATAAACGCTCTGCCCGAAACACCAAACTTTCTGCATATTCTATCGAGAATAAAGGCAACTCTTGCCATATAACCCGTATCTTCTAAAACTGACATTAAGAGAAGCAAAACTAATATTTGAGGCACGAACGATAACACAGCACCAACGCCACCTAAAACCCCTTCAGATATAAATGATGAAACTGAGAAAGTCATCCCGGGAATAGCGTTAACGCCCTTCATTATAAGTTCAATTGCTCCCGACACTAAAATCTCGGTTAGGTTAAATAAAAACACACCCGGTGATGCAATTCCGTGACCAGAACCGATAAGCCCCTCGAACATTGTGCCTTCAAAAGAGATTAAATTGTCGGGCAAAAGTCCACCTAAAAATAAAAAGTTTTCGCTAAAAGTAATGTGAAAAATCGAAAATAGAATAACTAGAAAAATAGGGATACCAAACCATTTACTAGTTAAAACCTTATCCACCTTGTCTGAACTTGAAAATTTTATTCCCTCTCTCTTCCTTTTTAAAAGTGGAGAAAAATGTTTTGTTATGTATTTATATCTAGCATCAGCAACTAAAGCTTCAAAGTCCGTGCCAAATAAATCATCTTTGAAAGTTAACTTAAACTCCTCTACCATTTTTACGGTATTGGGGTGCATTTTTGCCTCTAGTTCATCGTTTTCAACAAGTTTTACTGCGTGAAACAAGAGATTATCAATTTCTTGACCTTGCAATGCAATTCTAACGTCGCCAATAAGGTGGGCTAGCTCACAGCTATCTAAAACGCTTTTTGCTAAACGCTTTTTATTGCTCGCCTCAATTGCTCTTTCCATAAGCTCTTCAGTGCCTGTGTGGTGAAGCGCAGATATCTCCACTACGGGAAGTCCTATTCTCTTCTCTAGCTCCTCATAGTTTATTTTATCGCCCTCCTTTTCAAGCATATCAATCATGTTTAGAGCGATTACTATTGGAACGTCTATCTCCATAATCTGCGTGGTGAGATATAAGTTCCTTTCTAAATTAGTTGCATCAACGATATTTATAACGCAATCTGGCTTTTCGTCTAGAATATAGTTTCTAGATATTACCTCCTCAGCGGTATATGGGGATAGAGAGTATATTCCCGGCAAGTCAATAATCTCAACTTGCTCAGAACCTTTTTTATATATTCCCTCTTTTTTATCAACCGTTACACCCGGCCAATTGCCCACGTGTGCAGTTGAGCCTGTAAGCAGATTAAAAAGCGTGGTCTTTCCACTGTTAGGATTGCCTACTAAAGCAAATCTTTTCATTACCTTTTAACCTCCATTAAAATATTATCAGCCTCAACCTTTCGAAGCGTTAACTCATAGCCTCTAATAGTTATCTCTAATGGGTCACCAAGTGGAGCTTTTTTTCTTAAATAAACGTCAGCACCCGGGGTTAACCCCATATCAAATAGCCTTCTTTTTATCTTAGGGTCTGCATCAACCTTTACTATAACGCCCTTTTCTCCTATAGAAAAATCACCTAATTTCTTCATTTTTTTCTCCTTGACTTGTTGCAAATGTGAAATTTGTTTCAGGTTTGTGATAATATATTATCATTAAAATAATATGCTTGTCAACTAAAAATATGAAATATGTTTCAGTTTTTTGATTTTTTTATTGATTTTTTCTGAAGATTGTTATATAATGTTTTTATGAAAAGCAATATTCGTCAACCTCAACAAGAGCGTTCGATAGAAAAAAAGAATAAAATTATAGAAGCAGGCTATCAACTTTTTTCGGAGGTTGGATACTACGGCACAAACACTGCGGAGATTGCAAAAAAAGCTGGTGTTTCAACGGGAATAGTTTACGGCTATTTTGCAGATAAGCGTGATATCTTAATATCGGTATTAGAAATTTATATAAACCGTGCGTTCGAGCCAATCTTAAGTATAATAGATAAGCTAAACGCACCTATTGAGTTTGAAAAGCTTGTGCCAAAGATTTTAGACGTAGCAATTTTAGTTCACAAAAAAAACAGAAAGATGCACGAAGCTCTGCACTCGCTTGCAAATAACGATGAAACGATAAATTCTGAATTTATAGGTTTAGAGGACCAAATTACACTAAAAATATCAGACCGTCTTCAAAATCTAGGACATAATATTGAAAACGCACAAGAAAAAATTCACTTTGCAATGAACATAGTGCAGTCGTTTGCACACGAATACGTATTTGACAAGCACGAATATATAGACTACTTTATAATGCGTAAGATGGTAGAAAAAACCATAATTGACTTATTTGACGAATAAGAAAAAGATGCGATTTAATTTCGCATCTTTTTTATTTTTATATTATTTGTTTTCTATTCTTAAAATATCGCCTGCCTTTAAGGGCAAGTCGGTATAAACTTTTAAGTGTTGCTGAACAAGTTTAGCATCTTCCACTCTTTCGCCTCGCTCGTTTTCCATTCTCTCTACTTTAATTCTTTTATTAAACGTATCAAAAGGAGATAAAACCTCTAAGCTATCGCCCACCTTAAAGCGATTGCGCATTTCTACAACTGCATATTCTCCATTAAAGTCTTCAATAACGTTTGCAACAAACTTAAACGTTCCTTTGCTTTGGCTATCGTTATAATTAACCGTTCTATCGTTATCACCAAGAAGGTATGCCGTTGTAAACTCTCTGTGTGCAGTTTTTTCTAGCTCAGCTTGATATAAGCTGTTTTCACGATAGCCCTTGCCTTGTTCATAATACGCATCAATCGCTCGCCTATAAGCGTTAACAACGGTAGCAAGATAATATTCAGACTTCATTCTACCCTCAATCTTAAAAGAACAAACACCTGCGTTATCAAGCTCGGAGATATAATTTAATAGATTAAGGTCCTTACTGTTTAGGATATAAGTGCCACGCTCATCTTCTTCCATCTCTAAATATCCCGAGTCTGAGCCTTTTTCCCTAATTTCATAGTTCCATCTGCAAGCTTGCACACATTCCCCACGATTAGAAGAGCGCCCCGTTCTATAATCAGAAAGCAAGCACCTGCCACTATATGCAATGCACATCGCTCCGTGTATAAAGGTTTCTATTTCAATGTCTGGAACGTTTTTGCTAATCTCTTCTATCTCTTTTAGCGAAAGCTCTCTAGCAAGAATAACTCTTTTAACACCGTGTTTATACCAGAACTCAACTGTTTTATAGTTAAGTGTATTAGCTTGAGTAGATAGATTTACTGAAAGCTTTGGTGCGACCTCTAGAGCTAAAGCAATTAAACCCGTATCTGAGATTATTGCCCCGTCAACCTTTGCATCTTGTAAAAATTTTAAATATCTTTCTGCTTCTACTAAATCATAGTTTCTCGCAAAAACGTTAACCGTTACGTAAATTTTCTTACCTAACGAGTGTGCAAGCTCTACTGCTTGGACAATTTCTTGCTCGGTAAAATTACCAGCACCTTGTCTTAAGCTAAAGCTCTTGCCACCAATATAGCAAGCATCAGCACCAAAATAAAAAGCAGTCTTTAGTTTGTTCATATCGCCAGCAGGCGATAAAAGCTCAATTTTTTTCATCGTAGTTTTTCCGTTATACTTACCCCGTCCTCTAACTGATAAACGGTGGTTTTTAATTTTTCGTCTTCTGTTATCGCTTTTAAAAACTTTTCCATACTAAAGCGAGTTGTGTTAAATTTGCGTGGTGTTTTTTCTGTTGAGTTAACGTAGCCACGAAATAGCACGTTATCAGCAAACAGCGTTCCGCCATTAGAGAGTGATGAAATCAAGTGTGGTAAATACTCAAAGTAGTGACCTTTTGGTCCGTCTAAGAAAATAAAATCGTAATTTCCCGTAAGCAATGGGATTATTTCCCCTGCATCGCCCTTAAATATTTTCGCCCTGTTTTCCACGCCAAACTCTACGTAATTTTGTTTGGCAAGCTTGATTTTCTCCTCATCAATTTCTATTCCCGTTAGGCTAGCGTTTTTCTCAGTTAGAAGCATTGCTATCCCCGAAAGTCCTAGATTTACACCTATTTCAAGTATTTTTTTAGGTTTTTTTTGTTTTATTGTTTCAAGCAGTAGCTCAAAGGATTTTTCCCTTAATACAGGCTCACCCTTTTTTATTGCTTGCTTTCTCAGCTCGTAAATCCTTTGCACGCTACACCACCATTATTAAAGGCAAAATCATTGGGTTTTTCTTTGCCACCTTGGAAACGTAATTTTTTAAACTTCTTCTAACAATGTCAGAAAGTTCCTTTTCATCACGCACTGAACGTAAATCCTTGTTGTTTAATGTTTCAAGCAAGTTGGTTTTAGCTTCGTTTACCATGTTTTCAGTTAGCACTAAGCCCTTTGACACAATCTCTACCGAAGCAAGTTTATACGACAAGCCGTCCACTCCAACTACAACGACAAGCAATCCGTCCTCAGAAAGTCTAATTCTATCACGAAGCACAAAGCTATCTGCTCCGTCAATGCCTACACCGTCTACAAATCTTGAGCCTGCTGTAAATTTTTCACCAAACGCCATACTACCAGAAGTAAATTCTACGGTATCGCCTATCTCAGCAATAGCAACGTTTTGTTCCTTTACCCCTAAGCTTACTGCAAGCGAGGCGTGCTTCTTTAAGTGCCTATATTCGCCATGCACCGGAATAAAGAATTTTGGCTTGACTAAAGAATGAAGCAAAGAAAGCTCTCCTCTGCAAGCGTGACCTGAAACGTGAATGGGTTCTAGGCTCTCATAAATAACTTCTGCACCTAAGCGATATAGATTATTTATTACACCGTATATCATTTTTTCGTTACCAGGTATAA
Organism: Christensenellaceae bacterium; assembly: GCA_045653205.1. GTDB lineage: Bacteria > Bacillota > Clostridia > Christensenellales > Borkfalkiaceae > UBA1259. The sequence continues at coordinate 254,152 of JAZOLT010000007.1, read as the reverse complement.
CAGAAGCACTAATTATAACAGTGTCGTTAGAGCCAATTTTTACCCTATTAAACTCCCCACAAGACATTCTAGTTAAAGCACTCATCGGCTCGCCCTGTGTGCCTGTTGAAACTATCACTACTTGCTCATCTTTATAATTTTTAATTTTTTCGATATCTATAATTAGCTCTTTTGGTATGGTTAGCTCGCCTATTTTAGATGCGGCCTCTGCAATATTTATCATACTTCTTCCCGAAAAGGCCACCTTCCTTTTATACTTTTCGGCAAGGTCTAAAATTTGCTGTAATCTATGAACGTTTGAAGCAAAGGTGGCTATTATCAGCCTTCTTTTACTGTTAGATGAGAACACGTGGTCAAGCGTTTCCTTTACAACAGATTCACTCATAGTAGTTCCATCAATTTCAATATTGGTAGAATCTGCCATCATAAGTAGCACACCCTTTTTAGCTATCTCACTTATCCTTGCTAAATCCATAGTTTTTCCAGCAACAGGCGTATAATCAATCTTAAAATCTCCAGAATGAAATACCGTGCCAACTGGCGTATTTATGCTTAACCCACAAGCCCCTGCTATCGAGTGGTTAACGTTTATAAATTCTACGGAAAAACAACCAAGCGTAATAACGCTTCCAGGGTGAACACAATTTAATACTGCGTTATTAATTCTATGTTCCTTTAATTTGCTTTCAATAAGTGTTAAGGTTAGTTTTGTTCCGTAAATAGGTGCATCTAGGTCAGCTAAAACGTAGGGAATGCTTCCAATATGGTCCTCGTGGCCGTGTGTGATTACTATTCCTCTGATTTTGTTCTTATTTTCTGCTAAATAAGTAACGTCAGGAATAACTAGGTCTACACCCGGCATATTGTCACCAGGAAACGTTAAGCCTGCATCTATAACGATAATATCGTTTCCAAACTCTAGTGCAGTCATATTCTTTCCAATCTCGCCCACACCACCAAGAAAACGAACTTTTAAGGTTTGTTTAAGCTTTTTATTAGCCGTTTTGGTCGGCTTAACCTTTTTAACCCTTTCATCCTTTAACTTATCATTTTTAGAGGCTTGCTTTTTTTTGGGCTGATTTTTTTTAGGTTGCAAAGCCTTTAAGGTTAATTTTTTATCTATAGGCAACTTAACTTTAGTTGCTCTAGTTTGATTTTTCACTAAATCGTAACTCCTTGTAAACATTGAAAATTTCTCTTATATTCTTAATCATTATACACTTTTTACCAGCAAAAGTAAAATCTTTTGCCAAAAACTAATAAAAAAAATGCAATTCGCCTGTAAAATAGTTGAAAAAAAAGTCGTTTAAGTTTATAATATAAAAATATAATAGACAACAAATTTTTTTCGAGGTAATATAAATGAGAGTATTTAACTTTTCAGCAGGTCCTTCTATTCTACCTGTTCCTGTATTAGAACAAGCTCAAAAAGAGCTATTAGACTTTAACGGAACGGGAATGAGCATTGCAGAAATGAGTCACCGTAGTAAGCCTTTTATGGCTGTTAACGATGAAGCAAACGCTCTTCTTCGTGAGCTTATGAACATACCTGATAACTATTCGGTATTGTTCGTTCAAGGTGGAGCTTCTCAACAGTTTGCAGCTGTTCCACTAAACCTATTAAAAAATGGTAAAGCTGACTATATTCTTACAGGAAACTTTGCTGAAAAGGCTTATGAGGAAGGCTTAAAATATGGCGATATGGCTATTGCTGGCTCTTCTAAAGAAGCTAACTATACATATATTCCTGATATGAATTCAATAAAGTTTAGAGATGGTATTGACTACGTTCACACTACCTATAATAATACCATTTTTGGTTCAAGATATACAGAGCTTCCAAAAACTGATGCTACTTTAGTTTCAGATTTAAGTTCTTGCATCTTAAGTGAAGAGATTGACGTATCTAAGTTTGGTCTTATTTATGCGGGCGCACAAAAGAATATCGCCCCTGCCGGTGTTACAATCATTATCGTTAGAAAAGATTTACTTGGAAACGCATTAAACACCTGCCCAACTATGCTTAACTACGCTATTCACGATAAGAACAACAGCTTGTATAACACTCCTCCTTGCTTTTCTATCTACGTATCAATGCTAGTATTTAGATGGTTAAAGTCTTTAGGTGGTGTTAAGGTTATCCAAGAAATCAACGAACAAAAAGCAAAAATGCTTTACGATTTTATTGATAATTCTAGTTTTTATACCAACAACGTAAATAAAAAAGACCGTTCAATTATGAACGTTCCATTCGTTTCTCCCAATGCTGAGCTTGACGCTAAGTTTGTGAAGGAAGCAACTGAAAACGGCTTAGTATCTCTTAAGGGTCATCGTTTGGTTGGTGGTATGAGAGCTTCAATCTACAACGCAATGCCTGTTGAAGGTGTTAAAAAGCTTATAGACTTTATGAAGAAATTTGAAATGGAGAATAAATAATGAAAAATATTCTTACACTTAATACGATAAGTCCCGTTATTAACGATGTGTTTGATGAAAACTATAGAGTTGCTAGTGACGTTGAAAATCCCGTAGGTATAATGCTACGCTCGTTCAATATGCACGACTACGCACTTTCGCCAGAAACTATTGCAATTGCGAGAGCAGGAGCAGGAACTAATAACATTCCTTCTGATAAATATGCTGATGAGGGTGTAGTAGTTTTTAATACCCCTGGCGCAAATGCAAACGCTGTTAAAGAGCTTGTGCTTTTAGGCTTACTTTTAGGCTCAAGAAAGGTTAGTGAATCAATCGACTGGGTAAAAACACTAAAGGGCAAGGGCGATGAGGTTGCAAAACTTGTTGAAAAAGGAAAGTCTTCCTTTGCCGGCAATGAAGTGTATCGTAAAAAAATGGGCGTTATAGGTCTTGGTGCTATTGGTGCATTAGTAGCTAATATTGGACTTAGTCTTGGAATGGAAGTATACGGCTACGACCCATATCTTTCAGTAACAGCAGCCCTTAGATTATCTCGTCACGTAAAAGTTGTAAAAGAGCTTGACGAAATGTTTAAGACTTGTGACTATATTACCCTTCACGTTCCTTACATTCCAGAGTCTAACAAGGGTATGATAAATGCAGGCACGATAAGAAAAATGAAGGACGGCGTGGTTATTATCAACTGTGCACGTGGAGAGCTTGTAGATAATCAAGACATTATAAAAGCTGTTGAAACGGGCAAGGTTAAAAAATACGTATGCGACTTCCCTAAGGATGAAATTATTGGGGTTGAAAATATCGTTTGCATCCCTCACCTTGGTGCTTCTACTGAGGAAGCTGAGGACAATTGTGCAGTTATGGCTGCAAAACAGCTTATCGACTACATTGAAAACGGTAACGTTGTTAACAGTGTTAACTACCCAACTTGTTCAATGCCAAGAACTACCGATTATCGTTTAGTAATTTTGCATAAAAACGTATCAGGTATTATCGCAAAAATTACAAGCACGGTAGGCAATGAAGGAATAAACATTTCTAACCTAACCAACCAATCACGTGGCAATTATGCCGTAACTATTTTAGACGTTGATAATGAGGTTTCTGAATCTTCTATTAAACACATCAGCGAAGTGGAAAATATAATAAGAGTTAGAGAAATTAGATAGATTTTTTAAAAAAATAAAATTAGTGCTTTTTGTTTAATTTAAGCAAACAAGCACTTTTTTTTATTTAGAAAAAATTAACTCTAACCAATGTTTTTAAACTTTACAAAACTTATAACATATGCTAATATATTCACATAAAAGTATAAGAGGCTGTTATGAGAAAGTTTGACACAAAAGTTCAACATTTAAAATACAAAGTTTTAAGAGAAGTTGCAAGATTTTCTTGGGAAGGAACGCTTACAGAAAACATAGTAAACATTCCCAAAATTATCGTTCCGGCAAAAGAACCAACAATGCGTTGCTGTATATACAAAGAGCAGGCAATTGTTATGGAGCGTGTTAAGCTCGCAATGGGTGGCGATAAAGACAACAAAAACGTTATTGAGGTTATCGGCATAGCTTGTGATGAGTGTCCAATGAGTGGATACGAGGTAAGCGAATATTGTAGAGGTTGCTTATCGCACTGCTGTGAAGAAGTTTGCAAAAAGGGTGCAATTTCTTTTGACGAGCATCAAAAGGCTCATATAGATAAGAGTAAATGTGTTGACTGTGGGCTTTGTGCTAAGGTTTGCCCATACGGTGCAATAATAAATCGTAAACGCCCATGCGAAAATGCTTGCAAGATTAAGGCAATCCATTCAGGAGAAGATAAAACTGCAGTTATTGACAACAACAAATGTATTTCTTGCGGAGCATGCGTGTATCAATGCCCTTGGGGAGCTATCAGCGATAAATCATACATATTAGACGTAATTAATATCATTAAAAACAGCCAAAACAACACCAAATATAAAGTTCACGCTGTTGTTGCACCAGCAATCTCTAGTCAGTTTGTATACGCGAAGCTAGGTCAAGTTATAACGGGAATAAAAAAGCTAGGCTTTTTTGATATTACAGAAGCTGCGCTTGGTGCAGATATGGTTGCCCTATCAGAAGCAAACGAGCTTGCAGAAAAAGGATTTTTAACAAGTTCTTGTTGTCCAGCTTTTGTTTCTTATGTAAAAAAACAATTCCCTGATTTATCTGAGTTCGTTTCTCACAACCTCTCACCTTTTGCCTTAATTAGCAAAAAACTAAAAGAGGAAGACCCCAATTGCAAGGTAGTTTTTATCGGGCCTTGCACCGCTAAAAAAATGGAGTTCAAAAAGGAAGACGTTGCCCCTTACGTTGATAGCGTGATTACCTTCGAAGAGCTACAAGCATTGTTTGATAGTAGGAATATAGACTTAACTACTCTTGAGGAAGAGGTTTTAGATAACGCTTCATGCTATGGTAGAATATTTGCTAGAAATTGTGGTTTGTCTGAAGCCATTATGGAGAGTTTAAAAGAAAACGGTCTTGATAATTTTGACCTAAGAGCTGTCCCCTGCGACGGAATTGAGGCTTGTAGAATAGCACTTCTAAAAGCGCAAAAACGCATCTTGAACGGAAACTTTATAGAGGGTATGGCTTGTGTGGGTGGCTGTATTGGTGGAGCAGGTTGTTTAACTCATAGCGAAAAGAATAAAGCTAGCGTGGACTTATACAGCAAGCAATCAAAGTCAACAAACATCAAATCTGCAGTTGATAAATATGAAAAGACACTACACAACAAAACTAATAACTAGATTTTAAAATTTATAAAGGCTAACAAAAGTTAGCCTTTTTTATTTTACCCTTTTGTTAATTTTTACCAATATTTTTATTTTAAAATAAGCAAACATTTGTTTGCTTTTTAATTTTCAATATGATACAATAAAGTAAAAGGAGGCAAGATGGATACTTTTTTAGTTGACGAAGGATTGAGAGGTGTTATTTCTGCCCTATTTTTTACTTTCACGCTAAAGCGAACGCCTAAAAAGATTGAATATGAGAAAGACTATGTTTTTTGTCCTGAGGATACGCTTTTTACACTTCGCACGTGTGAAAAAGACGTTAAGAGGGTTGAAAATGCACTTATTAAGTATGGTGGACTAGACATATTGCGTGATATGAGACTTTGCCTTTGCTACGATAATAATTCGCCATATCTTGCCGTATTTAATTATGGAAAGGCAGTGCTAAGTGCAAGACGCAACCTTAAAAATGAGTTAGCCTACCCTGACGTGTGGGAGTTTTTTTCACGAATAAACAAGGTAAACGACGAGGTTTTAATCACTAGTCAACAGTTAAGATTTAGAGAGAGCCGTTCGGGAACGTTGTTTGCAGAGTATTGCCCCAATAACGATATAACCAGGCTTCTCCTCCCTGTTTTTTTCAAACAATACAAAAACCGTTCATTTATTATACACGATTTAAGGCGTGGAAATATAGGCATCTCAAACGGTAAACAGTTTTACCTTGAAAACTCACTTGCAAACTGCAGGTTTAATCAAGAGCAAGCACAAAAACATTATAAACAACTTTCTGAAAAATATTGCTTTAATAAATAAAAAAGCGTAACTTAAGCCGAGTACCTACAAGGTAATCGGCAACTAAATAAGTTTGTAAACGGATTTATGATATTCGCCTACGGCGAGTTTTGGATTTATTTAATATTACTTTGGCTATGCCAAAATATCACTTTATAAATAATCTTTGCGGATAAGAAAAGCCCACCATTTTTCGCTGATTGCGAAGCATAGTGGGTTATACTTTTGTGTTAAATTAAAATTCCCTTATAGGAACTAGTAGCAGCTTTTTAAAGGTTTTTAATCATTTTGAGAAGTTCACTATTAGTTATTACTGAAACATCCTCGCTTTTTGACAAGTATTTACACAACGTTTCAAAATCTTCTAACGTATTAGACCATTTTTCTTTTTTAAATCCTTTGTCGTTCTCTTTATATATTTGATGAAACATTATGATACATGCCGTATCTTTTGGCATTTTTTTAATAGTATAAATTACTTGTTCTATAGTGTTATCAATATTACACGTTATACTAGTAAAAAATGTATCAATTTTTTTATTTAAATTTATAATATTTCGCTTATTATACCACCTAAAAACCTTTTTTGATTTTGTGTATTTATAGAACAAATAAAGAAATGTATGAAAAATCCCATCTCTTTTTACACAGTTACCACTTCTTATATATTGAACATCTTTATTTTCTAAAAGGCATTTGTATTTATCAAAGTTTTTTTTGTAAACCCCTGAATGTGGACTTGCAAATCCAATAGGTTCTGCAACGTTTAAATAAGTGCGTATTTCTTTAGCTCCACGAATAATATCCTCTATCTCGTTATTATGTAATGCCGAATGATTGGCTATTTCAATGCCTAGCTTGAAACATTCTTTTATTTCTTCCCAACTAAGATATTCTAGCTTGTTCATATTAGCATAATCGCTAATAACATTTAATACTGCCGTTAGCTTGTATTTTTTTAGAGTATCTAAAGCCCTCGTATAAAAACTTTTATCCCCATCATCAAATGAAAGAACTACATATTTCATTATTAACCCTCCATTGTCTTGTTTTGTAATTTTAAACAAAAAAGTGCGTCTACCGAAGTAAACGCACAAAAACGCAAACTCCGATAGTCGCCAAACCAATTTCAAGCAAGTAAGGATAACCATACTAAAAACCTGATGGAATTTGCATTTTATCAAATTCTATTGATTTTTAGTATGCTTAAAATAAGTATAAATATATCCCTAAAAAAGAAAATATCCCTACTTTTGCTTGTTATGAAATTGATTTGGCAAAATTATTATAGCACTTATAAACAAATTTATCAAGCAGTTTTGTGTGAGTAAAAGAAAACTCGACTCTAACAAGTCGAGTTTAATAAATTATTTCTTTTCTCTAAGTGTTTTACACTAAGAAATTATTATTTTTTGTGTTGCACCAAAATAGTTAATTTTTAGTAAAGTGATATTGTTTGCGTTGCAAACAGTTATATTTTTATAGCAAGTCTAAAAGTTATATTTTGACTTACAGTCAAAGTTATATTATATTTGCCATCCCTCACCAAAGGCGAATAAAACTTTGCTTTAGCAGAATAAAACTGCTTTTATCAATATAACTTGAAGTTAGGCAAACATAACTAGTGCGTCAGTAATAATCCCTATTACTGACGCACTTAATGTTACGCTTTTATTTTACAAATTAACATTTCCATCTAAGCAAGTAATTTTAGTTAAACCTGCTTTATCTAAATACCCTATTCCCTTTCCAACGTTTCGCCAAGCATTCATAGACGACATAAAATTAAAATTTACTAACGCCGAACAATGCTGGAATGCGTATGAACCGATAGAAATTAGTTTAGTATTTCTTGCAAAGGTCACTTCACTAAGATTTTTACAAAGCTCGAACACTTTGTTTCCTATATACTCTACGTTTTTAGGAATAACAATCGAAGTCAATGATGAGCAATAGGAAAAAGTATTATCTGAAATGCGTTTAAGCTCACAATCCACTGCAAACTGCACGTTAGATAGAGCTGCACAATTTTGAAATGCTTCTACATCGATTTCTTTAAGTGATTTAGGGATAAACACGTTTTGCAGATTTGTGCAACTATCAAAACAGCCTACGCCAATATATGCTAGTTTGCTTGTTTCGCTAACGTTTAAGGTTTTAAGCCTTGTGCAAGCATAAAAAGCCCTCTCCCCTATGGCAACTACACTGTTTGGCAAAGTCATATGCGAGATTGCCGTGCAGTCCTTAAAAACACTATCTAAAATAACTCTCGTTCCGTCCTTAACGGTTGAATAATTATAATCTTTTTTTGTTGCCCTTGCTAAAACTAGATAAGGATTAAAAGAATTTCCAATATAATCACAATTTTGCTCTGAGGTAAATTTTATTTGTGGACAACCTAAAAAAGCATTCGTGCCTATTTTTTCAATGTTAGACGACATTGAAATTTCTTTAAGCAAGTAACAATGTGAAAAGGCATTTTCCCCTATTTCTTTAACACTGTTCGGGATGCTAATGCTTTCAATATCACAACCAGAAAACGCCCTTTGCCCTATCACAGTTACGGGCTTATCGTTATGTGATGAGGGGATTTCTAAATTGCCATGCACCTTACCCTCATACCCTACGATAGAGTATTCGGAATTATTTACTAGCATAAACTTAAGCTCTAAACTAGTGTTGTCGCACGCCAAGAAAATAGAAGAACACAATATAGCAAAAACAAAAGCAATTGCAAGTATTATTCTTTTTTTCATAAGCTCTCCTCTTGAAACTTAAAACTATTTTACTTTACGTTAAAATAATTTATAGAATTATTATATGAAATATCTTCTACTACCTTTCCTACCTTATCTATATCTGCTGTAATTTCTCCGTCCTCAACTAACGTGCCGAGGTAGTTGCAAAGTATTCTCCTGAAATAATGATGTCTAGGATATGAAAGAAGCGAACGGCTGTCGGTTAGCATTCCAACAAAGGTTGCAATGTGACCAGTTGCGGTCATATCTTCTAAATGCTTTTCCATACCTACTTTGTTATCTAAAAACCACCAAGCTGGTCCGTATTGAATCTTGCCCCTAGCCTCATCACTTTGGAAGCAACCAAGCAAGGTCATTATTTCAGTGTTCATTTTGGGGTTTAGGTTAAATATTATCGTTCTAGGCAACAAGCCTTCTAAATTAAGTTTGTCAAACAATCTTGACATATTCTTAATTCCGTCCTCTTCAGCAATGCTGTCATAACCGGTATCTAAACCAAGCTTTTCTAGCATAACACTGTTATTGTTTCGCATTGCTCCAACGTGAAGCTCTGTTCTAATATTATATTTAGCATACAATTTCATTAAAAAGTATGTAAAATATCCCTTGAATGCTTGAGCTTCAGCTTCGCTTACAGGCTTACCTGCTCTTGCCTTTTTAAATACCTCATCTGCAACATTCTTATCTACTACTGGATAAACCATCTCTAAAGCGATGTCACTTGCACAAGTGCCTACCTTTATAAAATCTTTAAGTCTTTTTTCAATCACGCTTTCTAAATCTTCAATATCGGTGATTTCAGAGGTGATTGAAGCAAGCTTTTCTATAAAGCCATAATAACCCTTTGCTTCAACGTTCATAATCTTATCCGCTCTAAAAGCAGGAATTACTTTGAACTTATAGTCCTTTTTAGCAATCTTTTCAAAGGTTGAAAGGTCATCAAAAATCTCGTTAGTAGTAAATAGGAACTTAACGTTAGATTTTTCAATAAGACTTTGTGGAGTGATGCGATTTAATTTTATATACTCGTTGCACCATTCCCAAATAGTATCTGCATTTTCTTCGTTTATTTCTATTTCACAATTAAAAAACTCTTTTAATTCTACTTGCGACCAATGGTATAAAGGATTTCCAAAAGCTGTTCCTAATACCTTACAGTATGCCGAAAATTTTTCCTTATTAGATTTCTCGCCAGTAATATAATCTTCGTTTATGCCGTAATTTCTCATCAAACGCCATTTATAATGGTCTCCCTTTAGCCAAATTTCAAACACGTCGTTAAATTCCTTGTTCTCTAAAATTTGAACCTCAGGCAAATGACAATGATAGTCAAATATGGGCATGTTTTTAGCATAATCAAAATAAAGCTTTTCAGCCGTTTTATTCTTTAATAAAAAGTTTTCCCTTAAATAACTCATTTTAATCTCCTTGATTTTGACTTATAAAGTAACACCCGTTTTATAGAATGCAATTTCTCTAACTTCTTCGCTCTTAACCTTATATTCACCGTTAACCGTCTTTAAGATTATGTCAAACAAGCCCTCATCATCCATTCCATAAGCGTTAAAGTCTATCCAATTATCCTTAAAGCCTGCCAAACGATTGTTAGAGGCAATTTTCATTGTGGGAACAAAGGTAGAAAACGGTGTTCCACGACCTGTTGTGAATAAAACTATTTGACAGCCTGCAGCAGCAAGAGCCGTTGCAGCAATAAGGTCGTTTCCAGGTGCGTTTAATACGCTTACGCCCTTTTCTTTCACTATATCGCCATAATCTAACACGTCCACAATTTCCGTGCTGCCAGCCTTTTCAATACAGCCGAGTGATTTTTCTTCTAAAGTGGTAATTCCACCCTTTTTGTTGCCAGGACTTGGATTTTCATAAACGGGGAAACCCTGTTTTATATAATAATCCTTAAAGTCCTCAATCATCTTTCTGTATCTTTTATAAATATCCTCGTTCTTACACTTATTGATTAAGCGTTGTTCAGCTCCAAACATTTCGGGAACTTCGGTTAATATTGCGCTACCACCAAAAGATACTAGCTTATCAGATATTTTACCTACTAATGGGTTAGCAGTAAGTCCTGAATAACCGTCACTTCCACCACACTTTAGACCAATGCAAAGCTCAGAAAGGTCAATTTCTTCTCTCTTTAAGTCCTTTGCTTTTTCTGCAAAGCCCTTAACTATTTCAAGACCGTATGAAACTTCATCCTCCACGTCTTGACAGTTAAAGAATGCGATGTTATCCCTATTAAATTGCTTTAGGTATTCCTTCATACCGTCAAGCCCGTTGTTTTCACAGCCTAAGCCCATAATTAAAACATAAGTTGCGTTGGGATTAAGTGCAACCGAGCATAAAAGCTTTTTAATGTTTTCGTTATCTTGACCTAGTTGACTGCAACCAAACTGATGGGTAAGCGCAAAAATACCGTCAATGCTACCTTGAACGTATTTTTGTGCAAGATTAGCAATTTTAATTGCAGAATTATTAACGCAACCAACTGTTGGAATTACGTAAATTTCATTTCTAATTCCTGCTCTACCCCAAGCTCTCTTAAAGCCCTTAAAAGTGCCTTTTTGCTTTTCAAAAGTTTTAGCCTTAAAGTCATAATAATACTCAGGCGTTTCGTCTAAGTGAGATTTCACGTTATCGGTATGCACCCAATCGCCCTTTTTAATATCTACCTTAGCTCTACCAATAACAGCTCCGTATTTAATAACAAAATCGCCAGCCTTAATATCAGCAAGGGCAAATTTATGCCCTGCTGGTATTTTATCGTCACCCGTTAAATGAACACCTACGTTGTCTTTTTCGTTTATAATCAATTTATCATTCATAATTAAATCAATACTTCGCCCTTTTTAATTTTTTCAACGTTAGCTTTAACCGTGCTTACAAAGTCTTTGTAATTATCAAGGTTTTCTCCCCAAACGTTAGTATCTTTCATAAAATCTTCAATCTTGCCACCGTTAGCAAAGAAATCTAAGTATGGCTTATCATCTATTAACTCTACCTCACGAGTGGGAAGCTTAACAAAGTATTTGCCGTCCCTTTCCTTAATTGAAGAATAGATAGCCATAAGGTATGAAAAGCCGATGGTTAAATACTTGCCAATCTTTCCGTTTGTTTCATAATAATCCTTAAAGCTTGGTAAGTCCCTTGCTCTCCATTTAGAAATTGAGTTAAGTGAAATGCTAATGAGCAAGTGATTTAGGTATGGGTTTAAGAATCTTTCCTTAATGCTATCTGCAAACACTTGCGTAGCCTTTATGTCATCAGAAACGAAAGGAACAATCTCTTCGTTTAAGGTGTTTTCTAAAAATGCCGAAAGCTTTTCATCTTTCATACAATCGTAAACGGTTTCAGCACCTAACCATAATCCTGCTGGCACAAGGTTTGTGTGGCTTCCGTTAAGAACACGCACTTTTCTCTTCTTGTAATACTTAATATCCTTAGTTAACACAACTTCGATATTGTGAATACCGTCTTTAACGTATTTAGAAATCTCGCCCTTATCTTCAACAGCCCAAAGTCCAAAAGGCTCGCCAACTGACATAAGGTTGTCCACTTCGCCAATTAAATTTGTTAATCTTTCTTTTGTTTCGTTATCTCTTGGATAGCCTGAAACTATTCTATCAACTAAAGTATTGCAATAAAAGTTTTCAGTATCATTCCACTTCTTAAACTCGTCAGAAAGATTCCAAAGCTCAATGTATTTATCTACACACTTCTTTAATTCATCTGCATTGTTATCAATAAGCTCTACAGGCATCATGTATACTCCGGGAAGCTTAGCATTAAATCTTTCAAGCAAGAACTTAGTTAACTTTGCAGGATATGTAATACCCTCAAAGTCATCAAACTTATCGTTTTCATTGTAGCAAATACCAGCCTCAGTCGTATTAGAAACAATAAGCTTTAAATCTGGGTCAACGGCAAGTGATAAATAAGTCTGCATATCATCAAAAGGCGAAACTACCTTGTCTAATACATCAACCTTATAAACCTCCTCTACAGATTTTCCACCTCTAGCACCACGTAATATAATATGATACTTATTATCTTGCTTAACAAAATTTTCTAAGCTACCAAAGGTGATGGGTTTAACAATACTCACCTTGTAGTCTCCACCCTCTTTGTTTAAGGTGTCAAAATACAAATCAACGAATGTTCTTAAAAAATTGCCTTCACCAAATTGAACTACTTTAATCATAATATTTCCTTTTCTCTTGCGTTTTGATTTCGGCAAAAAGCCACGCAAACTTTTTTTCTATTATATATTATATATATAATTCACTTGATTTTCAATAGAAAATAGTATATAATTAGTATAAAATTACATAAATCGTCTACGGTGAATTATGAGTTTTATAGAATTTGAACATTATTCGGTAAATAAGAACTCGGCTATGACTGCACCTCACAGTCACGATTTTTACGAGCTATATTTTTTGCTTGACGGAAAACGCAGTTTTTTTATAAACAACAAAATGTTTTTTGTTAACGAAAACACGCTAGTAGTTGTTCCGCCTTATTGTCTACATAAAACTGAGGGAGAAGCATATAGCAGAATAAATATTAACGTTTCGCCCGACCTTTTAACCAAAAGTCAAAACGAGTATTTAATGCAAGCTAGCGAAAAAATAGCTGTAAAAATTAACCCTCAGTATAAAGACCTTATAGCAAGACTTGTTAACGAGGGAGCTAACTTAAAAACGGCTCATCTTGGCAGTAAAAACGAAGCTTTGTTAACATTAACTCAAGCAATTTTAGTTATTTTATCAATGCAAAACGTTACCTCTGTTTCTGCTAGAGTTAGCCACGTTAGCGAGGGCGAAGTTTCTCCAGAAGTGCTAAAGATTATTAACTACGTGAACGAACACTACACTGAAAACGTTCAGTTAAAGGATATTTGCAACGAGTTTTATATATCAAAAGCAGCTCTTTGTAAAAAATTTAAAGACGTTATGAAATGCTCAGTTATGAAATACATTTTAGAAATGCGACTAAACAAGGCAAAATCTCTGCTTCGAGATACGGGAAAATCTATCGAGCAAATTGCACAAGAAAGTGGCTTTTCTTCGGCTAACTACTTTGGCTTAACATTTAAAAAGTCAATTGGAATGTCCCCGTTAAACTTTAGAAAATCAAGATAGAATTTTATAAACATATCGCTAAAAAAGGCAATAAATAAACGCAGTGTAAAACTGCGTTTTTTATTATTTTATAGACCGAGCAATCTTTCGGCATTTTTGTGAAATATAAATTCCTTTTCTTCTTCACTAATAGTATAATCTAGTGCAACGCCACCTAAAAACATTGCTGGATTACAGCATGGATAATCTGAGCCGAACAAAAATCTTTCCTTACCAAAAAGGTCAATACCATGACGGAGCATTCCATGACGGAAAATGCCTGTTCCAGATAAATCGCAATAGTAATTTTCACTCATTTCCATACGCCTCATATGGTTCATAAAGCTTGCGTATTCGCCAGGATGAGCTGCCACAATAACTAAATTTTTGTGCGCCCTTACCATATCATCCATTTGCTCTTGCAAGAATGGTTTATCTGGCTCTGTGCCGTTTGAATGAAAGTTCAATACCATATTATAATGTTCAGCACACTCTAAAATTTCGTGGAATGCAGAACAACTATAATCTGACCAATCGTGCACATAAGGCACTAGTTCACCAATAAGCTTAACGCCTAGCTTATTCATTCTTTCAATTTCTTGAATTGACTCTTTTTTGTATAGTGGATGAACGTGAAAACCTGGATAATAAAAGCCCTTATATGCATCTCTTAACTCTAAAGCTTCATCATTAAGTGCCTTTAAGCTTTCCCACATGGTTTTACCTTTTGTGCTTTTAACAACACTGCCACAAATCATATCAAAACCCATTCCCTTAAGGTCACGAACAGTGTTTTCCATACTAAAATTTACAAAGTCTTTATGTGCGCAAACAATGGTTTTTTCCGTTTTAAAAGGGTGGGTGTGAAAATCTATAACCTTATATTTACCAAACATATTCTACCTCTATATTTATCAATTAAGAGCAGTTAAACTCTACAATTTTGAGATTTTTTGTTTGTTTTTCGTTTAAGCATCAAAAAGAAACTTGAACAAACCATCATTAAACCCATTCCCCCAAAAAAATCATTAAAGTCAAACGCTATCGTGCCACAACCACCGTTTTGCTTGTCGTCATTTCCTAAGCCGTTTGAGTTTTCTGTGTTTTCAGAGTTTTCGGGGCCCTCTGGATTTTCTGGATTTTCTGGATTTTCTGGTGTTTCAGGTTCTTCGATTTGAGAAGACTCTTGAATTACTAAGATTGTATATTCGTTTTCGTAATTTATGCCGTTATAAACTGCACTAACCTTAATTTTCGCAACACTTGTCGTGTCCTCTGGTGTATAAAAAGCAGTTATCACGTTGTCTTCTAAACTAACAAATTCACCACCACGAATTATCTCTACTCTGAGCTCTTCACAGTCCACGCTAACATTACCAAATCCAAATCCAATTTCAGCTGTTTTTATTTCATCTAAGTTCAGCGTTATCGTGTTATTCTTTGAGTAAGCTTGTGTCTCAACAAAAGTGTCTAGAACTTTATCAAAAGAGCTCTTCCACATTGGAACACCAAGCGAGAAGTCCCAATATTCGCTATTAAAACCTGAATAACTGTGGTTTGCTTGACTTAATTCTTTGTGGGTTAAATATTTATATACGTTTCTATAAACGTAAACGCCGTTCCCCCAGTCAACCATTTTTCCCTCGTTCTCGGCAAATATTGTATACCAGCCTCCTACTCCAGGTTTTGTGGCTGCACCCGCTTTGTAATATACCAATGGTAAATCAGCAACAATAAATATGTTTCTATGAGTTTCGTCTCTTAACCTATGTTCATTGTTCGGGTCCCTGCCATACATAGCACCACTTCTGCCCCAAGTCCAATTTTCGTTGCTATAGTCAACGTGCTGGTCTGGACATTCAATAAACACGTTTTGAATGTTAGACCAAACAGAGCCTTCTGCAAATATAGTGCCTTGTGGCGAGTTAGAATCCTTAGACGTTCTTATATAAATATCGCTTAAAAAAGCAACTCCACTAGATACAAAATTTACAGAACCTGCCACTACTGCCGTTTGCATTACCTTGCAATCAACAAATCCAACGTTAACAATTGTAGGCCCTTTTGACCTTCTATTGTCAATACAATCAGATTCTTTATCTTCTATATCGCCAAGCCTATCAACAAATTCTCCGTCCGGCGTGCGAACCCTATACACGAACAACGCATCGTTCTTTCCATCTCCGTTCGTATCACGCAACTTATTATGAATAACTACGTTGCCCTCAAAATCTTCTTTGTGTGAAATCAATTTGCCAAAAAAACCATTGCCACTAGTTGCGTCAAAGGTTATTGAATGCCCCATACCGTCAAAATATCCTGCAAAACCCGAGCAAGAATAAGCCTTAAGCAAGCCTTCGTGCTGGTTTTCTTGGCCTTTTTCTAATACTAAATCATTAAGCAAAACATAATATCCGTCCAAATGAACATCAGGCGAATAAATATCTAATACCTTAACATCTTCTACCGTTCTTATGGCTTTGGTCAAATAAGTAAAGTTTACCATTAAAGAAAGTCCATTGTTACCGCTTAATTTTAAGGTATAAATTTCACCCAAAGCCAATTCTTTATAATCTTCTAAACCGTAGATAAAAATAGTCTTATTTGTTTTATCAATTTCGAACTGTTTGGCAAGCGAATATTCATTGCCAACCATATCAACAACTGTTGCCTTGTTAAACTTACCATTAGGAATTTGTGTAGTTTCAAGCTTTAGCATCGCTCCGCCAGTGTTTTTTGTTAAATCATATTGCTGTTCATAATATCCAGTCCACTCTAGCCCTTGCTCTGCACCTACACTAACAGCATTAAAGCAACTAAACGAAAGAACTAATAGAAGTGCAATGCACAGTGTCCTAATAAATTTTTTCATTAGGTTTCCTCAATATCATTAATATATAATACCGAATTTCTTCATAGTATTTTCAAATTTAGTCTCGCCCAATAATTGAGCGAGACTGGCTCGTTATTTAAACCAACCAAGAACGGTTCTTGCCCGTCGTATCCACGATACCAATCAAATACTTCCTCGGTCTTGCCATCAGCCGATACAAACGTATCAGGATTTGCGTTTTTGTCAAAATTTTTAATACCGTATTCTTTTTTTAGAACCTATTTATTAAAATTATCGTAATAATCTGAATACCTAAATATTCCTCCAGACGTTCTAAAATACTCATCATCAAGAGTGAACACGCCATCTTTACAACTAACAAAATCTTTGCCAAACATTGAGTGATATGAGGTTAATTTATCCCATTCAACATAGTTTTGCTCCCCATTGCTCTCTAAAAGGCCTACCTTTAATTCGGGTAAAGGCTTAATTCTTGAAGCAACGTTTTTATTAAATTCTAACACGTAAGGCGTTACAGTTAGGTCTGCACAGAAACATTCAACTCCTTCCTCTGTTGCTTTTGCTAAAATCTTTAAGGTTTCAGAAAGAGTTTTTGCTATGGCTTTTAGCGCAACTGCCTTGTATCCTAACTTAATTCTTTCTTCAACGTCAGCAAGCGAATGTGCAGACTCATCTGCAACTATTCTAACAGGAAGTGACCTAACGTCTATCTTGTTTTCTTCAGCAAATGGCTCTTCTAATAGAATAATTCTATCTAAAATGCCTTCTTCCTTTGCAAAATCTATTAATCCTTGCAATCTCTCTAAACTGTCGTATCTGCCGTTAGCATCTAAATAATATAATATATTTCCACTAACCGTATACTCACTCTTATAATTTTTAGCAATTTCGTGAATTTCTTTTAATCTTGCCTTATCCCATTCTAGCATCGCACCCAAATCATCTTTACCTGTTGGGTCTAATCCGATTTTAATTTTTAGAACGAACATTCCACTATCTAATAGCTTTGTAATATCGTCTTTAGTTAAGGCATAAGTAATCAATGGGATATTTCCAACGATTTTATGTTGATAGCACAAGGGCTTTTTTAGGTTTTCTGGAATCAAATCCATAATATTTTCGGTCTTTTTAAGCTTGCCATACAATTGCCAAAGAGCATTATCAACACAAACTAGCGCATTTCTTGCAAAAGTTTCTTTTAGTCTATCACCATATTTAGTAACTTCTCTAGCATAAGCTAAAACTTCTGGATAAATGCTGTCAATAAGGTCTATTGGATTGGTAAAATCCTTGCCCTTTAATTTAGATAATGCGTAATTGGTAACGCTAAGCATAAGCTCGTTGCCCTTATCTCCGCCATATTCAGCAAAAATTGCGGCGTCTGACCAAAGCACCGAGTAGTTACAAGAACCGATGCCGTATTCATTCTCGGTTTCAACTTTAACTATTACTTGCATAGCGCCATTGATATACGAACCCTTAAAACCAAACTTTCCTTTAAAGTCGGTAATAGCATAAGAGCATATCGCATTGGTAATTTTCATTTTTTTCACCTATTTAATTTCTATTTTTCTGCCTTCTTTGCTAGACTTATACGAACCAAGAATAATATCAACAGGCTTTCTGCCCTCGTATATGTCTACCAATGGTCTTCTATCGTTTTCAATAGCGTCAATTAAATCTTCAAACTGCATTTTGTGGAAGTTGTAACTTACTGCAGAAGGGTCTGCAAACGCATTTGTAAGCATTTCACCCGTTGCTTCAGTTTCACCCTTAATTCCCCAGCTTTCAATTGCATCTTCTCTTAAAACAATAGTGCCGTTAGTTCCAGTAATCTCGATTGAACGAGGATATCCAGGCTCAGCTACCGTTGTGCATTGAATAACACCAATAGCCCCACAATTATATTCAACTAAAACGTTAGCGGTGTCCTCAGTTTCAATATCACGGCTTAATGTTTTGCAAACAGCGTTAACACTCTTAACGCCACCAACTAAGTATTGAATAAGGTCTATTCCATGAATGCCTTGATTCATCATTGCACCACCACCATCCATCTTCCAAGTGCCTCTCCAGCCACCTTGAGCGTAGTATTCTGGCGAACGATAGTATTTCATTCTATAGTCTGCAAGTAAAATTTTGCCAAGCCTGCCCTCATCTATAGCCTTTTTAATTTTTTGAACGGCTTCTGTAAAACGAAGCTGAGTGATTACAGCTACCTTAACACCATTTTCTTCAACAGCCTTAATAACAGCATCAACTTGTTCTTCGGTGATAGCCATTGGCTTTTCAACTATAACGTGTTTTTTAGCGTTTGCCGCCTTAATTGTTATTTCTGCATGTAGACCACTAGGCGTGCAGATGTTTACAATTTCTACGTCCTTATCAGCTAAAAGCTCTTCAATAGTTTTATAAGCCTTGCAGTTATGCTCTCCTGCAAACTTTACTGCAGCCTCGTAAAAATTATCGTATACTGCAACGATTTTTGCACCCTCAATATGTTCGATAGCTTGTGCATGAACTCTTGCTATCATTCCACATCCAATAAGTGCGAATCCCTTATTACATTTCATTTTATTTTCCTCTCGTTAATTTTTTAAATTTGAGGGGGCGATTAACACCCCCTTTTTTAAGTTTTTATGCTAATTTAGAAAGGTTGTCGAGGTTAACCTCTGCCTTCATTTTCTCGCCATTGATTAATCTTTCGATTTCTTCGCAAACGTGGAGTGACAATCTTCTAAATCCGTTAGTGCAAATACCTGCAATGTGAGGAGTTAAAATTGCATTGGGAAGCTTTGCAAGCTCGCTGTCTGCTGGTAAGGGTTCTGGCGTAAACACGTCAAGACATGCTAAAATTCTACCCTTTTTAAGCTCTTCAATCAAGTCGTCTTGATTGATAATTGAGCCTCTTGCAGTGTTGATTAAAATAGCCTTGTCCTTCATTAACTTTAAGTTAGAAGCGTTTATCATATTGTCAGTTGCAGGGATTGAAGGTGCGTGAATAGTAACAACGTCAGCAGTTGACATAAGCTCGTCAAGGCTAACCTTTTTAGCACCAATTTCTGCAATTTGTTCTTCAGTCAAAATTGGGTCATACATTAAAATATCAACGTGGAAGCTCTTTAATAGCTTAACCATGTGCTTACCAACGAAACCTCCAGAAATAACGCCAACTGTTACGTCGTAAAAATCCTTAACGTAATCAGTCCAATTATCTCTCTTCCAAGTGCCGTTATGCATGTCTTCATTAAATGTCCAAAAACCCTTGCAAGAAGCGAGAGCAAAACCTAAAGCCGTTTCTGCAACGCCCTCTCCAATTGCACAAGCTGAGTTTGTAATTCTAATTTTTCTAGCAACAAACTCATCAGAAATAACACTCTTAATCGAGCCAGCTGCGTGAAGCACTGCCTTTAAATCTGGGCAAGCATCTAAAATGTCCTTATCAATTACAGGGCTATCCCAAGAAGTAATAAGAACAGTAGCGCCCTTAACGAACTCTAAAACGTAATCCTTATCAGCAAAGTCTACTCTATCGTAAACCTTAACTTCACCACTTTTTTGAAGTCTTTCAAAATACTTTGGACTAAAGATTTTTTCTCTCCATTGTCCGTGGACTAATACTACAATTTTTTCCATAATATTTTCTCCTATTTATTGTTTATGTGCTTTATTTATACATTGGGCCTTTTGCCGTTTGTGCTTTTGCATAAAAATCTTCAAAAGCATTTCCGTCAAACCCATCTGTTTCTGTTAATTGGTCTAAGGTCACTTTTGCGCCGTTCAACTCATCACGTGATTTTTTACCAGCTACCATAGCTAAACAACAGTTAATAAGCGTTTCTACATCAACTAGTCTGCTTTCACCCTTTGTCATTTGCTTATAAACTTCACGAAGCATATAGTTGTATGCTACAAATCCATCTAGTTGCATAAAGTGTGGACCCTTAGTAGTCATAACGATTACTTGACCAGGACACCATGTGTTATGATAGCAATAATACGTTGCTGTTACTCCGTTTTCAAATTCAACGAAGTAAGCTTCGCAAGGATTGCCCTTAGGGTCTTTTGCACTGCCTAAGAACTTACAAGAAGTTACCAATGATTGTGCTATTGCAGATGCAATTTCCATAGAGTGAATAGCATAGTCGTATTCGTTTACGCCACCTTCAACGAAGATAGAAACTACCTCGCCCCTTTCTTCAACGGGCTTTGCTAAAAACTCGGTAACTTCCTTGCTATATCTCATTGCAGATGCACCGTAAATTTTAGCACCGTTTTTAACCCATTCACGAAGCTTGTTTGCATCTTTCAAATTTCCAATGATAGGCTTGTCAATAAACACAGGTGTTCCAGCTTTAACAAAAGGTTCAGCCAACTTCAAGTGCTTATCCCAGTTGCAAGAATGAACAAAACCGATGTCAACCTTGTCTGCCATTTCTTCAATCGTATTCGCTTTTTTAATACCAAATCTCTTTGAAAAAGCGTCTACTTCCTCTTCCCCTCTGAACCCTGTATTGCATACGTATTCGTATTTCATACCAATACAAGCCTTTTCTAATTCCTCTGCAAAGCAAAGGGGATGCGAAGTGTCAATCGTAACTCCACCAATTTTAACCATATTTTCTCCTTTTTGGCTAATGCCATAAATAATTTTTCTATTTATTGTTTGTATAATCTCTAACCATTTGTTCTAACTTAGTTTCAATTTCTTCTAAATGGTTATCGTGATAACGTAAATAATTTTCAATTTCGGTAGTGTATTTGCCAGCTTCAAGCATTTCCTTTAAGCCCGCGTCAAACTTTTCTTTTGTTGTATATCCAAGCCAAGGCGATAATCTTGCATGCTTAATGTATTGAATACCACGTTCAAACTGTTCATACTCAAAAAGCTCTAAAGCCTTTTCATCTTTTTCAGGGAAAACGTCTGGCACGTTATCATAGCCTAAAAATTCTAAAAACGTTTTAGCCATTAGCATATGTCCCTTGTCAATAGTCAAGTGACAGCCGTCCGCTCTAAAAAGCCCTGCACCCTTTTGCTCGTTGTTAACGGCTTGAAAAGCCTCATAAAAGTCTAAAAACAAAAATCCGTTCTTTATCGCAAAATCCTTTAAAACGTCACGATAGTATGCCATTTTTTCGTTCATATTCTTCATAGTTTGTGGTGTGTAGAAAGATGGTCCGATATAATCCTCTTTTTCTTGATTGTCACCTATCGTTTCAACGTCGTCACGAAGAGGAATAAACTCATCTAAACCAAACTGAGAGCATATAACAGGCGTAATACCATCGTCACGAAGTTTAATTGCCGTTTCCATCATAGCAGTTAAATGCTCTTCATCACGCCCAGCTCGTTGTTGCATAATTTCAGGTGTAAAAACCTTTTTAGCATCGTAAAGCCAACAAGCCATATCGTTTACACCGTAACCAAAGAACACCACGTCTGGCTTATGGATAGCAATTTCTTCATCATAAAGGTATTTAACCATTACAGCACGGTTGCCACCCAAACCTTTATTAAAAACGTAGCATTTTTCATCTTGTTCTCTTATAAAAGAACGAGCATAGCTTACACCGTGACCGTGATGAATGTTACTAGCACCTACAAAAAGTATTTTCTTGCCCTTAAAAAACTCTTTCATTTTCGCTCCTTAATCAGCAAATACAAAATCGTATTCATCAATACTAATTTTAACAGGCATGCCTAATCTTGCAGATTCTCTTGCTTTTAAGCACATTAGGGTTGCTCTTGCACCTGCTAATGCGTCACAGGGGCTAGGTGCATCTTCTAAAATACACTTAGCAAAATCATCTAACATATTGTAGTGTCCCTTTTCAACCTCTGCTCTGTCAAGCTTAGTTGGGTCGGTTGCCAAACGATTTCTTTCGTTCATTTTATTGATATAAAGGTTTGTGCCTTCACCTTCAGTAATGTATGGATATGGATCGCTCTTAAATGGATAATTAATCTTTTTAACGTCTACCCTGCCGCCTACTCTTAATTGCAAGTAGTGGTCAAGTTGTAAACTCATACCACCTTTATATAATTCGATAAGTTCTTTTGGATGGTCAAAGCTACCACAAGAAGCATCGAATACCGTGCAAATAGATTGGTCTTCAAAGGTAATGGTAACTGAAGCGTTGGTTCTTGACCAGCCTTCAGCATAAATCTTTACAGGCTCACAACCAGCAAAGAAACAAGCTAGGTCAAAGAAGTGACAGAATTCACCAATAATAGAGCCTTGTCCCACGTATTCATCAAAAGCGTATTTCTTGAATGATGCACTGTCATCGTTAATTCTCATAAGCATCATCGTAACCTCTTCTTCTTTTAAGCGAACAGTGTCGCCGTAACGCTTAAATCTCCAAGGAGCTTCAGTCTTTTCCGAATGAGTATCTAAAAGATTTTTAGCGTCTTTAACAATTGGAGCACAACGACGGTTAAAGCCAACTACAAACTTTATGCCAGCTTTTTCAACTATTTTCTTAATTCTATAAGATTCCTCCATTGTGGTGCTCATAGGTTTTTCAACGTAAATGTGCTTGCCACGTTCAGCAGCTTCTTTAATAATCTTTTCACGAACGTTGTGAACGGTAAAGAGAAGAATTCCTTCTACTTCGGGGTCGTCTAAAACGTCCATATAATTCTTGGTTAAGTTCTCACAAGGGTAGTTTGCCTTAACGTATTCAAGATTTTCATCAAGCAAATCTGAACACCATTTAACCCTAATTCTTGGGTTTGAGAAGGCGTTTCCCAAATGCACGTCTTTAGCTATGTGACCACAACCTATAATACCTATAACTGCTTTCCTTTCCATAAGATTCTCCTTTTTTTAATTTTCTGTTTTCCTTTTTGTTTTTATTTTTATTTTTTGCCAAATAGCGTTTTTAACATTTATTTTGCGTTTTCTATATGTTTTTCTTGTAATCTATTTAGTTTTACAAGCGCTTATAGTTAAATTTCTTTTCTTCCCATTACAAAAGCGTGCTTAATGTCAATCTTATCATCAAACACTATAACGTCTGCGTCAAGACCCTCTTTTAGCATTCCTTTGTTTAAGCCCAAAATTTTTGCAGGAATTTCGGTATACATTTTAACAGCATCACTAAGCGAATGACCACATTCTTCGGTAATTACTCTAATACACCTGTCTGCCGTTGCAATACTGCCTGCAAAACCACTTAAGTCTTTAAGCCTACACACCCCTTCGTCGATTATAAAATCTATTCCAAGCGAAGTGCCTTCCTTAAGGTCAGTGCCAGCCACTCCTAAACTGTCAGTAATTAGCGCAACCTTGTCAGTTCCCTTAATTTTTAATATCATATTGATTAAATCAGGTGGTAAATGCCTTCCGTCTGCTATAATTTCAACAAACAAATCATCCTCTAAATACGCAGTTTCTATTACCCCCAAAATTCTAAATCCTTTATCTCTAGTAATAGTCGACGTGCAACTATAAAGGTGAGTTACTAACTTACAGCCGTTTTCCATCGCAGTCTTCATATCTGCATACGTTGCATCTGTATGCCCAGCCGAGCTTAAAACTCCCCTCTCGGTTATGTATTTTGAAAACTCGCCGTTTTTATCGGTTTCAGGTGCATAGGAAAAACGTGCAACGTCATTAGGATATTCTCTTAACAATTCCTCGTATTCCTCTTTGATTGGTGGAGTCATAAAATCTACGCTTTGTGCACCACTTTGCTTGGGCGAAAAATACGGGCCTTCTAAATGTGCTCCTAAAATATTGCTCTTCGCTCTCTTATCTCTCTTCGCCTGTGCAATTTTCTTAACCCCATCTTTCATCATTTTATATGGTGCAGCAGATAGTGTGGGTAGAATGGTCGTAACACCTTTAGAAAGCTGAAAATTACAAGCTTTAATCACACCGTCTACGTCACAATCAATAAAAGTTTCACCAACTGCGCCGTGTGTGTGCATTTCTATAAAGCCAGGTGCAACGTATAAGCCTGTGAAATCGTATGTTTCATCTGCAGGTCTATCCGTCTTTTCAATCGATTTAATTTTGTCTTCCTCTAGGTAAACGTATCCGTCAAAAAGACCACCGTTTACCATTATCTTGTCACTTTTTATTTTTATCATTTGTCTTAGTCCTTAATTAAAGTAGAGCTTTTATCGTCTAAATATAACTTTGCATTTTCTTGTAATCTTAAAATACTTGCTGGGCAATGCTCGTCAATCGTGCCGTAAAGTGTTTCATAAACTGCATTTGCCTTAGTAGGTGCTGGAACGATACAGAATAAATTTGGTGCTTTAACTAAAGTTGGAACGGTTAAAGTCATTGCGTGCGTAGGAACTTTGTCAATACTTTCAAAGCAACCGTCGTTTACTTGTTGTTGACGGCATACTTCATCAAGTTTAACAGGCTTAACAACCTTGCTATCCTTAAAGTCTGCAACTGGTGGGTCGTTGAACGCAATGTGTCCGTTTTCACCAATACCCATAATAACAACGTCGGTAGGATTTTCTTCTAAAATCTTGCCGTAACGGTTTGCTTCCTTCTCTGGGTCTGTTGTAGTAATGTCAATATAGTTAACACTCTTAAATGGAACAAGACCAAAAATATGTGCCTTTAAGAAGTTACCAAAACCTTGTGGAGCATCTTTGTCTAAACCAATGTATTCGTCCATATGATAAGCGTTAACTCTGTTCCATTCTATTTCCTTATCTTCAACTAATGCCTTAAGCACGTCGTTTTGCGAGGGTGCTGCGGCAAAAATAACGTTAATTTCTTCCTTTTCGCTAAGTAGTTTCTTAAAACAAGCCTTAATATCTCTTGCTGCTGCCTCGCCCATAAGTGTTCTATTTTCGTAAACTTCTACAGTTAAATTGTCCTTTTTGAATGTTTTCATAATCTTCTCCTATTTTTAATCGTGTATTTTTGCCTTTTTCGCTTTTATCTACTTTGCAAGCAATTCTTTTAAGTGTTTAACACCATCTGCAAAGGCTTCTTTTTTGTCTTTATAAACAAATGGGCTGTCAAAGTGCTTTCCACCAAGAGCAGCAAGCCCTCCAAAGTCTAAAAGATGTGGTTCTAACGAGATAAACGTATCAAAGTTGGAGGTCTTAGCAAAGTCAGTTAAAATTTCTTTAATCTTTGCATTACCACAACCAGCAGGAACTACCGAGCCCTTGCCTGTTTCTGCATCAAAGTAAGCGTCTTTAATGTGGAAATATTCAATATGTTCTCTCAATAAGTTGTAGGCATAAGGATAAGTTTCAACACCCTTTAAGGCAAAGTTACCCATATCGAATACAACCTTTAGTCTACCCTTAAACGCTTCGCAAAGTTCTAAGCAAGTTTTTGGGCAAGCACCGTATAATCTATCTTCGTTTTCTAGGCATAAAACCATTCCGTATTCTTCGGCGATTTTAATAAGCTTTTCCATATTGAAATAAACTTCATCTTTAAAATCGTATATGCTCTTGCCTTCAGGAGGATAGTAACTAAACATTCTTATATGCTTAGTGCCTAGCTCGTTTGCCATATTAAAAATTCTTCTAGCAGTATCAAAGTGTGCATCCAAATCCCCGTCAAGCTTAACCTTTCCTAAGGGAGAACCGATTGCCGAAACGCCAACGCCATAGTCTAAAAGTTTTTTCTTTATCTCCTTCACGTCACTCCCAGTCATCTCTGCAACACCCTTTCCGTCTGCGTGGCGAAGCTCTATAAAATTAATCCCAAATCCGTTAAGTGCCTCTAATTGTTCGGTAAGCACGTCTGAATATTCGTCTGCAAATGCTGACATAATAAGTTTAGCCATAAGTTCCTCCGTTTTAACAAAATTTCTCTATCTTTGTAATTATACTTTATTTTCAAGAATTTGTCTATATATTTTTATAAAAATATATGTGCAAAATTACATAATTTATGGTTTAATTTCATTGCAAAGTTTTTTCAATTGTGATAAAATGCTTTAATCAATAAAATTGCACGGGCTTTTAGAATGAAAAGTGACTTTTCTACACTAAAATTTAAAAACGGAATTAAAGACGGCTTACCCATTGGGCTTGGCTATCTTTCTGTTTCTATTGCTTTTGGTATTAAGGCAAGTATCGTTGGTGTACCTGTGCTTGTTGCCCTTTTAATCTCTATGACAAACCTAACGTCTGCAGGTCAGTTAAACGGTCTAGATATTATAGCTTCTGCAGGCTCGCTTTTAGAAATTATTTTAGGTCAGCTAGTAATTAACGCTAGATACTTTTTAATGAGCATAAGCCTTTCACAAAAAACTGACGCTTCGTTTACCACACCCATTCGTGCAGGAGCTTCTGTCTTTATTACCGATGAGATTTATGCTGTTGCTTCTTCAAAACCTAAAAATTTTGGTAAATCATACTTTTTCGGGCTAGCCCTTCTACCATACTTCGGTTGGGCATTAGGAACTCTTATAGGGGCTCTTGCTGGTAGCGTATTACCTACCGTCGTTTCCTCTTCGCTTGGCATTGCACTATACGCAATGTTCATAGCAATAATTATTCCACCAATGAAAAAAGAGGGTGGCGTGCTTTTTGCAGTTCTTTTTGCAATAGTGCTTAGCTGTGTTATCTATTTTATTCCACAACTAAGTAATTTCTTCGGTAATTTCTCAACAATAGTCGTGGCCTTAATTGGTGCTATTGTTGCCTCTGTTTTATTTCCTATTGAGGAGGGCAATAACAATGAGGGTTGAAACTATGGTTTTATACGCGTTAGTTATGGCGAGCGTTACCTATCTAATTAGAATGCTCCCTCTAACATTTTTCAAGCGAAAAATCAAGTCAAGGTTCTTGCTGAGCTTCTTTTACTATATTCCCTACACCGTTTTAGCTACAATGACCTTCCCTGCGATATTCTTCTCTTTAGGAACAGATTTAATTATCGTTGCTGTAGTTGGTGCAATCGTAGCAATAATTGCTTCTCTTTTTAACCGTTCACTTACAACGGTGGCAATTTGTGCGTTTTTAGCTTGCTTAATCACCCAAATTTTACTATAATTTCAAATACGTATACAGATTTTTGTGACAAAGCTTCGTTTTTTTTACGGAGCTTTTTTCATATTTCATACTTGCATTGCGCAATTTTAGATAACATCCTGTCTTGCTATGTTACAAAATAATAAAAAATGTTTTTTTATAACATAAAAAAAAGGCTGGATTTTTTTAATTTTTAATTAAAAAAGGTCGTAAAATTTTTTATTTTTAATTTTTTTGTCAAAATAAAAAAAGGTATAGACTTATAAGTATTAGTTATAGTATAATATATATCGAAAATTTGTGAACTGATTTTTTTAAGTTCGCAAAATAACGTATAAGGAGAAAAACTTTGAATATCAGAAAAGGCAAACGTTATCCATACGGCGTTCACGTTAGAGATATGAAGCATTTAACAAAAGATAAACCTATCGAAGTTATGCCAGCACCTCAAACTGTATTCGTTAGTATGTCACAACACATTGGTGCTCCTGCTATTCCAACCGTAAACGTAGGCGATGAAGTTGTTAAGGGTCAACTTATCGGTTTAGAAAGCGGTGCGATTTCAGCTAACGTATATGCACCTATTTGTGGAACGGTAACTAAAATTGAGGACATTGTTAATGGCTTAGGTCAAAAGCAAAAACACGTTATTATTGAAAACAACAATAAAGACGAACAGCTTTATTTTGATGACCTTAAGAATTTTGGAAAGGATTCGCTTATTGAACGTATTAGACTAGCAGGTATAGTAGGTTTAGGTGGTGCGGGCTTCCCTACTGCTGTAAAGCTTTCACCAAGAACACAGCTAGACGTTTTAATTATTAACGGTGCTGAATGCGAACCATACCTTAACTGCGACTATCGCTTAATGTTAGAACGCACAGAGGATATTTATAAGGGTATTAAATATGCAGCTATCGCTCTTAATATCGAACGTATTATTATTGGTATTGAGGCAAATAAGCCGGAAGCAATAGAGGCGTTCAAGCGTTTTGAGGACCTTGAAATAGTAGTGCTTAAAAAGCAATATCCAATGGGTAGTGAAAAGCATTTGATTTATTGTTGCACGGGTAGAAAAGTCCCCTGCGGAAAAATGCCTTTCGACGTAGGAGTTTGCGTCCAAAACATAAAAACTATGATAGCTTGCTACGAGGCAATAGAGCTTAATAAGCCTTTAACTGAAACGGTTGTAACCGTTAGTGGTTCTGGTATTAACGAGCCCAAAAACGTTAGGGTTGTATTAGGAACCTCATTCAATGATATTCTAGAATTTTGTGGTGGCAAGAAAGACGAAACGGTAAAAATAGTAGCTGGTGGACCTATGATGGGAAAAGCAATAGTTTCGCTTACACACTATACTAGAAAGACAGATTCAGGTATTTTATGCTTGATTGACGGTGAAACGAGTTTAGAGCAACCCACTAACTGCATAAATTGTGGAAAATGTGCTAAAAACTGCCCTATGCGTTTAATGCCAATGTATATTGAAAGCTTTACACTAAGTGGAGATTATGCTGGTGCAGAAAAATACGGCGCTATGAACTGTTTAGAATGTGGCTCTTGTGCATATAACTGCCCTGCGAAGCGCCCACTAGTTCAAACCATTAACTTTGCAAAAGGAAAAATAAAGGAGATGAAGACAAATGGCAAATAATTTAACCTTCTCATCATCGCCCCACATTAAAAACTATCGCACAACAAAAGATATAATGATGCACGTTTCAATAGCGTTACTTCCAGCTTGCGTTATGGGTGTTGTATATTTTGGGCTTTATGCTCTGTTAATTCTTGCCCTATCGGTTATATCAGCAATAACTGCTGAAATTGTTTTTAACCTTGCTGGTGGAAAAACATTTAAAGAATGCTTACATAACTTTGACTTTTCATCGTGCGTAACAGGTCTTTTGATAGGAATGACCATTGGAACAAACTATCCTTGGTATGCACCAATACTTGGTAGCGTGTTTGCAATTATAGTTGTTAAAATGTTGTTCGGTGGAACAGGCAAAAACTTAGTTAACCCAGCCATCGTAGGAAGAATATTTATATTTATGTCCTTCCAATCAGTTGTAACAGCGTGGATTCTTCCCACAACGGCAGAATTAGTTTCTGGTGCAACACCACTTGAATCTACCTTAAAGGGACTTGAAACTAGCCTTTCTAATTGGGATTTATTCTTTGGCTTAGGCGTTGCTGGCTGTATTGGTGAAACCTGCAAGATAGCAATTCTAGTAGGCGCAATTTATTTAGCGTTAATCGGAATTATAAATATCATATATCCAATTATTTACGTGCTAGTAACTGGATTGTTCACGGTTGCTCTATTCGGATTTGATTTTTCGGTTTTCCTCCCTGCAATCTTAACGGGTGGTTTAATGCTAGCAGCTTTCTTTATGGCAACCGATTACACCACTACCCCAAACACTACACTAGGCAACGTTATATATTTTGTATTACTAGGACTTTTGACGGCGGGACTAAGACTTGCAACAAAAATGGAGGTTGTATCCTTTGTAATATTACTTGCAAACCTAATAGTTCCATTGATTGATAAATTTGTAATCAATCGTCCATTCGGATTTATAAAAAATAAAAAGGCAAAGGGGAACTGATTATGAGTAAATTTTTTAACAGCTTATGGTTTAAGTGCATAACCGTTCTTCTTGTAATATCTGTAGCCTTTGGTGGCTTACTAGCCATTGCAAACGACGTGCTATACGTTTCTCCTGAAGAACGAGCTTCACGTGCGATAATAAAAATCTATGGTGAAGAAAAGCAGTTTGAAACAATTATTGATAAAGACACGCTTGCAAACCAGATTTCTTACGATGATATTGGTTCAGTAAACAAGCTATTCGTAGTTGGTAACGCAGATGATTCTTCGTTCGATTATCTTTTCCAAACGACAGGAACTCAAGGCTATAAGGGTGGCTCGATTACCCTTTGGGTTCAAGTTTCTGTAAACGAGGGCAGAATGGCGATAAACAAAATAGTTCAAGAAAGCTATGAAAAGCAAACTCTTATGAGCAAAATTACTAACGCTTTCTATTCTAACTTCCAAGAGGATATTGACGGTATTTACTACACATCAAGCTCTAATTCGGAAAATCAAAAAACAAATATCGTTTCTGGTGCAACCTACTCAGCACAAGCAGCTTGCAACGCTGTAAACTGCGTGATTAGGTTTCTTACAAATGATTTAGGAGGGATTTAAGTATGAAAACAAATTTTAAAAAGATTGCTGTAGACGGCTTAATTTCTTCTAACCCTATATTAAAGTTAGTTCTAGGAACTTGTCCAACCCTCGCTCTTTCAACTGCAGCATCAAACGGTATAGGTATGGGCTTAGCAGTTACCTTCGTTTTAATTTGCAGTAACGTTTTAGTTTCTTTACTTAGAAAGGTTATTCCTAACCAAGTAAGAATACCTGCATTCGTATTAATTATCGCAACCTTTGTTACATTAGTGCGTTTGATTTTAGACAAGCTTTTGCCAGACCTTTACGAGTCGCTAGGATTATATTTACCACTTATAGTTGTAAACTGTATCATTCTAGCTAGAGCTGAAAGTTTTGCCAGCAAAAACGGAATTGTTGCTTCTGCGGCAGACGGTTTGTTTATGGGTTTAGGCTTTACAGTTGCACTTACTTTAATGGGTGCTGTAAGAGAAATTTTAGGTGCTGGTGCTATTTTTGGATATAAGCTTTGGAACTTTAACATAGCTTTCTTTGCACAAAGTGCAGGTGCGTTCTTTACCTTTGCAATGTTTATCTGCGTGTTCAGTATGGTATCTGCTCTTCTAAACAAGAAAAAGAAAATTAAAAAAGCAAAGGCAGAAGCCTTAGACTTACAAAACGATGTAAAGGAGGCAATATAATATGGCTGAATTTATTATGATTGTCGTTTCGGCAATGTTTATTAACAACTTTGTTGTTGTTCAATTCTTAGGAATTTGCCCATTCTTAGGCGTTTCAAAAGATTTTAAGAGTGCTTTAGGTATGGGCTTAGCCGTTACCTTTGTAATGACCATTACTTGCCTTATCACCTATCCAATTTACACGCTTGTATTAGTTCCGTTAGAAATTGAATTTATGGAAATTATCGTTTTCATTTTCATAATTGCTGCTCTAGTGCAAATGATAGAAATGGCATTAAAGAAGTTCTCCCCCACACTATATAATGCAATGGGTATATATCTTCCTTTAATTACCACTAACTGTGCTGTTTTAGGTGTTGCAGAGCTCGTTATTGACGAGGCTCAGATGATTTCATTGCTTGGAATATCTTCAATGAATATGGGTTTTGCAGTTCTTTACGGCTTGTTCGCAGGTCTAGGCTTCACTCTCTCTATTGTTATTATGAGTGGTCTTAGAGAAAAGATTGCAAGACTTACCATCAACAAGCATCTTCAAGGCTTCCCTATCGCAATGATAACGGCTTGCTTTATCGCAATGGCTTTCTACGTGTTCGCTTTGATTTAACGGAGGTTTGATATGATAAATTTATTAAGTTCATCTATAAACGTTAATAAACTCTTACTCGTTATCGCAATAGTGGCTGTTTTAGCAATCGTTTTCGGCGCTCTTATAGTTTTAATTTCTAAGCTATGCGCAGTTGAGGAAGATGAACAGGTTTCATCAATTTCTGGTCATCTTGCAGGTGCAAATTGTGGTGGCTGTGGCTTTGCTGGTTGTGCAGATTTTGCTAAGGCTTTAGCAGAAGGAAAGGCTGAGCTTTCTGCATGTGGTGCAACGTCAAATGAAAACAAGCAAGCAATTTGCGATATTTTAGGTCTTCCCTTTAGTGCAACCGAACCTATGATGGCTGTTGTTCACTGTGCAGGTGGTAACCTATCAGCCAATAAATACGATTACGTTGGCAATGAAGGTTGCGTTGCTCAAAGTGCTTTTATGGGTGGCAAAAAGGTTTGCCCTGAGGGTTGCTTAGGTGGTGGAACTTGTGCTAAAAAATGTCCCTATCACGCAATAGACGTTAAAAACGATTGTGCAATCGTTGATAAAACATTATGTGAAGCTTGCAAGGCTTGCGTTATAGCTTGCCCCAAAAAGATTATCGATTTAATTCCTAGAAAATCTAAGGTTTACGTTGCCTGCTCTACTTCGTGCAAGGGAAAGGAAGTAGTTGGTGCTTGCAAGGTTGGCTGTATAGCTTGTGGGCTTTGCGTTAAAAATTGCCCTCACGGTGCTATCACTATGGAAAACAACCTACCCGTTATTGATTATTCAAAGTGCACAGGTTGTAAGGTTTGTGTAGGAAAATGTCCTAGAAAAACTATTAAAGAAATTTAATAATAAGATTAAATAAAAAGGAGTTCGTTTGAACTCCTTTTTTATTTTGCCTTATAACTGTCTTATGCTGTTCACAGGTAACTTCATCGCTTCTTTGTATACAGGTAATACCGTTGATGCAAATGATATAAATACCGATACTGCAAAAATTGATATAACATTTAATAGGTTGTATTGCAACAAATGCGTAAACGTTATTTGATACAAAATCCTATTTATATATGCTGTTATAAATCCAGCACCAACTGCCGCTAAAACAAAGCTTATAAGTGCTAATAAGAATGTTTCTGTAAAGAATATTCTAAATATATCAGTTTTTCCAGCACCAACAGCTCTAAGTATTCCAATTTCTTTACGCTTAGAATTTATTGAAGTTGAAATAAAGTTCATAATCATCAACGCAGAGAACACACCTGTTACAGCACCTACGATTAAGAATATACGCTTGTAATTGTCCATCGTTTCTAAAACTTCGCTACCGAAAATTCTATCGTATGTTGAGTTAATAATCTTATATTCAACTATTCCATCATCCTTTAGCAAGAACTCAACTTGTTCTAAGCTATTATCCGACATTGAAATTACAAAATTATATTTTGCATCTAACGGGACTTTGTATTCGGAAATATCTTTAACCACGATTGTGGATGTAATAAGCTTCCACGAATAGTTCTTAAGCGTATTTTCAGATACTAGATATTGGGAATTTGTTGTAGCTCCATTATTGTTTAATTTAAAGTATCCAACAACCTTAAGCTCTAACGTTCCTTTCACTTGATTTTTATAAGTAAATGCCGTTACCGTTTTATTCTTCATGCTTTGCAGAATAGCATCTTCACTAAGCCCTTTATCTTTGTATTCTTTTCTGTATTTCTCCCACGTGCTGTAGCTAACGTATATCTCATTCTCTTTAAGAGTAAAATTGTTTGAGCTAATTTTATCCCCCTCTGCGTTAAATAAACTAAATTTATGGGGATATTCAGAAAGTATAACGTCTGTGTAATATGTCCTAGTTGAAGTAATTTCAGAAACTGAAGTGTTTATATCAAAACCTTTAACTGAAATAGTATTAAATCCTTCGCTTGCATTGGCGGTTTCGCCAACATATGTTTCGTAAAAGTCGTTAGACACAAAACCTATCAAATCCATACTTTGTGCTAACACTTCCTTAAACTCTCTAATCAGCACTGACCTACGAGCATCAGAAATTGAAGTATCATTTTTATTTTTTGCTGATTCATACTTGCTGTAATCTGAAATTTCATATACTCCAACAACGGTAAGATTGATTGGCGCTAAGCCTGCCCCAGTAGGATTTAAAGTAACACGTAATCCACCATATTGAGCAAGAACCGCTTCTACTGGCATAGGCTTTTCATTTTCGTCTAAACTGCCTTGAACGTAACATAATACCTCGAATATATACTTTGAAATGGCAATCTCGGAAGCATTTTGAGGATAACGCCCATAGCATGTAAAGCCGTTATCTTTCATATACTGCTCACCACAGTCGCTAAATCCTGTTAGGTATCTATATTCATAAAAATTTTGGTAATTAATTTCATCAAGCGAGCCACCAATATTAAACGTTCTAAATTTCTCTACAGAGCCTTGATTAAAGGTATACACGCCTGCAAAATCTAAACCAACGTTGTTTTTGTTTAGTTCCTCAATTTCATTTTCGCCATATAATGTTCTAACCGTGCCTGAAGTAACTCGTTTATTAGCTTCATCTATCGACCAGTCTTCACTTATACGATACTGTTCTTTTATCGAGTAGTAATGCTTGTCCATCATTAAGCTTTGATAATTCATCTCTTGCAATGCTTTAGAGAAAGAATAGTTGGGCTTATAAAATATTAGGGTTGTTACTGCACCGAACACACAGAACGCAACTACCGACAATAAAATGGTAAAGATAAATCTAAATGTGTTTTTCTTAAAACTACTAGCCCCCAGCTTAATAGCGTGCCATATAGGGAATTTTGCTTTTACAAAGGAGGCTTTTGACCCGCTTTCTGCCATTGGCTCTTGCTTAGGCGTAGGCTTAAATCCATCAATATCGCCATCATTATTAATCTTACAAACCTTTTTAACCTTGTCTAAATTATCGTTGAATGTTAAAATGGCTTCCTTTCTATTTCCCTTTAGTTTTTTTACAATTTTCTCTAGTTCTACTGTTGAAACTTTGTCAATGTCTTTAATTTTTATAGTGCTATCACCTATAACGTCAACGTTTTCTGTCAAACTTTCAGCTTGTATACGACTCTTAACAACGTCGTTAATCACCTTGCCGTCTGCAAGCTCAATAATTCTATCAGCATATTTCTCTGCAGATTCTCTATCATGTGAAACTACAACAACAAGTCTTGTGCTAGATAATTTCTTAAGCGTGTTAAAAATTTGTTCACCCGTTTTAGAATCTAATGCACCGGTCGGCTCATCCGCAAGCACGATTTCTGGGTCTTTTATTATTGCACGTGCTATAGCTACTCTTTGCTTTTGACCACCTGATAAGGTTTCAGGCTTTCTGTCGGCCATTCCACCAAGCTCAACCAAATCTAAGATATCATCTATCGCTTGCTTATCGTTGCTCTTGTTTTGTAGCTGTAAGGCTATCGCTATATTCGTTCCAACAGTAAATTCGTTTAATATATTAAACTCTTGAAAGACAATTCCAACGTATGTATTTCTATAACTGTCAAAATCAGCTTGACTAAAGTCCTTACTGTTGCATCCATCAACAATAATTTCCCCCTCGTCTGGTCTATCTAAGCCACCAAGTAAATTTAGCATGGTTGACTTGCCAGAACCACTTTTTCCAAGCAAGAATACAAGTCCTTTTTCAGGAAATTGTATAGAAACACCGTCTAATGCTTTTACCTTTTCTCCACCCGGTGTTGAATAAATCTTTTTTAGATTTCTAATCTCTAGCATAAATTCCTCTTATCATATATAATGTTCGTCAATTATCTCGCCATCAATATTCTTTAACACAGCTCTACCTTCCTCGATTATTAAATAAGATGAAGGTGTTTGATTTTTGGGAAGAGATATAGAACCTGCGTTTATATATAGCGTATTATTCTTTCTTTCGAAGAATCCTGTATGAAAATGCCCATAAACAACTGCATCAAACTTTGTTGAAGGCTCGTTGTCTTTATTATACGTATGCCCATGCGTGCATAAAATACTCTTTCCATCTAAAAATAGACATACGTTTTCAAGAAAGCTAAACTCAGAAATCATAGTGTCAACTTCACTATCACAATTGCCCTTGACAACTAATAACTTATCCTTTATCCCATTCAATAATCGTGCAACTTCTTGTGGATTATATTCCTTTGGAAAAGGGTTTCTTGGTCCGTGATTATAAATATCGCCTAATAAAACAATCTTATCTGCCTTTTCTTTTGAAAAGATGTCAAGCAGTTTGCTAGTATAAAAAGCCGAACCGTGAATGTCTGAAGCAATCATTATTTTCATAGGTTTTCTCCCCCTTTAATCAAATCGAACACTACCGTCCTTGCTAATAGAAACCCTGCCGTTCCAGGCACAAATATCATTGAAGGAGGTGTTCTTTTTTCATTGTTGTCGCAATTTTTAGATGCGTTTACCGTTTTTTCAGGCGAATATACCACTTTTAAACTTTTAATGCCACGTTTTTTTAATTCGCTACGCATAACTCGTGCTAGTGGACAGCCAGAAGTTTTATAAACATCTATAACCGTTAAAAGTTCAGGCTCGGTTTTTCCACCCGTGCCCATACATGATATTAGATTAACGCCTAAAGCATTGCAACGCACTGCAAGCTCAATTTTTGCAGTTACCGTATCTATTGCGTCAATAACATAATCAAACTGTGTTAAGTCTATTCTGTCTGCGTTTTCTGGCAGATAAAATAAATTAACAGCCTCTAACTCTAGATTAGGGTTAATACCGAGAAGTCTTTGTTTTATAACCTCTATCTTTGCCCTACCTAAAGTAGTTGTATCAGCAATTATTTGTCTGTTTATATTGGATGCACATACGTTATCACCATCGACAACCGTTAGCTTACCAATACCACTTCTAACTAAAGCTTCAGCAGTAAATCCACCAACGCCACCAATACCAAACAGACAAACTTTTGAGTTTTTTAAGATATTAAGATTTTTTTGACCGATTAAACGCTCAGTCCTTGAAAAATCAACCATTAAAGTAAGTGTATACCTTTCTTTTCGTTTTCTAAAATGCTCTCATCTGACCAGATAGAAGCTTGAACCTCGCCAATGTGGGCTTTTTTTAGAAAGAACATGCACAGTCTACTCTGTCCTATTCCACCACCAATAGTTAGTGGCAATTTATCGTTTAATATTGCGTTGCAGTATGGGTTAGAAAGCTTTTCTAATTCTTTTTTCTTTCTTAACTGCTTTTGTATTGAGTTTTTATCAACCCTTATTCCCATTGAAGAAATTTCTAAAGCAATATCCAAAACGTCATACCACAACAAAATATCGCCGTTTAGTTTCCAATCGTCATAGTCTGCTGCTCTACCATCGTGTGGCTTACCGTCAGATAAATCCCAACCGATTTGGTAAATAAAAACTGCACCGTTCTCTTTTGTTATTGCCTTTTCACGCTCTTTTCTAGAAAGCTCAGGATATTTTTGTTCAAGTTCCTTAGTAGAGATAAAGGTAATCTCCTCAGGAAACTCTGTCTTAAGCTCTGGATAGGTTTTTGCTACCGTTTTAGAAAGCTTTTTTAATACCGAGTAAATCTTTTTAACGGTTGCCTTTAGATATGATAGCCTACGCTGGTTTTTATTTATAATCTTTTCCCAGTCCCACTGGTCAACGTAAACTGAATGAATGGCATCTAAATCCTCATCCCTACGAATCGCGTTCATATCAGTATAAAGCCCCGTGCCTTCGCTAAATCCATATTTACCGAGAGCCATGCGCTTCCATTTTGCTAAAGATTGAACTATTTCTACGTCTTTATGTAAAGATAAAACGTCAAACCTAACGGCACGCTCGTAGCCGTTAAGATTGTCGTTAAGTCCCGACTCCGGCGCAACGAAAAGTGGCGCAGAAACTCTAGTCAGCTTAAGGGTTTTTGCAAGCTCTCTTTCAAACGTATCTTTAATTAGCTTTATAGCTTTTTCGGTGTCAATTAAGTTTAATACCGAAGAATACATAACTTACCTCTTTTTACGCTTGATAAAGCGGATATTTTTCAATAAGCTTTTTAACTTCTGCTCTAACGAAGTCAAAAGCGCTTTCCTTTTCTTTAATAATCTTTGTTATCAATCTTGCAATAATTTTGCAATCTTCTTCCTTAAATCCACGTGAAGTGATGCTGGGCGTTCCAATACGAATACCGCTTGTAACAAACGGACTTTGCTTGTCAAATGGAATAGCATTCTTGTTAACTGTAATATTAACCTCGTCAAGCATTTTTTCTAGCTCTTTACCTGTAACCTCTAATTCAGATAAATCTAGAAGCATTAAGTGATTATCCGTTCCACCAGATACAAGCTTAACACCAAGGCATAAAAATTCTTCGCTCATAGCCTTTGAATTCTTTAAAATTTGTTCTTGATATGCTTTAAATTCTGGCTTTAATGCTTCGCCAAAAGCAACTGCCTTTGCTGCAATAATGTGCATTAAAGGACCACCTTGTGTTCCAGGGAATACTGCCTTGTCAATTAGCTTTGCATATTTTTCCTTACATAAAATCATACCACCTCTAGGTCCTCTTAAGGTCTTGTGCGTGGTTGTGGTAACGAAATCTGCATAAGGAACGGGGCTAGGATGAAGACCTGTTGCAACTAAACCTGCAATGTGTGCAATATCTACCATCATATATGCACCAACCGAGTCGCAGATTTCACGAATCCTCTTAAAGTCAATAATTCTAGGATATGCTGAAGCACCACAAACTACTATTTGAGGCTTAACTTCTAAAACTTGTTTAGCCATATCATCGTAGTCAATCCTGCCGTCACATTCTTTAACGCCATATCCAACAGCATTAAAATATTTACCCGAAACTGAAACGGGACTTCCGTGAGTTAAGTGACCACCGTGTGCTAAGCTCATTCCAAAAATGGTGTCGCCTGGCTTTAGAACAGCAAAATATACTGCAAAATTAGCGTTTGCACCACTGTGTGGTTGAACGTTTGCGTGTTCTGCGTTAAATAACTTTTTTGCTCTTTCAATTGCTAAATTTTCAGCAATATCAACGCATTGGCATCCACCGTAATATCTATGTGCAGGATAGCCCTCTGCATATTTGTTCGTTAAAACGCTTCCCGCAGCCTCCATAACAGCTTCAGAAACAAAGTTTTCACTTGCAATAAGCTCAATATTGTTTCTTTGACGAGCAAGCTCCTTCATTAAACTTTCATAAAGTTCTGGGTCTTGATTTTTAATCGCTGAGTAGTTAATCATTTGTTTTCTCCTTGTTGAATATTTTCTATGTTTTTTTCTTCTATTTCTATTATAACCGAACAAAACTTATCTAAAAACACAAGCTTTTTATCGATTATACTTAAAATACAAAACCAAACAAATATAAAGATTATGCTCAAAAATAGCACCCATATATCGTTTTTTATAAACACATACGTGATAAAGGTTGCAAGTCCAATCAAAAGCAAAGGCACTAAAAATACTAATATTGCACCCGAAAGTTTTCCGCCTTCTTCTCTTTCAATAACAACCCTTTCTCCCGTTTTGGCTTTTATGGGGTTTTTTGCACGAAGCTCTATTTTGTCTGCCCCTTTAGGAAAAGCACACATACCGCACTTACTGCATTCATCCTTTTTGTCAATGCTTACGGTTGCATATTCTCCCTCGGTTTTTATTACTAAAGCACTCTCACGCATTTACCTTTTCCACCTTTCAATAAGCTCTTCAAAAGTTAAAAGCGTTTCTTCTCCCGTTTGCATGCACTTTAGTTTAACCTCGCCCTTTTCAAGCTCGCTTGAACCTATTACAACAACGTATTCGGCATTGATTTTATCAGCATACTTAAATTGTGCTTTAATGCCCCTTTGCATATGGTCAAGCTCTGCACGAACGCCCAGGTTTCTTAAAATTGAGCATAGCTCGAACGCCTTTTCACTCTCTTTTTCGCCCATAGGTGCAAAGTAAACTTCAACCTTATTCGTGTTTGGAATTTCAATTCCTAACGAATCTAATAATAAAAGCATTCTTTCAATACCGATGGCAAAACCTATTCCCGGAACGTCTTGTCCACCAAGCTGAGAAACAAGCCCGTTATAGCGTCCACCACCACAAACAGTGCCTTGTGCTCCAATGTTTTCTGAAACAAATTCAAATACCGTTTTTGTGTAATAATCTAAGCCTCTAACAATTCCAGAGTCAATTTTATACTCTACCCCTGCTAAGCTTAAAAGTTTTTGAACCTTATCAAAGTGGGCCTTGCAGTCGTCACAAATATAATCTAAAATCCTAGGAGCATCTTTGTTTATTTGTTTACAGTTAGGATTTTTACAGTCTAAAACTCTCAATGGGTTTTTCGATTTTCTATCCTTGCAAAGTTCACAAAGCTCGCCCTCGTGGTCATTTAGATATGCTATCAGTGCGTCCTCATATTTTTTTCTGCACTCTGGACAGCCAATACTGTTAACGTAGAGTGTTAAGCCAGTGATGTTTAAACG
The DNA here is from genome assembly GCA_045653205.1 of Christensenellaceae bacterium. GTDB lineage: Bacteria > Bacillota > Clostridia > Christensenellales > Borkfalkiaceae > UBA1259. Next base: position 213,457 of record JAZOLT010000007.1, on the reverse strand, counting down.
TTTGAAGAACGTATGTGCAAGCATAATAGTTTCAGCATCAATATTTGCATCGTCCGAGCCTAAAAACTCCACGCCGAATTGGTGAAACTCTCTAAGTCTTCCCGCTTGAGGTCTTTCGTATCTAAAGCATTGGGTGATATAGAATAACTTTTGAGGAAGAGCTTGGCTATAAAGCCCATTTTCAATAAAGGCTCTAACAACGCCAGCCGTTCCTTCTGGCTTTAAGGTAATGCTTCTATCACCTTTATCTAAAAAGGTATACATTTCCTTATTAACTATATCGGTAGTTTCGCCTACACCACGTGAAAAAACCTCGGTATGCTCGAAGGTGGGAGTTCTAATTTCTAAGGCATTAAAATCACTTGCCACCTTTCTTGCTACGCTTTCAACGTATTGCCATTTATAACTATCCTTTGGTAAAACGTCCTTTGTCCCTTTTGGTATATTTATCATAATTTTTCCTTAAAGAATATATTTTTTCAAATCCTTTGTCTTTTTCTCGTTGCCTAATTTATTGATTACAAAATCCTTATCAATTACTACTGAAACACCCGTGCCGTCAGCATTAAACGAAATGTCCTCGAGTAAATTTTCCATAACCGTATGCAATCTTCTTGCACCAATGTCCTCGCTAGTCAAATTCATATCCTCAGCAACGCCTGCAATTTCTTCAATAGCTGAATCGGTAAATTTCAATTCCACGCCGTCAACTCCTAATAGAGTTGCATATTGAATGGTTATTGCGTTTTGAGGAGTTGTTAAAATTTCAATAAAGTCTTGCTTTGTCAAGCTCTTTAACTCAACTAAAATTGGGAATCTTCCTTGAAGCTCGGGGATTAAATCACTAACTTTACTAACGTGGAAAGCACCTGCCGCAATAAATAAAATGTAATCAGTTTTAATTGCACCGTATTTGGTCATAACGGTTGAGCCTTCTACGATAGGTAGAATATCTCTCTGCACGCCCTCTCTAGAAACGTCTTGCCCGCCTGACTTGTTGCCCTTTGCTGCAATTTTATCAATTTCGTCTATAAAGATAATTCCCTCTTGCTCTGCACGACGAATAGCTTCTTCATTAACAGAATCCTTATCAATAAGCTTATCTGCTTCTTCCTCAAGCAAAATTTTTCTTGCCTCACGAACGGTTAGCCTACGTTTTTTGCGTTTTTTAGGCATCATATCCCCAAAAATACTGCCAATGCTTATCTCTGCCCCACCAGGAACAAGCTCCATCGGCTTAGGGTTATCTATGATTTCAATTTCGATGGTTTCATTATCGTAGTAGCCTCTCTTTAGTCCCTCTAGAATATTTTGCTCAAAAATTTCCACAGGGGTTTCGCCTCGGTCAAGCTTTCTTACCTCAGCAAGAATTTTAACCAACCTAGCATCTACAATAGCTCCTGCCTTTTCATTTACCTTGTTAAATCTTTCTTCTTTAACTAGTCTAACAGCACACTCCACCAAATCTCTAATCATAGATTCAACGTCACGTCCAACGTAGCCTACCTCAGTATACTTGGTTGCTTCTACCTTAACAAAAGGTGCTCCAACAAGCTTTGCAAGTCTTCTTGCAATCTCTGTTTTACCTACGCCCGTTGGTCCTTTCATTATAATATTTTTAGGTGTAATTTCTTCTCTCTCGGCAGAGGTTAAAAGACTTCTTCTATAACGGTTTCTAAGTGCAATAGCAACGGCCTTTTTAGCGTCCTTTTGCCCTATGATATATTTATCTAATTGTTCTACTATTTGTTTTGGACTTAAATTCATAGCTTCTCCTTATAGCACTTCGCAAGTAATGTTTCCGTTAGTGAAAACGCAAATCTCACTTGCTATTTCCAATGCTTTTTTTGCAATAATTTCAGCAGAATAATCGGTTTCTTTAACCAATGCACGTGCTGCTGCTAAAGCATAATTTCCACCACTGCCGATAGCACAAACACCATCGTCAGGCTCAATAACCTCGCCTGTGCCTGAAACTATTAAAAGACTGTCCTTATCGGCTGTAATCATCATTGCCTCTAGCTTTCTAAACTTATCTGAACGCCAAAGTTCAGCAAGCTCAACTGCGCTACGCATCAAGTTTCCAGAATACTTATTTAGCATTTCTTCAAAGCGTTCTGAAAGAGTAAAAGCGTCTGCAACAGAACCTGCGAAACCAAAAATTACCTTACCGTCGTAAATTCTTCTAACCTTTACGGCATTATTCTTAAATACGATTGATTGTGACATTGTAACCTGTCCGTCACCTGCAATCGCCGTTTTTCCGTCCTTTTTAACAGCACAAATGGTTGTGCCCATAAATTGATTCATAATTAAATCTCCTTTTTTAATTGCGTAATTGCTTCTAGACTACGCTTTGCCATTTCACTCTTTTTAAGCTTTTTATCCCTTATTATTCTATCTAACGGTGGGAGTATCCCAAAGTTAGCATTCATCGGCTGAAAATCTTTGTTTGGAGTTGTAATATAGCTAGTTAAAGCACCCATTACAGTAAACGGACTAATTTTTACGGGTGGTTTTTTATTTATTTTTCTCTCTAAATGAATTCCTGCCATCAGTCCACTAGCTATACTTTCTACGTAACCCTCAACACCAGTAATTTGACCTGCAAAAAAGGTTTTGGGGTGAGCAGTAAGCGAATAATCTTCAGATAAAACCTCTGGTGAGTTGATAAAAGTGTTTCTGTGCATTACACCGTATCTTAAATACTCTGCATTCTTTAATGCTGGTATTATGGAAAACACTCGCTTTTGTTCTGCAAATTTTAGGTTGGTTTGAAAGCCCACCATATTATACATTGTGCCGTTTTCATCTTCCTTTCTAAGTTGAAGACAAGCGTAAGGCCATCTGCCTGTTTTGGGGTCTGTTAACCCTCTAGGCTTTAACGGACCAAAACGAAGAGTATCCACTCCTCTATCAGCCATTACCTCTATGGGCATACAACCCTCAAAAACGTCTGACTTTTCAAACTCGTGTAGCGTTGCCTTTTCTGCCGATTTTAACTCGTTTATAAATTCAAGATATTCTTCCTTGTTCATTGGGCAGTTAACGTGGTCACCACCCTCTTCACCATATCTATCTAAAATAAAAGCGTTGTCAAAATCTATACTGTCATAGCTTATTATAGGCGCAGATGCGTCGAAAAAATGTAACCTTTCACCCACAATTTCACTTATTCGCTTTGAAAGTGAGTTTAGCGTTAAAGGTCCTGTAGCAATAATCGTCCATTCATCAAAGTCAACGTCTATTATCTCTTCACATATACAAGTAACGTTAGGGTGCGAGATTAACGCCTTAGTAATTTGCTCGGCAAAATCTTCTCTATTTACAGCTAAGGCATTGCCTGCTGGAACTTTAGTTTTATCAGCAACGCCAATTACTAAAGAATCAAGCAACCTCAACTCCTCTTTGAGAAGTCCTGCTGCATTACCAAATACGTCGTTACTTTTAAGTGAGTTAGAACATACTAGCTCACCGTAATTTTTGTTTGAATGTGCAGGCGTAAAGCCCTTAGGCTTAACGTCATAAAGTTCAACCTTTATTCCCTTGTTTGCCAAATACCACGTTGCTTCACAGCCGGCAAGCCCTGCACCGATAACTTTAACCTTTTGCATTTTCCTCGTATGTGCATTTCTTGTTTGAGCACTTAACCTTTCCATCAATGTTTACTAAATATCCAGAACATTCGGGGCATTTCTTACCAGTAGGCATATCCCAACTCATAAACTTACATTCAGGGTAACTAGAACAGCCAAAGAATGTTTTTCCACCACGGCTTAACATCTTTTTGGTAGGTCTACCACACTCTGGACAAGTGCCAGCCGACTCGGTTAAGCTAATAGTGTTCTTGCACTTTGGATAATTCGAACAAGCCAAAAACTTTCCAAATTTACCCTCTCTCTCTACCATTACGCCCCCGCATTTAGAACAAATTTTATCGGTTGGTATAACCGTTTTTTCGTTAACGGCTTTAATGTTATGACAAGTTGGGTAGTTCGAACAAGCATAATAGTTGCCAAATTTACCACTGTTTATAATCATTTTAGCACCACACTTATCACAAACCACGTCGGTAATCTTAGATAACCTTAACTGTTCTTCAAACGGTGTATAGAAGTCCTTGATAAGCTTGTGCCAATCTCTTCCACCCTCTCCAATATCATCTAACTGGTCTTCCATTTTAGCTGTGAAAGAAATATCCATAATGTTTGCAAAATGCTTTACTAAATAATCCACTAAATCATAGCTTATGGGGTTAGGAAGTAAATATTTTTTTTCTTTTTTAACGTATTCACGCTTTTTGTCAGTAAGCTTTGCCATAATGGTAGCATAAGTTGATGGTCTACCAATGCCCTTATCTTCCATGTTTTTTATAAGCGTAGCTTCGGTATAGCGAACGGGTGGCTTTGTAAATTTTTGCTCTTTTAAAAGCTTTACAAATGCTAAACTTTCGCCATTATTAAGGTTAGGAAGAAGTGCGTTTCCACTCTCTTCATCCTCTTCCTTTTTAGTGTCGTCATAAACAGCCGTATAACCCTTGAACGTTAAAGTTTTACCACTAGTTTTTAAAACGTAATCACTTGCTGAAACGTCTACTGCTACACTGTCGTATAACGCCTCGCTCATTTGTGAAGCTATAAAACGTTCATAAATAAGCTTGTATAATTTATATTGGTTTTTGTCAAGTAAGTCCTTAACACTCTCTGGCGTTTTGTTAACGTCGATAGGACGAATAGCTTCGTGTGCGTCTTGTGCATCCTTTTTAGAACGGTAGAAATTTGGTTTAGAAGGCACAAACTTTTCACCATAGTTTGCTCTAATATACTCTAATGCCTCTTTCTGTGCTTCAGCTGAAACTCTTACAGAGTCCGTTCTCATATAGGTAATCAAAGCCATATTGCCCTTTGGAGTTTCCACACCTTCGTATAACCTTTGTGCAATCTGCATCACTTGTGGTGCTGTTATACCAAGCTTGATTGAGCCGTCTTGTTGAAGCGTGCTGGTAATAAAAGGAGCAGGTGCGTGCGATTTTATTACCGAACGTTTAACGTTTTTAACAACAAACTCGCTGTTTGTTAAAATGCTTTCAACCTCGTTTGCCTCCTCCTCGCAAGAGGGCTTATATTTTTTACCTGCTTTTTCAACAAGCAAAACCTTAAACTTTTCAGCAGTTGCAGTTTTAACTTCGGCTTTTAAATTCCAATATTCTTGAGCAACGAACGATGCTATTTCACGCTCTCTATCTACCACCATCTTTAGAGCTACCGATTGAACTCTACCTGCCGATAGATTTTCGTTTAGCGTAGAGCTTGCTGCAGGAGATATACTATAACCCACTATTCTATCTAAAACTCTTCTTGCTTGTTGTGCATCAACTAAATTTTTATCAATCTTTCTAGGATTTTCTAAGGCGTTCTTTACAGCCTTTTCAGAAATTTCATTAAATACTATTCTATTTTCTTTTTCTTGGTCTAGCCCTAAGACTTCAGCTAAATGCCAAGATATAGCTTCTCCCTCTCTATCTGGGTCGGTTGCAAGAAAAACCTTGTCTGCCTTTTTCGCATAGTCGGAAAGCCTTTTTATATCCTTTTTCTTTTCGTTAGCAATAACGTAATGTGGTTCAAAATTATTAGCGATACTGATACCCATATAGTTTACGGGTAAATCTCTAATATGTCCCTTAGATGCGTCTACCTTAAAATCGCCTTTTAAGAATTTTTCAATTGTTTTTGCCTTGTGTGGCGATTCTACTATTATTAATTGCATTTAAACCTCCAAGCCTCGATTGGTTCCATATACGTTAGAACCGTTTTTATATACTAGCCCGTTTATCTCCATTATTGAAAGAATGGGCATAATTTCAAATATCTTTTTATTCATTTTTGCACATATTTGTTCTACGTGCATTTCCCCGTCACTAAGAACCCTTAAAACCTCTTTTTCTTCATCAGATATTTCAATGGCTCTTTCTATGCTATGCTTACCAAATGCCATAAGAATATCTTGCACGCTATCACAAAGCAGTGCACCTCTTTTAATCAAATCGTTACAGCCTTCGCCAGAGCTTAACCCTGGTGAATAAGGAATTGCAAATACCTTTTTAGAATACTCTTCAGCATAGCTCGCCGTCCACAGCGTTCCACTTCGCTTTCCTGCCGAAACGATAAGCACACCCTCAGATAATGCTGAAATTATGCGATTTCTTACAGGAAACATAAACGGCTTTAGGCTAACCTCTGGTGGTTGTTCACTAATAACTAATCCCGTTTGTGCAATTTTGTTAAACAGTTTAAGATTGGTTTTTGGATAGATATTATCAAATCCCCCTGCCACGATTGAAATAACAGGTGATTTTAGCTCTATCGCCCTTTCTAATACCACTTGGTCAATCCCCTCGGCTATACCACTGATTAAAGTCCAACCGCTTTCTATCAATCCTGAGCTAAAACTCTTTGCTAGATTTTTTTGTAATGGTAAGCTTTTTCTACTACCAACTACTCCGAAACATTGGTTCTTTAATAGTTCAACGTTGCCCTTAACGTATAATACTAGCGGTGGCAACTCAATTTCCTTTAACGGCTCTGGATAAATCTCAGATTCTATCGTGATTGCAAGAACACCTCTTGAATTTAGTCCATCTAATAATGAAGCAAGATACTCCTTATTTGCCGATTTTACTAAATTATTAAATGCCGTTTGACCAATTTCGCTTATATAAAAATCTCTAGCTTTTTCGATTATTGATTTAATATCTTTCTTGCCCTCTATAAGCTTATAAATCTCGTATTTGTGCTTATATGCAAGGTCAACAAACCCGTCTAACCATATTAAGCTGAGTTCCTTTTGAGAATACGTCATAAATTTAGTGCCTATAACTAATTGCTTCTAAAATATGTTCTATTTTTATTTGCTCTGAAAGGCTCATATCGGCAATCGTTCTTGCCACTTTAATAATCCTACTTCTCGCTCTAGGCGATAAATGCAGACTATCGTATGCCTTTTTTAACAACGCTTCACACTCCGAAGAAAGTGTGCAGTATTTTTTAATTTGTCTTTCACCCATATCGCTATTGGTGAGTATTCCGTCTTCAATAAATCTTTTCTTTTGAATAAGTCTAGTTCTGTTAACACGCTCTCTAACCACAGCCGAGCTTTCTGCTTGTTCTTCGCAAGTAAGTTCGCTATATTTAACACTGTCAACTTCGACTTGTATATCTATTCTATCAAGAAGTGGTCCTGATATTCTTGCCTTATACTTAGCAATTTGTGCTGGCGTGCAATTGCATACCTTATCGGTTGAACCATAGTTTCCACAGGGACAGGGATTCATACTTCCACAAAGAATAAAGTTTGCTGGATAGCTTACCGTTCCAGAAGCTCTTGACACAGTAATAACTCCGTCCTCTAAAGGTTGACGCAAAGCTTCTAAGGTCGAGCGTGAATACTCTGGCATTTCATCTAAAAATAAAACTCCGTTGTGTGCTAAGCTAATTTCACCCGGGCGCAAGCTGCTTGAACCACCTGTAAGAGCAACGCTACTTGCCGTGTGATGAGGACTTCTAAATGGTCTAGAACAAATTATCCCCTCACCGTCTTTTAAATACCCTGCCACTGAATGAATTTTGGTAGTTTCTAACGCCTCGCTAAACTCCATATCGGGCATAATGGTTGGAATACATTTTGCAAGCATTGTTTTTCCCGTTCCCGGTGCACCTACGAATAAAAGGTTATGCCCACCTGAAACCGCAACCTCTAAAGCTCGCTTTGCCACTGCTTGCCCTTTTACGAACGCAAGGTCGCTATCATAGAGATTTTTACAAAGGCTTGCCTTGTAGCTTCTTGCCTCTATGGGCTTTAGGGAAGCTAGTCCTGATAAATGGTCGATTACTTGTGAAAGAGAATTTACAGCAAAAACCTCCACCCCATCAACGTATCCCGCCTCATTTGCATTGCCTTCTGGAATAATAAACTTTGTATATCCATCATTTAATGCAGAAATAATTGCTGGCAAGACGCCGTTAATTTTTCTAACGCTACCATCTAAGGATAATTCGCCTAAAATAACCACATCGCTAAACTCTGCAACTAGCTGGTTGCTTGCCTTTAATATGGCAACTGCAAGTGGAAGGTCAAGATACGAGCCTTCTTTTTTAACGTCTGCAGGAGCAAGGTTAATAGTTATTCGCTTGGTAGGAACTGCTCTTCCACTGTTCTTTATAGCCGAGCGAACACGCTCCTTCGCCTCCTTAACAGCTGTATCGCCTAACCCCACTATGTCAAACGAGGGTAAGCCATTATTTATATCTGCTTCTACACTTATTGGCACACCATTCAAGCCTAAAAGAGCGTAGCTTTGGACTTTTGCTATCATTTTTTATCTACCTAATTAAAAACCAAACCATACAGGCAAACCGATTGCAAAAGCTACAATTGATGCTATTAACACACAAGCACCTGCAATTCTTACAATAGTAACATTTGTATTACCAATTGCAAGTAATGGTTTTTTATAAATTTTATCTAAATATCTATAAGCAACTACAATCGCCAAAACCCCAAACACGTTCGTTAACGCATAGGTTGCAGGACTAGCTACGAATATTAAAGATAATAAATATGAGCCGAGATAACCTAATACTACAAACAAGAAAGTTTTGGGAAGAACGTAAGTTTTTGTCTTATCACCCTTTGTTAATATCTTAAACACAACGTATGCAAGGTATATAATTGAAACAATAGCACTAAAGGTTAAAACAACGTTTGCAAGTGCAAACCTTCCATCTCCAACGTATTCTTTGCCGTTATTTATAATATAACCAACACCCGAGCCAAAGCCAGTGTTCAAGCATTGAAGAAAATGTTTTATGCCATATTCAAATACTACTATTGAATTTTCTAACGCATAAAGATTTGCGCCCAAACCGTAAACTGCAACAAGTATTACTACAGGCAATAGAAGGAAAGAAAATAAGCAAATTAATGCACCAAAACTACAAGCTTGCTTGCCTTGTTCGGTTTTCCTTACTCCTATCAATGAACTAACAATTGGTGCTAAAATAACTGGAATAAAGAAAATTGCTTGCGATTTAACTGCTAACGCTAAAGCTAGCCCTAATCCTGAAAGGAAAATATTAAAGAATGTTCCCCTGTCGTTTTTGTCAAGATTTTTCTTCTGACTAAATCTAACAGAAAAGTAAAAGGCAAGTAGAACAAAGAAAGTCATAATTGCACTCACGTTTGCAATAACTGCGTAAGAGAAAGCATATCCACTGATTGCAAATAGGCTTGATAAAATCAAAGCATACGATTTTTCCCTAAAGAGCTTAAGTCCAAGAGCGTAAAGTAAAATCATACTACCCACGATGAATAAAAGGCAAATAAATCTCATTCCTATTGCGTTGCCACCAAAAATTATTTTGCCAAGTAATAGGATGTATAGACCTAATGGGTTTGCTGTATAATCAACGTTTGCTTTTCCATCACCCAATCCGTTTATGCTTGTAAGAAGTGAAAGCTCTCCGTCAAACAAGTCCTTTTTGCCTTCGTTATACACCCCATCCTTAATCAACGAAACGTCAAAAAGCTTCTGCTCGTCAACCAATCTATTAGCCCTCGCTATATCTTCTTCAAGTTTGCTTATTCCACTTCCACTAAATTTTGTTGCCCAAGAACCATCGGTTGTGCCCGCAAAGCCTGAACCTATAGCAGTTGCAGAAAGTTTGCTCAACACTCCGTCCTCTTCACCAATAAACACAATCTCGTTTATTTTAATTTGATTTCTTGTAGCAATTATAAAGTATGGCGTGGTTGATACTTCCTCACCATAATCATAAAGCTTTAACCAGCCCCCAACGTTAAGACTCTTTGCGTCATTTTTAAACTCAGCCTTTGTATTTGTGTTTTGTGAAAAACTGCTAGTTTTAGACGTTGCTCTACTAGCTCGAATCGTAACCGTTTCTACACCCTCTGTATAGTCGATTCCCGCAAAGCTTATCCAAACGCTATGATAAACTCTATCATCATCACTAGAGCCTAAGTCTGTTAACTCGTAAACGTTTGCCGTCCAAGCCTGCTTTCCATCTTCAACGCTATATCCACCAAAAGAAAAATATCTAGAAGGAATTCTGCTTGTTGAGAAAATAGCGAACGTAGCCATTGCAATAAAAAACACTGCAAGAGTTACAAGTGCTATCTCAAAGAAACGTTTTTTCGAAATTTTTTCCATAATACTCCCCGTATAATAAACATTATATATAGTCACTTACATTATTATATAATATTTGACCGAAAAAGTAAACGCTTTTTATAGCCAATATACCCATTAAAATTTATTTTTAGGATTTTTTTACAATTGTAGTTTAAAACAAAAAACTTATCCTTTACGTTTAAGGATAAGTTTTTCTTTTTTTGTTTTGATTATTTTTTAATCTCTTTAACTCTTGCAGCTTTACCCGTTCTTGCTCTCAAATAATAGAGTTTAGCACGACGAACTTTACCATGGCGAACAACTTGAATGTCCGCTACCTTTGGCGAGTGAATGGGGAAGGTCTTTTCTACGCCGATACCGAAAGAAATTCTTCTAACCGTAAAGGTTTCTGAAATTCCACCGTGTTTTCTAGCGATAACGATACCCTCGAAGGCTTGTAGTCTTTCTCTGTCACCTTCAATAACCTTAATCATTACTCTTACAGTGTCGCCTACTGCAAATTCAGGAATGCTTTGCTTAACGTTTTCTTGATTGATTGCGTCAATTATACTGCTCATTTTAATACCTCCTAATACTAGACGTTCATTGTGTTTTCACAAGAGGAACGCCCGAAAGCCAATATATATTACCACATTTTTTCTTTCTTGGCAAGCGTTTTTACATACAAAATGCGTCAATTAGATGATTTATTTGTCCATCTTCTATTTCTATCACGTCAAACCTACACGCAGTGTCGTTTAAGCCGTTTCTTAATAGATACTCGCTTGCTACCTTAAAATATTTTTCTCGTTTTCTTTTATCAACTGCTTCACTAGGCGCTCCATAGCCATCACCAGACCTAGTCTTCACCTCAACAAAAACAGTGTATTCTCCGTCTTTTGCTATTATGTCTATCTCGCCAACCCTCGTCTTATAGTTGAGGTCTACAATAGTATAGCCCTTTTTCTTTAAGTATTCTTTCGCTTTTTTTTCGCCTATTCTACCCAAAAGTTTTTTATAAAAGTTCTTCTGTGCAATTTGCAAGGACCTATCTCCTTTATTTTATCTATGTGTGATTTTGTGCCGTAACCCTTATGCTTTTCAAAAGCATATTCGGGAAATTCTTTTGCGTATTTTACCATCAATCTATCCCTATACACTTTTGCAAGTATAGAAGCACAGCCAATAGAATAACTCTTGTCATCTCCCTTGACTAAATATTCTGCGTTTATATCTAACCCCGTGTCTACTCCGTCAACTAACGTTACGTCAGGTTTTATTGAAAGACCGTTAACTGCATTTGTCATACATTCTTTAACGGCATTAAGAATGTTTATTTCATCTATTCTCTCTTCAGATACCTCAAAAATACAATAAGCCAATGCGTGCTTTATAATCTCTTCGTATAGAGCTTCTCTTTTTTTCTCAGAAAGCTTTTTACTGTCCTTAACGCCTTCAATAACGTTTTCTAAATCCATTATAACGGCACAGCATACCACAGGCCCAGCTAAAGGTCCTCTTCCAACCTCATCTACTCCTGCAATTACACTACTACCCTTTTGTATAAGCTCTCTTTCGTAAAATAAATTATCCATCAGTCGAGTATAATCTTCCCTATTCGTCCTTTCCTAAAGTCATCAATTAAAGCAATAGCAAGTCTGTCGTAATCAAATTCGCCACCACGCCTTAAAAAACCACGTCTTACACATATTGCATTATATATTTCTATGGTGTCAAGTTCTAAATTTTCAATACCGTATTTGTTTTTTAGTAGCATTGGATATTTTTCTCTCATCTCTTTAAGAAACTCAAAAGCTAGGTCGGCAAAGTCAATATTAGCGTCGTTCATACTTCCTATATATGCAAGGTGCTTAGCATAAGCTTGATTTTCAAAAGCAGGTGGCATAGTTCCGGGAGTATCCAAAAGCTCAAGCTCCCTAATTCTAACCCATTGCTTTCCACGTGTTACACCAGCCTTGTTGCCCGTTATAGCTTTCTTGCCACCACAAAGTGCGTTTATAATGGTTGATTTACCGGTGTTAGGAATGCCTGCAACCATAATTCTCATTGGCTTAAACACGCCTTTTAGCTTGTTTTTTTCCACCTTTTCTTTTAGCATATCAAAGATAGAATCGTATAAAAGATTGATTGCACGTTTATCAAGTGCAGAAATAGCAATTGTTCTTCTGCCCTCTTTTTCAAACTCACGAGCCGTTCTTTTTGCATCAAAACTCTCGATAAGGTCGCATTTATTTAATACGTATAGCACTTTTTTGTTTGCGAATAACTTTTCAAGCTTATAATTGAGCGATGCCCTAGGTGCTCTTGCATCTAAAATTAGAATAACACCGTCTACAGCTTTAAGGTTATCTTCCATCATTCGCATTGCGGCTGTCATATGCCCTGGAAACCATTGTAAATGTTGCATACTACTTTTTCTCCAATAAGTCAGGACGAAGCTTTACAGTAATTTCCTCTGAAGCCTTTTTGCGCCACTTTTCAATCTCACCGTGATTGCCACTTAATAATACCTCAGGAACTTTTAGTCCCTCAAATTCTTGAGGTCTAGTATATTGAGGATATTCTAAAACACCCTCTGAAAAGCTTTCTTGAACCAAAGAATCTCTATTTATTACACCGTCAACGTATCTGCAAACTGCATCAGCAACCACCATTGCTGGCAATTCTCCACCCGTCAATACGTAATCTCCAATTGATAATTCCTCGTCAATATATAAATCTAAAACTCGTTGGTCAACACCCTCATAATGTCCACACAAAAGTAAAAGCCTATCTCTTTTTGCAAACTCTAAAACCATAGGTTGCGAAAGAGTTTTACCCTTAGGCGACATATATATTCTTAACGCCTCGTGCTTGGGGTCAACAGCCTTAATGGCATCTCTTATAGGTTGAGCAGTCATAACCATTCCCGCCCCACCACCAAAAGGTGTATCGTCACACTTTTTATGTTTATCTAACGTGTAATCACGAATATTTACAACGTTTATTTGAATCCTACCGTCTTTTTCAGCTCTACCGATAATACTCGTTGTTAATGGAGTAAACATTTCGGGAAAGAGAGTTAAAATATCAATCCTCATAACACGAAACCTCCGATAGTCGCTTTGCATAAAGCACGATAAGCTTTTTTTCTACGTCAATATCTACAACTAAATCCTTTAAGAAAGGAAACCTTAACACTCTGTTATCAGTTGTTTCAACCGTCCAAACGTCCGTTTTTGCGCTAGTAACGTCACTAACCTTGCCAACTCTTTTACCATCCTCAGTTTTAACCTCACAACCTAGAATATCGGCAATAAAATACGAGCCTTCTTGAGGTTTAACGGCATTTTCTCTTAAGACGTGCAAAAGCTTACCACGGAAAGTTTCCGCAGTATTTCTATCATACACGCCCTCTAAGCCTAAAATTACAAAATCTACGGCAATTTTTGCGCCTAAAACCTTGTAATTAGCACCATCTATAAGAACGCTCTTTAGTTTTTTAAATCGGTTTATATCGTCAGTAAAAGGCTTAATTTTAAGCTCGCCTTTTATACCTTGTGCCTTAACGACAGCACCGACAACAAGAGTGTTTTCCATAAAAGCCAATACGAAAACGGGGGAAATTATTTATTTTCCCCACGCTCCATAATTTCAATATTGTATTTTTTGTTTTCCTTTTGCGAACCAACACGAACAAGAGTTCTAAGTGCTTTGGCTATCTTACCCTGACGGCCTATAACCTTACCCATATCACTTGAATCAAGCACTACTTGAACGTTAACGTTTTTGCCTTCTTCATTGATGATATACTCAATTTCATCGGGTTTTTTCGCAAAGCTTTCAACAACGAATTTAATTAGTTCTATCATTGTTTAATAAAACTATTTGCTCTTTCTAACCTTAGTTTTAGCAGGTGAAAGTTTGGTAGGCTTGGGTAAAATGCCTTGGTTTACTAAAAGATTTTTAACCGTGTCGGTGGGTTGAACGCCCTTTGCGAGCCAATCCTTTGCCTTGTCTGCATCAATAACAACTTCTGCAGGAACAGTGGTGGGGTTGTAGTGACCTACTTTGTCAATGTATGCTCCATCACGTGCGTTTCTGCTGTCCGTAATTACAATACGGTAGAAGGGAGACTTCTTATCACCCATTCTGGTTAATCTCATTTTTACTGCCATTTTAGTTTCTCCTTTATATTAAAATCTAAACATTTTATTGTTTTTCATTTGTTTCATCATCATTTTACTTTGTTCAAACTGCTTAAGCACCTTATTAACTTCTTGAACCGAAGTTCCACTGCCTTTAGCTATTCTTTGCTTTCTTGACGAGTTGATGATGGAAGGGTTTTCCCTTTCTTTTTTGGTCATAGACTGAATAATCGCCTTCATAACTACTAGTCTATTCTCGTCTATATCTTCCTCTTTAACCTTAAACTTAGAACCCACACCCATTCCAGGCATCATAGAAAGGATGTTTTTAATTCCTCCCATTTTATTCATGGTTTCAAACTGCTCAAGATAATCTTCTAAGGTAAAAGAGTTTTCTCTAAACTTCTTTTCCATTTTTTTAGCCGTTTCTTCGGTTACAGCCTCTTGTGCCTTTTCTATAAGCGACAACACGTCGCCCATTCCAAGAATACGGTTTGCCATACGGTCTGGATAGAAAGGCTCTAAATCGCCAAGCTTTTCACCAACCGAGCAAAATTTAATGGGCTTGCCCGTAACGGCCTTCATTGAAAGGGTTGCACCACCACGTGTATCACCATCTAGCTTGGTTAATACTAATCCAGTAACCTCTAATCGCTTATTAAACGTATCTGCAACCTCTACTGCAACTTGACCAGTCATAGAGTCAACTACAAGTAAGATTTCTGCAGGGTTTACTGTCGCTTTAATGTTTTCAAGCTCTTTCATAAGTTCTTCATCTATCTGAAGTCTACCCGCCGTGTCAATAATAACCGTGTCAAAAGCGTAAGATTTAGCGTATTCAACAGCTTCTTTGGCAATTTTAACAGGGTCGCCTTGCCCCCTTTCAAAAACTTGACAGCCTGCGTTTTGAGCCACCACTTTTAATTGGTTGATAGCTGCTGGCCTATAAACGTCACAAGCAACTAGTAAAGGCTTTTTTCCTTGCTTTTTAAGGTGTAAGCCTAACTTACCAACAAGTGTGGTTTTACCTGCACCTTGAAGACCTGCCATCATAATAACGGTGGGAGGATTGGGTGCAACTAAAAGCTTAGAGCCTGCACCACCCATCAACGCAATTAGCTCTTCATTAACGATTTTAATAACCTGTTGAGTGGGACTTAAACTCTTTAATATTTCCTGACCAACTGCACGCTCTGAAACCTTAGCCACAAACTGCTTAACAACTGCAATATTAACGTCTGCCTCGAGTAGTGCAATACGCACCTCCCTCATAGCAGTTTTAATTTCTAGCTCAGTGAGTCTGCCATGCTTTGTCAGCTTAGAAAATATATGATTAAGTTTATCCGAAAGTCCGGAAAAAAGTGCCATCAGTCTTCTATTATCTCCATAATACGCTTTGCCGTATCGCCATCAAGCGTTTTAGCAAGGTCACTAAGCTTAGAGCTTTTAGCCCTTATCTTTAAGCTTTGTTCATAGTTTAAGAGCTTCTTTTTAACCTTCTTTACAGCATCATAAACACTCTGTCTGCTTCCACCCTCTTGCTCTGCTATTTCAGAAAGCGAAAGGTCAAACAGATAGTGCGAAGCAAACAATTCTCTTTGCTTCTCGGTTAAAAGCTCTTTATAAAGTTCAAATAGTTCTATATACTCTAAATCTTTATCCATAGCGCTAGCTGTAAAGCAATTTTATTTTACAGTTGATATTATATAGATATCTAATGACTTTGTCAAGCGTTTTATCGCAAAAACAAAAAACTCGCTGTGGCGAGTTTTCTGTTAAATAATTATTTATGCAATATTTAATAAATCCTTTAAGTAAGCAACCAAGATTTCAGCATTTGCTTGATGTTCTTGTCTACTGGGGTGACCACTAGATGCAGCCGTAAAATCAAGCTTGCAATAAATATTAGTATCGTTCATTTCAGCTACTGCTTGTCGTATACCTGCTTCAATAACCTCTACATTTTTTCTTACCATCATGTTGAATACGCAAACGATTTTAGCATTTGGATTACGGTATCTAATTTGAGTTAAGAGTTGCTTGTAATACTCTGGGAACTTAGCACGATATTCATCTGTCGTTGCACTTGCATCGTTAGTTCCAAGGTTTACGATAACCACGTCGAACTCTTCCTCTTTTGCAATGTCAGAGTTAATCAAGCTATAATTCTCGTAAAGGTGTAGCATGTTCGTCACACCTTCTTGAGCAACAGTTATTCCCTGTTTTGCTACAACCGAGAAGTCTGCGTCAAGCATTAATGGAACTAGATATGAATATGAAAGCGTTGAATCAGAGTTTTCAATATCATGTTTTTCACTTCCACCAGTATTCTTGGTTGAACCATAACCCGTAGTAATCGAGTCGCCTAAAATTTGAATTCTAAGCTTGTCGCTCTTATCAATAGAGATAAACTTATCAACCGTAACGTCTACAAGCTCAAAGCCCGTGCCTTCTTCATATGCGTTGATAATTCTAACAGTATGATTACCATCTGCTAAGCCAGTTTTAGTATAGGTATAAACGTTTCTTGTTAAGTAAACTATGTCGCCGTCTGTATCTCCGTCGATATAAATTCTAACCTTAGCATCCATGTTACCTGCACCTTGGAGCTTAACCTGTAAATTAGTTCCACTGAATGCAAATTCAATACCACTGTTAGGTAGCTGGAATTTGTAGCTATCGCCTAATTCCTGAGCTCTACCAAAGAGCCTGTAGCTTGCCTCAGGTATAAAGCACTCGGTTTCAGGAACGAAAACAATTTCGCCGTTAACGTATTGCCATTTACTTGTGTTGTTATTACCTAAATCTTCAAACGTATCGTAACGATTGATACCTAAATAGGTAAACGATTCATAACCGTCGTTAGCAACACCTTCATTTTCAGCATAGTAGCTTCTGTAATGGTTGGAATCATAATACCTAGTCATATATTTAAAGTCGCCCACAACGTAGCAGTTGGTAATACCCAATTGTAGATAATATTTTAATGCTGAATAGTCCGTTCCACTCTTCCAGTAGCCATCATTACAGAATAATAATCCAGCGCCGTAAGAAACTTCTGATATGTCGTCTGGCATATCAACGTTAAATACTAGGTTGTCTAATAAAAGCCAAGTCCCTCTTGTTTGAGCAATTATAGACGTTTTATTACCTTTAATAGCAGAACGGAAATCTTTTTGTTCGAAATAACAATTTGTAATTGTCGTGCTACCTGTTGACGAGCCACCTGCTCTATATGCTAAAACAACAGCGTCGCTTGAATTAGAGGTAAACACTGTATTTATAAATGCAGTATTTTTAATAACAGCACCTATTCCTAATCTACCGAATATACCTTTATTTGCAACACCTAACGTAACTTTATGTCCGTTACCGTCAAACACACCTGCAAAGTATGCTGTTGCCACGTTACCACTTGGGTGCTTATTAACTGGTGCAGTTGAATCGTAAGATATGTCATTATTTAAGTAGAAATATCCGTCGATAACCGTTGTATCGGTAGCAAGATTGAATACTGCAAAATCCTTAGCTTCATCAATAACCATTGTGTAGCCTCGAACGTCTACAATCATTCTTGCCTTTTCAGATTCTAGTTCTAATCTAGCAGTAGTAGCCCCTGTTCTCATCGTTGTTAAGCCTAACACTTTGTTATCATTTACAGTAAGTATATTAGAAGTATTGGTAAGATTTTTAGCAGAAACAAGAGTAACTTCCTCGCCAAAAATATCAGTTAAAGGTAACTCACCGTCAAGCGCAGAGAACATATCAACTAGCTCGTTATAATTTGCAACAGGTTTAATGATAGTTAAAACCATGTCTTCAGCAAACACTAAGCCGTTAGTATTGTTTTCGTATCTAATTCTTATTTCTACTTTTCCCTCGCTAACCGCAGTAATAACGCCTGTTTCTTGGTTAACTGAAACTAATTCTTCATTTGAAAGAATAACGATTTCAGCCCTTTCAGTTTGTGCGTTTTTAATTACGCTAGCAGTTATAGAATTTTTATAAGTATTGCCCATAAACGAGCTAACTGTATAAATGGTCGTATCTTGAACTAAGCCGTCGTCAATTCTTAAAGAAATGTCGCCGTCCATATTGCCTACTAAAATCCATTCGCCGTTTTCTTTATTGTAAACGTCGTTAGTTGAGGTGTCAAGATAAGTGTCACCGTCCGAACCAAGTGATTCATCTGGAATGCCTTCACCTTTTAGGAATGAACCTTGAGTAACGGATACTAAAATCGTGCCACTATATTCTTTTCCACAAATTTCGTATTTATATACAATTTTGGTCGCTCCAACGCCTTCTTTAATAATTTTACCATCAGCGTAAGTTACAACTCTTTCATCGTCTACAAATACTTCGGTAAAGCCAAGCTCTAAAAGTTCACTATAAAGTTCGAACGACTTGCTATTTCCGTCACTATCCGTAAAGGCAATCTCTTCAACCACTTCGCCGTCCACTCTAAGCGAAATGCTTTCGTTAATTTCATCTCTCCAGTCGGTAGTAACCGTGTCAGCTAAAGCCTTCCATACGGGAATACCTGTTGAAACTTGCCAGTAAGCTCTATCAAATGAAGATAAATCCTTACCCGATAAGCCTAGTGCTTTCAACGAATCGTAGCGATAAGCACCAGCCAATTCGATATTGGTTGCTACGCCTTCAACATTTGCGTCGCCAGTAGCTATGTATGCTCTCTTGGCAGAATTTCTGATAATCCAAGGCGACTCGGTAATAAATATTACATTGTCAATCGTAGGAACATTTGAACTTGAAGCGCTCGTGCAACCTAAAGGACCACTTGTGTAACCAGAAGCATAAGTAGTAGCAGGAGTAACAACTACGGCGTCCCTTAATGTCCAGCCCTTAGCAGAGCCATGAACTTCATATACTACGCCACCTTGACCTACGGTCTGCTTCATTTCGTCAACCTCAATATAAACGTTTTCGATTACCGAATCAGCACTTTCAATAGAGTAAGCAACTACTGCTTCATTACTATCGGCTAGGGATACGTTTACAATTGCAACGTTTTTAATGATAGCTTCTTCAACCGTGCCGAACAACGCCCCTCTTGAATAAATGTTTACGTTTGAAATTGTGTGTCCCATTCCGTCAAACGTTCCGCTAAAGGTTTGAGTGTATTGATAGTTTGAAGCTACGTTAAAACTATATCCCATACTATCAGTGTTATAAGCTACAGCTGATTTCAAGGTAGCCGCTGTCTCAAGATTTTTATTATACGGTGCAGCCCAAGCTCTTCCCGTTCTTCCTTGTTCAACTGAAGTAACTGCTGTAGAAGTTAATCCTTCAATATCTGCGCCGAGTGCATAAGAACCTGTAACGGGGGTAGCTTTTACGACCGAGTTAGTGTTAACTAAACGAGTTCCACCATTTTCAATTAGCTTTTTAGCCTCCTCTGAAAGTGATAACGTTGAATAATACTTGCTTATACATTCATCTTCTTTTCCCTCGATAGTATAAACGTATACTAGCTCAGGATTGTCAGTGCTATTAACCGTTTCAGAATATTCAACCGTGGTAAAGTCTCCGTCGGTATCAATTCTGTGAGTGGTTTCAAAGTAAGAATATTGAGGAGTTAAGAATATCTCTGTAAATTCCTCTGCCGTGTAAATAATTTTTGTATACACGTTGAAGGTTGCCGTATATTTTTTTCCACTTTCAGTAGTAACAATAATTGGCATATCATCAACGGTGTTGTCAGATTTAATGAATAAACCTTCTTTTGTTAATAGCTCGTTGCCATCAAGGTCTGTAATCGAAGAAACATCCTCCCCGATTTGCGATATAAGAGTTTCGGGGACTTTTGATTCTTCTTCAGAATAAATGTGAATTCCATCAAGTGCTTCAGGAATAGATTTAAATCCTATCGAGCCGTCAAGATTGGTTTTCCAACAGTCTGCCGTGAAGTTAGCAAAAGCGTTGTTTTGAATTGCCGAATCCATATCGTCGTAACGCATTAAGCCATATTGAATGTTTTTGGAATTGAACGATGCGTATTTCCCATTATCTGCTATAAGCGAACCATCATTTTCAGCTACCCATACACGATAGTTTTGTCCATAACCACTTACAAAATCAGTTCCTGTTACAGCAACCACGTTTATAGTAATAGGGTTAGCTACGCTACCGCCTACAACAGAAGGGCCTATAATACCCGCACCAAATTTATCATTAGTATCCCAAACCTTAGTAGGCATTTCAATCACAACGTCTTTAATGGTAGAAGATTTCGTATCTTTATAGTGATTGTTATAATAAATAGCACCCCATTTATTATTGTTTGAACCTGTGGGAACAGAGTTAATCTTTATGTAAGCGTTTTCAATTAAAGTATCTTCGCCTTTGTTTTGATAAGCAATAATACCTGTGTTTACGCCATTAACACCACTTTCAACGCCTGTAAACGCAACGTTTTTAATGGTTACATTATTTAGAGTTCCAAATAAACCACCTATAGTGTTAGAAACAAAGCCGTTAATACAATGTCCTAAGCCGTCGAACGTGCCGGTAAATTCTTGCATTCGCAAGTATGCGCTATTGCCTGCATATCGATAGCCGGCATTGTCATATTTATCAGTTCCCCACTTAGTAGTATCAGCAATTGCTCCTTCATTCACTTTTTCTTCAGTTACAACACCTAGAGAAAAGTTATAACAGTAAGTGCTAGCGTTAGTTCCTAAATCACCGATATTGTTAGCTAGAACGTAGTAACCGTTTACAGCATCTGCCGTAACTGTTTGAACATCTGCATTTCTAGTTGCACCATCTGCTAGCATGTTCACAAAATCATCTGAAAGATTTAAATAAACTCTTCCATCCGTTCTATAAAGCATCTCTGGATTATCCGTATCCGTAAATGTTTCAGTGTATGTTTTTCCATTATATGTAATGCTATGCGTTACTGAAACGTGATAGCTAGGCGTCCAGAAAATTTCAGCAAAATCATTTGCAGAACGAATAATCTTGCTAACTTGAGTTAAATCTGTAACAAATGCCTTGTCTTCATCTACGATAACAACTTGAGTTTTTTCACCAACAGTTTCACTTAAAGTGATAGATGAACTAATCAATTTACCGTTTTGAATTTCACCTAAGCCCACAAAACCATCTGCTTTGCTGTTAACAACGTATACGCTTGCACCGTTAAGGTTTTGCTCAATAAACTCTACTTCGCCAGCTACGTCATAAAAAGCATTAACGTCCTTCTTTCCAGCATAATTGATAAGTTTTTCTACGTTGACAGCAGTAAGTACTGCTTCACCCTCAATTGCTTCTTTTAAGTTAGCACCAGCTACTTCTCTAATTGAACTGCTATTTCCTAAAGCATTCGCATAAACTACGCTTTCAGAATCATCTTCAATAATTTTAAGATAAGAACGAGCTACTAGCTTTGTTTGATAAGCCTTTTCTAACTGTTCAGCCGATAAGCCTGCGTCTTCAAAAGTAATTGCAACTTTATAAGTCCAAACATTACTATTAGCAAATGAAATAGTATCTGCCGTTTTAATTATATACGCATTCAGCTCCTCAGCTGTTTCAATGGTAAGCGAAGTAACATCATTACCCCCTAACATCTTTTCAGCTGTTACAATTGTGAAAAATTCTACTCTATTGGTATCAGTCTTAATACTTTCGTAATAGCTCTTTTCAACGTCCGTCTTAAAAGCAATACCAGATAAGTTTTCTCCGATATATACTCCTGCTTCAGTCTGAACTGAAAACTCGTTTTCGCCTGCAATTGTTTGTTTTGCGTTAGCTGGCTTAATAGCAAATATAACTACTATACCTACACAAAGCATTGCTACTATTGCTAAGCCACGCATAATACGATTTCTCACGCTACTTGTCATTAGAAACTACCTCCATCAAGCCACTCGCTCTTAAATGCGGCTAAACCGTTCGATGAAAAGAATGAAGCCATAAGAACGCTGTCTGCTGAAAAATAGTTTAATGAAATGCTTGGTGTTTCGTATTGTCTTTTTTTCATCGCACTACCCCCTCTATAATGTTTATAATTGCACATAAGTATCTAATATGCAATATTATATAATAATTCACAAAAATTATCAAGAATTTGCAAGATGCAAGATTAATACAAAGCTGTAAAAATATGTATAAAAAAGACTCGGCAACCCGAGTCTTTCAGTTGTTTATTAAGTTTTATTTTTTGTAAACTATTTTTGTTCCGTCTTCATTTTCTATGGTCAGTTTTCCAAAAATAGCATTTGCTTCTATAACAGTTTCCCCAAAGGTCATCTTAACCTTAAATAGACTTTTTTCAAAGGTTCCCTTTCTTGGAATACCAAGATTTGTATAAATACATGTTCCATCGTCTTTAAGCTCTATAATAGAATAATCTTCATCTAGGGTAATAAAATTGTATTTTTCACCAACCTCAAACTTATTTCCGTCCTCATTTGTGAGCGAGTAGAACTTATATACACCAGTATCTGCACAGCCTACAAAACCAAAACAGCAAACACACATTAAAGCTGCAAGTAAAACGCTTAAAATTTTCTTCATAGTAGTCCTCCCTTTGCTTTTAATCTTAATATCATTATATTTTACAACTTCAATATTGTCAATATCTAAGTCTAAAACATTGCTTCAATAAACTCTTCAGCATCAAAGTCTTCTATATCGTCTATCTTCTCACCCGTTCCAACAAAACATACAGGAACTTCTAATTCGTATGACAAAGAAACTATAAACCCACCCTTTGCAGTGCCGTCAAGCTTAGTTAAAATTATTCCGTCTAGCCCTATTGCTTGGTTAAATACTTCTACTTGGTTATATGCGTTCTGCCCAGTTGTTGCATCTAACGCTATAAGCTTATAAAAATTACAGTTCGGGAACTCTCTTTTAACAACCCTATCCATCTTTTTAAGCTCTTCCATAAGATTAGATTTAACGTGAAGTCTACCTGCCGTATCAATAATTAAAACGTCAGTATTTCTTGCCTTTACCGATTCAATAGCATCAAACACAACAGCAGAAGCGTCTGCCCCCTCGCTGTGCTTAATAATTCTAACCTTTGCACGCTCTGCCCAAACGGTTAATTGGTCAGAGGCTGCCGCACGGAAAGTATCCCCTGCAGCAATGGTCACACTCTTGCCCTCTTTTGCAAATTTGTTAGCAAGTTTGCCTATCGTTGTAGTTTTTCCAACACCATTCACGCCAACAATCATTATTACGGCTGGCGATTTAAATTCTATTTTATCGGCATAATCAAGCGTTTCAAACAGCTCGGTTTTAAGAAGATTAATAACGTAATCACGGTCCTTGCATTTTTCTTTAATAGCAACCTCTCGTATCTCGTCTACAATCTCCATAGCCGTCTTTACCGAAACGTCAGATGATACTAAAATATCCTCTAACTCCTCGTAAAATTCTTCACCTAGCTTGTTTTTGCTAAATAAATCGTTAAGTTTTTTTGAAAGTCCGTCCCTTGTTTTTGTTAAAACCGACTTTAATTTACCAAAAAGTCCCATACTGTCCCTTTATGCTAACGCAGAGTCGCCCGTAATATCTGCTACGTCTGCAAGTTTTACCGACACAAGCTTAGAAACACCCTTTTCTTGCATTGTAACACCGAATAGTGCATCTGCTTGTTCCATAGTCGGCTTTTTGTGAGTGATAACAATAAATTGAGTATCCTCGCTAAACCTTTTTAGGTATCTAGCAAATCTATCAACGTTTGCCTCGTCAAGTGCAGCTTCAACCTCGTCTAGCACACAGAATGGCATAGGACGCAGCTTTAATATTGCAAATAAAATAGCAATAGCCGTAAGTGCCTTTTCGCCACCTGATAGAAGCGATAGCTTTTGAAGCTTCTTTCCTGGTGGCTCTGCAACGATTTCAACACCTGCTTCAAGCCTATCCTCCACTTGAGTATAGTCTATTTCAAGCATTGCTCTACCACCACCAAATAACTCCTTAAATATCCTTTGGAAGTTTTCGTTAATCTTATTAAAGCCTTCATCAAACTGGGTTAGCATTTCTCCCTTTATCTTATCGATTGCTTCCTTTAAGTCCTTTTCAGCTTTTTCTAGGTCCTCTTTTTGAGTAGTCATCTCATCAAAACGCTCTTTTAACGCCTTGCAATCGTCAATTGCCGTAGCATTGATTGCACCAAGTGATGAACGACGCTTTCTAAGCCTATTGATTTCTGCCTCACCCGTCTGAGCATTATAACCGTCTTCACGAACTCTAACAGCCGTTTCATACGTTTCTTGATAATCTTCAAAAATGCTTTGACCCATATACTCTAAGTCAGCATCAATTTTTGCAAGAGCAATTTCCTCGGCGTGTTTCTTCTCTGAAAGAGCAGTGATTTCTTCTTGCAATCTCTCACGCTCTAGTGAATTTTTGTTCAAGGTTTCTCTTAGCGTGATTTTGTAGTTTTCAATATTGTCAATTTCAGACCTAATTTTATTTACCGTTTCTTGCTCTTCTTTTGTAAGGGCAACTTTCTCTTGCTCTAGGCGAAGCTCTTCAATAATGTTTAATGCTCCCTCGTTGCTCTTTTTTAATGACGTATTAGTGTTTTCAGTATCTTTAACAGCACCTATCAATCTTTCGGTATCAGTAGTGATAGCACTAATACTTGCTTTTAGTTCTGTAATCTTTACTTGAACCTCGGTTGATTCTAGGCTTAAAGCCTCACGCTCCTTCTTTAATGCGTCGTATTCGGCTTGATGGGTAGCGTTTAGGGTTGAAGCATCTTGTTTTTCTTGTTCAAATCTCTTTCCACCCTTAACAATGTCCTCATAATCGTTAGAAACTTTTTTAAGCTTTTCCTTAACCTCATCAATAAGCTCTAGTGCTGTTTCAATCTCTCTACCAACCTCTGATAACGCCTTTTCAAACTGACCTTGTTTTTCACGTTTGATTAAGAGCTGTTGGCGCTTACCATTATACATATCGTTTAAGATTGATAAATCATCGATTGCTTTATCACGGATTTTTTCAAGCTCTGATTTTTGAGCCTTTAGTTTATCCATTTCCTCACGCTTAACTGCAAGCTCTTTTGCGTTGTCCTCAATCTTTCTATCGCTCGATAAAAGACCAACCGTATCCATTCTTCTTGAACCACCGGTCATAGCACCTTGCGTGGTAAACACGTCACCCTCTAAGGTTACAATCTTAAAAGAGAAGCGATATTTATTAGCTATCTTAGTTGCGTTTTCTATCGTGTCAACGATTAACGTGTTTCCTAAAAGGTTAGATATAACGTTCTTAAACTCTGGGTTAAAGGTTACAAGTTCGTTGGCAATACCGAGCGAGCCTGTTTCTGAAAGTGCATTAACCACCTCTTGCGATTGAACTCTCGCCTTAACAGAGGTTATTGGCAAGAAGGTAATTCTACCAAACCTGTTGCGTTTTAAATATTCAATTAAATATTTAGCATCTTCCGTGTCAGAAGTAACTATGTTTTGTGCTGCTGCAGCAAGTGCCGTTTCTAATGCAACGTCAAACTTTTTATCACTCTTAATTAGCTCTGCAACAACGCCCTTTATACGCTTTTTAAGCTCTGTGTTTTCCTTTGCCTTGTTAAGTAAAAGTTTTACTGCAGGAGCATAACCCTCGTAATTATCCTTTAAGCCACGATAAAAGTTATCCTTTGTAACAAGCGTTGCAATTGTAGAGTTTAGAGAATAAATTTTGTTGTCTAAGCCAGCTACTTTCTCATTGCCGTCTCTAACCTCGTCTTCCTTATCAGATATTTGATTTTTATAATCAAACACTGCACGGTCAAGCTCGTCAATTTCCTTATCACACTTTTCTTTTAAATTAAACTGTCCATCACGCTTAACACTCAATTCATCTAGCTTTTCAGTTAGTTCTTCAAGCTTAGCGTTTAAGTTTTGCTTTTCAATTGATTTTGCCCCCGAGCTCATCTTAATATCTGACAAGGACTCAATACTTTCAATAATCTTTTTGGTGTTCTTTTCTGAAAGCTCTTCCTTTAACGCAATCTTTTCAGAAACCTTAATTAAACGTGTGGTTAAACTGTCGAACAACTTGGTTAATTCTTCAAGTTTCTTCTTTGAATCTTCTATCTCGGCTTGATTTGTGCTTATAGAAGACTTCATATTAGTTAACAATTGTTCGTTTTCCTTGATTTCCTTTTCTGCACGCTCTATTTGGCTTAGTAGATAAGAAATCTTTTGTTCGTAAAGCTGTTTTGCGCTAGAAGATTTTTCCATTCCTACACGCTTTTCTAAAAGCTCCTCATTTAAGCCTCTTAGCTTATAGTCAGCATCGTTTATATCTGAAAAAATCTTGTTGTATTCAGTTTGCGCCTTATCATATTCAGACTGGCGAACTGCACTTTCTTCATCAATTGCCTTGATTTTAAGGTTGATTTTACCTTTTGAGCTTTCAACACCCTCTACTTTTGCTATATAGGTATTAAGCTCATGATATTTTAATTGTTCAGAAAGCTCGTTAAACTCCTTTGCCTTTTCTGCTTGACGCTCTAATGGCCCTAATTGGTTTTCTATTTCAGATAAAATATCAACGTAACGAATGATATTTTCCCTAGTTCTCTCTAGCTTTCTTTCAGATTCATTCTTTCTGCTTTTAAATTTCGCAATACCCGTCGCTTCTTCAAAAATTAAACGTCTGTCCTCAGGTTTTGCCGACATTATCTCTTCTACCTTGCCTTGACCAATTATGGTATAGCCCTCTTTGCCAATACCACATTCGTGCAAAAGCTCTACAATGTCTTTTAATCTTGCAGGCTGTTTATTGATAAAATATTCACTTTCACCGCTTCGATATAATTTTCTAGTGATAATTACCTCGTTAAAATCAAGCGAAAACATTCTCGTAGAATTATCAAAAAACAACGAAACCTCACAATAAGATAAGGATTTTCTGTTTTGCGTGCCTGAAAATATAACGTCTTGCATATTAGAACCACGTAGGCTCTTTGCAGACTGTTCACCAAGCACCCACCTAATAGCGTCTGAAACGTTGCTCTTTCCACAACCGTTCGGACCTACTATCGAGGTTATTCCGTTGCCGAATTTTATTTCTGCTTTATCGGCAAATGATTTAAAGCCGTAAAGTTCTACTTTCTCAAAATTCAACTTCTTTACCTTCCTAATTTTATTTGTTTGTTATCGCATTTAATGCGTTTTTTGCTCCCTGTATTTCAGCAGATTTCTTATTCCTTCCCTCTCCCGTTGCTATAACACTTCCATTTAACGTTACGGCAACCTTAAATATTGGCAAGTGTTCAGGTCCTCTCTTAGATAATAGCTCGTAGGCAATACTTCCAAGCTTTTTCTTCTGCACGTATTCTTGTAGCTTGCCCTTATATAAGCAATCACATTCGCCTTTATCTGTCAACTTGTCAAGCCTATCTATAAGCGTTCGCTTAACAAATTTTTTTGCTTTTTCCATTCCGCCGTCAAGATAGATGCCAGCAACCAATGCTTCGTATACACTAGAATATAGTTTTGCGTTTTTATTCTTGCTTTTTTGCTGTCCTTCACCAAGTAAAACGTTGTTAGCAAGGTCTAATGAGAAAAAAACTTTTTGCAATGGC
Organism: Christensenellaceae bacterium; assembly: GCA_045653205.1. GTDB lineage: Bacteria > Bacillota > Clostridia > Christensenellales > Borkfalkiaceae > UBA1259. The sequence goes on along the minus strand of JAZOLT010000007.1, from coordinate 185,541 downwards.
TCTTGCGAAACAATGCCTGCCCTTATCTTAGTAAGCTTGCCCTCTTCAGCCTTAGAGTTGTTAAATAAATGTTCTGTGACAATAAATTGAATAACCGTATCGCCAAAAAACTCCAAAACCTCGTTATCCTCGGTTGAATGTTCATATGCGTATGACGAATGAGTAAAGCACTTTCTAAGAAGCATTTTATCCTTAAAAGAATAGCCTATCTTCTTTTCTACGTCAGCAACATCAAAAATCATCGCCTAAAACTCCAACTGCTCTACTGCAAGTCTTTCCTTGATTTTTTCTGAAATATTAAATTCAGCGTTATCAACTGCTTGTAAAACAGTGTTCTTTATTGCCTCTCGCTTAGCAGAGCCGTGTGTTTTTATTACCGTTTTGTTAACGCCTAAAAACAATGCGCCACCAGCCTTATTATAATCAAGTTTGTTTTTTATCTTCTTAAAGGTGTTCTTAAGTAAAAGTCCACCGATTTTTCCCTTAAAGGTTGAATAAATGCTTTCTTTTAATAGCTTAAGTATGCCGTTTGCAGTGCCTTCAATAGCTTTTAAGGCTACGTTTCCTGCAAAACCGTCCGTAACTATAACGTCGTAATCCCCACTTAAAATATCTCTAGCTTCAACGTTACCAACAAAATTTATGGTTTTCATTTGTTTTAATAATGGAAAAACCTCGTGGTTTAACGCATTGCCCTTTTCATCCTCCGTGCCGTTAGATAAAAGTGCAACTCTAGGATTTTCAACGCCCATTGCTTGTGCATATACACTCGCCATTATTGCAAATTGACAAATATTGATAGGCTTACAATCTACGTTTGCCCCTGAATCCATTAAAAATACTTTTTTATCGCCAATTAAGGTTGGAAGAATGGGGCAAGGTGCAGGACGATTAACTCCTGCTATTCTTCCAAGCTTTAAGGTTGCTCCAACTAAAAAAGCACCGGTAGAGCCTGCCGAAACAAACGCCTTAACGTCCTCTTGCTCTTTTAAGGTCTTAAATCCTAATGCTATCGAGCTGTTAGGCTTTCTTCTGATTGCAACCGTAGGCTCTTCCTCGCAAGTAATCACTTCGGTTGCGTTTAGTATTGAAATTCTTGCTTGGTCGAACTTCTCTTTTGCAAGATATTGCTTTATTATCTCTTCTTGTCCAACTAGAACGGCTTCAAACCCCTCTCTCTCGTTAACTGCAAGCAACGTGCCTGCTATAACCTCTTCAGGTGCGTGGTCGCCACCGAATGCGTCTATAAGTATTTTCATCTCGTTCTCCTTAGTTTTCTAGCGTTCCTACTGTTCTTGGGAAAGGCAATACGTCACGAATATTTGCTACGCCCGTTAAATACATTACCATTCTTTCAAAACCTAGTCCAAACCCTGAGTGGATAACGCCACCGTATTTTCTTAGGTCAAGATAGGATTTGTATTCGTTTTTATCAAGCCCGCATTCTTGCATTCTCTTTTCTAAAAGCTCTAATCTTTCTTCTCTTTGGCTTCCACCAATAAGCTCTCCAATTCCAGGAACTAATAGGTCGCTTGCGGCAACCGTTTTATTATCATCGTTCAATCTCATATAGAAAGCTTTTATTTCCTTTGGATAATCGGTTAAAAATACCGGCTTTTTATAAACTTCTTCGGTTATATACCTTTCGTGTTCGCTTTGCAAATCACAGCCCCAATATACAGGTGCATCAAAACGGTCTTTCACCTTTTCTAAAATTTCAATAGCTTTGGTATAGGTCAAACGCTCGAACTCGTTGTTTTTAACGTTGTTTAATCTTTCAATAAGTCCCGTGTCAACAAATTTATTTAAGAATTCTATCTCCTCTGCGCAGGTGTCCATTACGTAATTGATGATATATTTTACCATATCCTCAGCACAATCCATATCATCAGAAAGGTCTGCAAACGCAAGCTCAGGTTCAATCATCCAAAATTCTGCTGCGTGGCGAACGGTATTAGAATGCTCTGCCCTAAAAGTTGGTCCAAAGGTATAAACGTTTGCATACGCCATAGCAAAATTCTCAACATCTAGCTGTCCCGAAACGGTAAGGCTTGCCTTTTTACCAAAAAAATCCTTAGAATAATCGGCTTGGCTATCAATCTTTTCAACGTTGTCTAAATCTAAAGTAGTTACTTGGAACATTGCACCTGCACCTTCGCAGTCGCTACCCGTTATTATAGGTGTGTGAACGTAAACAAAGCCTCTTTGATTAAAAAAGCTATGAATAGCAAACGCTGCTTGGCTACGGATTTTAAATACTGCATTAAAAATGTTGGTTCTAGGACGAAGATGTAGCATTCCCCTCAAAAATTCTAAGGTGTGACGTTTCTTTTGCAAAGGATAATCGGGTGTAGAAGCACCTAAAACTTCAATGGCGTCGGCATTGATTTCAAACGGCTGATTTCTCTCTGGAGTTAAAATCACCGTGCCTGTTACCTTTAAGCACGCACCCACGTTTTGCTTTGCAATCTCATCGTAGTTAGCAACCTTTTCTCTATCAAATACTATTTGACAGTTCTTAAAAAACGAACCGTCGTTAAGTTCAATAAAGCCAAACGACTTGCTATCTCTAATCGTTCTTGCCCAACCACAAACGGTCACTGTCTTAGTCCCAAATTCTTGTTGATTTTTAAAAATTTCCTTTAGTTGTGTTCTTTTCATAATTGCACCTTATAGTTATTATTTAATATAATACTTATTAAGTATATCATAAAGCATATATTTTTTCAAGAATTTTTTTGTCTTAAAAATTAAAACTTGCAACATTTTTTAATATAAAATAAAAACGCACTAGAAAGTGCGTTTTTTAACTATATTAGTTCGCTTATCTTCTTTACGTAGGTCTGGCGTTTCTTAACAACGTCACTCTCTGCAAACTTCCATTGATTTAGTATGTTGTGGTTATGCTCTAACATTAGGTTAGATTCAATTTTTTCTATACCGTCTTCAATAATATTGTTCATAATGCGTGCAATTATTATTGAATTTATACCCGAATTTCTATATTCTTTTCTAATACCGATAAGCCCCATCTCAAGCTCTTTTGGCTTCTTAATTGCCTTTAACAGCCTTATCCAACCAAAAGGAAGCATTCTTGCCTTTGATTTAATAACTGCCTCGCATATCGAGGGCAAACATATTCCGAAAGCTGCAACCTTTCCATTATCATCAACCAAAAAGCTTATGTAACGGGTATTTACAATGGTTGCAAATTGGGCTAACATTTCCTTTCTTGCTTTTCCAACTATTGGAATATACCCATCTAAATGCCCATATGCCTCAGTCATAGTGTCAAAAAACTCTTCCTCATAGTTGGCTAGAATTTCTTTAACACTCATTTTGTCTGCAATCTCGGTTAGCTTTAACCTGCCCTTAAGCTTTTCGGCTATTCTAATTACCTTATCATAAGGAACTTTAGGAATAGGAAAATCCTTTTCAACCCATTTAGAACCAGCTGTAAATCCAAGTTCGTTCATGTTTTTGGCAAAATATGGATAGTAATAATTGCTAGAATATGTGCTACGACGGTCAAAGCCCTCCGTTAACATTCCCTCTCTATCAGTATCGTTAAAACCCCAAGGTCCGTGAATGATTTCCATTCCGTGTTCTTTGCCAAACCTAGCAACTGCCGATAACAATTCTTTAAAAACTTCCTTGTCATCTATACACTCAAATCGAGAAAACCTAATTTTTTTCTCACCCGTAAGCTCGTTATCCTTTCTTAAAATAAGGCCGGCAATTCTTCCAACAAGCTTTTTGTCCTTATACGCTAAAAACGCCCTAAACTCATTACCCTCTAAATAGGAATTCTTTTTAGGCTCTAAAATCTTACGCTCGTCACTAAGTAAGTTAGGAACGTAATACGGACAATTCTTATATAATTTTAATGGATAGGAAGCAAAAAGCTTTTTATCCTTTTTGCTAACTACCTGCTTAATCTCAATCATTTAAACCTCACAAAAACAATTTGCAACTTGTGTTTATTATATAACAAAATTGCTCTTGTGGCAATAATTTAGCAGTAACTAGCGTTAGAATTAGGATAATATTTTTAGAATTAGCTTTCAGTCTTAATAATTATTGCTGGGGGCTTTTCGTCCTTGAGTGCCATTATATATTTACCATATTCTTCGTCTGTTAGCTTTTTTATCTTTTCTTTTTTCTTCTTTTTCATAAAAAAACGCCTCCTTAATCTATACAATGAGTATAAACTAAAAAGGCGAAAATATACAACATTTTATGCAACGTATGAATTTTTTTATGACAATTTGTCTATGTTTGAAGATTGCTTTTTAATAGCTTTATATATTTTGTCGTTAGAAAAATCACGCTTGATGTTACACGTGCCACCAAGTGCTTCTATTGCGAACCTAAGCTCCTCAAAGTCAGAATAATTGATTTTTTCGTTCTCTATTGCAGTTTGTAAAAATGGCAATGCCCTTTCATCACCATATTTGCTTAAATACGATGCGTATAAAGGTAAATTATCTAAGTGAGTTACAAACTGTTCGATGAGAATATCAAACACCTCGTCACACTTTTTAGTTTTAGATAACACGTCTAGTAGCATAGGCTTTTTCTCTTCTCCTGCACTAGAAAAGGCTGAAACTATTTCTCCTTGAACATCGTTTGCATTTTGTCCTAAAAGTTCGGTCGCAAGTTCTGAGATAGCTTCTGAATAATCAAAAAGCACCAATTCTAAATACCTTTTTGAAAGCCCATCTATTTTCATATCGCCTGCAAGATTTAATAGATATAATATAAATTCTTCCTCTTCGGTAGTTAAGATAAGCTTTTTTATTTGCTCTGCACTGTCTTTTTCTAAGATAGCCTCGTATAAAAAATCAGGAACGGAAACATCTTGTAAAACGTGACTTTTTAAGCAATCTAATAGCTCACTAGCAGAATATTTTTCATAATACTCATTTGGCGAGTCACCGTCTAATTCTTTAAGCTTTTCATTTCCAAAGCGTGCATATAATACAGGAATACTATTTTCGATTTGCTCAACAGTTTCCTTTCCCACGTTTTTATAAACGTAATCTTCTATGTATTTGTCAAATAACGAATCTAAATCAATAACTTTTATCATAATATGAATCCAAAAATTTCTAATATAAGGTCTTTCATCTTTTCAAAATCAAGATTATTATCGTTACAAAAAGAACGGAGCGAAGCTTGATTTTTGTCTTTTTCTACTGTGACTAGACATAATATTTCTGAAAAGCTTAAGTCTAGCTTAAGCTCGATTGACTTAAGATAAATTTTGTTTATCCTCTGCCTTAATTTATTTGCAACGCCTTCTTCCCAATGTTCAAAACTAGACATTAGATAGCTATACACACTTTTATATGTAGAGCCACTCTTATCTTTATAAAAAGCAAGCTTGGCGTGCTTAATTCTAAAGAGCTTATTATCAATGCAAACAAGAATGTCCTTGTTATATCCTAAAAATAATAAGCAATTTATAATTTCTTCCTTTATCGTAAGTAATCCGTCCTTTGAAAGCAAGTAGCGAATAAATATCTCCTCAGCCAAGCCGTCACACTTATCTAAGCTTCCCACAACTGCTTCAACTAACGAAGCATCGCTAGGGTTTGAAAGTGAAAGGTTTATAATTTCTTCAAGCTCTTCTGAAAATCTTAACTTAAACTTTGATTTGGAAACAAAAAGCTCTTTACACCTTTTAACAACGTTCTTTCTAGCTTCCTCTGGGGGTGCAAGCTGAAAAAGCTTAACCTTTTCATTTAGTAGAACGTCGGCTTCGTTCATTATCCTTTTTACATAATAGCTGTAAATGTATACGTCAGGTCTTAGTTTATACGCCTTTATAAACCACTTTCGTGCTTTTTCTAAATCCTTTTGATAAAGAAAATCAATTGCCTTGTAAAAGCACAATTCACTGTCGAAAGGCTTTAACCTAATCAACTCGTCACAAGCCTCTCTCGCACATTTAAAATTTCTTAAAAAGCGTGAAACGGTAAGTAATTCTAGGTAATATTCTTCATTTTTTTCAGGGTAATTTAAAAGCCGTTCAAGGTGAATTTTTGCGCTTTCTTCATCGCCTATATACTTATAGTATAAGCAGTTAACAGATAGCGTTTTTAAATGATTTTTAAATCGCCTATTCAAGCTGTCAACAACCATCTTTGCTCTTTCATACTCATCGTTCACCTGGCAAACGTAAAAATAGGCTTCACACTCTTCCACGTCTAGTGCTTCTAGGTCAGCTTTAGAATATATCAAAAATATCTCTGCAAACCTTTGCTCTTCTAATTGTCTTGATACCTTGTCTAATAAAACAACCTCTTTTTTAATTCTAACAGAATCAATTAGAAAAAAATCTCTGCCCATACCGACAATTTGCTCAACGGCATCTTTTAACTCAAGAGCAAAATCTATATCTTTAATCTGCTGACCAAGCTTAGCACATTCATTAGTGTAAAAAGCAGATAAAACAATGTCGTTTAAATCAAAGCAATTTTTTGCAAGCTCTTCGTATGCTTCTGCCCACTTAATTTTAGGTGCTTTTGCAAGATAATAAAACCAATATTGGTTTGAGGCCTCTAATTCGCCAATCTCGGCGTATATACTAGCCATTTCTGCCAATATTTCGTAGTCTTTAGAAATTCTATACGCAGAAAGTAAAGATGATAAACAGCCTTCAAAATCACCTCTGTCAACTCTGTTTTTCGCCACTTTTAAATATAGTTCTGCATTTTGTTCAAATTGTAAAATCTTTGTAGCCATACTTAGAATAATTTTTCTACGTCTTCCATGTAAAAATCGTATTGTTTATCACAAAATTCACAATTTACGTTAATCTTGCCTTGTTCAGCTATTATTTGTTCTAGCTCGTTCCTGCCTAGTGAAATTAATATCTTTTCTATATATTCTCTAGAGCACAAGCATTTATATTGTGGAAAATATTCGTCAAAGCTTTCTACCGAAAAGAAAGTTTTCATAACGTATTCTGCCCCATGTTCTTCTATTATAGAAGATATTGCGCCTAACTCGGCAATTATTTTTTCAGCAACATCAATCGAGCTATCCTTTGCACCGGGTAAGGCTTGAATTATTACTCCACCTGCCCCAATACAAGTTCTATCCTTACCTATTTTAACACCTAATGCCATAGCCGTAGGCTGTTGTTCACTGTAAAAATAATAAGCAGCAAAGTCTTCAGCTATCTCACCACTAACAAGCTTTGAGCTTCCAGAATATGGCTCTTTTAGCCCCATGCTTTTTAAAACGGTTAATCTGCCGTCCCTTCCAACAGCACCACCGACATCTAACTTTCCATTAGGCTTTAATGGCAAGTCAACTTGTCCGTTATCAATAGTTGAGCGCATCTCTAGGTCGCAATTTCCTGCCACCGTTATCTTTCCACAAGGTCCGCCACCGTTTATCGTTACCGAAAGTTTGTCTTTTTTATTCTTAAGTCCGCTAGCCATAAAGGTAACCGCCGTCATCGTTCTACCGACTGCCGCAGCACAAACGGGCGATAGATTGTGTATCCTTATCGCTTGGTTTACCATATCGGTAGTATCTAAAACAGAAACCGAGATTTCCCCATCTAGAATAAGCGTCTTTAACAGTTTGTTCATTATATCTCCACACAGCTAATTAAAAACGCCGAAGCCGGCGTTTTTTAATTATTTTCTCTTTCTCTTGCTAAGCTCTCGCTTTGCTCTCTCTATTCTAAGCTCACGTTCTCTTTGTGCATCAACGGTTTGTTTGTTCTTATCCTCAAACTCATGCTCATGCTCTTTAACGTATCTTTCGTGGTCTTCTACAATCGCCTTTCTACTTGCGTTAAGCTTCTCTATATCTCTTCTACTATAACCCTCGCTTAGTTCAGAAAGCTTTAACTCTTCGTCAGTTATAGGCTTAACAGGTTTTTGCGAATATCCCGTGCTTAAGAACATCTCCATCTGCTCGCCGTAAGCTTTAAGTGTGCTGTCAGAAGCTGAAGACTTAACCTTTTCGTAAATACCTCTATTGCGTTTAGCACCAAGCTTTGGATTTACGTAACGGTCAAACGCCCATTGTGCATAGCTAAGCCAAATTAAAAGCACGGTTGATAAGCCGATTAAAATTACTAAAACGTAGCCGATAAAACCTATTATTCCACCAAAGGTGGTAATAAGATGTATTATCATACATAAACCTGCAAAAAACACGTTGAATGGAAACAATCCTAATGTAAACAATAGTCCGTTCTTTAGTAAATGCCAAAATTTTAATTCGTAGTTAGCGTTAAGTGCAATCATATGCATTGCACATATTGCAAAGAATAGCAAAAATACTACAAGCAATATCTTTGCCGTCTTATAAATCCACATATTTGGGCTATTTAGTGCAATTTTTAAGCTACACGAACCAAACGCACTTATAAATAAATAAAAAATCAACGAGAATAAAAGGCATGTAAACAATACGTTTTTATAATTCTTTTTTATTCCTTGCCAGAAATCGTTTGCAACGAAAACACCTTCCGTCCAAACCATATTCCTTATAACGTGCGAACCACCTGCAATACCTATTGCACCAATAAAAAACGCTATTGGTAAAATCAAAAACACAAAGCCGTTTACGTTAACAGAAATTTGCTCGGCAAACCCCAAGACAGACGTGGGAGCTTGATAACCTACACCAAAACCTTGTGCAAATGGATAAATTATGCCATAATTAGCTTTCATTACATATCTTAATACTAGCAATAATGCCACGGGCAACATAAACAATAGCATTAAGAGATTTACTATAACCAGCTTCCAAAACTTGCCCTTGAATATATCCCAAAACAGCTCCCATCTATTAGACGGAAGCGAAGCTCTAGCATAGCCCTCAGACTTTTCTTTGCCCATTACAAGTCTATCAATGATAGACGGTTTTTTTCTCTGTTTTTTAGTTGCCATTTTTACCCCGTGCAAAAAAATCAATGCGTTTTCGTATTGTATATATAAATAGAATATATTAAATTAAGATTTTTTGCAAGAAAAAACAGCTATATCCTCAAAAAAACTTTACATTTTGAACAGGTTTTGCTAAACTATATAGAAGAATATACTAGGAGTTTTAACTTATATGAACAAATTTAACTTAGCTGTAGTTGGTGCAACCGGAATGGTTGGCAGAAAATTTTTAGAGGTTTTATCTGAAAGAAATTTACCCGTTAACGAATATTATTTCTTTGCTTCAAGCAAGTCTGCTGGTAGCAAAATAACATTCCTTGGCAAAGAATATACTATAATAGAATTAAAAAAGGAAAACATTATCGACAAAAAGATTGATATTGCACTTTTTTCAGCAGGTGGCGACGTAAGTAAGGAATACGCTCCCATTTTTGCTAAACACGGCTCGCTTGTAATTGACAACTCGAATGCTTGGAGAAGAGACCCCTCTGTTCCACTAGTTGTTCCCGAGTGCAATGGTGATGATATTTTATGGCACAAAAACATTATTGCTAACCCCAATTGCTCTACGATTCAAGCAATGGTAGCATTAAAGCCCTTGCACGAAGCTTTTACTATTAAAAGAGTAATTTATTCAACCTATCAAGCTGTATCTGGTGCAGGAGTTAAAGGCTTTAACGACCTTAAGGGTGGAATTTGTGGTGAAGCTCCACAAAAGTTCCCACACCAAATTTTCGGCAACTGCTTGCCACATATTGACGTGTTTTTAGATAACGGTTACACAAAAGAAGAAGATAAGATGATTTTTGAAACCAAAAAAATCTTAAATGCTCCAGAAATGAAGGTTACTGCAACCTGTGTTAGAGTTCCCGTATATTACGGTCACAGCGAATCAGTAAACCTTGAGTTTGAAAAACCCTGCACGGTTGAACAAGTTAAAGAAGTTCTAAGAAATGCAGAGGGCGTTATCGTTCAAGATGACGGTAGTTCAAACCTTTATCCTATGCCCATCACTGCTGAAAATAAAGATGAGGTTTTTGTTGGCAGAATTAGAAAGGATGAAACGGTTGAAAGTGGCGTTAACCTATGGATTGTAGCAGATAACATTAGAAAGGGTGCTGCAACCAATACTATTCAAATTGCAGAAAAAGCAATAGCGCTAGGTGCTGTTAAGGACCAATTAAACTAAAAACTATTTTTTCGGAAGTGGGATATGAACAAAACAATTTTTAAGGGAACTTGCACAGCGCAAATCACGCCCTTCACACCAGACGGCATTGATTACGATGCACTTGCACGTCAAATAGAGTTTCAAATAGCAAACGGAATTGATGCACTTTGTATATTAGGCACTACTGGTGAAGCACCTTGCATTACTGATAGTGAATATGAAAAAATAGCAAAGTTTTCTTATGATAAAATAGCAGGAAGAGTTAAATACATACTAGGTTCAGGTTCTAACTGCACTAAGCACGCAATCGAAAAGAGCCAGCTTGCACAAAAAATTGGAGCTGACGGATTGTTAGTTGTAACCCCCTACTACAACAAATGCACTCAAAAGGGTTTGGTTAAGTATTATAACGACATTTGTGATAACATAGATATTCCCGTGCTTTGCTACAACGTTCCAGCAAGAACAGGCGTAAACATTTTGCCACAAACAATGGCAGAAATTGCACAACATAAAAACATTGGTGGCGTTAAAGAAGCTTGTGGCAATATGGAGCAAATTTGCGAAACGGCAAGACTTATTCGTGGCAAAACAGCTTTATACTCTGGCGATGACAACTTAAACGTTGCAATGCTTTCAATCGGCTCTATGGGCTTAATCTCAGTTGCTTCTAACGTTGCACCTAAAGAGGTTAGCGACGTTGCAAAACTATTCTTTGCAGGCAGAAATGAAGAGTGTGCTGCACTTCAAGAAAGATTGCTACCTTTAATTGACATTATGTTTTGCGAAGTTAACCCTATCCCCGTTAAGAAAGCTATTGAGCTTATGGGTTTAGGTCAAGGAATACTTCGTGCTCCACTAACCGACCTAGAACCAGAGCATACGGCTCAATTAAAAATGATTCTTAAGGATTTTGGTATAAAAATCAAGGAGTAAACTATGAATATTTTAATACACGGTGCACTCGGCAGAATGGGTAAAAACGTTTTTGAAGCCGTAAAAAATGATAGCGATTTAGTTGGTTTATGTGGCGTAGATAGAACAGAAGATTTTTCTAACCCTGACTTCCCTGTTTTTGATTGCTTTGAAAAGGTTTCAAAAAAGGCAGACGTTATAATAGATTTTTCACATTGTTCATCTCTAGATTCGGTATTAAGTTATGCCTTAAAGACCAAAACCCCAGCAGTTTTATGTTCTACGGGCTACACCGAGAGCGATATAGAAAAAATTAAAGAAGCTAGTAAACAAGTTGCACTATTCCGTTCTGCGAATATGTCGCTCGGTATTAACGTTTTGCTTGACCTTGTTAAAAATACTGCACGTGCCTTGCTTGGTTATGACGTGGAGATTATAGAAAAACATCACAACCAAAAGGTTGATGCGCCCAGTGGCACGGCTCTTATGCTTGCAGAAGCAGTAAAACAAGCTGACAAGCAAAAGTATTTCACCTATGGCAGAGAAGGTCAGGTTGGCAAGCGTGACAAAAATGAAGTTGGCATACACGCAATACGTGGTGGCAACATTGTTGGCGAACACGACGTTGTTTTTGCAGGAGAAAACGAAACAATCACCATTCACCATCAAATAACCGACAGAAAGGTTTTTGCATTAGGTGCGATTGAAGCTGCAAAGTTTTTATCTAAAAAACAGAGTGGGCTTTATGACATGAAAAACGTTATAGATGAAAGATAATGAATGAGCACGAACTATTAAGGCTGATAGATTTTTGCAAAAAAGGCAATCCTTATAACGAAAGCATAACGTTGGTGGGTGCAACAAAGATGGTTGACGTTCAAACTATAAACAAAGCTGTGTCGTTAGGATTAACAACCGTTGCAGAAAATCGTGTGCAAGAATTTAGAGAAAAGTATGATTTAATAAAAGACGCCAACCACCATTTTATTGGTCATTTGCAATCTAACAAGGTTAAGTATTTAGTTGGCAAAGTTAAATTGATTCATTCGGTAGACAGCTTTTCGTTAGCACAAGTAATCTCTGAAAAAGCACAAAAACTAGGCATAAGCCAGGAGATTTTAATTGAAGTTAACGTTGGTGGCGAGCTTTCTAAAAGTGGGTTTAGCTTAGAAAACGTTGAACTTGAGCTTGAAAAAATTGTTAAGCTCCCTAGCCTAAGGATATCAGGGCTTATGGCAATGCTACCTAAAACCGATGACCAGCAATTAAAAATATCGCTCTGCAAAGAAATGCGGGCGTTGTTTGATAAATTAAAAGAAAAATACATAAACTTTACTCATCTTTCTATGGGAATGAGCGAAGATTATGAAATTGCCGTATCACACGGCTCTAATATGATAAGAATAGGAAGCCTAATATTTGGCAAAAGAAACTACGGAGGAAACTAATATGGGTTTATTTGACCTTTTTGGAAGAGAACCAAAAACAAAAAACCAAAGACTAAATGAGGAATTTGATTTTCCCACTGAAAAAGAAACTAATGCGAAAGCACCCGTTTCGGTCTTTGCTCCCACAGCTTATTCGGACGTAGAAAAAATTATAGACTGTTTAAAAACGGGCAAAACGGCAATCGTTCATTTAAGCGACCTAAAAAAGGAAACTGCAATACGTATACTTGATATGCTATCAGGCGCAGTTTACGCTTTAGGTGGTGGCGTTTACGAAATGCAAAAAAATATATTTATGTTTGCACCCTCAGGAGTAGAAGTTTTTTAATTTAATAAACAAAATAAAAAAAGCACTTGCATCAAACAGATACAAGTGCTTTTTATTTTTATTTTTTATATTGCCCAAACAAGCCAAGTGAAGATATATCCTGCAAGAACGGCAACCAACGTGAAAGGCACGCCAATCTTAAAGAAATCAGAATTCTTTACTTTATGCCCTTCTTTTTTCAAAATACCAATTGCAACCACGTTTGCAGAAGCTCCAAACGGGGTTATATTGCCACCAAGCGTTGCACCTGTTAGCAAGCCAAAGTAAAGTGCTATTGTAATCTCTGGTGAAAAGCTACCTGCTAAACCCGATATTACTGGAAGCATAGTAGCAACGTATGGGATATTGTCTATAAACGCTGATAAAATTACAGAAGCAAACACTATAACAGTATATAATAAGAATACATTTTGAGAGCCAAGGTTAGCAAAAATGTTAGCAAGGTCTTTTATAATTCCAACGTTTTCAACACAACCAATAATAATGAATAGGAATATCAAAAATAGAACGGTTTGATAGTCAAAGGACTCCTTTACAATTGATAGAGCCGACCCTTTCTTTTGCAAACAGTATACCAAAAGTGTGATAACGCCACAAACTAAACATATTAAGCCGTTTAAGATGCTCTTTCCAAACAATAAAACATCAAAATTAACAAACGAGGTGCAAACTAATAATCCCATATTGATAAGAAGCATAACCGTTGGGAAAATACTTTTAACCTCTACACTTTCGCTTTCAAAAGATAACTTTTGTTTGCTCTTTCTAAAGATTATCATTAAAACAGGAATAGTAACTAAAGCACCAAGCTCAACAGCCCAGAAGATTGAAGCTCTGCCGTTGAAAACAAAGAAATCGAAGAAGCTCATTCCAGCAGCATCAGCAAGCATTATAGAAGTCGTATCGCCAATAAGCGTTGCAGCTCCTTGAAGATTAGATGAAACAGCAATAGAAATTAAAACAGGAATAGGCGAAACGTTTAGCTTTTTAGCAATTGCCATTCCAATTGGTGCAAGCATTAAAACTGTTGCAACGTTATCCACGAACGCCGATATTCCACCTGATAAAAGCGAAACGGTAATAACTGCCATAATTGCACTAGGCATTTTACTCATTAGTTTGTTGGCGATTTTGTTAGGCATTCCACTATCAGCAAACACGCCAACGGTAATCATAATTCCTGCAAGCATAAACACAACGTCGTATTTAATACTTTTCAGTGTTTCTATTAGTCCGTATTCAGTTTTTCCAAAAATGATTAAAAATAAGGCTGTAACAAGTGCAACAGCTCCCGTCGTCCAAGTCTTATAATTAGAGAAAGCGATTATTAAAACATAAGTTAAAATAAATAAACAAAGAACAACAATTTTTTCCATATATATTCTCCTTAAAAAAAAGACTTCTACCGCTAAATAAGCGATAAAAGTCTTGTTAAAACCAAATGGTCCTCACCGCCGGGAAAATCCGTATTGACGACGGCAAGCACAATAAATTGCGAAAACTACTCCCTTTTATGAAAGTATTTAGTTTATTGTATGCAAAGCCCTATTATTTAAGTTCTAAAGCCTTGTAAGTTCCATCAAGCGAAGCAATCTTTTCGTCGAATAGCTTTTGCTCTTCAGCTGTTAAAGGAAGCTCAACAACCTTTTGTAAGCCACTTGAGCCTACAACACAAGGAACACCCATACAAATATTTTCTGCACCGTATTCGCCGTTAAGCATTGTTGATAAAGGCAAAATAGTATTTGTGTTAGAAAGTATAGCCTTTATGAGTTGAACGGTTGAAGCTGCAATAGCGTAGAATGTTGCGCCCTTAGCCTTGATAACCTTTGAGCCAGATTGAACCATACCGGTATAGATGTTTGCAAGCTCTTCGTCTAGCTCTGCTTCGTTAACGTTTAAGAACTTCTTGCAGTAATCCTTAACTGGATAGCCTGCAATAGTGCATAAGCTCCAAGGAGCCATACAAGCGTCACCGTGCTCACCTAAAACGTAAGAGTTAACGTTGTGGGTATCAACACCACAGTAAGCAGCAACTGCTTGAGATAATCTGTTAGAGTCTAAAAGTGTGCCTGTTCCGATAACTTGGTTAACAGGAAGACCTGTGCACTTAATTGTTTCGTAAGTCATTAGGTCTACAGGGTTAGAAACTACTACGTATAATGCTTCGGGTGCAATTTTTGCAACGCCAGGCATAACGCTCTTTAGGATGCCTAAGTTAATTTTTGCAAGGTCTAATCTTGTTTGACCAGGCTTTCTACCTACACCGAATGTTACAACAACAATGTCTGAACCAGCAACGTCTTCATATTCGCCACTCCAAACCTTAACTGAAGGAACGCTTGCTGCACATTGCGTTAGGTCAAGTGCTTCACCCTCTGCCTTTTCTTTATTAATATCAACGAGAACGATTTCAGATGCTAAACCTGATAATGTTAACGTGTAAGCAACAGTTGCACCTACGTTACCCGTTCCTAAAACTGCAATTTTTCTTTTTTTCTGAACCATTTTGCCAAATCTCCTATAAAAATTTTCAATTAATATTATACACCAATTATGTATTTTTGCAAATTGTTTTTGAATATTTTGGCAATTTTTTTATAAAAGTAAAATTTTTTTTATTTTTTGTTTGTTTTTTTAAACCCTTTCCCTGCTTTTTTTGATTTACAAAGCCTTTTTGCTTGGTCGTAAATGTCGCCCGCACCTAAAAAGCAAATAAGCTGATATTCTTTTGATGCGGTTTTATCGATTATTGTCTGCTTAAGTCCTTCTATTCCTGAACAATATCGAATAGAAGTATTTATCCTAATTAGCTTTTTATAAAGTGCTTTGCCACTTGAGAGCCTATCAAATTTCTCTCTTGCAGGATAAGTTTTATAGATTATTAGCTCATTAATGTCTTTAAGCACTTCAATAAACTCGTTCATCAATGCTTTAGTTCTTGAATAGGTGTGTGGTTGAAAGACAAACAATGTTTTTTTGTTTGTATTTTGAACGGCATTTATGGTTTGTCTAAGTTCCTCTGGGTGATGCGCATAGTCACAAACAGCCTCAATTCCGTTTATATAACCAACACTTTCAAAACGCCTTTTCACGTTTTCAAATTCTTCTATTCCACTCTTAATAATTGAAAATGGAATATTAAAATGCGAACAAACGCTTATGGTTGCTAAAGCGTTATAAACGTTGTGAACTCCTAAAACGCTTAAATGAATTGTGCCTAATAAGGTTTTATGTTCAAAAGCATCAAAAGAATATTTTCCATTCTTACAAACTAAGTTTTCTGCCCTAAACCTTGCTTTTTCGCTTATACCAAAGGTAATTGCATCACTGTGTAAGCTTAAACTTAACGGACTGTCTATTCCTACAGCCTTTACCGTGTTTGAACAAAACTTTGCATACGTATTTACTAAATCCTGCCTTCCCTCATAACATTCCATATGGTCCTCGTCAACGTTTAATACAAGAGAAAAGGTATGATAAATATCTAAAAAATTCTTTTGATATTCACACGCTTCAACAACGGCAATTTGACGCTCGCCAAATCTAAAGTTCCCATAGCACTTATGTTCACCTCCAAGAAAAACCGTGGGGTTTAGTCCCGATAAAGCTAAAACGTTACCTATCATTGCCGTCGTTGTGGTTTTTCCGTGACAGCCACTAACTGCAATAACGTTCTTATACCCCGTTAATATAGCACCTAAAAACTCGCTTCTTTTTACAAGCTTTATTCCTTGCTTAATACTCGCCTCTAGTTCAGGGTTAGCCTTGTCTAGCGCAGAAGAATAAACAACTAAGTCAGCCCCAACAATGTTATCTTTATTGTGACCAATATAAACTTTTGCACCTACATTAGAAAGTTTTTCTAAGGCAAGAGAATTAACCCTATCACTACCACTAACTAATTTTCCACGACGTAAACAATAATGTGCCAACGCACTCATTGAAACGCCACCAATACCTACAAAGTGAATATGTTTAAAAAAATCTATGTTGAAATTTGTCATGATGCTAAATTTTATGCTAAAAAATGCAAAAAACAGCCCTTTTTTGTAAAAAATTTAAATATTTTTTAAAAAAAGTATTGAAATTAGTATTTTTATATGATAAAATGTAAATAATGTAAGATAAGGAAGGTAATCACAATGAAAATTTCAGACGTTAGAGTGCGTATCGTAAAAAAAGACGATAGCAAGCTTAAAGCAGTAGCATCAGTAACATTCGATGACTGTTTTGTTGTTCACGACATCAAGGTCATTGAAGGCAACGAGGGTTACTTTATTGCTATGCCTAGCAGAAAGACTGGCGAAGGCGAATACAAGGATATTGCACACCCCATTAAAACCGAGACTAGAGAAGAGCTTATAAAAATCATTCTCTCGGCGTTTGAAGAAGAAAAGGCTAAACCACAAGAGTAATTTTTTTAGCACGTTTAGATTAGTAGTTTCTTGGTAAAGAACCAAGTATATTGCTTATTATTGTGACTTTCTTTACATTGAAAATAACGTAAGATAAACGAAGGGCATCCAATTGGGTGCCTTATTTTCTATTTTGGAAAAGATTTTTCCATATTAACAATGTATATCTAACTAGGACATAAATTGAAAAATTATAAAGAAAATACTTGTAAAAATTTAAACAATTTGATACAATACAATAGTCAACTAAATAGGGGTATCGCCAAGCGGTAAGGCAACGGCCTCTGACTCCGTTATGCGTTGGTTCGAATCCAGCTACCCCTGCCAAACAAAAAAAGTGCTCTTATTGAGTGCTTTTTTTGTTTAAGAGGGTTGGTGATTGATTGGGTTCAATGGTTCGCCCGTCAAATGACCGACCTCCCTGATGGGCGAGGGAATCGTAGCATAGCGGAGATTTATCCAGCTACCCCTGCCAAACAAAAAAAGTGCTCTTATTGAGTGCTTTTTTTGTTGCTATATTCGTTACTATTGACAAATTTTATTAAGTATGCTATAAATAGTTCTATAAATACGCAATACGTTAGGCATTAATAATGAAACTTTTATCCCCTGCTGGCGATTTTGAATCGCTAAAAAGTGCCGTTTTTGGTGGTGCTGAAGAAGTATATTTAGGTGTGCAAGAATTCAACGCAAGAAACAACGTTGAATCTTTTACGCTTGAAACGCTTAAAGACGCAGTGGATTTTGCACACATTTACAATGTAAAAGTCTCGCTTGCTGTAAATATTTTATTTACAGATGACGAATTAGCAGAAGCTGTTACACTTTGCGTAAAGGCACATAATCTTGGGGTGGATTCTATTATTATTTGCGATTTAGGACTAGCTAAAATTTTAGCTAGCCAATACCCTGAAATCGTTCTACACGCAAGCACGCAATTAGGAATTCACAACCTAGAGGGCGTGCAATTTTTAGAGCAGTTTAACTTTAAGCGTGTTGTTCTTTCAAGAGAAACACCCTTAAAAGAAATTAAACGCATTAGGCAAAACTCTAATATAGAAATTGAATATTTTGTTCACGGTGCACTTTGCGTGTGTTTTTCTGGAAATTGTTATCTTAGTGCTAAGCTATTTAATGCTAGTGGCAATAGAGGAAGATGTAAACAGCTTTGTAGACTTCCATTCTCACTAAAGTTAGACGGCAAAGTGTTAAAACACGGTTTCTTACTTAGTGCTAAAGACTTTAATATGATAAATAGGTTAAAGGATTTAAAAGAAGCTGGGATTGACGTTTTAAAAATAGAAGGCAGAGCAAGAAGACCTTTTTACGTTTACTCTATCACAAAAGCTTACAGGAATGCACTAGATAAAAAAGAATATAATTCCACAAACATTGACCTAGCTTTTAATCGTGGATTTATTGAGGGGTATTTTAACGGCAATCATAACATAATATCTGAATTTAATAACCACGTGGGCATTAAGATAGGCAAGGTTGAAAAAGTTATAAAAGGAAAACGCTTTAATGAGGTTTTTATAACGAGCGACTATTCCCTATCCCCTAAAAGCACACTAAAGCTCCTCTTTAATGGCACAGAAAAAGTAGTATCACCTTTCGACGTTAAAAAAACGCCAAACGGTTACAGTTTTACAACGACAACAGAGGTTTTACCAAACAGCTCAGTGCATTTAATCAACGATGCAGGTTTAGAGCAAGAAATAAATAAATTATCAAAAAAAATAAATTGTTCTATTGAGGTTTTTGCATATGCAAATAAACCACTCATTGCCAATTTAAAAGTTTACGATAAGAGCTTAACGCTTTATGGCGACGTGCTAAGCCCTGCCAAATCTCAGCCATTAACAGTTGAAGAGCTAACTGAAAATTTTAGAAAAAACGAATTTTTTTCGCCTACGGTTTCGCTAAATTGCGACAACGTATTTATATTAAAAAAACAACTTAACGATTTTAGAAGGCAATTATTCGATAAAGCAAAGGAACTTTTAACTGCTACGCATTATAAAAACCTTAAGCTAGCTCCCTTGCCTATGGCATCAAATAATATAAGGCCTTTAGATTATCAAGTTATAAATGATTTAGACCAGCCAATAAGCTCTAAAAACGTTATTTACTCGCCTGAGGTTTATATTTTAGATAATGTAGACAAATTAAATAGACGTTGCATAGAATTTGGTGCAAAGCTTTACCTTGACACACCTAACTTTGCCTTAGAAAACGATATTAAGCTTTTAAATGATATTGTTTGTAAAACAAGCGTTGGAATAGTTGTTAATAACCCATACGCATTCTCGATTTCAAATGACTATGTTATAGGTGCGGGACTAAACGTTTTTAATAAATACAGTGCAAGCCTTTTTGGTTGCCCCATACTCACCTTTGAAAGTGATATAGCAAATTCTTTTAGCTTTCCACTGATGACGTTGCGACATTGCCCATTTAAGTCTCATCTAAAATTTACGTGTTCGACATGTAAATATAAAAATGGCTACGAATATCAAATGAACAACGGCAAAACATTTAGAATAAAGAGAAAAAAATTAACCGATTGCACTTTTTACTTAACTCAAAAATAAAAAACCCACTCGTTTGAGTGGGTTTTTTTATCAATAGTTTATCTTCTTTCTAAACTATATGAAGAGTAATCGTTTACCATAAAAGATGCTAAATCTTGAGGTGTCCACAAGCTCAAATCAACATCCTCCACCTTATTTTCCCCATCATAAATTGCCCAGCCGGTAGTAACTTCGAACTCAACAGAGTTTAGGCTAACACAATTTTGAAAAGCGTTTTTACCAATAAATGTCACCTTACTTC
Source organism: Christensenellaceae bacterium (assembly GCA_045653205.1). GTDB lineage: Bacteria > Bacillota > Clostridia > Christensenellales > Borkfalkiaceae > UBA1259. Next base: position 165,508 of record JAZOLT010000007.1, on the reverse strand, counting down.
CAACCACAAAGCTTTCAAGAGCGATACAATTTGAAAAAGCGTTATTATCAATTTTTACAAGCTCGCTTGAACCGTAAACCCTTTTAAGTTCTGAACATCCAGAAAAAGAATATGCACCGATAGTTTTAATGGTGTTTGATAGAGTAATGCTTTTAAGTATTGAATTATACGCAAAGGCTGAATGGCTAATAGCTACCACAGGTAAATTCATATAGCTCGATGGAACTTCAACGTTTTCTTGATTAAAATCTTGCGACACGCCTAAAACCTCACAAGCAGTTAAATCGCCGTTTGGAAAAATTATTAGGTTTTCGGCAGTAGAAACTCTAGCACATATCTCGCATATCATACCGTTATATTCGTGTTTCGCCTCGTCCTTTCTCGCAGATTCACATTCAGTGCAAAGATGAAAATGACCATTTACGTCGTGCGACCATTCATTATCAAAAGTGTGGGGACTGAACGGTAATTTATCCGTTTTTTCTTCAGAACAATATTCACAAACAAATATAGCTGAGCCTTGTTCCATACAGGTTGAATCATATAAAACTATATCAACATTCCAAACGTGCCCGTCCTTTTGGCAATCGTGTGCACAACCACAAATACTAATGCACGATAAAGCCACAAAAAACGTTAGAATAAAACTTAATACTCTTTTCATTTTCCCTCCTTTACACCATAGTTAGCACTGCGTTGAAAACCAAAAACATTAATGGTATAGTAATTATTGACAAAACGGTTGAAAGCAATACGCAAACCGAGCCAAACCTACTATCCCCATTAAATTTAACGGCAAACAACGTTGTGCTTGTTGCAGCAGGCATTGACATAGTGAAAAATAAGGTATACTTTACCGTTTCACTTATAGGTAAAAATGCTAGAAGAATTATTGTTATAAAAGACATTGCTACAAGCTTTAATGCGCATTGAACGTATGCAAGCTTATCAACAAATAACTGCCTTAAATTAACCCCTGCAAGTCGCATACCAATAACTATCATAGATAAAGGCGTTACAGCGTCTGCAAGGCACTTAACGCTATTCATAAATTTGGTTAAGATTGAATCTAATTTAGAACCTTCTACTGCCAAATCTACTATTGGACGTTGTGCAATAATAAAGGTTAAAAATCCAACTACAACGGCTATAATAACAGGATTTAACAAAATCTTCTTAAGAGATATTTGTTTTTTATCACCCGTAATCATATAAACACCGAACGTCCAATTAAGAATATTCCATACGGCAATTACAACAGCAACGTAAATTAACGCTTCCCCATCACCAAATAGCATTTTAATAAATGGAAAGCCCATATATCCACAATTTCCGAATACGCTACCGTATTTTACACACTTTAATTGCGCCTCTCTGTTTCCCCTTACAAAGAAAGAAACTATTGCAATCATTATAAAATGAATTATAAATGCTAACACAAACACGGTAAGCATACTAGTTCCTATCGCCTTGTCAAAATTATAACCTTGAAAGCCATTAAATACCATTGCCGTTTGGCAAACGTATAAAACAAGTGTAGAGAATGCCTCTGCCGATTTTTCGGGTAACATTTTACATTTAGCTAAAATATATCCGGGAATTGCCAAGATAACTAAAGAGGCAACGGTTATTAGAACGTCAAAAAAAGTGATTTCCATAGTAGTCCTTTTATAAATAGTTTTTAAGAATTTCAAACGGTTCAAAACAACTAACGGCACGGTTTACGGCTAAAAAAACTGCACAGGTATCAAACCTCGCATCGTGATAGCCACACTCGCACCTAAATAATTTTCTAGAACAAGCTAAAACTTGTTCATCAGTTATGCCTAAATATGCAGTTAACTCTGATAATTTAGGATATTTATATCCCACACCTTTTGAGCGTGCAAGCTTGCACATTGAGATTGACTTTTTCATTGTGCAGAACTCGTTATTAGGTGCAAAAACTGAACCGTTAGAGCTAAACTCTGCACGCAAAAACATAAAGTCAAACGAAGTGTTATGAGCTACAATACAGTCAGCCTTATTAAAATCTAGTTCAATTTCTTCTAAATGGTCGCTAAACACTCTGCCACAGGAAAGACTTTTTAATTTCTCAACAGAAAATCCATGCACAGAATATGCTCCATATTCCACAAAGTCTACGGAAAAGAAAAAGTTTTTTGCCGTTATATCATTTCTATCTTGAATGATATATGATAGCTGACAAATATTGCCCGGACGTAAGCCCGTTGTTTCAGTATCTAAGTATATAATCATAAAAATAATATAAAGGACAAAACGAACTTCGCTTTGCCCTTTTTGTTTTAATTAACCTACTAAATCCTTGTAGGTCTTTTCAAACGTTGTATAACTCTTATTTTCTAGTTTGTATTCATTAAGAAGTTCGGTTTCAAAATTAGTAAGTGCGTGTTCTACTGCGTGTGAGCTTACGCTGTTTGCGAAAAGATAGAGATAAGAATCGTTTTCTTCATAATCATCCCATCCTGCAAGCATTTCATTGTATTTAGCTTCCCAATAAGCTTTATCGTGATTGCCACCTGTAACATAATTGAGGTATTCAACTAGGTTTTCAGCAGGTTGATAACCCTTTTCCATAACTTGTGAATAGAACATTACGTGATAGCCAAACTTGGTTGCAACGATAACGTATCCGTTTTCACCATACTTGCCTGTTAAAAGCTCTCTACCTGCATCAGCAAACGAGGTAACGTATTGCTCTTGTTCTGCCCCATCAACAGCAGGCTTTACTAAGTAGCCTTTATAGGTATTAAGTGAACCGGGGTCTGTTGAGAATGCAAACATCAATTCGTTAATCTTTTGCTCGTAAACCTCTTTATCCATTCCAGATGCAGTGTAGGTCGCATAAACGCTGTCATACTCATCGGTGTTAACGGTATAAGTTCCATTGTTATCGTATACGTATGAGTTCATTTCAGCAATAAACTCGTCAAGCCCAAAATTTTTAACGCTTGTTACTGTATACTTAGCAGACTCATCTTCAGTTGCGTCCTTAATCTTTTTAACTTCGCCATAGAACTTTAAACTGTTAGCACTATCCGAAGTAACAGTATAATCGTGAGTAAACTTAGTTCCGTCAAAATCATAACCGCTTAATATCCAAGTAGAACGTAAATCTTTAACAACGGTATCTTTTAGAATTTCGTTTCTAAGCTTAACCTTTTCATCGCTAGAAAGGTTAGCGTTAATTTCATTTATTTCTTCGGTTTGTGAATCGCTAGCACCTAATAAAAGGTTATAAACGTAGCCGTATGTTCCATAATTGCTGTATAGTATGGGGTCGGCTGCAGTAGCACCCTCTAAAGCTGTAACGTATTCAGAAACTGAATATTCCTTTTGAGCTTCAAGCTTTTCATTCCACTTTGCTTCTAAATCTGCAAAAGTGGTTTTGTTTCTTTCTTCAGATGCAACTAATCTTTGATATTTAGCGATAAGCTCGTTTTCAAGATAACTATTAACGGTTTCTTTGAAATACTTAGTAGATTCAATCGTTCCATCAAAATTGTCACCCACAAATCCGTTTGCCTCAAATAAATTGATAACGCTATTGAAAGCATCTCTACGTTCTTTTGAACTGTCAACGTCAAAACCCTTTTGGTTATAAGCTAACTGTTCTTCATAACTCAATTCCTTTTCATAAATCGTTGCGTCTGTAGGTGTTGTGCGAATTTCATCTGCAAGCGTATCTGACTTCGGTGTTTCTTCTTCATATTCGTAAGAATCAATAAGTTCATCAATATCTTGTCTAGCTAAATACTCGCATTCAGTAATTTCTTCAGCTGTTAAATATCTTTCAACGTTCCACTTGCCTTTTTCAGTGTTCAATTGAACTTCAAACGTTCCAGCGTCTAATTCCTTCATTGCGCTTTGAAGCACAATTTTCATTTCTATAAGGTCGTTTAGCAAGAACTTGAACACTTGTTGAACAGTCATTCCTTGACTTTGAGTGTAGTAATAGCCGTAGTTCATATACATCATCACGAGTTCTCTTTTGTATATGTCGCAAATATCAGTATCAATGCTTTCATCAATACGAACAGTTGCTACTACCTGATTCATGTCCTTCTCATTGTCGGTAGTTATAAGATTGCAACCACCAAACGTTGCAAGGCACATTACAAGTGCCAAAATTAACGAGGCTATTGCACAAAGTCTTTTCTTCATATATTATTCTCTCCCAATATAGGTAATTTTCATTCTTATTAAGTATATAACATACTTAAAAAAATTGCAATCATTTTTGAGCAGTTTTGCCTATTTTGTTGCTGTTACCAAAAATTTTCTAAGCTTATATAACAGTTCTCGATTGTTCTCACCACTTCTTATAAATTCTAGTTTTGGCGTTTGACTCATTGACAGCACTATTTTTTCGTTAAACTCTTCTATTGCATCAGTAAGCTTTTTATTAGAAAAGGCTTTTATGTTTGAAAAAATTATGCTTGTTTGTTCATTATTAACGCATAGCTTTTGTGCTTGAATTTCGCCAGCAAGTCGCTTTACCACGGCAATATCAATCAGCGATAAAACGCTGTCTGGTATACTTCCGTAGTTTTCAAATAGAAGATTTTTTAGTTCTCTTTCAGACTTTTCAGAATTGATTTCGGCTATTTCTTTATATGCGTCCATCCTAGCCGTGCTACTTACAATATACGTTTCGGGTATATAAGAACTTACTCTAATGTCTAGCTCTGGAACAACTATTTCTTCTCCCGTCATTTCTTCTTTAAGAAGTTTAGAATATAGCTCGTATCCAATTTTATCCATATGCCCGTGCTGTTCTGCACCCAAAATATTGCCTGCGCCTCTAATTTCTAAATCCCGCATTGCAATCTTTATGCCACTTCCCATACTCGCAAATTCATTGATTGCACTTAATCTTTCAAACGCTTCGTTTGTCAATATCTTTTCTCGCTTAAAGGTAAAATAAGCATAGGCAAGTCTATCGCTTCTTCCCACCCTACCCTTTAACTGATAAAGTGTAGATAGCCCTAAAAGGTCTGCATCAATTACTATTAAGGTGTTTGCTCTTTTTAAGTCTATTCCATTCTCAATTATGGTAGTGGAAACTAACACGTCGCTTTCCCCACGGTAAAAGCTCATAACGTTTTTCTCAAGCTCTCTTTCACTCATTTGTCCGTGTGCAACGGTAATTTTTAACTCAGGCGTTAACTGTTTTATTCGCTCTGCAAATTCGTAAATACTCTCCACCCTGTTATATAACACGAATGCTTGTCCACCACGATTATACTCCTTTAAGAGTGCATCTTTAAGCAACACGTCCGTTTGCTCGGTAACGTAAGTTTGCACCGGCAAACGCTTTTCGGGGGGAGTTGTGATTGTGCTTATTTGCCTTATTCCTGATAAGGACATATGAAGTGTTCTAGGAATGGGCGTTGCAGTTAAGGTAAGGGTATCAACGTCGTTTTTAATAAGCTTAATTTTTTCTTTATGCTCAACTCCAAACCTTTGCTCCTCGTCTAACACCAATAGCCCAAGGTCCTTAAAACTAACGTCCTTACTGAGAAGTCTGTGCGTTCCTATAACAAAATCTATTTTACCTTCTTTTAAGTCGTTTATAATAGCTTGTTGTTGTTTTGGAGTCTTAAAACGGTTCAAAACTGCAATCTTTACGCCAAAATCCTTAAATCTTTCGGTTGCCGTATTAAAGTGCTGTTCTGTCAATATGGTAGTGGGAGCGAGCATAACAGCTTGCTTGCCGTTAGCTATACACCTAAACACCGCACGAAAAGCAACCTCTGTTTTGCCAAAGCCCACGTCACCACAAACCAATCTATCCATAACCTTTCCTGATAGCATATCGTTTTTGATTTCTAGGGTGGCTGTCTGTTGGTCTACAGTATCCTCAAAGGGAAAAGCGTTTTCAAAAAGTGCTTGCAGCTCTTCATCCTCAGTAAATTTAAAGCCAGAGCCTTCCTCTCTTTTTTTGTAAAGATTTTTTAGGTCGAAGGACATCTTTTTTATGCTTTCTCTAACCGATTTCTTTATACGTTCAAAATCTTTTCCACCAATTTTAGAAAGCTTTGGCTTTTTATCCCCACCTAAATACTTGGTAAGAATATCCATTTGCTCGACAGGGATATAAAGCATATCCCCACCGTCGTATAAAACTGAAACGTAATCTTTAGTTCCTTCGGTTGAAGATATTTTTTTATTGCCAATTACTTTTCCTATTCCATGAACTTCGTGAACACAATAATCGCCAACGGTAGGCGCAGAGAAAAAAGCTGTTTTCCCCTTTAATTTCTTTTGTGAGGCAGGTTTTGCAAATAGGTTTCCACTACCTAAAACAACCTTTTTTAACTCGTGATAAACAAACCCCCGTGTGATTTTACCCGTGTAAACGCATACGCCACAATAGTCTTTTGGATTTATTGCAGAAGCTATGCCCTCCTTAGATAAGTCAAAACAAAAACGTTCTGCACGAGCAAGCGTATCTGCACATATTAAAATATCGTAGCCAGAATATAGCCAGTTGTTTATATCCGAATAAACTTCCTTAAAGTCAAGCTGATAATTGCTAACGCCTCCGACCTTAGCATTTATTATTTTAAGTGGGTTAAAAAGTGGAATAAGCGTTGCCAAATTTGAGAATGCGCAGAGCCTAAAATCTTTAATTTTGTCCTTAAATTCACACAACGTCATTAAATTTTGTTTCATAAACGAAAAGACGTAGCCCGCATCTAGCATAGTTTTATAACGCTCTACAAACTCTTTTTCGTAAAGCTCTAAAACCTCGTTAACTCGCTTACTCTCATCAAAAACAACGGCGTATTCTCTGTTAATAAGCTGACTAATGTTCCCTCTATTTTTATGAACTGCACAAAATACTTGCAAGCCTTCGCTATCATTTAGTGAAATTGCAGTTAAAACGTCATCACGAAGTATTCTCATTCGGTCTTTAGCTTGATTAGAGCAAACCTTTACTTCGTTCTTAATAGTATTCTCAAGCACGGATAGCTCGTTTTCAGAAAAAACAAACTCGCAAGCTTGAAGAATAAAAATCTCATCAATGCTTTTTATAGTTCTACCAGTCTGCATGTCGAAAAATCTTATACTTTCAACGGTATCGCCAAAAAAATCTATCCTTATGGGGGTGTCTTGATTGATTGCATACACCTCAAGCACGTCACCCCTAACATTAAACGTGCCTTTTGCCGTTACTGATGAAGCCCTTTCATATCCTAGACTAACTAGCCTCGACTTCATTTTTTCAAAGTCGTAATCCTTTCCTTTACAAATATCTATCCTATCAATTGAAGTTGGATAGGTTTGTAAAAGTGCTTCAGGCGTGGTAACAACAACCTCTGCACAAGTCAGTTTGTTAAGTGCGTCTATTCGTTCGTATACACTTTCCTTTGAATATGCTTGTTGCATAACCAAAATCTCGTCTTTTGGTGGAAGATATACTACGTTTTTATTTGAAAATTCTTCAATCTCGCTTTTAACCGTTCTTGCTGTAACAATGTCCTTTACAACATAAAGCACAGGTCTATTTAAAGTAGCAATTAAATAACTCTTAAACGAATCAGGTATGCCAAAAACAGCCGAAGGAATTCCTTGGCTTATACAATGGTTAAACTCATAAACCGAACATTCTTGATTTTTATAAGATAAAAGCTTTTCTTTCATAAACGCACATAGCCACACTTTAAAAAAGTGTGGGTGTCCTAATTTTTATCAAAAATAAAATTTGTAAACAATTTTTTATAACGTAACGTTAAATTTTTGCATAACGTTATCTAATGTTTCGCCTTTAGCAAACTCTGCTGAAGCCTTTCCGACTAAATCAATTGCTTTAATTAGCGACTCGTTGTCACTAGAACTAATCTTAGACAATACTAAGTCAATAAGTGGAATTTTACTCTCCCCATTAGGCTTAAAGCCAACTCTAATGCGTGCAAATTCTTCCGTGCCTAGCTCCTTAATTATGTTGCGCATTCCGTTATGAGTTCCGGCAGAACCTGACTTTCTAATTCTAATTGAGCCTTTTGGCAAATCAAAATCATCGTAAATCACCAATAAGTCAGAAGGGGTGGCTTTATAAAAATGTAAAATTTCACGCACGCTCTCCCCACTTAAATTCATATAAGTTAAAGGCTTAACAAGTAAAATTTTTTCCTTGCCAATTTTGGTTTCAGCAATAACTGCCCTACATTTTTGTTTGGTAAAATCGACAGAAAGATATTCTGCCGTTTTATCCACACAGGCAAAGCCTAGGTTATGATAAGTATTTTCGTATTTTTTTTCGGGATTGCCCAAACCAACGATAATTTTCATTTTTTCTACCTAAAAAAGCCGTTTTACAAAACGGCTTTTTTCTTTAGTCTTCGTAAATTGCCGATAGCGACGAATCGTAGTAAACTGCCGCAATCGCTTTTGCCACTGCCTTTGCAACTGAAACAACCTTAATCTTAGGATTGTTCTTAACTTCATCGCTCATATCGATAGTGTCTAATACTAGCACTTCCTTTATAGGTGACTTTGTTAATCTTTCCATTGCAGGGCCAGATAAAACACCGTGCGTGCAACAAGCATAAACTTCTTTAGCTCCGTTCTTAACTAGTGCTTCTGCACCTTGGCAGATTGTGCCTGCCGTGTCAATCATATCGTCAACCATCAAGCAAGTCTTTCCAGCAACGTCACCAATAACGTTCATAATTTCAATAGCATTTGCCTTTGGACGACGCTTGTCAACAATTGCTATTGATGCGTCTACTCTAGAAGCAAAGTTTCTTGCTCTGCCAACCGAACCAACGTCAGGAGAAACAACAACCCAATTTTCATCCATTCTCTTCTTGAAATGCTTTGCAAGTAAAGGTGCGCCATATAAATGGTCTACAGGTATATCAAAAAAGCCTTGTATTTGTGCTGCGTGAAGGTCCATTGTCATAACCCTATCTGCACCAGCAGTTGCTAAAATATCAGCCACTAATTTTGCTGTAATTGGGTCTCTAGGACGTGCCTTTCTATCTTGACGAGCATATCCAAAATATGGAATAACTGCAGTAATTCTACCTGCAGACGCTCTCTTACAAGCATCAATCATTATAAGAAGCTCCATAAGATTGTCGTTAACAGGAGCACTTGTAGACTGAATAATAAATACGTCTTTACCTCTAACCGTTTGAGGAAGAGTTATACTTATTTCTCCGTCAGAAAACTTGCCCACCTCTGCATTGCTTAAAGGAAGTTTTAATTCCCTTGCAACAGCTTCTGCTAAAGGTCTGTTAGAATTGCCAGCTAGAATCTCAATTGTGTTGCCGTGTGTAATCATTTTTCTTTTCTCCTAATGTAACTTTATGTACATACAATACACTAACTATTTTAAGCCAAATATAACATTTAGTCAAGGCTTTTTTTCATTCTCTTTTGTTTAAAATAATTTTTAATAAGATTTTTGCATTTTTCCTCTTCTATACCACCTAAAAAGCAAGTAGTATGATTTAATCCACTATCTGAAAGAACGTTATATTTGCTTACTGCGCAACCACTTTTGCTTTCAAAAGCTCCAAAATATACGTTTGCAATTCTTGCATTAACTATTGCACCTGCACACATTGCACAAGGCTCAATGGTAACGTAAATGTCTGCGCCATCAAGCCTCCAGCTTTTTAGTTTTCTGCATGCTTTTTGAATTGCCAAAACTTCTGCGTGGGCAGTAGCATCTTGCAATTTTTCCATTTTATTATGAGCTTTTGCTATCACCTTTCCGTCTTTTACAATGCAAGCACCGATAGGCACTTCGTCAAGCTCTTCTGCTTTTAAGGCTTGCTTTATCGCAACCCTCATAAATTTTATTTCCATAAATTCTCCTATTACTTGTGATAGGCACTATTATTATTTATTGAAAAGGCTCTGTAAATCTGTTCTGTAAGCATAAGCCTAAACATTGTGTGAGGAAAAGTTAAGTCTGAAAAAGACAAAAGCTTATCGCTAGAATTTTTAATCTCATCGCTAAGCCCATACGAGCCACCGATAACAAAAGTTATCTCTTTTCCCAAAGAACAAAGCTCGCCTATCTTACAAGCAAGTTTTTTAGAACTCAACTTTTCGCCCTCAATCGCCATTGCAAACACATAACCTTTAAGGTGAGGTTTTATGCGTTCAGCTTCTCTATTCATTATTGTTTGTGCAAGTTTTTCGGTTACGTTATTAAAATTTTCTTCTGCAAGCTCAATTATATTAAAGTCACAATAGCGAGATAAGCGCTTTGCATATTCTTCTATTCCTTGGCTAAAATATTTTTCTTTCACCTTGCCAACAGCAACTATGTTTACTTTAATCATATAACCCCCATAACAGCAATAAATAGACAGATTAGGATAGTTGCCACACCATATGGCAATAAAAATTCGCTAATTTTTGACTTGACCTTGCACGATTCAGCTTCCCCGCTTTTAAAAGTTAAAAAAACAAAACTTATTAAGCAAGCCAAACCAAATATAATAATCAAAGGATTAAAAAGGTCTATCTCCAGCGAAAAATATTCAAGTAAAAGTATTGAAAAATTGTTAAGAAAATGTGCAAGCATTGCAGGAAACACGCTTTTCGATTTTTTAGTAAGATAAAATAAAAATCCACCGTAAATTAGCTGATAGACTAGCTGTGCTAAAGAAAAATGATATAGCGCAAAAGCAACTGAAACAATTATCAGCGAAAGGGCTTGCCCTAAACCTTTTGTTTCTTTTAATAAATACCAACGGAAAAATAGTTCCTCAAAAATCGCAGGAAATATGGCAAACACCACGCTAAACACCACTAACTTTAAGGGCGAGTCTAAGGGAATATCAATACTGGACACGTTAAGGTTTAGTGAATTAAATAAATTAGATATAAGCGCATTAATAAAGCCTAAGCCAAAAAACATTCCCACAGCAAGCAATACGCCAAAAAGTAGATACGTGCTGTTAAACTCTTTACAAGTAATTATTTCTTTGTAACTAACTTTATGTTTTTTAACGTAGATAAATAAAACTACTACAATAGAAAAACAAGAAAAACAGGCGTTTATTGCAATATAGGTTGCACTAGTAGTTTGGTAGCCTAAGCTAGTTAAAATAGTTTGACCAAAAAAGGCAGTAAAAATATATATTACCACCATCAAAAAAAGCCCTAAAGCACAGCCCTTTTCTTTTTGCAAACTAAAATTTTCTATCATCTTATACCTATAAACCTTGAGCTAAACTTAAATCACTTAAAAGATTTTCTCTCTCTTTGTCAGAAAATTCATCTAAAAGCTCGCTAAGTGTAGCCTTAATATCATCAACACATTCTTTTTTTAAGCCCATTTCATTAGTCAATAAAGTATAAAAGGGGTTAAAGCTTGCATAGCCGTTTTTCAAAACGTAAGCTTTTGAAAAATCTATTGCCCCCGTGCTATCTCCACTATATAAATAGCAAAGGGCAAGCTTGCCCGAAAAATACTCTTGCAAGCTATAATATTGGCTTTGTGCTGGGCTTTCATTACAAATATCGTTAAAGCGTTCGTTTTCTACTAAAATTAATATATACTTTTTGCCTATATCACTAGACCTATTCTCGTCTATAACAAAGCAAAGGTCAAGCAAATCCTCATCCGTCTTGCTTTTTTCATAGCATCGAACGGATAATTTTAAAGAGCCGTTATATAGCCCAAGCCTATCGTAAAATCTAGCAAGAGTCTTTGGAGAAAATAAAAAAAACGCACCATAAGTTAAGCCTAAAATCAAAAAGATTCCAGCTAGAGTTATGCACGCTGTTGTAATTACAAGTTTTTTCATTTTTCACCTATTCTTTATTATTGTAACAAATAATGATAAAAAAAGCAATATTATCATTTAATTTTTACTTTTTTGCATTATTTAAAAATTAGAAGAGTATTTTATAGTATGAAGAAATTTTTTTTATCAACTTTAGCATTTCTCCTTATGTTGTTTTGCTGTCTTTTTCCGTTTGGGTGTGGAGAGCAAAAAGAAGATTATACCGAGCATTTATCTGAGCTTAGACAAGACGTTTTTGTAGGAACAAGTGAAAGCTTTACACTACGAGCACACTATGGCTTTAAAAAAACTGACGGCAACAAAATTTATAACTTAACCTTTATCTTAAAAGAAAAGGCAAGTGAAAACGTTAATTACTCGGTATTATTATCCTTTAACGGAAAAGACTACAAAACAGACTTTAAGCTAAACGCAATATCCGGTGTGCCTACTGCTAGTATTGAAGTTAATGAGTTTAACTTAAAAGAGTTCACAGTGCAAATAGTTTACTCTTCTACCATAGAAGAGGTTTGCTTAAAATCAGCAATACCTAACGAATGCAAAGATTATTCGGTTGCCCTAAACTCTCTAAAAACTTCTCAACCCGAACTATTAAACTCATACGTGGATGAGAATGGTGATTTTACAGCCTCTATATCTATGCGTGTTTTAGTAAAAGATAATAAGCCATACTACTATGTTGGCTTTACCGATAAAAACGATAATCTAAAAGCCCTACTCTTAAACGGAACAACCCTAGAGGTTTTAGCAATACGAGAAATATTCTAATAAAAAAGCTTGTAACACTTTTGTTACAAGCTTTTAATTATTTATTAAAGTTATCTTTTAAAGATACGATTTCGCTTAAAACCATTCCTTTAGATGTGTTTAGTTTCTTAAAGTATCCCGTTCTTAAAAATTGATATGGTCTATCATCAGCATTGTTTATAACGTAAGGCTCAACTTTTCCGTTAAACACGCTAACGCTATCCTCATTCATTCTTTCAGAGAAATCTTGTCCAGAATACTCTTCATCTTTTAATAAATATCCGTATTTACGAATTTCAACGTCAACGGCATCTGCTGAGTTTACCCATTGAATAACGCCCTTAACCTTTATTCCCGAACTATCAGAACCACTCTTTGATTCTGGAACGTAAGAGCAAAGTAACTCCTTAACCTCGCCATTATCTTCTAAAACAACCTCATCACACTTAATAATGTAAGCGTTTTTAAGTCTAACCATTCCCTCTGGCTTTAGTCTAAAATACTTTGGAGGAGGATTTAGCGAAAAATCATCTCTATCAATATATATTGTATTAGAAAAACTGATTTTTCTCGTTCTCTTAACCTCTTCGTTAGGATTTATTTCAAAATCAAGACTTTCTTGTTGGTTTTCGGGATAATTAGTAATTGTAACCTTTAAGGGATTTAATACAGCCATTGCACGTTCTGCATTAGCGTTTAGATACTCTCTAATACAAGCTTCTAGATAGCTTATTTGAACTTCTGAATTAGCTTTAGCTACACCTATTCTACCACAAAAATCTTTCAAAGCTTCCGCTGGAACGCCACGATTTCTAATACCTGCTAGGGTTGGCATTCTTGGGTCATCCCACCCTTCAACCGAACCGTCTTCAACAAGCTTTTTAAGATAACGCTTGCTCATAACAAGATTGGTTACGTTTAGCCTTGCAAACTCAATCTGTCTGGGCTTAGGTGCAAAACCTAATTCTATACCTACCCAATCGTATAATGGGCGGTGGTCTTCAAACTCTAAAGTGCATAGCGAATGAGTAACACGTTGCATATAGTCGCAAATGGGATGCGCATAGTCATACATAGGATAAATGCACCACTTATCCCCTGTTCTATGGTGAGTTTGACGCAAAATTCTATAAATTACAGGGTCACGCATATTAATATTGGGCGAAGCCATATCAATCTTTGCTCTCAAGCACTTTTCCCCGTCAGCAAACTCGCCGTTACGCATAGCCGTAAATAATTTAAGGTTTTCTTCAACACTGCGGTTTCTATAAGGACTTTCTTTTCCAGGCTCGGTAAGTGTGCCTCTGTTTTTAGAAATCTCTTCAGGACTCATATCACAAACGAACGCCTTGCCCTTTTTGATTAATTCAACGGCAAAATCGTAAATTTGCTCAAAGTAATCTGAAGCATAGTTTTCCTTGTCCCATTCAAAGCCAAGCCACCTAATATCTTCTTTAATAGCATCAACAAACTCAGTTTTTTCTTTGCTAGGATTTGTATCATCAAAAAATAGATTGCATTTTCCTTGATACTTTTCTTTCATACCAAAGTTTATGCACAATGATTTTGCGTGTCCTATATGAAGGTATCCGTTAGGCTCTGGGGGAAAACGTGTTTGAACGTTATCCACCTTGCCACTCGACAATTCTTCGTTAATAATTTGTTCAATAAAGTTAGTTGCTTCTACCATATTTCACCAAAAGTTATAAAAGTATATAAAAAGTATAACACGAAAGCCAAAAAAACAAAAGCAAAACTAAGCAAAAACTTTATAAAACTATTAGTTTGCTTGACTAAAATTTAATATTTATATATAATACAAGAAATGTGAGCTTTTTTAGCCAAATCGGCAAGGAAAGTAAAATACAAGTATAAAATAATTATTACTAAAAGGAAACGGTAATGGAAGAAAAGAAAATTGTTGCCACAATGGAAAAAATTGTTAATTTATGCAAAAACAGAGGTTTTATTTTCCCTGGAAGTGAAATTTATGGTGGTCTTGCAAACTCTTGGGACTACGGCCCTTTAGGCGTTGAATTTAAAAACAACGTTAAAAAGGCTTGGTGGAAGAGATTTATTCAAGAATCAAAATATAATATCGGTCTTGACAGTGCGATAATAATGAACCCACAAGCTTGGGTGGCTTCTGGTCACGTAGGTGGTTTTTCAGACCCTCTTATGGATTGTAAGCAATGCAAGGCAAGACATAGAGCAGATAAGCTTATTGAAGAATACGCTTTTGCCAACGGAACGGATGACAATCCTGCTGGCTGGTCGTTTGAAAAGATGGCTGAATTCATTAAGGAAAAGGGTATCGCTTGCCCCGATTGTGGTGGAAAAACGTTTACGGATATTAAGAAGTTTAACCTAATGTTTAAAACCTTTATTGGTGTTACAGAAGATTCTACCTCTACCGTATACCTCCGTCCTGAAACGGCACAAGGAATATTCGTTAATTTTAACAATGCACAACGTGCTTCTAGAAAGAAACTTCCCTTTGGTATTGGTCAAATTGGAAAGTCGTTCAGAAATGAAATCACACCCGGCAACTTCACGTTTAGAACGAGAGAATTTGAGCAAATGGAACTTGAGTTTTTCTGCAAACCTGGAACAGACTTAGAATGGTTTAAGTATTGGAAGGACTATTGCTATCAATTCTTACTAGATTTAGGAATGCAAAAAGAACACCTAAGACTTCGTGACCACGACCCAGAAGAACTATGTTTCTACTCAAAAGCAACTACCGACTTTGAATTCTTATTCCCATTCGGTTGGGGCGAGCTTTGGGGAATTGCAGATAGAACTGATTACGATTTATCTCAACACGAAAAGTTCTCTGGCAAGGATATGAAATACTTTGACCCAGAAACAAACGAGCATTATACGCCATATGTAATCGAGCCTTCGCTAGGTGCTGACAGAGTTGCTCTTGCATTCCTAGTTGACGCATATGATGAAGAAACAGTTGGTGAGAACGACGTGAGAGTGGTGCTTCACCTCCACCCTGCACTTGCACCTTATAAAGCAGCAATTCTCCCCTTGTCTAAAAAATTGTCAGACGGTGCAAGCGAAATTTACGACGAGCTATCTAAATACTTCCCTGTAGACTTTGATGAGTCAGGCTCAATCGGTAAGCGCTATCGCCGTGAAGATGAGATTGGAACACCTTTCTGCATCACATACGATTTCGATTCGGTAGAAGATAAGTGTGTTACCGTTCGTGATAGAGATACAATGGAACAAGTAAGAATTCCTATTGCTGAGCTAAAAAATTATATTGAAGAAAAAATTAAATTCTAAAAATTGTTAATAAAAAAAGAGCCTTTCGGCTCTTTTTTATTTTACTTAATTTTATTCTTCTACAAAGTTAAGTGCTTTTTCAAATTCTTCCTGTGGTTCACTATTATTTGATTTGTCTAATTTAGTTCCTACAACACAAGCAATCATACCCACTATAAAACCAGGTAGTAATTCATAAACCTTAAATATTCCAATCTCGGTATTCTTTGCTAAAACTATCCAAAGCACAACAACTAAACCACCTGCTATCATACCTGCAACAGCACCCTTATAGCTAAACTTTTTCCAATATAAAGAAAGTATAATTACAGGACCGAACGCTGCACCAAAACCAGCCCAAGCGTTGTCAACCAAGCTCATAATATTTCCCGTGTTTGGAAGTATTGCTATAACAAACGCCACAATACAAATTAAAACAACAACAGCTCTGCCAATCCATAAAGTTTCTTTGTCAGAAGCATTCTTTCTAAAAATAGGCTTGTATATATCGCAAGTGAAAGCACTAGACGCTACTAATAACTGGCTGTCTGCCGTGCTCATTGCCGCAGCAAGAATTGCAGACAAGAATATTCCAGCAACAAAGGCAGGGAACACTACCGATACCATATTAATAAATACCAACTCGCTATTATCATCAATAAGCTCTGGCATAACAACTCTACCAACAACTGCAATAAATACAGCCATTGCAAGAGTAATAATAACCCAACCTGTTGCAACCCTTCTTGAAGTTTTAATCATACGGCTATTTTTAATAGACATAAATCTAACTAAAATATGAGGCATGCCACAATAGCCTAAGCCCCACGCAAGCCCTGATAAAATTGAGCTTATGCTTGCCCAATCAAACTTGCCAGATGGCAATAGGTTAAAATAGTTTTGGCTATTTTGTGTTATACTTGAAAAATCAATCATTCCCTCGCCGTTAAGTCCACTAAAAGTAATAAACACGGGAACGAATATAACAGCACCTAGCATTAATAGTGCTTGAAAAAAGTCCGTCCAACAAACAGCGTTAAAGCCACCCATAAAGGTATAAGCAAGCATAATCACGCCAAATATTAGCATAGCCCAAAGGTCGTTATCAATATGCAAAACGGTTTTAAACAATGCTGCACCAGCCTTAAATCCACTTGCAACGTAAATGGTAAAGCACACTAAAAAGATAACTGCTGCAACTATTTGTAAAACCTTGCTTTTAGCCTTAAAACGATTATTTAAAAATTGTGGAATGGTAATTGAATTGCCCATTGCTTGAGAAAATTTTCTAAGTCTACCTGCAATAAATAGCCAGTTTAGATAAGTTCCTAACGCTAAACCGATTGCAATCCAAACCTCGCCAAAGCCAAGTGCTAAAATCGAACCAGGCAAGCCCATTAAAAGCCAACCACTCATATCCGAAGCTTGCGCACTCATTGCCGTTACAAACGGACCAATGTTTCTTCCACCTAAAAAGTAGCCCTCTTCTGATGCGTTCTTATCTTTTAGCATAAAGAATAATCCTATGCCGAGCATCAAAACAAAGTAAAGTATAAATGCAACTATCATCTTCTGAAAACTCCTGATGAATTTTTTACATTTACTATTTTATCATAAATTATCTCTTTTAACAAGAAAACGCCCACCCTATTTAACACTTTATAACTTTATTAAACTACTTTTAAACTATTGTATAAATTTTATTTATAACTATTATAATTCATATGTTATATAAAAACAAAAAGGAACGAAACTCGTTCCTTTTGTTTATTCATTTTTGATTTCAACTTAAGCGGAATTTTAATACATTCCACCCATTCCACCACCAGCCATTTGAGGAGGTTCGGGTTCTTTAATATCTGCAACAACAGCTTCGGTTGTTAAGAACACCCCTGCTACTGAAGCTGCGTTCTCTAAAGCTGAACGAGTTACTTTTGTGGGGTCAATAATGCCACTTTCAACCATATCGGTATACTCGTTAGTAAGTGCATTAAAGCCGAAGTTTGGCTTGTTTGCTTTTAGAACTTCATTTAATATTACCGCTCCATCTAATCCTGCATTCAATGCAATTTGCTTTAAGGGAGCTTGAACTGCCTTTAGCACGATTTCTGCACCAGTCTTTTCATCGCCAGACAACGTTTTAGCATATTTTTCTAAAACTTTAACGGTAGAGATAAGTGCAATTCCACCACCTGGAACAATGCCTTCTTGAACAGCTGCCTTGGTTGCATTTAATGCGTCCTCTATTCTAAGCTTCTTCTCTTTCATTTCAATCTCGGTTGCTGCACCAACGTTAATTACTGCTACACCACCTGAAAGCTTTGCAAGACGTTCTTGTAATTTTTCTTTATCGTATTCAGAAGTTGTAACTTCAATTTGAGCCTTAATTGCTTGCTTTCTAGCCTCGATTTGTTCAGGATTTCCTGCACCGTTTATAATTGTTGTGTTATCCTTATCAACCTTAACACTACCCGAGCGACCTAGCATATCTAAGCTTACGTCCTTAAATTCATAACCAAGCTCGCTAGAAATTACCGTTCCACCTGTTAAAATTGCAATGTCTTCTAGCATTGCTTTTCTTCTATCGCCAAAGCCAGGAGCTTTTACTGCTACACAGTTAAATACCCCTTTAAGCTTATTCACTACTAATGCTGCAAGAGCATCACCCTCAACCTCTTCAGCAATGATAAGCAATCTCATACCTTGCTGTGCAATAGGTTCAATTACAGGTAAAATCTCTTGAATTGATGAAATCTTTTTATCAGTAATTAAGATTACGGGCGACTCTAAAACTGCTTCCATTTTATCGGTGTTAGTTACCATATAAGCTGAAGCATAGCCTCTATCAAACTGCATTCCCTCTACGGTTGAAAGCTCAGTTTTCATAGTCTTGCTTTCTTCGATGGTAATAACGCCGTCTTTGCCAACCTTTTCCATAGCTTCAGAGATAAGTTGACCAACCGTTTCATCCCCAGCTGAGATTGAAGCTACTTGACCAATAGAGTTCTTGTCTTCAACCGGCTTAGAAATTCTTTTAAGTTCTTCAACTGCCGTTGCTACTGCACCCGAGATACCCTTCTTTAGTATAACGGGGTTTGCACCTGCTGCAACGTTCTTTAAGCCCTCGTTAATCATTGCTTGGGCTAAGATTACAGCCGTTGTAGTTCCATCGCCTGCAACGTCGTTAGTCTTGGTCGAAACCTCTTTAACTAGCTGAGCACCCATATTTTCAAAAGCATCTTCAAGCTCGATTTCTTTTGCAATGGTAACACCGTCGTTGGTTATTAGTGGTGCACCAAACTTTTTGTCAAGCACAACGTTTCTTCCCTTAGGTCCTAAGGTGATTTTAACGGTGTTAGCAAGAGTGTCTACTCCTGCTTGAAGCGCCTTTCTAGCATCTTCACTATACTTTAATTGTTTAGCCATACTATCCCTCCTAATCTTCTACTATAGCCAAAATATCGCTTTGACGAATTATCGTTAGCTCTTTTCCGTCTACCTTAAATTCGCTTCCCGCATATTTAGAATACAAAATTTTATCGCCTACATTTACTTGCATTATTATTTCCTTACCGTCAATGATTCCTCCCGGACCTACGGCAATTACCTTAGCCATTTGTTGCTTTTCTTGTGAAGCAGAGGGCAATATAAATCCACTACCCGTTCTCTCTTCCGTTTGTAAACTTTCAACTACTACCTTGTCGAATAAAGGTCTAACTTTCATTACCTTCACCTCTAATTTTATTTAGCACTCACTTTGTTTAAGTGCTAAGTTCTATTATATACAGGTATTCAGTTTTGTCAATCGTTTATGACTATTTTGAGCAAAAATTTTTTTAATTTTTGTCGTTTATAAAAACAAAACGCTTGCAGTTTTTGCAAGCGCTATTGTGCGTTTATTCTTCTTACGGTTTGCGTTTAGGCTCGTAGGTAACGTCCACTCCCAATCTCTTCAAGGTCTTTTCATCCACGTGCGAAAGTATAACTGAAGAATGGAATTGAGCCCCTTTTAATTTTTCTAACTGGTTGAGTGCGTGAGCTGCTATTGGTTCGGTTGCTGCACATACAGCAAGAGAAATCAATATCTCGTCGGTATGAAGTCTAGGGTTTTTACTGCCCATATGCTCCACCTTAAGCCTTTGGATAGGCTCTATAACCGAAGATGAAAGAAGGTCTATCGAATCGTCCACTTCCCCCAACACCTTTATTGCGTTTAGAAGCGTTGCCGAACTTGCACCAAGCAAATTGCCCGTTTTACCAGTAACGATTGTTCCGTCTTCTAACTCAATCGCACAACAGGGAACGCCTGTTGCCTTTTCCTTTTCAAGAGCAGGGCCTACCACCTTTCTATCCGTCAATTCCACGCGCATCTTTTGCATTAGAATTTCTATTTTTGAAACGGCTTCTTTACTAACAAGTCCTTTCATAACGTCTATTTGAGCCGAATAATATCTTCTTATAATTTCTTGCTTGCTAGCATTTCTTATAATTTCATCATCTACAATGCAATAACCCGCCATGTTAACGCCCATATCGGTTGGCGATTTATACGGACATTCACCCAAAATTTTGCTCATCATTGCTGATAATGCAGGGAAAATTTCTATATCTCTATTGTAGTTTACACTCATCGTGCCATATGCTTCTAAATGGAAAGGGTCTATCATATTTAAGTCGTTTAGGTCTGCCGTTGCTGCTTCATAAGCCACGTTAACGGGATGATTTAACGCAAGATTCCATACGGGAAAGGTTTCGTATTTAGCATAGCCGGCTTTTACCCCACGCTTATGCTCGTGATATAGTTGGGATAGGCAGGTTGCCATTTTTCCACTTCCTGGACCTGGAGCTGTAACCACTACTAACGGACGGGTTGTAACAATATATTCGTTCTTGCCTATTCCATCCTCACTAACGATTTTTTCTACTTCAGATGGATAGCCCTCTATGGGATAGTGTCTATAAACCCTTATCCCCATATTTTCTAAACGCATTTGGAACGCCTTTACCGATGGCTGATTTGAAAACCTTGTAAGCACCACGCTTCCAACGTAAAAACCCTTGCTCCTAAACACGTCTATTAACCTTATAACGTCTAAATCGTAGGTTATTCCTAAGTCGCTACGAGTTTTATTCTTTTCGATATCGTTGGCATTGATAACAATTAAAAATTCAGCCTTGTCCTTTAACTGAGATAGCATTTTTATCTTGCTATCAGGCTCAAAACCCTTTAACACGCGTGATGCGTGATAATCGTCGAATAGCTTTCCGCCGAATTCTAGGTATAGCTTATCGCCAAACATCTCGATACGCTCTAAGATTTTTGCCGATTGCATTTCCAAATATTTTCCGTTGTCAAAGCCCACTTTTCCCATCTTTTGTCCTCTAATATTATTCTACGATTTGTGCCTGTATAAGTGCATTAGTAAAAGCCTCTGCGTCTTTTCTTGCAGTAGCCTCATCTACGTCATACTCGCTTGTTAACGCATTAACTAGTCCGTCTAGGTCAATGCCGTCAACAAGTTTTTTCCACATAAACACTCCGCTTTCGTTAAGTTTTATTACGCCGTTGAATTGCTTTGCCATTTGCCCTACGGGAACAACCAAATTGCTGTCTGCAATCTGACGCAAAATAAAGCCTTCTTTTATTTTCAATTTAATTCTCCTTTTGCCATAGCGTTATATGAAACCTCTACAGCCTCGTTTGAAATATCGCATTCAAGATAATAGCTAGAAACTCGCTCAACCAACTTTCCTAAAAGGTTTAACAGCTTGTCCATAGCCTCTATCGTTTGGGGACGCTCAGTTTGGTCTAAAAGCGTTAATAACATCTCTCCCTTGCCCATTCTTCTAATACGGTTAACCTTGCCCTGAGAAAGTTTGCAAATTCCCTTAACGTTAGCAGAGATATTATTGCCAAGTCCGTGCTTACCCGTCCATGGATTTCCATAAACGGTAACATTTTTTTCGTCAATTTTTAAAAACGGCTTGTCATCGTTAACGTATCTTGCTCTGCCCTTAAAATATTTTAGCCACAAGGCTGAATGTGTAGATTTACCCGTTCCACTAGGTGCAGTAAATAAATATGCCTGACCGTCTAGCTCGATTGAACTTGAGTGAAACATTATTATATCTTTGTCTAAAAGCTTATCACAAAGCTTTCTAAATACAGCAACGTTTTCTAATTCGTCATCTTCAAATTCTGGGGTTAACTCTCGCTCTTTTTCTAAATCGTTTTGGGCTATTTCTATATTAAACTCGCAAGGTTTATCTCCAAAATATTCATAGTCCTTTAGAAAAAATTCGGTAAATGGAAAATTAAATTTTACTCCGAACACAACGGATGCCATCTCGTATTTTTTCATTTACTCCCCTTTTTTGTGCTTTGTATTTACAAACTCCTTAATATTTTACCAAAGCCTTTATCCTTTGTCAATAATAATTAGATTTTTAAATACATTTTATACAACGATAAAAATAAAAACGCTTTTATTTAAGCGTTTTTTATCTCCATTCGCTTGAGCTTTTAGAAATTTTATTAAAGACAAACTCTATTATCATACCGAACACGATTGCAACTATAACCATTGCAAGCATATCTGCTATTTGACCGTTATAGTTTGCAATATTTAAAAGGTTTCCAAGTGATTGAACGGTTGCACTAATTACTTCTGCAGCAACCATTAGCTTAAAGTTTAAAGATATTCCACTGCCGATTATACTGTAAATTGACGGTAAAATTTGTGGAAGCTCAACCTTGAAAAATAGCTGTTTCAAGTTCGCCCCGTCCACCTCCCCAGCCTGCACTACGCTTTTATCAATAGCATCAAACGAATTTTTAATGTGCGTGTAAGTAGTTGGAAGAACAACTAGTAAGGTTACAACAACTGGAGCAACTTGATTATTAGTCCAAAATAATAAAAGTAATATTATAGCTAACGTGGGCAAGGCTCTTAGTATACTAATTATAGTTAATATCACTCGCTCAGCGTGTTTATTTTTAACCGATAATACTGCTAAAAGGCTTGCAATAATAAAAGAAATAGCAAAAGCAATAATACTTCTTACAAGGGTTAATAAAAAAGCAAAGTAAAACTTAGTGCTAGTAAACAAACTAGTTAAAGCGATAAAGGTTTTATCAACCGATGGCAAAATGTATTCGCTATTAACAGCTCTTGCACCAATTACCCAAATTAACACTATGCAAGCCACAGTAATAATAGGAAGTATTAAGTTTAATATTTTATCTTTCTTTTGCATTATTCAACCGTGTTAAAATTAAGATTATGTTTTCCTAGCACCATCTTAAACGTCCAATCAGGAACAGCTCCCATCATGGGCACTGCAATTTGTTTTCCAGCAAGGTCGTCAAGAGAAATTTGTTCGGTGCTTAAAATATAAAAGTTTCCGTGTGTAATAACCGAAACCATAACGTAGTGGTCTAAAGCGTCACATTCTAAATAATATTGACTAGCAAGATTTACAGGACAAAGCACAAAATCTGCCGAACCCGCAATTAACTTAGACCTAACTTCAAGAGCAGATAGAACAGAATAATTTATCTGCTTTCCCGTGTTTAACGAATCGTTATCGTGCATAAGCTTTGAAACGGCTAGTGCAGGCGCACCGTCTGGCATAACAAACGAATATTGCTGTTTAGTGTTTGTTAAATTAGATTGGGTATAAAAAAAGTCGTCACCAATAACTTTAGCCTTTGAACTGTCTATGCTAATAATATCATTTACGTATTGCTTAACTGAAGCCTTAGCATCAGTAGCATCTTGCCAATAAATTTTACAACCGTCAATGGCTTTTTCGGTCAATGCAGGAGCTTTTAAGGTGGTTGATCCGTGATTTGAAATTGCTAAAACAGCACTTTGAGTGTTTTGCTTTATCCAAGAGACGCTATCTGAAATTTTACTTTTAAGCAAAGCGTATAAATCTTGATGGCTACCTAAAACGCTCTTTTTTACCATTAGAACAGCTTGAGGATATGCTTTAGTTCGGCTATCATAAAGCTCTTGTAAATCTAGCCTATAAAGAGTTTTGCCTTGATTAGAAGCATTTTTTTCTAAAGCAGTAGCAGCAGGCTCTGGAACTAGACCAATGCTTTCTGCCCCACCTAAAATCAACGGTGGGATTTGCGATGCTTCGGAATAATATTTAATATTCACAGCGTCTTTTTCTGGCTCTTCACAAGCTATTAGACCGACGCTTGAGGTTAAAAGTAATAGGAATGAAACAAAAATTGTAGTTAGTCTTTTCATAGTTTTACAGTGTTTCCTTTGCATAAAAATAACTCCCTATACCAAGAGGCATAAGGAGTAAAGTAAATTAACCAAGGCTGTTGCCTTGAAAAGTTTTAGTTTCTACTCCTTTACCCTCAGG
The DNA here is from genome assembly GCA_045653205.1 of Christensenellaceae bacterium. GTDB lineage: Bacteria > Bacillota > Clostridia > Christensenellales > Borkfalkiaceae > UBA1259. Next base: position 141,296 of record JAZOLT010000007.1, on the reverse strand, counting down.
CGAACCTTAAGGCTCAGGTTTATAGGTTTATGTTAACACATAAAAATTATGTTGTCAACAATTATACGCTGGTATTTTTTAGGTTTTTATACTTTCGTTTAGTAGCAAGCCCACCACGAATGTGACGTTCACTTAAATTTTTTTGTAGCACAGCTTTAACCTCTAAAAACAACTCGTAATCAAGCCTTTCTAGTCGCTCGGTAACGTCTTTATGGACGGTGCTTTTACCTAAGTGAAAGACCTTGCCCGTTGCTCTTACAGTTGCGTTGTTTTCTATAATGTATCGTGCCTCTAAAAAAATTCTTTGCTCAAAGTCCTCTTGCATAAGCCCTCCTAAAAACAAGGATATTACAACTTATGCAAGTATTCGACAAATTATGCTAGAAATTCTAAACGCCCTTTCTTCTTCCAATATCAGTGTTATCTTCAGTTCTACTTCTAAGGCTCTTTTCAGGGTGCGCCTTGTCCTCATATCTATAATCTTTTTTGTGTTTTTGAATATATTTATCAATAACTGCGTGAGAGGGAACTTGGCTAACCTTAGCATTTACCTTTCTTTGATACTTGAAAAATTCTGCCTTATCCGATAAATCATCAATTTTTAAGGTGTGTTCCTTATCGGCAGTCAAGCGAACGGTTTTTAGCACCTCTCTAATATATTCTTTGTTTGACTTAAGCTTTAACAAGGATGGGAATTCACTGCCACCTAAAAACAATTGGCTAGGCTCTCTCCCCTCATACTTTTGCAAGAAATCGCAAGCAATTTTAAGGTGATTAAGCTCTTGCTCAAAATGCTGTAACCAAACCTTTTTAATATATTCATCGCTCTCGTCGTTATAGCAAGAATAATACAAATAACACTCGGTATATTCGTGCATAACCCAGCTTTCAAACCACGTGCAAGAAGGGTCTAAAAGACAGCCATAACCGGTTACGTGCTGTTCTTCTATCATAGCAATCTCTGTGTATAGCTTCCTGCCTTGTTCTGAATGATAAAAGCTTCCGAGATTCATATAATAGTTCATTGTTTGTTGCTCGGCTGCTGTTATAATATGAGTGTGCAATCTAGTTAAAAGTGTATCCTGCCAACTATTTATATACTTTCTAACGTCATCGTTAGGGTGGCGATGCTCTGAGATTGTTGGTCTACCAGGGGTAATTTCAGTGTAATTACCAACTAATTTCTCTGCTTTAGCCCCCTCTTCCATGTCTAAAAGATTTGCGTAACGATATAAATGGTCAAAGTCTTCAAGCAGAGCAAAATCCAGCTGTTCTTTAACAAAAGGATTGCTCTCTTTTTGTGCCATTTCAGCCGTAAGGTCAACGGCTAACTGTTCGTAGGCGATTGTTGTTTCTAAAATTGTTTCGTTTATCGGCTTTAGAGAAGCAATTCGTTTTTGCTGTTGTTGTTCCTCACGACGCACTCTTGCCAATGCACGGCGAACGTCGTTGTTTAAACAGTGGCGTGAAAATTGGTGCAAAAACCAATTGGACTCAAACTCCGTGCCGTTCATTAAAATTACACGGGTTTTGGTATATGGCGAGGTCTGATTTTTGTCGTATGGCTTTAATGCGAGGTCAGACCAGCCCGAATAAGTTATTTCTGTGCTTTTTGGTAATTCTTTTAATGGGTTCATATAAATCTCCTAATATTTGATTTATATTTTTATACCCCAAAGAATACTTTTAATTCATTATCAAACCATTTTGGCAAATTCTTTTTTTAATCTAGATATTATTTTCTTCTCTAATCTTGAAATATAAGACTGGGATATACCCATAAGGTCGGCAACTTCTCTTTGCGTTTTCTCTTCTCCACCACCTATTCCATAGCGAAGCTCCATTATCTCTCGTTCCCTGTTCGATAAATTTTTTAACGCCTTTAATAGCAACTCGCTTTCAACACCGTTTTCAATTTTTTTATACACAACGTCGCCGTCAGTTCCCATAACGTCAGATAAAATTAGCTCGTTCCCCTCCCAATCTGAATTTATAGGCTCGTCAAAGGACACCTCGCTTTTTATCTTTACGGTTTTTCTTAGGTGCATAAGAATTTCATTTTCTATACACCTTGAAGCATAGGTTGCAAGCTTAATATTTTTTTCAGGCGAAAACGAGCCTACGGCTTTAATTAAACCTATAGTCCCTACCGAAACTAAGTCGTCTAAGTCGACACCCGTGTTTTCAAATCGACGAGCAATATAAACAACTAATCTTAGATTATGCTCAATAAGCTTATTTTTAACTTCTCCCTCGTCAGTATCTAGCTTAGATATTAAGCTTGCCTCTTCCTCACTAGAGAAGGGCTGGGGCAGAACCTCCCCACCGTTTATGTATTTTAAAACGTTCTCGTTTAAGGAAAATACGCTCAAATACATTTTTAGTTTGTTAAATACGTTACACAGCATTTTTTACCTCCTCAAAATCGGGGTGAAGTATAATGGAATATTCTTCACTTTTTAGGTCAGTAACGGCAACCGTTACGTTATAATATGTATTCACGCCCGTTTTATAATATATCTTTAATTTATCAGCAGTAATGCAAATTTTAGTCGTTTTTCCTGCCACCGTGCTTACACAAATACTTTTCATATTTATTTTACCTAGCGTTAAAAATTCGCTTGCTAGCCTTTTATCTATAAATATAACAGGGCTATCCCCATCGTAAACACCGTTGCCCGTGTCCATAAACCCTTTCCCTTTTATCGTTTTGCCCTTAAGCGTAATCTCACATTCACACAGTAAACTTCGCTCAGAAGCCTTTCTAGATAAAAACCTAACAAGGCTAAGGGTGAATTTTATTCCCAAATACACTGGCAAAACCATAAGCGATATAGCTATATCAGTTGAATAAGGAATATTCAGCAGATAAAAAATAGCAAACACAAATCCTCCGGTAAACGCTGTTAATGCAAAAAACACTAAAAAGGTTTTATAATAATCACGAAAGCTTTTGTATTTTCTAATTATTAAAACTATTAAAAAAGCCGAACAAAGCTTATATAATAGGGATGCAAGCCTTAAATGCGAAAGAATAGGCGCAATCAATGCAAGGCACGCACTAAAAAAAGCGCAACAAAAAAGCCAACCTTTTTTCACGGTTTTACCCGTTAAACCTAAGGTGGCTTTTATTAATAAAAGGTCTATCACGAAATTGTCTAATAAAACGTATTCGATATAGATAGTCATACCCACCCCTTAAAAAGCCTAACACGGTTTCATAAGGGATTGTTGATTGTTTTTATTATATTATAAGGTTTTTTGCCGAATTAGTTCATAAACTCTAAAATTATACTGTTTTGAACAAATAAAAATTCGGGCTTGATTTTTAAGGTCTTGCCGTCAAAATCTAAATACTTAGCTTGCTTTTTTAATGTTTTGCTATATTGTTTTTCAAAATCGCAATTAAACTCTTTATTAAAATCTTCTACGTCTAATCCTTTTGCCGTGCGAAGAGCAAGCATAATTTTTTCAAACTTAGCATCATCTAACTCAATAACGTCTGAAACTATTTCAGGAGTTTTATTGAAGATTATGGCGTTCATATACTCATCAAGCTTAAAGGTGTTTGTAAATCTTCTACCATCCATAAACGAAGATGCTGCCACCCCAACACCTATGTATTCGCCACGCTCCCAATAATTTTGGTTGTGCTTTGATTCAAAACCGCCTAACGCAAAATTAGAAACCTCGTAACGATTAAAACCCTTTTCCTTTAAGTATTCAACCGTTTGTGCATAAATATCGGCAACTTCATCGTCAGATAAAAGCTCACCGTTTAAATAATCGGTGTAAATTGGCGTGCCAACCTCTGGCGTTAAAGCATACGTAGAAATATGACTAACACCACCTGCAATGGCTAAATCAATGGTCTTTTTAACCTGCTCAAAGGTTTGGTCGTGAAGCCCTAATAAAACGTCTGCACTAACGTTTTCGCCCTTTAATAAAGAACAAGCAATTAAAAAATCCTTTGCAGTATGTGGACGGTTAAGCTTTTTTAACTGGTCGTCATACCCCGTTTGAAGTCCTATTGAAAACCTATTTACGCCTGCTTTTTTATAAGCGCTTATCTTCTCCTCAGTTACTGTTCCTGGGTTTAATTCTATTGTTATTTCAGGGTTTTGTGTTAGCGAAAAGTAGTTACGTATTTGTTTTATCACGCCAACAACGTAACTTTCAGGGCAAACGGAGGGCGTTCCACCACCAATATAGATAGTGGAAAACTGTTTGTCTTTTAATGCTTGACCTCTACCCTTAATCTCCCTATAAAGACAAGCAAAATAGCTTTCCATCTTGCCAAGCTCTTTTGGGTAGGAAGCAAAATCACAATAAGTGCATTTGCTTTTACAAAAGGGTATGTGAACGTAAATTCCAGCCATTCTTTCTCCTAGTTATCATTATCAGTTTTTAAGATTGTAATAAATGCTTCACTCGGAATCTCTACCGTTCCGATAGAACGCATCTTCTTTTTGCCTTCTTTTTGTTTTTCTAAAAGCTTTTTCTTTCTTGTAACGTCGCCACCGTAACATTTAGCCAAAACGTCCTTTCTAAACGCCTTAACTGTTTCTCTGGCGATTATCTTTCCTCCAACTGCCGCTTGAATAGGAATCTCAAACATTTGGCGGGGAATTGCATCTTTTAGCTTTTCTGCTATTTTTCTACCACGCTCATACGCTTTATCCTTATGAACGATTGTAGATAGAGCGTCACAAATATCTCCGTTAAGTAGCATATCTAATTTTACTAAATCGCTCTTTTGATAGCCTGCTATATCGTAGTCAAACGATGCGTAGCCTTTAGTTCTAGACTTTAAGCTATCAAAAAAGTCGTATATGATTTCATTCAATGGAAGCGTGTATTTTAGTTGAACACGTGTTTTATCTAAATATATTAAGTCTTTATATACACCACGTTTGAATTGGCATAGTTCCATTATTGGACCAACGTATTCAGGTGGTGTGAAAATATTTGCGTTTATAACCGGTTCTTCCATATAATCTATTTCAGTTACGGGTGGTAAATGGGTGGGGTTTTCCACAACCATTTGAGTTCCATCTGTTTTATATACTTTATATGAAACAGAGGGTGCTGTGGTAATAATATCTAAATCAAACTCACGCTCTATTCTTTCTTGAATAACGTCCATATGAAGCAACCCTAAAAAGCCACATCTAAACCCAAAGCCTAAGGCAGCAGAGTTATCTGGCTCGATAGACAAAGCCGCATCGTTAAGCTTTAATTTTAATAGTGCGTCTTTAAGGTCGTTAAACTTACTGCCATCAAGTGGGAACACCCCTGAAAAAACCATAGGCAGAGCTTTTTTATAACCAGGCAAAGCTTCTGTCGCAGGGTTAGAAACACTTGTAATCGTGTCGCCCACAGCAGTATCCTCAATACTTTTAATGCTTGCTGCAATATATCCTACCTCACCAGAAGATAAGCTTTCCTTTTGAAGCATTTTTGGCGAAAACACACCAACTTCTGTAACAGTAAACTCTTTATCTGACATAAAGGTTTTAATTTTATCGCCTTGCTTTACAACACCGTCTACAATGCGAACAAAACAAATAACGCCCTTAAAATTATCGTAATAGCTATCAAATATTAAAGCTTTTAACGGAGCGTCATCACTTCCTTTTGGTGCAGGAATTTTATGCACAATTTGCTCTAACACGTCCTCTACGTTAAGCCCATTCTTTGCTGAAATTCGTGGTGCATCTTGAGCTTCTACACCTAAAATGTTTTCTAACTCTTCTGCAGCCTCGTCAGGACGTGCAGAAGCTAAGTCCATTTTATTTATTACGGGCATAATCTCTAAATCGTTATCAATGGCAAGATATGCGTTTGCAAGAGTTTGTGCTTGAACACCTTGCGTTGCATCTACAATTAATATTGCTCCCTCACACGCCTTTAAGGAGCGTGAAACTTCATAGGTAAAGTCTACGTGACCGGGAGTATCTATTAAATTAAAAATATATTCCTCTCCGTCCTTTGCCTTATAAAACATACGAACAGGTGTGAGTTTTATTGTTATACCACGTTCACGTTCTAAATCCATAGAGTCTAAAAGCTGTTCTTCCATATCACGAACAGAAACCTGCCCCGTTTTTTCCATTAAACGGTCGGCAAGTGTGCTTTTTCCGTGGTCAATATGTGCCACTATGCAAAAATTACGAATGTTCTTTTTATTTATTGACATTTGATTACCTATTACTTATAATAAAAATACAAATATAGTATATAATATTTAACACTTTTTTGCAAGTATAAAATGAGGTGTAGTAATGAGAATTAGCGAAAGCTGTTGGTTAAAAACAAAACCCATTGCACATCGTGGGCTTTGGGGCGGAAATATTGCTGAAAACAGCTTATCAGCCTATAAAAATGCAGCTGAAAACGGCTTCCCTATTGAGATTGACGTGTATTTAAGCTCTGACGGTGAAATGTTTTCTTTCCACGATAAAAGTCTAGAGAGAATGACCGGTGCTAAGGGCTATATATACGAAAAATCCTCTGCTGAAATTAAAGCTTTAAGATTAAAAGATACCGATGAACAAATTCCCACGTTAAACCAAGTTTTAGATATTTGCGAGGGCAAATCCCCAATTTTAATAGAAATTAAAGACCAACCTAATAAAAGTATTGTTGATAAACTTATAAATAGATTAAAAACATACAATGGCGAGTTTGCAATTCAAAGCTTTAATCCTTTGTATATGATTAAGGTAAAAAAGCTTGCCCCAGAGTTTATACGTGGAGTTTTAACAGACCCAAAGCTAAAAAATTACTCTGCAATAGAACGCTTTTTTATAAAGCGAATGCCCTTAAATTTTATAATTAAGCCAGACTTTATTGCCTGCGAATATAGCTGTTTGAATTTGTTAAAGAAAAAAGCTAAAAACAAAACCTTGCTTGCGTGGACTGTAACTAGAAACGACGTTTTTAAGAGCATAAAAGATAAATGTGACAATATAATTTTCGAGCATTTTTGCCCATAAAAAAAGCACCCTTTAGGTGCTTTTTTAGTCTATAACCTCAACATAAAAGCTAACTGGTCTAAACCCATCGTTACAAGAAATCATTGCAGATCTTTCGTTTTTCATCCAACCGTTGTAAAAATTTCCACCACCGTTTGCTAAAATTTTTGCAAAAGGCAAAATACTCTCCCACGCACTTTCACAAAGCTCTTTAGGCTTAATAAGGTTTTTGCATATAAAAACTTGCCCCTCTACAACGTTGCAGGCATGCTCTATTGGGTTTTCATATTTGTCGATTAGGTCTTGATGGACTGCCTTTTTTAAGGCTGTGATTTTAAGTGTTTTCATAAGCTTATTTTAACACTAATCTATCGCTTTTGTCTACTATAATTTAAAAGTAAAACACTCTTGCATTGCAAGAGTGTCTTTTTTCTTTTGTGAAATAAAAATTATTCAGCAACAACAGTTGCGCCAGCTTCCTTGAAACGAGCGATAATCTTATCAGCTTCTTCTTTAGTAGCGTTTTCTTTGATTACGCCTAAAGATTCAACAAGCGCCTTAGCTTCGCCAAGACCTAAGGTAGTGAATTCTCTAACTGCCTTGATAACGTCGATTTTCTTGTCGCCTACTTCTTTGATTACAACCTTGAACTCGGTCTTTTCTTCAACTGCGGGAGCATCTGCAGCAGCAGCGGGAGCAGCAGCGATTGCTACAGGAGCAGCTGCACTTACACCAAATTCTTCTTCTAATGCCTTAACGAGTTCGTTAAGTTCTAATACGGTCATACTTTTTACTTCTTCTAAAAACTTTTGAATATCAGCCATTTTTCTTTCCTCCAAAATTGCTTTATTATTTTTTAATTTTATTTTTTTTATTTTTTTTAATTTTGCACTATTGTGCTTTCTTTTCTGCTACTGCATTAAGTGCAATAACTAAGCTGCGGGGCATTGCAGACAATACGCCCACAAAGTTCGATATAGGAGCTTGCATAGAACCAAGCATCTTTGCAATAAGTTCTTCTTTTGAAGGCATTGCTGCTAGTGCTTTAACTCCGTTTGCGTCTACCTTTCCACCTTCAACGTATGCGCTCTTTACCGTTACCTTGTCTTCATACTTCTTTGCTGCTTCCATTACAACCTTAGCAGCACCCGTTTCGTCTGTTCCGAACGCTACTGAAGTAGGACCGTTCAAATCATCATCAAAATCGGTGATGCCTAAGTCGTGAAGAGCGTATCTAATTAAGGTGTTCTTGTATACTTTGTATTCTACGTTCTTTTTTCTAAATTCGTTTCTAAGCTCTGTATCTTCGGCAACCGATAAACCACTGAACTTAACGAATACTACTGACTTAGCGTCTTTAATCTTCTCTTTGATTACTTGAGCTAACTCTTTTCTTGCCTCTTGACTTGCTGACATGTGATTACCTCCTTATAAGAATTAAAAATGCCCTTGCAAACCGAGTGGAATACAAGGGCTAAATAGCCACTAACTACTATTCTATATAATGTATATAGCTTAGCTGTCATATTCGCCTCGGTTGGTCCACGGGTTACCCCGCAAGTTAACACCTACTGTCTTGGGCTATTAAATTTTTTAACAACGATATTCTAGCACCTAAACCAATTCTTGTCAACTGATTTTAATGCTTTTATCTAAAATTAAACCTTTGCGTTAATTTTAACGCCGGGGCCCATCGTGCTTGCTACACTTGCACTCTTAATGTAAAGACCTTTTGCTGCAGCAGGCTTAGCTTTGATAATTGCTTCCATAAGCGCTTCGTAGTTTTCTTTAATCTTTTCTTTTCCGAAGCTCTTCTTGCCGATTGGGCAGTGAATAATTGCATTTTTATCGAGTCTGTATTCAACCTTACCAGCTTTAGTATCCTTAATAGCCTTGGTAACGTCCATAGTTACAGTGCCAGACTTAGGGTTAGGCATTAAGCCTTTAGGTCCTAAAAGTTTACCGATACGACCAACCAAACCCATCATATCGGGAGTGGTGATAATAACGTCGTAATCAAACCAGTTTTCAGTTTGAATCTTTTGAACCATGTCTTCTGCACCAACGAAGTCTGCACCAGCAGCCTTAGCTTCGTCAGCCTTCTCGCCCTTAGCAAGAACTAAAACTTTAACGTCTTTACCAGTTCCATTTGGAAGAACTAGAACGCCTCTAACTTGTTGGTCAGCTTGCTTGGGGTCAACACCCAAACGAACGTGAAGTTCAACGGTTTCGTCAAACTTAGCTTTTGCAGTGTCCAAAACAAGTTGAATTGCTTCTTCTGCTTCGTAAAGCTTAGCAGATTCGATTAATTTTGTGCTTTCAATATATTTCTTTCCGTGTTTCATTTAATTACCTCCGGTGGTTCAACGGGAACTTCGTCCCCTCCCACTCATATCCTTTAATCTACTACTTCAACACCCATACTTCTTGCAGTGCCACAAATCATGCTGATAGCACTTTCAAGACTATATGCGTTAAGGTCGGGCATCTTGGTCTTAGCGATTTCTTCTACCTGAGCCTTAGTAATCTTTGCAACCTTGTTCTTGTTGGGAGCAGCACTAGCTGTTTCCAAACCACAAGCCTTCTTGATAAGAACAGCTGCTGGTGGTGTTTTAAGAATAAAGGTGAACGAACGGTCCTGATAAATCGTCATTACAACGGGAATAATAAGTCCTGCTTGGTCTTGAGTCTTAGCGTTAAATTCCTTAGTAAAACCAGGAATATTAATGCCGTGAGGACCTAAGGTAGAACCTACGGGTGGACCGGGTGTTGCCTTGCCTGCGGGTAATTGCAACTTAACAATTGCCGAAACTTTTTTTGCCATAATTGTTTCCTCCATAAGTGGTTCAATCGTTACGCCAGTGCATAAAATTTAACGCAACTCCCACTTTTTATACTTTTGCGAATATTCGCTTTGTATCTACTCAGTAACTACGTTCACTTTTTTTACTTGAACGAAGTCTACCTCCACGTCGGTATTTCTACCGAACATTTCTACGTTTACCATTGCCTTTTGCGTTGCTTCGTTAAGTGAAATAACTTTTCCACAGAACGACTCAAGTGGACCTGACACGATTTGAACATCGTCCCCAAGCGTCCAGTCAATGTTAACTGCAACCTTCTCTAATCCCATTCTTGAAACTTCTTCATCGGTTAGAGGAAGTGGTCTACCTTGTGTTCCTACGAAACTGGTTACACCACGAGTATTGGTTACTAAATACCATACGTCGTTGCTGTAAATCATTTTTAAAAACACGTAGCAAGGGAACTTTTTCCTTTCAACTAACTTCTTCTTACCGTTAGCCTTTTCTTCCAAGGTTTCCTCCATAGGAATTTGGATTTCAAAAATGCTCTCTTGAAGATTGTTGTTCTCTATAAGATTATTAAGTGAATCCTTTACCATTGCTTCGTAGCCCGAATAGGTGTGGATTACATACCATTTTGCATCTTCTATAGCCATATCGTCTCCCGAAAGCACCTATTTTGGTGCAACTAAATTGAGAAGTTGTAAAAGACCGAAGTCAAAAGCAGAAATTACAACAAGGAAAAGCAAAACGACTGCGATTACAACGCCCGTTTGCTTAACAACTTTCGAAAAAGAAGGCCAGTTAACCTTTTTCAATTCCGAAAAGATATCCTTGATTTTTGAACCCATCCTCTTAAAGAGACCGGGCTTCTTGTCTTTTTTAACAGGTTTTTGAACGGTTTTTTCGGCTTTAACGCCCTTTGCGATAAATCCGCCGTTGTCTAAGGATTTATTATCCATGCTTTACCCCTTGAATTTTTAGCCCCTTGGCTAAAATATTAAAATTATTTCGCTTCCTTGTGAACGGTATGCTTTTTGCAGAACTTGCAATACTTTGACATCTCTAATCTTTCAGTGTCGTTCTTCTTGTTCTTAAAAGTATCGTAGTTTCTTTGCTTGCATTCAGTACACGCTAAAGTGATTTTGTTTCTTGCGCCTTTTGCTGCCATAATGCACCTTCCAAACATGAAAAAATTAACACCCCGAATCCGAAGTGCTAATTGATTTTATCAAAAAAGACAAGTTATGTCAAGTTTTTTTACTACTTTTTTTATATTTTTAACCACTTTTACGCTTTTTTTCTTATCCTTGCTTTATATTGTTTTTAAATTGCCACTAAGCACTATATATTGTGGCTTAATACTATGCATTTATGAGCAACATTGAAGCAAAACACAAAGCCATTCCAATTACTGCAATTGGCTTTATACTTTCTTTAAAAAATATAGCAGACATTATTAGCGAAAGTATTAGACTTATTCCCTGTTTTAATGGATAAATGATAAATGCTGGCAATATTTTTGCAGAGTAAGTTAAAAACAATGAATTTAAAAACATACAAATTGCAATAGCAAGCACGTTTAACAGCCTTGCCCTACCCAGCTTTAACGGTTGAGCTTCACTCTCTTTGTTTTTTATTACTATTAAAGCGATTAAAAGCAATATAGAGCTTACTAAATAAGTATAAAAATTATAGGTTTCTACGCTTGACTCTGCCGACTTGGTCCACCATTTTTGACTAAAGCTTACCATCCCGTGAAATGCGCCCGTAAGAATAAGTAAGGCTACTGTTTTTAGCGTTGTTTTTCCCTTAATTTTATTGTTGTATTTGCACATGCAAAAAGCAGAAAGGGTTAAAACAGCTACACCCAAAATTTGCCTAGCGTTAGTTTTTTCACCGAAAAATATTGAGCACAATAGGATTGGAACAATACTTCCAAAGGTCAAAAACACGTCCATTAAAAGATAGGCGTGATTTTTAACCAAAATCAACCAGCATACTGTAAAAAGAGAAATTGAAACGCCTGAAACAACCGAGATAAGCAGTTCCCATAGCCCAATCGCAAAGCCAAAAAATCCCCTGGATAAAATAACGAAAAACAAACCTATTAGAACAGAAAAAACCATTCTAAGAGCGTTTATTTTAACCGAATCAACCGTTTTTGATAAATATCCACTTGCCTTTTTACCAAAAAAGCCTTTTGCCACACCGAAAACGGCACCGAAAATTAGATATACATAAGCCATACCAAGATTATATCCTTATTTTATATATAATTTTCAAGCTTGTCGTAAAGGTTTGCAGCTTGAACTATATTATCTATCTTTTCAAGGTCTAAGGTCGCTATACACCTATACCCGTCAAAAACCTCTACTTTATTTACAGCATTTAGGTCAAGGTTTGCAATCATTCTCTTTACGGTAGCGTTTTTTGAAATAGCATGCATTTTTACAGGCATTCCTAATTTAAGCTTCTTTTGGCTTACGCCCGAATAAATTTTAACGTATCTATTATCCTTATCCTTAGAAATCGCACCCACGAAAACAAAAGATGCAAAAAACAAAATGGAGTAGTTGGGCGTAGAGAAAATAGAAACTATAAATAAGCCCACTAACAACATAGTTAGCACGATTCCACAAACAACCGAGATAAGTTTTGCCGTCTTTTCTTTTAAACTTTGCTTTAACAATGCGTTAAGCACTCTACCGCCGTCTAATGGGTAGGCAGGCAAAACGTTTATTAAAAAAAGAGAAAAATTAGCTTCGGCAACCACGTCGGTAAAAGCATAAAGATTAGGAAAAATCCACCAAACAGCAACAAAAAACAGCCCAACGGCAAGGTTGATAAAAGGACCGGCTAACGCAATTTTAACCTCGTCTATCAATCTAACGTCGTCAAAACAGCCCGAAACAACTGCACCGAAGGGCATTAGTTTTATTTTGTTTAGTTTATATCCACACTCCGAAGCTACTAACGAATGCCCGAGTTCGTGAACCACTGCACTAATGGTATAAATGGTAAACACAAAAATTTGACCGTTTAGTGCATAATACATTCCAAAGAGAAAGAATAAAGGATGAATGCTTAAACTTAAACCGCCCATAGAACAGTGCCGTCAACGATTTGATAATCTACAATCATTTCGCCACTACCTAAGCAAAAGCACATTTGCATATCCCCACCCGATAGATAACCTACGGGAATATTTGAATAAACTGTATCGCCAACTAGCGAGTAAGCATAATCAAGACCTGTTAATATAGAAGAAAAAGTTGTGCTGTGTGCAATTTCTAACTCATACTTGCCACTTTCTAGCTTTGTTATAGACTTAACCGTGCCACTTGCAGGAGAATAAACGCTTCCACTACCCGAAAGAGTGGCAACACCTTCGTTCAACTGAACGCTAGCCCCCTCTAACGCTATAACTGGGGCAAAATCATCAAAGTTTTTCTGTTCGGTTTGAACTGCGTTGTTAGAAGAAAATATTCCCTTAAAGAATACGTTAATTCCACTGTCTTGATAAAAAGCGTTGGTCAAAAATATAACCGCAACCAATATTCCAATTATTACTAACTGGGCAGTAACGATTGGAAAAGCTTTTTTGGCTTTAGTCGTTATCTCCTTAGTTTGTTGCTCACTCACTTGCTCAACTTGAGTTTCATCCACAGAAGAGTTCACCTTTTCTAAAAGCCTTTGTTTAACCTTTTCGGCATCAGGCTTACGCTTAGATTTCTTACGCTTAAGCTTAGTATAGGTAACGTTACAAGAGTTTACAGGTATTTCTAACATTGAAGCGTATTGCAATTTTTCGTTCATTTTATCCTCCACACATTTTTCGTTTATAAAACTATATGCCAAGGATTTTCTTTTTAGAATAAAAATCTCCGACGGTTGTCGGAGATTTATTTGGCGATTTTTAGCCTTTTATAAATTTGTCAAATAAAGTATAGCCCTGCTCTAAGTAGTTTTCAGTTTTTACTGCCTCACTTTCGGTAAAGCCAACTACGTTACTTTTTTGCTTTTTATTACTTCTATAAATTAAATAAGGAACAGGGTCTCTTGCGTGCGTTTTCATACAAATTGGCGTTGGATGGTCGGGACAAACTAATATCGAATAATCATCGCCCCTCTCTTTAAGCCCCTCGCTTATAGCTTTAATAACTTCATCAACCTTTTCAATAGAATAAATTTTATTCTCAACGTCGCCGTGATGCCCACACTCGTCTGGTGCTTCGATATGCAAGTATACAAAATCTAAGCTCTTTAAGGCTTCAAGGCATGCATTGGCTTTACCCTTAAAGTTGGTATCGTAATTGCCCGTTGCTCCCTCTACGTGTATAACTTCCATTCCTGAAATTTTAGCTATGCCTTTTAAAAGGTCCACAGCAGAAATCATACCACCTTTAAGCCCCGTCTTTTTCTCAAAGTTCTCTAATGCTGGCTTCGTGCCTTCGCCCCAAATCCATATGCCGTTAGCTGGGTTCTTTCCCTCTTGTCTTCTCTTAACGTTTATGGGATGCAAGCGAAGTAAATTGCTAGCTCGCTCCATCAACGAAACGTATTGCTCACCAACCATACCCGTAGGAAGATAATTGGTTACCTTTTCGCCCGTTATGTCGTGAGGCGGGGTAATATCGCCAAGAGCCTTGCCATTTTTAACTACTAAACAATGACGATAGCTTATGCCAGAATAAAGAGTATACTTATAATCGTCTAACGACTTCTTTAGATATTCTATTAAAACCTTTGCATCTTCAGTAGAAATCTCGCCTGCACTGTAATCTATAAGCGTTCTATCCTTTAGCTCTGGCTCATCGGACAAGGTTACAAGATTAACTCTTGCAGATATCTCGTTTTCGCCAAGCTCTATGCCTATACTTGCCGCCTCTAACGGTGACCTACCCGTATAATTTTTTTCAGGCTGAAAACCTAGCACCGTTAAGTTTGCAACGTCGCTACCCGGCTTTAAGGAATCTGGCACAGTCTTAAACGTGCCTACCTCGGATTTTTTTGCAAGAGCGTCCATATAAGGCGTTTTTGCCACTTCTAACGGGGTTTTGTTCCCCAATGATTGTATGGGATAATCTGCCATACCGTCACTTAAAATTACAACGTATTTCATAATGAACTCCATTCTATCGGTCTTTTACCGTGTAATAAAAGATATTCGTTAGTTTTAACAAAGTGACCACACCCAAAAAACCCGTTATATGCCGACAACGGACTAGGATGGGCACATTCTAAAACTAAATGCTTTTGTTTGTCTATCAGTTTTGCTTTTGCTCTAGCGTTTGCTCCCCATAGCAAAAATACTACGTTTTCTTTTTTCTCTGAGATAATCGATATAATTGCGTCAGTAAAACTTTCCCAACCCTTGTTCTTGTGCGAATTAGCTTGGTGCGCCCTAACGGTTAAGGAAGTATTAAGCAACAACACTCCTTGCTTTGCCCATTCGCTTAAATCACCGTGGCTAGCCATCTTAGAGCCCGTTTCTCTTTCTATCTCTTTGTATATATTTATAAGTGAGGGTGGAATTTTTTGACCTTTCGGAACAGAAAAAGCTAGTCCCATTGCTTGATTAGGCTCGTGATACGGGTCCTGCCCTAATATTACAACCTTTAATTGCTCAAAGGAAGTATATCGCATACTATTAAATATATCGAACATGGATGGATATATAGTTTGCGTTCTATATTCTTCTTTCAAAAACTCCCTAAGGCGTAAATATTCGGTTGAATTGAACTGATTATATAATATCTTATCCCATTCTTCACTTATCTTTACCATCTCTTATTATAATAGCATTTTCCTTTGACTTTTGCAATATATTTTTGATATAATTAAGGCGTAATTTTTCTTGGTGGTGGAACATGAATGTTTTAGACGTTGTTTTGGTTGGACTTGCACTTTCAATGGATGCCTTTGCCGTAACCCTTGCAAACTGCACGACTTACAAAAACTCAATGAATAAGAAAGAATGGTCAATGCCCGTGTTCTTTGCCGTGTTCCAAGGCGTTATGCCTCTTATCGGCTATCTTATAGGTGCATTAATTCTAAAAAATCTCTCAAGCTTTTCAGGATATATAACCTCGGCAATATTTTTTGTTTTAGCTGGGAAAATTACCTTTGATTTACTTAGAAAAAAACCTGAAAACGTAGAAACAACGTTAAAATTCAGCCTCACGTTAGTTTTAGTTCAAGCGATTGCAACTAGTATAGACGCTTTATTTGTAGGCGTAACGCTAGTTGGCGTTAACTTTTCAGTTTTGATTGCAGTAGCGATAATTTCACTAGTCACCTTTGGTGTGATTTGCCTTGCACTTTTCTTTGGAAGAAAGCTGGGCGAGCTATTAGGCAACTATGCTGAGTGGACAGGTGCATTTCTACTATTTGTTTTAGCAATAAAATCTATATTAGAATGCTTTATTTAGAATAAAAAGCTAAAATAACAAAAGCAAAAAGCCGTTCTTTTGAACGGCTTTTACTTTTCAAATATTTTTAGTTATGTATTATTAACCAATTGGGCCTAAATAATCAACAGATTTTACTGAAGGGTAAGTTTCAATAATGCTTCTAGCAACCTCTGCCGTAGCATCTAAGTCAAATAAGCTTACCGTGCAAGTGCAAATTATTTCGCCGTCTTCTTTTTTATACGAACAGCTTCTAATTCTTCCCAAATCCTTTAAGTTATCTATGCTTAACTCGCCGTCTTTAACGAATTTAATCTTTATATTCTTTTCGGTTTTGTGCGAAAGGAATTTTAAAGGCTTATGGAATAAGTATTGAAAGGCAATAATTATAGCCGTGGTAAAGATTGCAAGGTAAACAAAGTTAATGTTACCCGAACCACAACACATACCTATTGCAGCCGTAGCCCAAACACCTGCTGCTGTAGTTAAGCCTTGCATTTGACCACTTCTGTTATATATAATTCCTACACCTAAAAAGCCTACGCCTGTAACAATGGTAGAAGCAATACGTGTAGCATCAAACGTCGTTCCCTTTGTAACTGCAAACTGAGATATAAGCATAAATACGCACGCACCGAGCGACACGATACCGTGTGTTCTAATGCCTGCCTCCTTTACACGCCTATTTCTCTCTAATCCGATTAAAGAGCCTAAAAGCAACGCAACCGCCGCTCTCCAAAATAATTCTAAAACGTCCATATCGTTCCCCTAATAATGTTAGATATGCGTTAGATTTTACCCTATCAAAAAGATTTTGTCAATACTTTTTTAAAAATTTATCATAAAATCTTTTTATATATTATAAAAAAACGCCTCAATTTTTATAAAAATAAAAACGACAGATTTTTCTCCGTCGTTTTTTAAGCTTTGAAAACTAAATCCTTTTTGCAATTGCTTGCAAGAATTCCTTAGAATTAAGTTTTTTCACACTAACGCCCTCTTTTTTGAAAATTAAAGCTAAATCGCCAGTCATCTCTCCCTCTTCAATTGTTTGAATGGTCGCTCTCTCTAGCTTCTTAGCAAAAGCCACTAATTCATCATTGCCGTCTAGCTCACCTCTTTTTGCTAGCGCACCCGTCCACGCAAAAATGGTTGCAACAGGGTTTGTAGAGGTTTGCTCTCCCTTAACGTATTTATAATAATGTCTTGTAACCGTGCCGTGTGCAGCCTCGTATTCGTAAATACCTTGTGGCGAAACCAAAACACTAGTCATCATTGCAAGCGAGCCGAAAGCCGTTGCAAGCATATCGCTCATAACGTCGCCATCATAATTTATGCAAGCCCAAACAATTCCACCCTCAGAACGAATAATTCTTGCAACCACATCGTCAATTAGAGTATACATATACTCTATGCCAGCCTGCTCGAACTTTTCTTTATATTCAGCCTCGTAAATGTTTGCAAAAATTTCCTTGAATTTACCGTCGTATACCTTGCTGATTGTATCCTTTGTAGAAAACCACAAGGGCAACCTAACTGATAGAGCATAATTAAAGCACGAACGGGCAAAGCTTTCGATAGATTTATCGGTATTGTGCATAGCCATAACCACGCCACTGCCGTTAAAGTCGTGCACGGTTTGGCAAGTTTTATTGCCGTTTTTATCAGTTAAAACCAGCTCTGCCTTGCAATCTTCAGCGATAGAATCTACTGCCTTATATATATCGCCGTATGCGTGACGAGCAATAACAATTGGTTTTTTCCAGGTGGGAACGTAAGGAGTAATACCGCCAATTAAAATGGGAGCTCTAAAAACTGTTCCATCTAAAATAGAACGGATAGTTCCGTTAGGGCTCTTCCACATCTTTTTTAAAGAATACTCTTCTACCCTTTGTTGATTAGGCGTTATGGTTGCACATTTTACAGCAACGCCGTATTTTAAGGTTGCGTTTGCCGAATCAATTGTAACTTGGTCATCGGTCTTATCTCTATAAGGCAAGCCAAGGTCATAATATTCACATTTTAAATCTACGTATGGCTCGATTAAAATTTCTTTAATCCATTGCCATAGCACTCTTGTCATTTCATCGCCGTCCATCTCGACTAGCGGTGTTGTCATCTTGATTTTATCCATAGTTATCCTCAAAATTTTTTTCTATTGTAACACAAAACGGTTTATTTTACAAGCGTTTTAGCTCCCTTACCCTTGCACCCCGTTAAAATTTCGCTTTTGTGAATTTTAACAAAGCTGTTCTCCTTTGAATGCTCTAGTAATGCTAACTCTATAAGTTCAATGAGCATTTTTGAAAATCCTTTAAGAGTATCTGCAAAAAAGTAATACGACAACGAGCCGGGAACAGTGTTTATCTCGTTTAAGTAAACCTCTCCGTCTACTATCATATAATCAATTCTAATAACACCTTTTGTGCGTAAGTTTTCGTATACGGTTCTAGAAATTCGTTTTATTTTGTCGGATATTCGCTTATGTATTGGAGCAGGAAAAATGCGTTCACCGGTTTTATATTTATCACTAAACGATAAAACCTCGCCACTGCCTATGGGCTGTTCACACTCTGAAACTATAATCTCTCCCTCTTTGTTTTTATATACTGCACAATTTATTTCGGTAAACCCTTCAACGCAAGGCTCAATCAACGCCTCGCTTCCAAACCTAAGTGCTTGCATTATACATTCAAACGCCTCTTCTCTATTTTCTGCCTTGCTAATTCCTATGCTTGAGCCAAGCTTGTTGGGTTTTATAATTATCGGATAGCCCAACTTTTCATCTGCTATATATTCTTCAGGGCTTGATACGGTCACTGACGGCAATGCCTTTACTTTGATACCCTTTAGAAATGTCTTTGTAAAGCTTTTATCCATGCAGATTGAAGATGATAACATATCTGGTGAGGCAAACGGTATGTTGCAAAGCTCACACAAGCCTGAAATAGCACCATCCTCACCAGGCGCTCCGTGAATACAATTGATTACTGCCGAAATCACTAAAAGCTTTTTTAATTTTTTACCTTTTATAACATAAATAGTATTACTTCCAGCAACAAAGGTTACCTTTTTAAGCTTTCTAACCTCTATATTTTTATAATAGGAAATATCAAAAAGCTCTTCCCCAGTATAAAACGTTCCGTCAAAATCCACGTAAATAGGGATTGGATTGTATTTGCTTGCTTTAAGCGAATTTAACGCCATTACCCCCGTTAATACTGAAACGTCGTGCTCTACTGACTGACCACCAAAAAATATACCAACGCTTTCCATAAAAAAACACCTCCGCAAAATTTTTTCGCTTTGGTGTTTTTAGCTTTATTCTTTTGTAAAACTTTTAATTATAGTTATCAGGCAAGTCGTTTTCAAACAAAATCACGTCGCCCTCTCTAATTATAGAATTAAGCTCCTCGTTGCCTCTTGATAGGCTTTTAGAAAACATAATATCTTCTCTATTAAATCTGCCGTCAACAAGCCCTTTTATAAGCATTTCTGCATTGTGCGTGCCAATTATAATTACTTTATCGGCGTGGCTAGCCATCTCCTTTCCCATCTCGTAATTGTATAGATTTTCATCTTTTCCAAGCTCTACTAAGCCAGGTGTTAGAATAATTTTCCTACCCTCAAAGCTGTCTAAAACTTCCATTGCCATCTTAAAGCCGTCTACGTTAGAATTATAACTATCGTCAATCACCACAACGCCTTTGCTGTTTGGCATAAGCTCTAGTCTATGCCCCACTGATTTAATTCGGTTTATACCCATTGCAATCTCACTGGGCTTCATTCCCAGCTTATATGCAACTGCACTTGCAAGACAAATATTTGAAACGTTGTGCCTACCAAGTAATACGGTGGTGCATTTTACAGGCTGTTCTCCCTTAATATTTAAGGTAAACGTTACGCCAGACTTACTAAGCTCAACACCAGAGGCAAAAACTAGGTTATTCTCCCCTTTTGCTCCTGCAAGATATTTTTCGCCCTTAAACTCGTCGCATAACTTTTTAGCAATTTCGTTGTCTGAACAAAAGAAAGCTGTTCCACCCTCTTTAAGATTTTCAAAAAGCTCGTTTTTTGTGCTAATAACGTTTTCTAGGCTTTTAAACGTTTCTAAATGCTGATTATTAACACCCGTTAGCAATGCGTAGTCTGGATTAACAATCTTTGTAAGCTCTTTTATATCCCCTGAAAATCTTGCACCCATTTCTGCAATCAAAACGTCATGCGTGGAGTCGAGTTTATTAACGGTAAGTGCGATGCCCTGAGGCGTGTTATATGAAAGGGGCGATGCTAGAACTCTAAATTTCTGCTCTAATATAGCCTTTAAGATTTCCTTTACGCTTGTTTTTGCATAGCTTCCCGTGATTGCAATCTTTATAACGTTAGATTGGTCAAGCTTTAACTTGGCACGGCGAACGTAGCCCCTCTTGATAGCGTTTTCAAACGGCTCGTTTATCAAATTCGCTAAGCTTAATATTCTTGGCGTAAAGATGGGCATTAAACAGATTAAAGAATATCTTAAAAGAGATACTATTGCAGAGTTTATATAATAGCCTACTATATTTAGTATACTAACTAAAGCAAAGGTCATCAACGCACAAATTAAAATAAACGTTATAGATAACCTTACAAGTCTTTTTGTTTTATTAAGGGGCATTTTTGCATTTACGCTCTTTTCCGACTGAAAATATAATAGCAAAAACACAACGTAAGATGCAAAACCAACGTGAGAGGTTACGGCATTGTTTAAAATTACTGGTGCAAACGATGCGTTAAGCACCAAAAAGAATAAAAATGCCAACATACAAAGTAGCATTAGCCTACTTCGATAGGGCGTTTGCTTGTTTGATAGCCAACTAAAATAAGGTTTTCTTCGATAACCACTCTGTTGCAAAACGAGTAAAAATTTAAAAGATACTAAAAACAACAACAAAGCGTTAGCAATACTTAAACCAATATAAATATACAGTGAATAGCCACCGAATAATTGTGAAAGTGAACTAGCTGATTGTGGAAACATTTTTTACGAAAGGAAAAACTCCCTTACCTCCAGATTAAATTTATTGGCATCTGATATAAAACAAAAATGCCCTGCATTATTATAAACCGAAAGAGTTGCATTCAATAACCCTTTATTAAATCGCATTGCCATATAAAGTGGGGTTTCTTTATCGTTTTTCCCAAAAATTAACAGCGTTGGCGTATCAATATTTGGCAGAGTATAATCTAGCGTTTCATTAACTATTTTAACAAAGCTCTGCTTCATTATAGAATTTAAGGCAAGGTAGTCTGATGAATAAAATTTTGTAAGCTTTTGTTTTGGAACAAGGTGCTTATATATGTTAAATTTAATTTTATTTATGGTTTTTTTTAGCGTTCGCTTTGGCTTTAAGCCTGCTCCACCGGTTATAACTACCTTTTCAAAATCAAGCTTTTTATCATATAACCCCTTAATCACTATTCTCGCCCCAAACGAATGGGCAACAACTAACGGCTTAACTAAAGAATTCCTTAAAATATATTCTCTAACCTCGTTAACGTAATCGTCTAACGAGTAGGCATAAGGCATATTTGAATTGTCCCCAAAGCCCTTTAAGTCGGGAGCATACACGTTAAAATATCTGCTAAAAAATGGGATTTGGTTATAAAAACTCTTACCCGTTGATAAATATCCATGCAAAAACAGCAAATCTTTTTTATCATTTGTAGGTCGGTTAACCTTTAACGTATTAAATCTCCTTTTTCAAAATAATGGCGTTCTCCCCGTCGGGATAATAGCCTTTTCTTTCCCCTATCTGATTAAAACCTGCCTCACAATAAAGTTTTATCGCTGGCAAGTTATTTTTTCTAACCTCTAAAAAAACGCTTTCAATTGCATTTTCTCTTGCTAGTTTTAGTGCTTGATTTAGTAGCTTTTTAGCTATTCCCTGTCTTCTAAATTCTTTATCTACTAAAACGCTCTCTATTTCGTATTCGTAAATCCCCGTATCTATTCCAATAAAGCCTTTAAGAATATCTTCCACATAATATCCAAAAGCAACAAATCTATTATCAAAGGCAGAAGCTAGCATTTGTTCATTCCAGCCGTCAGTAAAACCACAGCTAGCTTGAAGATTTATAATTGAGCTAATATCTGCTTTTTCTAATCGCCTAATCACTTTCTTCCCTCTTCAGCTTGACTTTTTCTTACGTATAAAGGATTAAGTAGGCTTGCATCTGCGACCTCTAATTGCTTAGCTTTGATAGCACTCTTTAAGCCCTCTACCGTGCAAACTATTTCGCTTTCAAACCCATCTAGCTTTTCAAAGCTAACTAGCTGATATTCCTTTTCAAGCTCTGCTAGTCTTTCTTCTAGCACGTATTTAGGAGCTAAAACCTCTACTTTATCTTGATATCCACAAACGTAATATCCACCGTGCCCTGCATTTATAACAGCTAAAGCCTTGCCCCCTTGTTTATTGTATGCAATGGTATCGAAAGAAGTTATAGCCAATGCCTTTTTATTATAAGCAAAGCATAGGGCTTTAATGGTAGAAACACCTATTCTAATGCCCGTGAACGACCCTGCACCGATAACGCACGCAAAAAAGTCCACGTCCTTAAGGTCAAGCCCTGCATTTTTTGCAACCTCTTCAATGCGCACCATAATTTCCACCGAATGATTAGTTCCACACTCAGCATCGGTGTAAACGTATTCTTTATTATTGTGGTTTGCAACTATGGTAAGCCTTTTACCACTTGTATCTACAGCTAAATAACTCATAAGGTAATCTTTCTCTTTTCTTCTGCTAACTTTTCTATACGAACGGTTTTAACTTTTTTTGGCAATACGTCCTCAATATTTTCTGCCCATTCTATAAGGCAAATATTATCCCCACAAAAATAGTCGGTAAGGCCTAGCATAACTGCGTCCTCACCACAAGACAAGCGATAACAATCGTAATGATAAATGTAGTCGCCGTAAACGTTAAGGTAAGCGTAGGTAGGACTAGTTACGCCCTCTAAATTAAAATATTTTGCAATACCCTTTATAAATGCAGTCTTTCCTGCACCTAAATCACCCGAAAAAACTACAACGTCCCCACTTTTTAGCGACTTGGCGTATTCAAAGGCAATCTCTTGAGTTTGCTTTTCACTGCTTGAAATATATTCCATATATTTATTATAATATCATTTATCAAAAAAGTCTATTAAAATTTTTTTAATAGCCAAGAAATTCTTTTATATAGTAATACGGTAAGTATGCTAATACTAACTGCCTTGATAAAGTTAAAGAATAATACGTAATACCAAACCGAATTGAATACAGCAACTGCACCTTCGCCCATATAAAGGGGGAAAGTTATAAATCTATTGGTTAATAGCGATACTCCCGTTGTAATAAAGCAAGCACAAATTAAGCTAACAATAACTAATGGTAAGCCTTTTTTAAATCTATAAAGAGTGGTTGGAAGTAAAATAAAGCTTATTGTTACTATAACGTTTGCAATTTCACCAACTCCACCAGTAGAAGTCTTAAATAAAAAACATAAAAACTCTTTTACCACGCAGGTAACCACGCCCCAAACAGGTCCAAAACAAAAGCCTGAAAGCAATACGAAAACTGAAGAAAAATCAAGCTTTAGAAATGGTGCTGCAGAAAAAATAGGAAATTCAAGGTAAGAGATAACAAAGCTCAACGCCCCGAAAAGTGCAACGCCAACAAGAATTTTTGTAGAAGAATATCTAGACATAAAAAACCCCTTTTCGACAAAAAGGGGCAAAACGCTAAAAAGCTAGACTTCTTTATCATCCGGACTATACCGTCGGTTTAGGAATTGCACCTAATCAGCCGTTATAAAACGGGTCGCAGACTTTTACTGCCGGTAGGGAATTGCACCCTGCCCCAAGAAATCGAATAATTTAATTTATTCTATTTTAATACATATTTATAATTTTGTAAAGCGTTTATTTAAGGTTAACGCTTTTTACGTTAAATCTTTCCACAAGTGACTTAGCAATACCATCTGCAGATTGAGTATAAATATATTCTACACCTAATGAAAGAAGCTCAATAGCAGTTTCTGCACTGTCAATATTAGCTAGAACCTTAATAGAACGCCTAGAGCGTGCTTTTATGCTTTGAACTTTTTCTATAACCTTTTGTTTTGCTTCATCGCCAAACACGAATAGTAAACTCGTATTTTTAAAGCGTTCAACAATTTTAAAAAATAGTCTTAGTTGTTCATCGCTAAGCTCGCTAGCAGTTATAGCTAAGGTCAATTTGTTCTTATAGGTTCTAGCTAGCTTTTTTATTTGAGTTTTCGTTTTTCTAAAAAAGCCTTCGCCCAACGACGACGGGGAAATCATAACCGAAACACCGTCTACTCCCATCTTAAAACTGTTTTTCGCATCTAAAATCTTGCTTTTGAAAAGGTTCTCACCAAAGGGAAAATCAATTGCCGATAAAACCTTAATGGGTAAATCTTTTTTCTTGTTTACTCGCTTTACCGATGCTATATACGCAGGCGAAACTAACATCTCGCCAATACCGGTCATTAAGCAGTTTGCAAGCGAGTTTTCTAGTTCTTCTGCCTTTAGATTGATTTTTACCATTACTTTACCCATTTTTTGAGTTAAGTCTTTGATAAAATACATACAGCTCTCATCTTTAATTTGCTCAACGCTCTTATTAAATAGCTTAGCTAAATCTTCTATCTCGCTAAATTGATTTACTTGCTCTTCATTAATTACTTCTGGCTCGATAGTGCTTGTTTGTTCTTCTAAAGCTGATACTTGTTCTACTAATTCTTGAGTTAATTCTGACATATCCATTCTCCGTTAATTTATGTAGTCATATGGCAAAATACCCGATTAAATATAAAATTAAACCGAAAATTTACAATATTTTTTTGTTAAAGTGTTTAAGGAGGTTTTTTATGCTCAAATCCATAATTTTAGGAATTTCCGTTCTTACTCTACTATTTTTTCTTTGCCTAGTTATAGTTCTAGGAATAAAAGCAATCAAGGATTTTATTATGCTTCGTTTTTTTCCTAAGCCCACACCTCAACCCATAAAGATTTCTAAACCCAACCCAAAACCCAAGAAACCCAAGGTCGTAAAAAGTATAGAAATCAATCCTGACGAGGTAGAGCGCATTTACGTTAAAAAAAGCTCCTAAAAACGAATGGTGTTGTCCTCGTTACTCCAAAGACTTTCAATATGATAAAATAAGCGTGATTCATCGTTAAAAATATGAACTATAACGTCGCCGTAATCTAATACAGCCCAGCGTCCCTCTCTAACGCCCTCTCTTCTAACGGGTGAAAAGCCCACTTTTTCCATCTCTTCTTCCACCCTTTCAATAAGTGAACGAGTATGCGTCATACTTCTTCCGCCTGCAACCACAAAATACTCGCAAACCTCTGTCTTTCCTCTAACGTCAATTGCAACAACGTCTTCTGCCTTGTAATCTACAAGGCATTTACCAATCTCTTTTGCAAATTCAAGTGAATTCATACTAACCTCTTTTTTCATTTTCGTAATATTTAATAGCCTCTAGCGTCAATTCGCATATGGGCTGTTTTTTATTTATCAAATGCACCAACTCTTCGTTTAAGGCTGTTAATAAGCATTTGTCTATATCACCATTATATAGTTCCCTTAATAACTCTACCCCCTCATAGCTTCTATCCTCTTCAATCATATCTGCTAAAAATATTAGCTTTGCAAGAGGACACATATTGGGCTTTGCCGAGGTATGATACTTTATCGCTTCTAAAATATCAGGGTCAGTTACGTTAAGCTTTTCTCTTGCGATAAACTCGCCCAAGAATGCGTGAATAACAGGTGCTGGAATATCGTTTGGCACACAAAAGCCTGGCACGGTATATGGGTCTATATACTTTGCTATGTCGTGCAGAGTGCCTGCAATTCTAACCTTTTCTTTATCAAGCCCTAAATTTTTCGCCTTAGATAGTGCAGTTATAACAACGTTTGCAGTATGGCGAATACGTTTTTCAGGCAAAATGTTTTTAACTGCTTTAGTATAAAAATCTGCAGGATATAAATTATTGTCTGAAATATATTTAGCAACGGCATTCACCGTCAATCCGTTTATATCCAAACCAAACGAGGAATATACCCTAATTTTAGTAGAAGATACGCTCTTGCCCGAAGCCTTAAGCTGAACAAACTCTTTATTAAAGGTTTTTCTAAAATATTCTTGCAAACTTTCTAAATCGTTTCTAAAATCTTGCCTAGTAAACGAAGCTAAAGTGCAACTAGACAAAATACGCTCGGGATACTTCCACGTTTTAAAATCATAGAGCATATCCCCACCGACTAAAAAGTAAAGCTCGCCATTAGTAATTTTCTTAAAATGTTCTACCGTTTGATAGGTATAGCTCTTTCCACCTTTTAAAATCTCGTAATCACTAACCTCTATTCCCTCAATACCGTCAAAAGCTAAGTGAAGCATTTCCAAACGATGCTCTGCCGATAAGCTTTCTTCGGCTTTGTGTGGTGCAATAAAGGTTGGCATTATATAAAGCTTGTCTAGCCCCAATTCCTCCTTAGCAAGAATTGCAAGCTCTACGTGCTGGTTGTGAACAGGGTTAAAACTACCACCGTATATGCCTATTTTTTCCATAACTATATTATTGCACGATTTTAAAATAAAATCAATAAAATTCATTCCTTTTAGTTTGCCCCTATAATTTTTTGGCAATAATAACATAAAAACAAAAGGAATTTACTATGAAAAATCTATCTATCTCTGTTATTTTCGACACCCTATTTTTTTCTTTGTGTGCATATTTGTTGTTTTTTGCTATTTTTAGCTACGCACTTCCAAAAGAGCTTAGCATTATATTTTCAGCTACCTCTTGTGCGTTAGCTGGGGTATTATCCTTTAGAATACTAAAGCAAAAAGATAACGTTAAACGCAAAACAAAGGCTGAAAAACAGCATTTTGAAGAGGTTACAACTCAACTTCATTTTATGGAAAACGCTGAGCTTTTAAGTTTTATGAAAAAAGTGTTTGATAAAGCTAACGTCCATTCAGAAATAGTTAACGGCTACTTGCATTTTGAAAAGGAAAAACGAATTGCAATTTTTAAGTTTGGATTTCGCCCCACTAATAAGGCAGACGTTGTTAGAGCTTACAATCGTTTAAAAAAAGGTTATCACGCTGAGCTTTATTCAACTGATTTTGATGCAGAAACAAGACGCTTTGCCTCACTTTTTAACGGCGACGTTATCTTAAAAGACGCAAATTATTTATATTCACTATTTAAGGCCTACAATATTTTCCCTGAAATAAAGGTAATATTAAAAGAAGAAAAACAAACCTTAAAAACCTTTAAGGATAACCTATTAGATAGGTCAAAACGAAAAACTTATTTAAGCTTTGGCGTGGGGTTTTTATTGCTTAGTTACCTCTCGCCTATAAGATGGTATTATCTAATAAGTGGTATAGCAATGCTTGCTATGTGCTTGCTGTGTATTTTATTTGGAAAAACAAAGCCTATAAAAAATTAAAAGGAAGATTGGCATCTTCCTTTTTTTTATTTAACATATTATCTTAAGAAAAAATTAAAATTCAATATGTTTAACTTTATCGCTTAAGCTACGACGGTAAAAAACCAGCTTTCTACCTGTTGCGCATACAAATTCTGCTTCAAGCTTATTAGCGATTTCAAAGCCCGCTTCTTTGGGGATAAGTCCCGAATTTTCTAATACGGTTACCTTAATTAGTTCCCTTTTTTCAATAGCTTGCTCTAAACTTTCAATTAAATTCTCATTCACGCCAAACTTTCCCACTTGCGTTACAGGCTCAATCGTTTGTGCTAGAGAACGCAAGGTTGCCCTTTGTTTTGATGTAAGCATATTTTCTCCTTTTAATCTACAAATTCAAATTCTTCGCCACCAATAATAACAGTTGATTTATCGGTTGCACCCATTTTTCTAAGTTCTGAAATTATTCCTCTATCTTTTAATACCTTATGAAGATATGCAAGCGAGTTTATATCATCTAAAACAACGTTCCTCTTCAACACGTCAACAAGCGAGCCAACAATCACAAAGGTTTCACCCTCTTTAAATATCTCATAATCAAGTCTATCAGGCTTAACGTAATTAAATTCCTCAAATTCCATTGGTTGTAAGGGTGGTAATTTTTCAAGCTCAGTAAATATTGCTTTCTTTAATTGGTCTAACCCCTCGCCCGTAATTGCCGAAATGGGAATAATCTTGTGCTTTCTCTTTAGCTTTTCCTTTAACGCCTTTAGGTTTTCTTCAGCCCCATATACGTCACACTTATTTGCAACAACTATTTGTTTTAGGCCGTAAACCTCTTTGCCGTATTTTTTTAATTCGTTATTGATTTTCAAATAATCTTCATAAGGGTCTCTACCCTCTAATCCCGAAACGTCAATAACGTGAACTAACATTCTTGTTCTTTCAATATGCCTTAAAAACCTAATGCCAAGTCCTGCACCCTCAGAAGCACCCTCGATTAGCCCTGGAATATCTGCTATTATAAATTGATTATCGTAGTAATCGCATACGCCAAGATTTGGCGAAAGAGTAGTGAAGTGATAATTTGCAATCTTTGGACGTGCCTTGGTTATTTTACTAAGTAAGGTTGATTTTCCAACGTTGGGAAAACCTAAAAGTCCTACGTCTGCAATAGTTTTTAACTCTAAAATTACTTGTTTGGTTTCAGTTTTTTCACCAGTTTGAGAAAAATGTGGAGATTGACGACGAGAGTTTGCAAACTTTGCATTTCCCTTTCCTCCGTCACCACCAACTAAAACAGTTTTCGATTGTCCGTCAGTAAACATATCGGCAATAATGCCTCCCGTCTGCCTGTCCTTTATAACCGTGCCGAGTGGAACTTTTAACACTAAATCAGCGCCACCCTTACCATAACAATTCTTTGGCTCGCCACAGCTTCCATTTTCAGCCACGAACTTGGTTTTATAATAATAGTCAGATAGGCTCGATAGGTGCTTGCTAGCTACGAAAACGATGTTTCCGCCCTTTCCACCGTCACCACCGTCAGGTCCTCCACCTACCTTTCCCTTAAAGTGCAAGAAAGAGGTAGCACCATTTCCACCATCGCCTGCTTTTATCGTTATTATAGCTCTGTCAATAAACATAATTTCACCTTTTAATTTTTCTTGAACAATAATTGGATATCGGACAAGCCACACAATCAGGGTTTTTTGCCTTGCAATAGCTTCTACCCAAATATATTAAATAATGATGTGCCTTTGACCAATCCTTTTTTTGAATATGCCCCATTAAATCTTTTTCAACTCCTAGTGGAGTGGAGGCTTTTGAAAAACCTATTCTTTTAGAAACTCTAAAAACGTGCGTATCCACCGCTATCGCATCGCCATTAAAAGCCACGCTATAAACTACGTTGGCAGTTTTTCTGCCTACACCTGCTAGATTTTGTAAGCCTTCTAGGTCGCTAGGAACTTGTCCACCATAATCTTCCACTAGCATCTTAGAGGTTAAAAGAATATTTTTTGCTTTGTTTTTATATAGCCCACACGAGAAAATGTAACTTTGCAATTGCTCGTTACTAAGCAATAGCATCTTTTCGGGTGTGTTATATTCCTTAAAAAGCTTAGCCGTTACTTTGTTCACCCTTTCATCCGTGCATTGCGCAGATAAGATTACTGCCACAAGTAGTTCGAAAGGCGAAGAAAAGTTTAATGCAGGCTTAGAATCAAACACCGTTGACAAGACTGATATTATTGCTTTTGCTTTTTTACTATCCATACACTATTATCTTAACATAAGCACAAAGTTTTTTACAACTGTTTTAGGCTAAATACTTCTCACAAACTTTTTACCCGCCGTTATCTTAACAAGAAAAAATCCTGCAAAGGCTGAAAAACCTACGTCGAACACTAATTTTTTAGTCCTTTCAAAATAAAATGGGGATATCTTAACAGAAAGACCACAGCCCACCCCTGCTTCTTTTGGCGTATTTACAATCTCGCAAGTAATTGACCTTGCATTCATGAGCTGTGCCATCTTTACCGTTTGTGTTCTTGAACGAAAAGCAATGATAATATATTCCATATCTTTCTCCTTAGCATAAACCTTAGCGTTTTCTTATATAATATACTATTACTTAAAAGTATATTTTGTGCAAAGATGAGGAGAGGACTATGATTTATTTTGACAATGCGGCAACGGGTGGTTTTAAGCCTAGCTCGGTTATTGATTCAGCTACTACAGTTTTAAAATATTTATCTGCAAACCCCGGTAGAAGTGGTCACAGACTTTCGGTTACGGGTGCTAAAATCGTTTACGATTGCAGAAAGGCTGTTGCCGAGTTATTCGATGGCATGCCAGAGCGTGTAATATTTACTAAAAACTGCACAGAAGCTTTAAACCTTGCTATTTTTGGCACGCTTAAACCTAATGGCCACGTTATAACCACCATTTACGAACACAATTCCGTGCTTCGCCCCCTGTATTATCTTAAAAGCCTAAATCTTATAAGCTTGTCCATTGTAAAGCCCTCTAAAGATATTCCCATTTATCAAGCCATTAAAAATGCTATAAATAAAGATACTTATATGATAGCTATGACCTCTGCCTCAAACGTAACTGGAGAGATTTTACCTTACAGCGAGGTTGGAAAACTTTGCAAAGAGCATAATTTAATCTTTTTGCTAGACGCTGCCCAGGGTGCAGGGCACATTCCTATTTCCTTAAATAACGATAACGTATCCCTACTTGCATTACCTGCACACAAGGGGCTTTATGGAATTATGGGCTTGGGAGCTTTAGTTCTATCTCCAAACGCAAAAGTAGAGCCTATAATTTTTGGAGGCACAGGCACTCAGTCCTTTTTAACTACTCAGCCGTTTGATTATCCCGAACGTTTAGAATCAGGAACGCTAAACCTCCCTGCAATAGCAGGCTTTGCTGAGGGAGTTAGGTTCGCAGGCAAAAACCTTAAAAACTTTTCAGAACGTTTACAAAGTGCAACAAGTGAAATAATAAACAAGCTTTTGCTCATTCCTAAAATAACCGTTTACTCTAAGCCAAATCCAACGGGAATAGTTGCTTTTGACGTGGAAGGCCTTGACAGTGCCGAGGTATCAGATATTTTGTGCCGTGAATACGACGTTGCCGTGCGCGGAGGGGCACATTGTGCCCCACTTATGCACGAATATCTAAACACCACTGAGAAAGGCTTGGTTCGAGTTGGGCTTGCCGTTCAAAATAATGGAAGTGAAATCAATCATTTTTTACGTGCTGTATCAAAAATCGCTAACCGTTAAAGTTTTTTTAGCTCATTAACAACTTTTTTTAGAACTATCCTTTGCTTGTCGTCAAGCATTGGCGAAAGCATTGAAGCAAAGTTATCTATCTCGGCATTTGTTAATGTGCCGTTGCGTTTTCCCTTAAGTGCTTCCTCGTATATTGCTTTAAGTAGGTCACCGTTGCTTTTGCCATCGAATTTTTGTGCAATACCACGAACAATGCTTTCTAAATCTGGTCCGTTAGAGCTTTGGTTGCTATTGATATAATCGTTAAAATCTTGCATGGTCTTCTCCTTTTAAAAAATTTATTATCATTTTATGATAGTTTATCAATATAATGTTAGCAGAGTAGTTATGGAAATATTACAATTTTTATTATCCTTTTTAGCCGATAGCTATAAGGACGGAAAATATAAGAGCTTATTTAATCTATTAAAGGAAAACTCTTTTGATTTAAAAAGAGTTATTCAAAATGCAGACTTATCTAGTATTGCACCTATGTTTATGGATTTTATGAGCCAAAATAAAAGCTCTCCCCAAACAAATGGAGAGAGCTATGGTATTAAACCTATTGATAACATTGCCGATAAAAAAATCGTGGAATGTCTAAACAGCTATTTAGGTAATTAGTTTATTAAATTTCTTGGTCAATGATAGCATTTAGAATTTCAATTGCTCGTGCTATGCCTAAATTTTTTTCAACAAGGTTTTCTAAGTGATTTTCATCAACCGTAATACCTGTTTCGTGAATTGTGGTTAAATTATCAGGCCAATAAAGTAAGCCCGTTGTAAGTTTTAACGCACCACCCGTTCTAAGCTCGTATGTGGTTTGCATAATGCCTTTTCCAAAGGTTGTGCCTTGTTCGTTTGTTTTTTCAATAACTAAATTAGCGTGCGAGAACGTGCCGTTAGAAGTGTCTGAATAACAAAGCATAGCACCGATTAAACATTCTGAGGCAGATGCAGAACCTCCGTCAGCAATAACCGTTATTCCCTTTAACTCTGTATTAAAATTGTTTTTAACGGTTGCTTGATGGCTCGTTCTGCTCTTTTCTTTTATATAAGTTATTATACTTGAATTATTCCCCTCGTTATAGATTAAATAGGTGGCAATGTTCAGCATAACGTCCATTCTTCCACCACCATTACCCCTTAAGTCTAGTGCAAGCTTTGTTAAACCATTTTCTTTGGCGTATTCCATCGCATATGCAAACTGCAGTGCCGAAGCATCTGCCTCAAACGAGGATAGCTTAACGTAAATAGTTTGTTCATCAATGTTTTCTATCTTGTCGGTAATAGCGTATTCGCTTAAGTTTCCGTCAGCATCTGATATAACGTGGAAAGAATTTTCGCTTGTAATTACAGTTACGTATGACGCTATATACGAAGCCTTTTTAACCGTTATTTGTTCAAGATTATTTGCTCTTAAAACCTCAAAGGTAATTTCCGTATCTAAGTCAATTGTTAGCAAAAATTCATCTAAATCCTGTCCGGTAGTAAACTCATTGTAAGCGTTTAGTCCCGTTTTTCCTCTCTTCAACACGTCGCCCGCTTCAAAACCTGCATAAAATGCTGGTGAATTTACTATTACCTTAACTACACTTGTTTCTGAAAGACTTAATCCTAGTCCACTATAACTTCCAACGCCTTGAGCCTTTTTACTCTTATACTCTTCTTCTGTAAAATACATAGCATATTTATCTTCTTCTAGTATAAGTTCCACAAGCATTTTGGCGAACTGGTCAGAGCCTATCTCATCAATAACAGCTTCAATTCCCTTATCTTGAACAATTTCAAAAAGCTCGTCAAGCTTTTTTTCCATATCGTTTTTGGTAATAAAAGAGAAAAAGTGACCTAGTGCAAAACCTATGAGGAATAATATCGCCATAGTTAAGCCTATTATGGTGTTCGAGAGATTTTTTGACCTAATTTTCTTTTCTTCCATATGTGTATTTTGTTCGTTCATATTATTTATCCACGCTCATTAATAAATTTATTAGTCTAAAGGTTACTGCATCAGAAAAGTTTCTAATGTTTAGCCCTGTTTCTCTTTGGATTTTATCTAGCCTATAACTTAAAGTATTACGATGCAGAAACATTTTTCTAGCCGTTTGGCTTGCATTGAGATTGTTTTCCAAAAATTCTTTAGCCGTTAAGGTAATTTCCGTATCAGATAATAGCTCCTTTATACCCTCATCGGATAGAAGTCCAACGTATTCTTCAAGTTTGTCTTTAGGTAAATCTTCTAATATCTTTGCGATTAGAAATTGCTTAAAAGAATGAACTCCTTGTCCAACCCCCATAGCTTTTCCTATTCGGTTTGCAGTTGATGCTTGCGAGTAAGATTTTCTTAAATCTACAATGGAATTTACCGTGCCACCTATAAAGATTGAGCAAGCACAACCCGTTTCTTCTAAAATGGATTGATAGATAAACTCAGCGTATTCGGTCATTGAGAAATTTTCTGGTGAGCCTCCAGAGGCAAATTTTACGCACACAAAACTAGAGTCAGATAAGTTTACCGTCCAATCACTATCGCCAAATCCGTAGTTTGCTACAACTTCTTTAATATCTGAAAGCTTACAAACGTCCGCACAAATTATCATTGCGCATACAGCTGAAGACTTTACGTTATACTTTTTAGCGTATTTTAGAATGCTGTCGCTATCTAATTCACCGTTTAGTAGGCTTTCAAAAAACCCTTCCTTTGAAAGCTCCTTGTGTGGTTTATAGTTTTGCGAAAGTGCCGTGATTAAACTTGCATAATTCTTGTGTGCAATGCTATCACCTTTGATTTTTACCTTGTGCTTTGTTTTTGAAATTTCAATCTCAAACTCGGTGCAAGGTCCTTCAATATTTTCGCTTGCTAAAAACACTTCTATTTTCGTGTTTTTATAAACCTCTGACAAAAAACTCTTTAATTCTTTCATAATTATCCCTATTAACAGTTACTATTATACAATTTTTAAATATAAAACACAATTGTTTTTAAGCACATTGCACAAAAAAAGAGCCTAAATTTAGGCTCTTTTAATAATTAATTTTATGAAAGCTTATTTTTCTTCGCTTTCTTCTTTAGCTGAAACTTCTGCTTCGGTAGGAATTTGAACTTCTTCACCCTTATTCCTTCTAGCAAGCTTCTTTTCTTCTTTTAATCTTTGCTTTTCTAAAATTGCTTGCTTTTTAGCAGCTTCTTCAGCCTCTTTTCTTGCTAGTTCAGCAGCCTTATTAGCTTCTTCAGCCTCACGACGTGCTTGAATAGCTTCAATGTCAGCCTTGTTAGCTTCGTTTCTAGCTAGAATAGTAACTTCTGTTTCCTTATCAAAGATGTGGCAGTGTGCCATATCAAGTGCGATGTTAATGGTTTGACCTGCTCTAGTTGTAGAACGATTGTCAACCTTTGCAATAAGGTTAGATACGTCTTCATCAATACTCTTGTTTGCCTTATCTTCTGCAGATAATCTCTTATCTCTGGTCTTGCAGTATAATAATGTTTCAGGTCCTAATTGCTCTACTACGTCAACGTCGATTTCAATGATAGGCATATTTCCTGCTTGAGCTGCAGCACCGTCGTGAATATCTTCAGGTCTGATACCAAATATAATTTCTCTACCTGTATTTAAGTATTTTTCAAGATTTACGATAAGGTCTACTTTTTCTTGAGGAAGTAAAATCTTATCTGCACCAAATTCTACGTATACGTTATCTTTAGTGCCAGTAATCGTTCCTTCAAAGAAATTCATACGTGGCGTTCCGATAAAGCCAGCAACGAATATGTTTACTGGATAATCATATAGATTAATTGGTGTATCTACTTGTTGCATAAATCCGTCTTTCATAACTACGATTCTTGTTCCCATCGTCATAGCTTCTACTTGGTCGTGGGTAACGTAAATGAACGTGGTTGCAAGTCTGTTATGAAGCTTAGTAATTTCAGTTCTCATTTGAGAACGAAGCTTAGCATCAAGGTTTGATAAAGGTTCGTCTAGTAAGAATACCTTAGGTTCACGAACGATTGCACGACCTAATGCTACACGTTGACGTTGACCGCCTGATAAAGCCTTTGGCTTTCTTTGTAGATACATTTCAATACCTAAAATTCTAGCAGCTTCTTTAACTCTTTGGTCAATTTGAGCCTTTGGCATTTTTCTTAGCTTTAAGCCGAATGCCATGTTATCGTAAACAGTCATGTGAGGATATAACGCATAGTTTTGGAATACCATTGCTATATCTCTATCTTTCGGCGATATATTGTTCATTAACAATCCGTCAATATAAAGTTCGCCTGCAGAAATCTCTTCTAATCCTGCTATCATTCTAAGGGTGGTAGACTTACCACAACCCGAAGGTCCTACGAATACGATAAATTCCTTGTCCTCAATATCTAAATTGAAGTCGGTTACCGCCGTAACGCCAGATGGATAAACTTTATAAATGTTTTTTAAGTTTAAACTTGCCATTTTTTCCTCCACGCCCTATAGGGCTTTTATTTTTTTCTATTATATTATACTTTATTTGCTCAGTTTTAACAAGTGACAATTTACTAAACTTTTTTAATGTTTTTTGTGCAGGTTGCACAACGGTTTAGTCTAGTTCATCAAGCGTGAGGTCGTAGGCAGGTGCAAACTCTCTTAAATAGTAGTTAACCTCAGGACTTTTTAACGCTTTAAGGTCGGATAAGATAGAACCTCTTGCTTTTTTAAACTCTGAATTGCCAGCCTTGATTTCTTCAACACATTTTAGGTATGCAGCAAGCCTATCTGCACTCTTTACCAAGCGATATTCTGGCGATTGCGTGTCTGGAAGTATGTATTTTTCATATTCTGGCTTAAGTTCCTCTGGTAGCATTGAAAGTATCTTAACGCAAGCCTTTTCCTCTAGGTCCTTGTATGCAGATTTTATCTCGGGATTAAAGTATTTAATGGGCGTTGGTAAATCTCCCGTGATAACCTCTCCTACCTCGTGGTATTGTGCAAGTAGAACAACCTTTTCAATATCAATATTACCGTCGAACATTTTATTTTTAATTAAAGCAAGTGCGTGGGCAAGAACGGCCACTTGTTGACTATGCTCCATTATATTTTCTTCTCTAACCGAACGCATAAGCGACCAGCGCTTAATATATTTCATTCTGTTTATATATGCAAAAAACTTTGACATACCCTACCTCCAAATCAAGTATTTTTATTTTACCATAAAAAAATGCTTGACGCAACGCTTTGGTTGTGATATTATCTAGTTACTAAAATTAAATATTCGCTATGGGTGCCACAAGGCTGAGATTATACCATTGAATCCGCAAGGTAATGCTTGAAGGAAAATGCTTGATATACTGCTTATTTGCACCCTTTGGGGTGCTTTTTTTACGGTTTATAGCGAATAGAAGGAGGATTTATGAAAGAACTTATCAACTCACTCGGTAAAGACGGACTTAAATCAGCTTATACTCTATTAGAAGAGTTTGCTCTTTACCTAACACTAGCGCTTGCCGTTATATTGACGGTAACTGCCGTAATTCTATATTTTGTCAATAAAGAAAAGCTTAAAAGCTTTGGCAGGCTTGCACTTGGCATAATAATTGGATATGCAATAACTCTTTCGGCTTGCATTTCCTTTTTAATGGTGGCAAGAATGTCTATTAAAGGCGAGATAGACAAGAATTTTTATTTAATTCTTGGCTTCTTCTGCACGCTACTTGCGTATGCCATAGGTCTCGCAATAGTAAGCACTATGCAAAAAAAGGCATTTAAACTATTTAATATAATAGGTCTTATATTGCTTGGTGCATATGCCGTGGTTTTGCTTTTAGTTCTCCCCACGGTAGATGAAGCTTATAAGCCACTATCGTTTGGTGGAATGTATACTGCTACTATCTTACTTGTTGCTATCATTGTTGTTGGAGCAGTATTCTTTGATAAAAGCTCTACTAAAAAAGACTCGTCAAAGGCGTTGTCTTATGCTGGAATTTGTATAGCTTTGTCCTTTGCTTTATCATACGTAAAGCTTTTTTCAATGCCACAAGGCGGTTCTGTAACCCTTGCAAGCATGTTGCCACTTTTAATTTATTCTTACGCTTTTGGAAC
The DNA here is from genome assembly GCA_045653205.1 of Christensenellaceae bacterium. Taxonomy (GTDB): domain Bacteria; phylum Bacillota; class Clostridia; order Christensenellales; family Borkfalkiaceae; genus UBA1259. Next base: position 103,743 of record JAZOLT010000007.1, on the reverse strand, counting down.
AAGAAAGGGCATTTTAGCTGGCGTTATATATGGCGTGCTTCAATGTTTACAAAACCCTCAAATTTATCAGCCTGTTCAAGTTCTAATTGATTATCCAATTGCTTTTGCTTCGGTAGGACTTGCTGGATGCTTAAAAAATGTTAAACTTATTAAAACCCCTCTTTTAAAGTTTATATTGGGTGCTTCGATTGCCATACTTTTTAGATACGCTTCTCATTTTATAAGTGGATACTACGTGTTTAGTTCTTGGGCAATGGAAGGATACACTGCACTATCTTGGAGCTTGGTGTATAACCTTTATTTGATTGCTGAGCTTTTAATCGTATTGTTTGTTGGAATATTCTTGTTCTCATCAAAAACGTTTGTAAAGACAGTAGATAATTTAGAAAAATAGTTGCAAATAATAAGCATAAAAAAACCACTCTCTCTCGAGTGGTTTTTTGTTTTTAGTTTGGTGCCATCAATATTATAGTTACAAATACAATGATTGGAATTATTGCGAAGATAACAAAACTCACAACGCTATTTGCCTTAGCCCTTCCCTCTGCTTTGAACACGCAAGCAACAGCTAAACAGATAATCGAAAACAACAAGCAAACTGCTAAACCTATTCCCCCAAGTATAAGCACAACGGCATAACCAAGTCCCGCCCAGCCATTACCTGAATTTATTTGGTTTATAGAATCAATTGCCCCCCAAAACATCCAAGCTGATACTAATACTAATAAAACTATGTTAATAATCTTTGGTATTATAAATTTTTTTACTTTATTTTCTTCCACTATTCCCCTCCATATTTTTGCGCAATATTTGCAGCAACGGCACAAATTTCATCACAAGGACGAACTGCGTAATACTCTTTTGTTCTAGCGTCTGGGTTAGGATTGGTTGTTACTTTCACCTTGCCCTCAAGTAGTTCTGCACATATTAAAGTGCCAAACTCTGCCTTAAAATCAGCACAAGCTTTTTGAATAAGCTCGTAACATTTAAGTTTATCTTCACCGTCAGACTTAAGATAGCTAAGCACCATAGTCATTCCTGAAACAGCACCACAGATTAAGCGTTGTCTACCAAAACCACCACCAAAGCCAATCATAATTTTTTTAATCTGCTCTTCGCTCATATTAAGCTCATCCTTAAATGCAAGTGCTACAGCTTGTGCACAGTTTACTCCACTCTTAAAATAATTCCTTGCAATTTCACCTTTGTTCATAGTATGCCTCCACTTTTAGAGTATAACACAGCGATTTATAAAAATCAACACCCAAATTTTATAAATAATTTTGAAGTCATAAAAAACTCGATGAGTTATTTGTCATCGAGGTTGTTTTTTTATAGCAGTGAACGAAGAAATGCGAAGTATTTTACTAGACTAAAGTTATAGATACAAGCAGTTCGAGGCTCGCTAGAAAAAACAGGCGAGATTGACCTTGTTGGTCATCGAGGTTGTTTTTTTATAGCAGTGAACGAAGAAATGCGAAGTATATATAACTTTAGGGTAAAAATTCAAAAAGCAATAAACTAACGTTTACTGCTTCCTGAATAATATATGATAAGGGGGAAAATGATGAGCGTGATTTTTTGATAAGACATTTTGCTTATCAACAAGGGAAGGACATTGTGCCTTGCTTCCTTGATGATTATATATTACACCTTTTTTTTTGCTTTTGCAAACGTTTTACACCACTTTTTAAATTTTTTTTGAAAATTTTTCACATATTTTTCCATTTTTTTCTATATTTTGTTACTGTTTTTCATTTTATGTTTAGTTTTTTCATTAATTTGTTTTGGATAAATTAATTGACGGGAAGCATATAAGGGTGTATAATTTTTTACGGTAAAACTTATGATAGTTGCAGTAATAATAAGCTTAATTACATTTGCATTGATGGTTGTGGGAATATTGTTTTTCCCAAAAATTAAAATTTCCAAAAGCTTTCAGCCAGACTCATATTGGGTGATAGCACTTTTGGGATTTTTTGCGTTGTTAATTTCAGGAAGCTCAAACGTTGGCGTTATAGCAAAAAAGCTTACCGAAAACACTGCCGTTAACCCGCTAAAAATTTTAGTTTTATTTTTAAGTATGACCTTCTTGTCGGTTTACCTAGACGAGCTTGGATTTTTTAGGTGCTTTGCAAATTTAACCTTGTCTAAAGCAAAGGGTGGACAGCTTAAACTTTTTACCTTGCTTTATATAACAGTTTCCATACTGACAGTGTTCACTTCTAACGACGTTATAATTCTTTCGTTTACACCATTTATACTTTACTTTTGCAGAAGTGCGAAAATTAATCCTCTGCCCTTTCTTTTAGCCGAATTTACAGGTGCAAACACTTGGAGTATGGCTTTAATAATTGGGAACCCCACAAATATTTACCTTGCAACAGCTAGTGGAATTGATTTTATTTCATACTTTCAAGTTATGATAATTCCTACAATTGTTGGTGGGTTAACCGGATTTTTGTTTTTATATTTAATGTTTAGAAAACAATTAACTGCCAGTATTGAAAAGGTTGACAACGTTGTTTATAGAATAGCCGATAAACACAGTTTTATCGTGGGGGCAAGTGTGCTTGGTGCTTGCACGATTGCTCTTGCAATCAGTTCTTATATTGAGCTTGAGATGTGGATAATTTCCTTTGCATCTGTAATACTGTTAAATTTTTCAATACTACTTATATCGATTATAAAGAAACGAAAGCCAACAGAACTTAAGCGAGTGTATTTAAGACTTCCCTTTCAACTTATTCCCTTTGTTCTTGCAATGTTTTGTATTATTATCACCTTGCAAACACACGGAGTTAGCAGTTACGTAGCAGAGTTTTTAGGCACAAAATACACAGTATTTGTATATGGAGCAACCTCGTTTTTAACAGCTAACGTTCTTAATAATATTCCAATGAGTGTAATATATACATCCATAACTCAAGCCTTAAGCACTTCTATTCGGCTTCCAGCAGTTTTTGGAGCAATAGTAGGCTCTAACCTTGGTGCATTATTTACGCCAATAGGGGCTCTTGCAGGAATAATGTGGAGTTCGATACTAAACAAACACGGTCAAAAATCGGACTTTAAGAGCTTTTTGAAAATGGGAATTTTCGTTGCCCTTCCCTCGCTACTAACAACTCTTTTAACACTGCATATTGTTTTTATAATATAAAATTAAAAAGTCGGCTTAACCGACTTTTTTTAATTCAACATAGATTTTTTATTCTTTTCAAAAAACTCTATTGCCGAAGCACTATTGTTTGATAAAAGATTTATGAGTCTTGAATTTTCTTTTTCTAAATATGCAATGCGTTCTCTTAAAACAGCGTTTTCCTTTCTTGCTTTTTGGGAAACTCTATCAACTAGCCCGTCAATTTCTTTTTTAAGCCTTGCCATTTGAACCTCAGACACGTGACTATTATATTTGGTTGAAAGTTCAAAATTTTCATCACCGTATTGGTTTTTTATCTCGCCTAATATTTCGTTTATCAGCTCTGGCTTACATTTTAGTGCTCCACGATACTTGTTTTGAAATCTTAACGAGAGCTTGGCATCACCACCTGTCATTTCAAGTATTGCACTTCTAACCGACATTCCCTCTCTTTTTTTGATTAGAATTTGTTTTATTAGTTCTCTTTCCTCCAAATCGTTAAAGGGCTGAATTTTCCCCACCTTTAAGGGCTTGCCATCAAAATATTTTAAGCAAAACTCCTTGTCTTGACGACTTTTTTTTGCAAGAGCATAATATAAGTTTCTTACAGTCCCAACAGATTTTCCTGATACGCTAGCGTATTTCAAATACAATTTTGCTGGTGAAAAGTCTGTATTTTGTCTAATGTATTTTGCAAATTCTACTGCATCACTTTGTTTGTAACCATATATTTTTTCCATACTCCCTCCTTTAGCTTAAACTAATGATTGACATAAATAAATAAATTTATACATAAAAATAAAACTATGTATATTTATTTTTGTTCGGATTATCCTGCCGTAGTTAAGCTTGACGGAAACATTTATAAAAAAATTCACACAACAGTTGAGCAAATTGCCCCAATTACAAGCACAACCTTTATAGAGATATGCCCACTTTCTGAAAGCGAACGGGGTTTTGGCTTTTATCTTGACGAACAGTTTTGGCAAGGCGAGAAGAAAAACGTTTGTGTTGTTGACTTAAAGGGTGGATATTTAATAAAATTTAAGTCTAACCCCATATGCGAGAATATAGACGTAATTTTTCAACATAAAACCGACTATTATTCTCTATCCGTATTTAATGACAAAGGAAAAAAGCTATCAATAGAAACGGCCAACGATTTTTATTTTGAAAACCTTAGCTTTGATTTTGATGACGTAGAGATAGTTTTTTGTGAAAGAGGCGCGCTTGGACTTTGCTTTGGCTCTACAAATAAAACAATTTGTGTTTACAATTTAGAAAATCCGATTAAAAAAATCTTTCAAAAACAAGCTTTTTATTATAGTTATTCAAATAGGTTAGTTATAAAACAAAAGCACCTAGACGTTGCAAAACACGAGATTATATCTGAATGGGATTTTTCTAGTAAAAGTGCCGTTTTGGTTAGTGAAACAATACAACGCTGCAAAGATTTTCATCCCGGACTATTATCCAACGACGTTTTACCATACGCCTTTTTAGAAGAGCTTTTAATAGGAGGCGACGTGGAATGCTATCTCCACGATAAACTAAAGAGTGCTAAAGATAAGCTTAAAGGCTATTTAGGCGATTATTTAGGAATTTGCCCGCCCCCACCCTTTAGAAATCCTAATGAAATAGGCTTGATTTTTTACTTAAGAAAAAATCATTATGAAGTTTGTTATCTTACACTTGATTTAGAGCAAGGCAAAATTTTCAACCTAAAACTAGAAAAATAAAAATGCCCTTTCAGGCATTTTTTATTCTTTATTTAGTTTTTCCATTAGGAATAGGCAATCCCCTTCTATCAATAACTGTAGAGAATACTATTTGAGTTTCGGTTCTGCCAAAATGCTGTGCTTGGTTTAAGAATTTATTTAATTCTTCCATATCCGAAAAATGAGCTTCTAGCATAAGTGAATATTCGCCTGTAACCCTAGAGCATTCAACAACGTGTGGGGTTGAACGCAAAAACTCGTATAATTCCTCTCTCGTTGCAGGTGCAGATTCCATATTAATATAAGTTTTAATGTTCGAACCAAGCCATTTAGGTTCAATTTTCGTGCTGTAACCTTTAATAACACCTAACTCTGTTAGATATTCTATCCTGCTCGCAACGGTAGGTGCTGAAACGTATGTTTTTTCTGCAATGTTTTTTAAAGATATTCTCGCATCTTCTTGAATTATTCTAAGTATATCTAAATCCAATTCAGTAAGCTTTTCCATATTTTCCCTCCGAGCATATTTTAAACTATTTTCTTTAAAAAATAAAGTGTTTTGAGTAAATTTTTTATAAAAAAATAGAAATTTCCTTGTTTTAAGACATAAAAAAAGCCCCGAACAAGCTTGTTCGGGGCTTAAAACCTTAGTTTTCTTCTTCCTCTTCTTCTAAAGCCTTGCAGAATTCTTCAAACACTTCATCTAAAAGCGCTTCATCTTCAATAGGAAGTAGCTCTGCCGTTTCTTCATCATCGCCAGATAGCTCGAATATAACTAAATCGTCATCCTCAATACCTTCCATTTGTTCAGCAGGCTCAAATGCTGAATAAATCTTGCCTTTATACTCAATAGTTCCAACTAGATAGAATTTTAGCACTCTTCCATCATCGGTTGTTAGTTCCACAATTTCATCTTCAGAACAGCAATCACAAACTTCGTTATCATGTTCGCAATCACAATGAGAATGTTCATCACATCCACAATTACATTTCTTTTCTTTTTCGCTCATTTTTTTGCTCCTTATTTTTTAGCTTTATTTTTTTCATTTAAAAATCCTTGCAAGATATTGGCTGCCGCCAGGCTATCTATCAGTCCCTTTCTCTCTTCACGGCTTTTTCCTTGTGAAATTAAAACTTCTTCGGCTTCACAAGTAGTGCATCGCTCGTCAACCGTAAAAATCTCAACATCCAACCTTTCTTTAAGCTTTTCTATAAAAAACTGTGCTTTTTGTGTCTGAATAGAAGCTGAACCATCAAAATTTACAGGCAGTCCACATACGATTGCCGTTGCAAACTTTTCTTTAACAAATTTCTCCATTGCATCTAAATCTTTCTTCAGGTTTTGGCGATGGTAGGTTGTAACTGGTAGAGCATAACTGTTAAACGGGTCGGACACAGCAACACCTATTCGCTTATCTCCAATATCTAAACATAGAAATCTTTCCATCACCCGTATTTTATCACATATTAAGTGCGTTTGCAAGGGTTTTATAACAAAACGACGGCAAAAAAGCCGTCGTTTTTCTACTTTTTCTTTTGCGAGGTATTAAGCTTTTCAGAAACCTTTTTCTTTACTTCTTCTTGACCGTCCTTTATAACCTGTCTAGCCTTAACCGAATTAGTTACTATTAAAGCACCGCCAAGCATTCCGAGTGCAATACCCATAAAAAACTTATCGTTCATACTCCCTCCTTTTAGGTTAGTATGCTACGAATAAAATTATTTATACTATAAATTATTAAACGGCTTTTTTGCTCTTATAGTCGTCTATTGCTTTCTTTATCGCCTCTTCTGCAAGCACTGAACAGTGAATTTTTTGTGCAGGAAGCCCACCTAACATCTCAATAACCTTCTTGTTAGTAACCTCAAGCGCCTCTTCCACAGTCATTCCCTTAATCATTTCTGTTGCAGTAGAACTAGTTGCAATGGCAGCAGCACAACCAAAAGTCTTAAACTTAGCGTCAACTATAACGTCGTTTTCTATTTTTAAGCTGATTTGCATAATATCGCCACAGCTTGCATTACCAACCGTTCCTACACCGTCTGCATTCTCTATCTCTCCAACGTTCTTTGGGTTTTTGAACGCGTCCATAACCTTTTCACTATACATTTACTATTTCTCCTTCCGCCTTAAATAATGGCGACATTTCTCTTAATTTTTTAACCGTGTCCTTTAAAACATCCACTGCGTAATCAATTTCCTCAACCGTATTGTTTTTTCCGAACGAAAACCTGATTGAGCCGTGTGCTAAAGCCTCTGGCACACCGAGTGCTAAAAGCACGTGTGAGGGCTCTAATGAGCCTGATGAACAAGCCGAGCCCGAGCTTACTGCTATGCCAGCCAAATCTAAACTAAACAATATAGATTCACCTTCAATAAACTCAAACGAAAAATCTGCATTTGCAGGAAGCCTTTTTTCCCTATGTCCATTTAATTTAACAAAAGGAATTTCAGCAATCACTCTTTCAATAAATCTGTCCCTTAAGCTTGTTACGTATTGATTGTTCTTTTCTCTATCTAATATTGCAAGCCTAAACGCTTCTGCAAAACCAACTACGCCAGGAACGTTTGTTGTTCCACCACGCTTAGTGCGTTCTTGATGCCCACCCGTTAGTATGCTCTCTATCTTAAGTCCGTTTCTGATATAAATTGCGCCCACGCCTTTTGGGCCATAAATTTTGTGCGAACTCATGCTCATCATATCTACGCCAAGCTCTTTAACGTCAATATTTAAAACTCCTGCAGCTTGAACGGCATCTGTAAATGCTATTGCACCGTGTTCGTGAGCAATCTTTGCCACTTCCTTTACAGGCTCTATCGTTCCTACCTCGTTATTTGCAAGCATTAAACCCACAAATATTGTGTTATCGGTAATTATACTTCTTAAATGCTCTAAATCTACTAAGCCATATTCATCAACCTTCATAAAGTCTACCTTAAAGCCTTCTTTAGCTAGTGCTTTTGCAGTAGAAATCATCGCTGCGTGTTCAATAGGACTTATTATTATGTGGTTTCCCTTATCTTTATAAGCTTTTGCCACACCACGCAATGCCCAATTATCACTTTCCGTGCCACCTGAAGTAAAATAAAGCTCACTCGGTTTGCAATTTATGATTTTAGCTATGGTATCTCTTGCCTCATCCACTCCCTTAACGGCTTCTCTACCAAATAAATGCTGGCTGTTGGCGTTGCCGTATACTTCAAAAAAATACGGCTTCATCTTATCAAAAACCCTTTTATCTAACGGCGTTGTTGCTGCGTGGTCAAAATATATCTTTTCCATCTTTATTTCCTTTATTGAATTTCACCTTTTATCATTTGCTCTAAGTTCATTGAATCAAGTAAATCGTTTATTCCATTGTGTAGTTTCTTCCATACTGCACTAGATGGGCAACATTTACATTTAGCATCTTTTGAAACACACTCTATAATCTCAATATCGTCCTCTAAAGCACGCACTATCTGCCCTATACTTATTTCTCTTGGCTCTCTCGTTAGCGTGTAGCCACCATTAGCTCCACGGTTAGCCATAACTATATCTCGACTAGATAGCTTTCGCATAATCTGCTCAATGTATTTAGAAGATACACCTATCCTTTTTTCAAGGTCAGTTGCAGACACTGTTGCCGTGTTATACACCGAGCCTAAAATATGACAAGCTCTTATTCCATATTTGGTTTTAGACGATAGCTTCATAATTTCTCCAAAATTGCAACCAAATTAGTTGCAATTACATTATAAACTTATTATAGCTCATATGTCAAATAAAAATACTTGATTTAAAAATAAAAAAGACGCAAATTTATTTTGCGTCTTTAATTTTATTCACCTTCAAAAAGAGGGGTTGAAAAATATCTTTCGGCAGTATCGGGAAGAACGGTTACAACAGTTTTTCCTTTGCCTAATTTTTTAGCAAGCTTTATTGCAGCAGCAACGTTTGTTCCAGAAGAAATTCCACACATAATTCCCTCTAACCTTGCTAGGTCTTTAGAAACCTGCAAAGCCTCTTCATCAGAAATTACGCATACGTCCTCAAAAATCTCGCAATTTAGAACGGGAGGAATAAGCCCATCGCCAATTCCCATTTGAACGTGAGAGCCGATTGTTCCACCAGCTAAAATGGCTGCATTTTTAGGCTCTACTGCCCAAATAGTTATGCTTGGGTTCTGTGCCTTTAGCACTTCGCCAATACCCGTAATAGTTCCACCAGTGCCTATTCCCGAACAAAATCCGTCAATCGGCCCTGCAACCTGCTCTAAAATTTCTAGTGCCGTGTGATGACGGTGAACTATTGGATTAAAGGGATTTTCAAACTGCTGTGGAACGTATACTCTTGAATCTTCAGCTTGCATTTTTAGGGCTGTTTTTAAGCACCTATCAATACAGTCGCCAATATTTCCATCATCGTGTATTAAAATTACCTCTGCTCCGTAATGGCGAACAAGCTTTCTCCTTTCCTCGCTTACCGAATCAGGCATTATAATTATTGTTTTATAACCCTTTACAGCACCGACGAGAGCAAGCCCAATACCTTGATTTCCACTAGTTGGCTCAACAATAATAGTGTCCTTATTTATTTTGCCTTGCTTTTCTGCCGCCTCAATCATATTTAGTGCAACACGAGTTTTAATCGAGCCACCAACGTTTAAGCCCTCAAACTTTACTAAAATATCAGCCCCATCCTTTGGAGCAAGCTTATTTAGTTTTATTATAGGCGTATGCCCTATTGCTTGTAAAATATTTTCGTATACCATATCTAATCTCTAACTAAATTTTCTTCTTATTAGATTATACTACCTTTAACGAAAAAAATCAACAATAAAAAACTCACGAAATCGTTTCCGTGAGCTTTAATGACTTTTTTATAGGTTATAATATTTTTCAAATTCAGCTGGATGAGGAATTTTTGAAAGTTCTGCACATTCAGCCCTCTTGCTTTTAATAAAGCTTGCGATAAGCTCTTTGGGGAATACTCCGTTTGCCGTTAGGTATTCGTTATCTTTTTCTAGAGCGTCAAGTGCTTCTGGAAGCGAGGTGGGAAGTCCCTTTAACTTCGCTTTTTCTTCTTCAGGTAAATGGAAAAGGTTAAAATCGTATGGTCCCCAGCCGTTCTCGTGTGGGTCTATCTTGTTCTTTATACCGTCGAGCCCTGCCATAAGTATTGCTGCATAGCAGAAATATGGATTGCAGGTTGCGTCTGGATTTCTAAGCTCGAAACGGCGTTTTTCAGGACTCTTTGCATAAGCAGGAATTCTTATTACTGCCGAACGGTTAGAGGTTGCATATCCAATAGTAACAGGTGCTTCAAAACCTGGAACTAAACGCTTGAACGAATTAGTTGACGGATTAGTAATTGCACAAAGCGAAGCAATGTGCTTTAATAGACCACCCATAAAATAGTGTGCCGTTTTAGAAAGATGTGCATAGCCATTGTCATCAGAGAAAACAGGCTTTCCGTCTTTCATTAATAGCATATGAACGTGCATGCCACTGCCTGCCTCGCCGTAAATGGGCTTTGGCATAAAGGTTGCCGTCTTATCATACTTTAATGCTGTGTTGTGAATGATATATTTAATCATCATAGAAGCGTCTGCCATATGCACCACTTCACCAAGCTGAGGCTCGATTTCAAATTGGCCAGAAGCCGCAACCTCAGGATGATGATAATTGATTTCAATGCCCGCATCTTTCATGTGCATACACATTTCGCTACGGCATTCGTAGGTAACGTCAAACGGCTTTGCAATATGATAGTTCTTTTGTTTGGGAACGATTATGCCCTTTCCGTCATTAGAGCTATTCCAATAAGACTGCTCAGCATCTACCATTGCAGCTACACAATCAGGGGCAACGTTCCACTTAACGTTATCGAATAAATAGAACTCGAACTCTGGCAATATAAACATTGTATCTGCCACGCCACTTTCTTGCATTGCCTTTACAGCAGCCTTGATTATGTTTCTTGGATACTGTGGAAGAGGACGATTTTGGGGCGTGTCAATTATCATTGCATTACCCGTCATCGAAAGTGTAGGTATTTCACAGAATGGGTCAACAATTGCTGTGTCTGGGTCGGGAATAAAAACCATATCGCTCTTCTCAACCACGGCATAACCGTAGTTTGAAGCGTCAAACCCAATACCACTTGTCATTGTTTCTTCTGAAAAGTTTTCAGCAGGAATGGTAACGTGGCGATATTGACCATTAATGTCAACCATCTTAAAGTCTACCATCTTAATTTGTTTTTCTTTAATAATCTTTATTATATCTGCAACAGTTTTTGCCATTTTTTAGCTCCTTTAATTCATAAGATTTTACTTATCTAATGATGGAACGGGAATTTCAATTATTTCAAAATAGAAGTTGTAAATATACATTTCCCCATTCTTTGTATACGTTATATTTTCTAAAACGTTATCTCTAAACGAAACGTAGATATCCATCATATCGTTGCACTGAAATAGTGTATAACACCCCATCATTTCTTGATATTGGAATTGGTCTTGAATAAACATTTCGCTAAAGTTTATCTTCATTTCAGCAAACACTTGCTCGTAAGCTTGCAAATCAATTTCAGTTTTAGTTATATCCTTTGTTTTAGTATCAATACTAAACTTAAAATACTTATTGCCGTCTTTAGTAAAGATTTCATAAGAAACCTCTTCAAAATTCTCGGTAACAGCTTTTTCTAAACTTACTCCGTCGCAACGATAATGTATACTGTTAGACATGCTTTGACCTTTGAAAACTGAATAATAAAATCCATCTAATGCTGAAAGGTTTAAGGACGAGTTCCACACCTCGTTAGATACTTGTTGCATTATAGGTCCTGTTGGGATTTCTTCAGTTACTGGTTCTTTTTGTCCACCACCGTTTTCAATAACGTCATCGTTATTACCGCCGTTGTCACCATTATTATTGCCACCGTTACCTCTCAATTGAGACGTAGCAGCCATTGATACAGTTATGTAATCTTGCATTTCACTGTTAAAATTAGCAGTTAGCTTGGTTATACTTAAACGCTTTTGGTTAAATGCGTTAAATCTTTGGTCTACAGCGCTTGTAAATTCATCTGCACTTTCAGGCTCATACCACATATATCTTCCGTCTTCTGTTAACTCCATATCAATGTATTCGTCATCCCACGTCATAACAAACCTACAGCCCTTTAGCATCGAACTATTAAAATCATAGTTTATTTCAGCATAGGTGTATGAGGTGTTGTTATATGCAGGAGTAATAACGATTGCTTCGAATGTTACCTTGTTTTCGCTTTTTAAAATTTCAGAAGATAAGCAAAGGGTTTGGCTCAATTGCTCGCCATATACAATATATGACACGTCAAAACACGCAACGTTGTCGGTTAAAACGTAGTTTTCGTTTGAATATACCCTTCCCATTAAATAAATGATTGCAGCAGAATCGCTAGCATTTATTTTAATATTGTAGATAGGTCCTTGTTCGTTGGTTTCGGTCTTTTTGTCAGGAATAGCCGAATAAGTGCTTAAACCAGATGCTTCTGCCGATTGAACTGAGGTAGGATTAGACACGCCTATTCTTTGCCACATCTGCATTGCAATATCTTTATAAAGACTTGCAACTTGGCTGTTTGACATTGAGCCGTCACCACCTAAACAAGCTGTGAATGAACAACAGCTAATAGCCGTTATCAAGGATAATAAAAGAATCAATAATTTTTTCATTTTTTACTCCTAATAAATTTTTTTATTAAAGCTTCCATTTTTCAAGACGCTTAACAAGCATTCCTGCAATAAGTCCAATTACAAAGCCTGCAATTGTTCCAGTAACTAATAGGACGGGAAGATAGAACACGATTTGAGCAGTAGCCGTCCAAAAACAAGCGGCTATAATCTGACCAACGTTATGTAAAATACCACCAACTATGCTTACCGTTACGCAAGCAAACCAATTGGTTTTCTTTAATAGTATCATTCCCGTTAGGCTAAGAAAAGCTCCTGCAAAGCTAAATATCATAGACTGCAAATTGCCAAACAGTAATGAAACTAAAAATATTCTAACAATGCTAACGGCAACCGTTTCTTTCCAACCCACCTTGTAGAGCAGAAATACTAGAATTAGATTGGGAAGCCCAACCTTAATGCCCGGTATTGCTACAAGTGCAGGAATTTGGCTTTCAAGATAAGAAAGAATCATTGCTAAAGCAATAGCTAAGCCAATAAAGGCAACCTTTTTTGTGCTCATAATCCCCTCAGCTTACCAAATCTACGTCGGAATCTGCGCCGTAAACGGTAACAGTTAAGCGATTTGGAAGACAAGTAATGGTTTCGCCACTCTTGTCAACCTTACCTTGCTTAACGCACAGATGGTCTGGGCAATCAGCCTCTATCAAATATGCCTTGCCCTGCTCAATTTTTAGCACGTTTGTTCCTCCGTTAAGCTCGTATTCGCCGTCCTCATTTAAGTAATACTTTGCCACTTGTTCGCCGTTAACACGAACAATAACGTAAGCCCCTTCCTTTTTGGTCAGCGAAACAACCGACCAGAGAAGGATTATTATTGCAAATATTACGCCTATGAGAATAAAGTCTCTCTTTTTCATTAAAATTTAAATTGTAATGCCAAAAGTGCAAGTGCTATCATTCCAGCTGTTAAAAGTGCAATGGGAAGGCCACGGAAAGAGGCTGGAATTGCTTCTTCGTCAACAGGCACGTCCTTAAGCTTAGCAAATAGCGTCATTGTAAGCATAAATCCAATGCCAACGGCAAAAGAAGTTATCAATGCTTCAACAAAGCTAAGAGCTGTGTTATGAATACATAGACCTAAAACCGCACCGTTGATTGCAAACTTAACAAAATCTGCACGGCAATAGTTATCTAGAGTTTTCTTTCCAATAACGTGCAAAACCTCTACAACTATAAGCACGATTAAAACGAAAGCCATAGTTTGAAGATAAGGCACAGAAGCTAATAAATACTTGTTTAAGGGCCAAGTGATTAGAGTGCTTAGCACCATAACCAAAGTAGTTCCTAGCCCTAAGGTTAACGATTTTTTTGTGGGACGTTCGTTTTCAATAACAGCACCCGTTCCTAAAAAATGAAGTAATGCGTAGTTGTTTGAAAGTATACCAGCAAGAAGAATTGCTAAAATTACCTTAATATCCATAATTAGTTATCCTCCTTTTCTTCGGTTTTTTCTTCACCCACTTTTAGACCTATTAACTTATTGATAACAGCAAGCACGATTGCAAGAACGAGGTATCCACCAAACGCACCTGCAAGTGCTGAGATTTTATAGTCTTGCAAAAATTCTATGGGCTGACCAAAAATTGATGCGTTACCTAAAACCTCCCTAAACAATGCACAAATTACCATTATTAGCGTAAAGAATATTCCTGTAACTAGTGCAGTTTTAATTGAAGTAGCCTCTCCGTTGTGGTCTGCAATTTCCTCAGCATCACGATAAACAACAGCACTTACTGCAAGAGCAGTAAGATGAACGCCTAGTAAATCTACCACCACAGGAAAGAATGCTTCCATAAACATTGATATAATAGATACAAAACCCGTAATAATTATCAAATAGGTTGGCATTTTTGCATACACAGGAATAAAAGAATGTATTGCAGAAATTAGAATTGAGCTTAAAAGCATTGCCAAAAGCACTGCAGCTCCCATACCTAGTGCAGCACGAAGGTCTGCACTAGAAGCCATAACAAAGCCTGCACCAATACAAAGCAATGCAGAAGGAGTTCCTCTAAGAAGATAAGCAAATTTATTCTTTTTCATTAGTTTTGTCCTCCTTGGTTAATTTTGCTAAAGGATTCAAACGAATCAGTAACCGATTGCTTCATCGCATTTGTGCTCATTGTAGCACCAGCGATAATTGCTTGGTCGCCCGTCCACGTGTCAGAGGTAATTCCAACAAAACCTTGCTTGTAGTCAGCTGGAACACCACCGAAGCCGACGAAATATTGTTCTTCAAAGATTAACTGCTTAGCATCAACCTTAGCTATTGCACCATTAGCGTCGATAACTACGTAAACGTCCATTTGATTAAAGCCAATGCTTCTTGAATAGAATGCGTAATATTTTGCACCGTTAAAAGTAAATTCCACTGCCGAAACCACGCTGTTAAAGGTTGTAAGTTCAATAGAAGTTATGTCCGTCGCACCACTCATCATTATTCCAACCTTAGTAGTCAAGGCTTCAAGGTAAGAGGTCTGATTTGTGCTTGCGTGTGTTTTAGCTTCGGTAACGATTGCAGTTTTATCTAAAGTAACGTCTGCCCCGTCAACGTCATAAACCTTGCATACGCCCATTGCGTTAACTATTGCAAGGTAGCTAGCCTCACCCTCTGTAACGACGTAAGCAAAGCCTGCTCCGTTGGTTGCCTTAAGTGCCTTTTGAATGTTGCCTGAAGCAGTAACCTCTTCAGTCTTGTTAAGTCCAGGTGCAACCGTAGGTATAAGTTCGGTTAAAATTTGTGCATCCGACTTAACGCCTGCTTGAATCATATTGTTAGTAATTAAAACACCCATCGCTTCTGAAACCGCATTCTTAAAGGCTGTTGAAGAATAAGTCGAGCCTGCAACAGTGCCAATATCTGCAAGTGCAGAATCTTTACCAATATATGAATTTAAGTAATTTGGGTCTTTTACTCTAAAGTCAAAACTTGGTGTATCGTTATATGAATTAACGCTAACACCACAAATCTTGCCGTCAGACGTAATACCAATGGTAATTTCCATAGGTGCTGTTGAGTAACTAGATTCTGCAGTTGTTCTAATAGCATAACCTAAGGCATTCTTTTCTTTGTATACAGTTAGAACGCTACTAGGAACGCCTTGCAAGGTCCACGCCTCTGGATTTTCACTACTGTAAATAAGTGAGTTTTCATCAAAAGCAGAACCTTCAGGCATTACCGCATATAATGGGTCAAACCTTGCACGTTGGTTATTTGCTTCAATAATAGGTCCTGTAATAAAGTTTAAGCCAAACATTGCACCAGCAAATAAAACTACAACGATAAATTGAATTGATAACGTTTTAAGAAGCTTCATTATTTAACACCTCCTAACGTTTTTCTTTTTGTAAAGTCTGAAATAAATGGTGTTAAAAGGTTCATTGTTAGAATTGCAATTGAAACGCCCTCTGGATACATACCAAACTTTCTTATAGCGTATGTAAGCAAGCCAGCACCAATACAGAACACAATTCTGCCTAATCCCGTGCTTGGCGTTGTAACGTAATCGGTCGCCATAAAGATAGCACCTAATAATAAGCCACCAGCTAGAACGTGTTGAAGAGCAAACACTGCATTAAATCCATCGAACAAGAAATAGCAAACAAACACTGTTAAAACGTAAGCTGCAGGCACATACCACTTAATAACCTTGCGAATAACAAGGTATGCAAAACCGATAAGCAATGCGATTGCACAAGTTTCACCAATTGTGCCACCGTGTGCACCAACTAAAAGTTGTAAAACTGTAGGAGCACCTGTTTTAGCAATCTCTGCACCTTGATTTAATGATGCAAGAGGCGTTGATTCTGCGATAAGCTCGGGAACGGCATCGCCTAAGAATGAAAGATTAAATAGTGGTGAAATTTTAACAACTGCACCCACAGCACCAAATGTGAGTAGCATAAATACTCTTGATGCAATTGCAGGGTTAACGATATTTTTACCTATTCCACCAAAGAAGCACTTTACAACAACTATTGCAAACACGCTTCCAATAACGCATTGCCAAACGGGAACGTTTACACTTAGGTTAAGTGCAAGTAGCAAACCTGTTACAACTGCTGAAAAATCCTTTATCGTTTGCTTTTTATGAGAACAAAGGTTAAATAAGTATTCTGCTAAAACCGAAGTTGAAACGCAAACGAAAACTGTTAATAACGCCTTTAAGCCGAAAAAGATTATTCCCACTAGGGTTGCAGGAATTAACGCAATAACAACGTCTAGCATAATGTTAGAAGTTGACGAACCCTTTTGGTGAATATGAGGCGTTGACGAGATATGTAATTTACCCACGACTATTTACCCCCTTCCTTTTCTTTTTGTTTTGCAGCGTATTGTTTTAGGAAGGCTTTCGCTTCCCAATTCATTTGTAATAATGGACGGTGTGCTGGGCATACGTAAGAACAGCACGCACAGTCTACACATTGGCGAACGCCAGAGTTAATAAGCATTTGCGCCCTTTTATCCTCGTCTTTAACGTTCATTGCACGGTCAACGTCTGCCACGCTTATGCGAACGGGACATTTTTCCATACAACGTCCACAATTGATACAAGCTGAAGCCTCTGGTAGAACTGCACTCTTTTGGTCGAATACTAGCACTGCGTTTGCAACCTTTACTATTGGGTCGTCTACCGAGCAGATAGCCGTTCCGTTCATAGGTCCACCAATAATTACCTTGCCAGGCTCTTCCTTTAAGCCCGTCATCTTTAATAACTCGCTAATTCTTGTTCCAATAGGAGCAACAAGGTTCATTGGCTTTTCAACAGCTGGTCCGTCAACCGTAACTATTCTTTCCACCAATGGCATACCCGTGTTAAGATATTCTGCCATTTTTGCAAGAGATGATACGTTTATAATTAACGCACCAAACGAAGGAAATCTCTTTCCTGCAACGGCAACTCTTCCCGTTGCGTTGTATAGCATAACTTGTTTTGCACCTTGAGGATATATGGTTTTTAATTCGTGTATCACCACGTAGTCCTTGCCTGCGAAAGTGTTTTTTAACACCTCGATAGCATCGGGCTTGTTTGTTTCTATACAAATTTTATAGGTTGCTTCTCCCAATTGTTCGGGCATATATTTTCTTAAATATTCAATGCCGTCACTAATAAGCTCTGGGTGGTCAACCATCATTCTATGGTCGCTTGTAATATAAGGCTCGCATTCTGCAGCGTTAACTAAAACAGTATCTACCTTATACTCTGGATTAGTAGCTTCGTTAAGCTTTGCCCAGGTTGGAAACGCTGCTCCACCTAGTCCTACCATTCCGCTATCTCTTACTGCTTGTAAAAAGCTTTCGCAATCGGTTATTACTGGAGGCTTAACACTTTCTGAAATCTCCATTTTCCCGTCGCTTTCAATTTTAATAGCCAAGGTTTCCTTTCCACTTGGCGTTGCCATGGGTGCAATTTCTACAACCTTTCCAGAAACTGTTGCGTGAACGGGAGAAGAAAATCTACCCTCTTCCCTTGCCACAAGCTGACCAACCTTAACGTAATCGCCTACGCTAACGATAGGCTCGGCATCGTGACCTGAATGCATATTCATCGGCAACACAACTTCATTAGGCGTTTGTATTCTTACGGGAACACATTCTGCTGTGTGCTTGTTGTGTGGCACGTGCAAAGATGAAATATCCTTTTTCAAAATCCTTTTCTCCTTGTATTTTTTTATATGTAAATTTTATTTTTTTCAAATTTATGATTGAGCAATTAGATTAGAGAAGCCCTCGGTAAAATACTGTGTTCCATCACTAGCAATCCAAATAACTTCTACTCCTCCAATACTTTTAACGAGTGCAAGCCCGTTTTCATAGCTCATAGAAAACAACGCTGTTGACAAAGCATCTGCAAGACCACTGTTTTTAGTGATAACCGTTACCGCACTAAAATATTCAGACGGCATTAGTGTATCCTTGTCTATAACGTGATGATATTTTTTCCCGTTAACCGTAAAATATCTCTCGTAATCACCACTCGTCACGCATGACGTGTTAGAAATGGTTATAAGCTTTATAAAAGTGTTGGTATTGCTTGGATTTTTAATACCCGTTTTCCAGCCCGAACCATCTGGCTTTGTTCCAATAATTCTAATGTTTCCACCAATATTAAGCACGTAACTTTTTGCGCCAACAGTTTCAAGATACTCTGCTGTTTTTTCAACAGCATAGCCCTTGCCTAACGCACCAACGTCAATAGATGCTTTAGGGTCTGATATACGAACAGTTCTATTTTCTTCATCTATCTCTAAAAGCGAAATATCCGTGTGTTTGCTTGCCTCTATCAAATCTTCCTCTGTTGGAATTTTTGCTGTCGAAGGGTTGACTCTCGCCTCCTCACGACAATCGTGCCATAGCCTTAACACCGAGCCCATCATAACGTTGGTTTCGCCGTTTGTAAGTTGATAAACCTGTTTAGCATACACCAAAAAATCTATCAAACTTTGCTCCACCTCTAAAGGTTCGCCCCCAGCATTAAGATTTATCGTGCGAAGATTTGTAACCCCAGAATATTCATAATAAATATCGAATAATTGATGATATTTCTCTAAAACAGCCGATGCACCATCACAGTTATTCTCAAACGTTTGCTCCGAATCGCCCGCATAACTGTAAATATACGATACGGTGTTAAAATATGAAAAATACATCATTCCCTTTGGCGTGGGATTTTTATCCTTATTTAGAGTTACGGGGCAACCCGTTAAAAAAACGAGTAGCCCCAGAATCAAACTCATCAAAGATAGAGATTTGAATTTTTTCAAATTTCTGTCTCCTAATTATTAAATTAAATTATCTTGCGTTGATTGCAGATTGTGCTACAACTGCACAGATACCTGTAATTTGGATTGTGCAACCTGCAGAAAGAAGTGCATCTTCAGCAGAGATTACGTAACCAGAATCTGGAACTACTTTAGTTTCCATGTTCTTAATTTGGTTAGCAGTTCTACCTATAACGTAGTTAGAGAAAGCTGCAGATTGGAGATACCATTCTTTAACAACACCGTCTCCATTCCAGTCCATGCTTTGTCCGTAAGCTGCCATATGGTAATCTTCTTTAAGCTCACGCTTTGTTGCAGTATATTCCTTATTTACGATTTCGCCTGCTTGATTTATAGTGATGTTTGGTTGAATTGCATCGTTAAGAGTTGCAATAACCTTTCCGTCAGCTACTACTGCACAAGCAAAGTCAGAATACATCTTAACAACACCGTTATCAGTTGCAGTTGCCGCAGTTGACTCTTCTGCAGTGGTGATTGCAGCTACGCCAAGAGTAAACTCTTCAGCAGTCTTAAAGCTCATACCTTGTGTATCTTCACAAGCCTTTGCTACTGCATCAATAAAATCAGCAATTTGAATTGTGCAACCTGCAGAAAGAAGTGCATTGTCGGTTGCAATTATATAGTCAGTTCCGGGAACTTGTGCAGTTTCGATAGCCTTAACTTGACTAGCAGTCTTGCCAACAACGTATGCTTCGAAAGCTTTTGCTTGGTCATACCATTCTTTAACAACACCGTCGTTATTCCAGTCCATACCATAACCTAAAGCAGCTGCCATACCATAATCATCGCCAAGCTCCATTTTGGTTTTGAAAGTTTGTGCAACAGCTACTGCTCCATCAACAACTGCCATTTTGTTTTGAGCAACGTCGATACGACAAGCTACGATTTTTCCGTCAGCATCAAGAACTACGGTAGCAACCGTTGCGTCTACTTGTGCATTACCAGTTTTAGACTCTTCAAGACTTACAGAAACACCCATACCGAGCTTATAATCTGCTTCTGTCTTGCCACAAGCTGTCAATGCAAAAAGCATACATAGACAAAGTAAAATTGTAACAACTTTTTTCATTCTAAAATCCTCTCCTAAAATTTTATTTTTATTAAATTTTTTCTACATAATTTTAACATAAAAAAACCCCATTGTCAACTGTATATATACTGTATATATAATGTTTAATAAATTTTCCAACAGTTTGTCTAGCCAATTACTGCTAAAATTTGCAAAAAACACAATAATTTACTGAAATTCTAGTAATTTTTACTTAAGCCCTATTCTAGATAACATTTTTTCAGTAGTTTTAACTTCCTCTGTCGATACAGAATTTCTTGCTTTCAAAATATCGCTAGCACGCCTTCTGCTACCCCTATTAAATATCCTAAACCATCTTTTAACCTGATAAAAAGGCATTAGCCATGGGCGCTTTTTTAGATTGGGATAGATAATTTCAAGGCTAGTTCTTGGCAAAAACATCAATCTCCATAAGGTTTTGCTTTTTTTGTTCCCTTTGGCAGCTTCAATCTTAGCAGAATTACTAGCGTTGCCGTATATTCCACCAAAAAACACAAACTGCTCCATCTCATTTGTCAACTCACAATGCTCTTTACCCTCAAACCAAACGTCTATAAGCGATATAACTGCATCGTAAAACTTTTCAAGGTCAGCACCTTTTAACATTTCTTTTAGCGCTAGCCTATCGTATTCCATTTTTTTGTCTATCAAGTATAAATCGATAAATGGTCTAATTCCACAGCCACCAGCAACAAAGTGTTTTGCCATGTGAACTATGTGATAGAATACAAAAAACTCCCCCGTTATGCTTTTTTCACAACCAAAATCGTTTTTATTTACAGCTTTATCCCAAACTGAACTTAAAATTTCATCTGTCTTCGGCAACGCTCCGTCTTGAAGTAAAGAGTAATGCAATTCCACAGTCATTCCACTTTGCGAGCTTAAAACATAGTCGTGAGTGGTGCAATCCTTGCCTTTAGAAAAACCTGCTTGTTCAATAAGACAGTCGATTGCAAAAAGGGCGTCTTGCTCCTTTACTAAAACATCTATATCACAACTTGTTCGCATCCAAGACTGAGGATAAAAATTCTTAATGATTAAGCCTTTTAATGGGATAAACGATATTTTGTTTTTTTCCAAAATATCTTTTATCAAGCTATAATCATAGCTTAATCGTTCTTGACGGAAAATTGCAATCATTTTCTCCCTGTCAAACTCAGCTCTTACGTTTTCATCAACCACGATGCCTAGTTTTGATAAAGCATCGCCAATCAAATGCGCCAAATCGTGAAGTTTGGAAAGCCTATAAAGTAGTGGCATAGTTTCAGACGATATTAAGTTTTTTTCGTCATTAGATAACTCTTCACCATTTACTTCATAACGCATAAGCGAAAAGAATATCTTTTCTACCAACTGTTTCATAACTCTCCTTTATAAATTTAATTGCTTGTTAAACATTTTCGTTTTCTACAACTGATTTTGACGGCTTTTTAAAAATATTTTTTATTAAGCTTAATAAATACGTAAAACTTTCAAACTTAAATATTTTAGCTCCAAAAACGTAAATAATAGCACCAAGTGGAACTTGAATTAAAAGGGTAAAAACATCTGACAACCCTATAAACGATATGCAAAATACAGCTAAACCCATTATGCCAGAAAGCAAAATGGAGGGAATCATATCTTTTATTTGCTCAAAATAATTATAGTTTAATAATTTCCTGTTTGGAAAAGCATTTATAAAACTATCTATTAAAGTATAACCAAGCAAGGTATACGCCATTGTCATTACACCAAACCACATAGTAGACAAAAGTAAGGTTACCCCAATAAGTTTTTTTATTACTTCTAGTTTTAAAATAATATCACTTCTGCCTATTGCTTTTATTGCATTAAGGTTTGAAGAATGTATAGGGTAAAACACGTAAATAAAGCAAAAAATCCTTAAGTAAGGAACACAAAACAGCCACTTTTCAGTGAGCAATAATCTAATTAACGGCTCGGCACAAGCCGCAAGCCCAACCATTAACGGCCATAAAACAAAAGAACTGATTTTTATAGCTCGCCTTGCAATAGCCTTTATTGCTTCTTTATTAGATTGTTCTTTAGAAAGAACGGGAAAAAGAACACTGTCTATAGAATAGTTAATATTGGTTATTATAAGTTTGGGAAATTGGTCGCCCTTATTATAATAAGCCAAATCTTCAGTAGTATAAAGTTTTCCGATTATTAATTGGCGAGTATTATTGTATAGAGAATTCATAAGCGAAGCAAGTAAAAGCTTCCAACCATAAGAAACTAATCCCTTTAATCTCGTAAAAGAAAATACAAATTTGGGTCTCCATTTCACTGTGAGCCAAAGAATAATTGTGCTAACTATGGTGCTAAAAAGATGTTGCCAAACTAATGCCCATACACCAAAATTCAAGATAGCCATAGTTATTCCTACAACTGCTGAACCTATAGTCCCGCCTATCGTTGCAAAAAAGAATTTTTTAAATAACATATTTTTTGATATGTAGGCTTGCTGAATATTTTTAAGTCCGGAAATTATAAGAGTTATGCCCAGCACACGAATAATAGGTGTTAACATTGGTTCTTCATAAAATGAAGAAATTAGTGGTGCTGTTAAAAATAAAATAAGATATAAGCCCGAACACATTATAACGTTAAAATAAAATACCGTTGAAAAATCCGTATCGTCTGCATCTTTTTTTTGTATTAAAGCGTTTCCCAATCCACTTTCTATAAAAACTTGCAATAAATTAATAATTACAGTAACTAAAGCAATTGTTCCATAGACTACAGGGTCTAAAAGACGGGCAAGCACAATAGATACCACAAAAGTAACAAGTTGCGCCCCGCAACGCTCTAAAAATTTCCATATTAAGTTTGATAAAAATGATTTTTGATTACCCATTTTTCTCCTTCACTTTTTAAAGTCTAATGGTCTTATTTGACCCCATATAATGCCAACAAGCGCTCAAGCACCGTATGAATATCATATTTAGATAATCCATTATACTCTACGTCCTTTTTCTTATAACATAAAATACAATCTGCCCATTTCTCAGCACCAATATCTAACGGAAGATAGGTCATAAGATTAGAACAGTGAATATCTTTAGTAATTGTATCCGAAACAAAACACGGTAACTCAGCCGATTGTGCTTCAATTAACGTCAATGGCAAACCTTCCCATAAAGACGGAAAAAGAAAAACGTCAAAAGCGGAAAGTAAATCAGCAATATCTAAACGATTACCTAAAAAGGAAACTTTATTTTCTAAATTTAACGTTCTAATTTTCTCTTCGATTTCTTTTCTTAAAACCCCATCACCCACTAAAACAAGGTGAGCGTTTTCATTCTTTTTATTAATTTCCGAAAAAACTTCGACAAGAAATGTATGATTTTTGGGTTCAAAAAATCTGCCAACGTGCCCTACAACCAAGCAATTTTCATCTAGCCCCAACTCTTTCCGATATTTTTTTCGCTTTTCAATAGTCGGTGCAAAAGCAGAAGTATCAACACAATTATTCAAAATTTCAACTTGCACGTCATTACCAAAATATTTTTTTATCTTAGGTGCGACCTCTAGATTAAGTGCAAAAAAACCAATCTTGTTTTGCGATAATAAATTTTTCACACACTCTACTTCTTTTAAATTTTTCCCATCGCCCCAATATTTATCTGGGTCACTATGCACGGTGTAAAAAATTTTTGCAGTTTTTAATATCTTAACGGCTGGAACAACCATTTGTGCAACGTGAAGATGGCAATGCACCACCGTTGGCTTTTCATTCTTAAAATATTTTTTTACCGCATTACGCCAACGAAAAGAGTTTATAACGTGACCTATCTTGCCTGAAAGCTTACTCTTTTTATAAAGCTCGCTTAAAAAAGTAATTTTAACACCCGCTTCAAGCAATGCTTGTTCAAACGGGTAATTGCCCCTTTCGCCAACCACAAAAGCTTCGTGAGTGTATTTTTCATTATCAAAGGCAAGTAGATAATTTTTTACTAACGACTCTGCCCCACCCGTTCGAAACGACGGAATAACCTGTATTATTTTAGGTTTCATTTAATAGACTCCGTATCAGGAATTTTCATACATAATATTGCAACAGCGTATGGTAAAACCAAATTGCAAGGATTTAAAAACTGAATAGTTTGAATAAACAAAACTACTGCAATTAATGGCATTATTCTAATCATCTTAAACTTATTTTGCTTGAAAAATTTAACTATAGGACGCACTAGCATAGCAATCATAGGGAAAAATCCCAAAAGCCCATACGCTACTAAAATTTGTTGTAGACCGTTGTGCATAGAACGGCTTAAACCACAAGCTTCTTTATAAAACGTAGCACCCGTTCCAAATATTAATCGTAAAGGATTATCTCTTAAAAATCCCATATATTCAATAAATATATCCGTTCTACTTCCACCGGTGGAAACGGTATCTTCTTCAAATCGAAGCGCAAAAGATTCAAAAATCTGCGTTTTTTGTTGTAAATACGGAATGCCTATGGCCAAAACTATAGAAACTACAACAAGAACTTTCATCTTGTTTTTAAAGTTGAAAGCCACAAGAAACTCTAAAACAAACAATATTATCAAGCATAGAATAAACGTTCTTGAAACAGTGAAAAGAGCAATAACTGCTAAAATTATCATCGACACTATCAACAACGTCTTACCAACGACTTTAAACTTGTTTAATAAACTAAAAGCTATGAAAATTGCAACTAACGCAAAGTAAGCCAGAGAGTTCGCATTTTCCGATACTAATGCTACACCGCCAATATTATCTATTCCTTCATATGCACCTATTCTCACGCTTCCAGATAAAACCGACGCTAACGAAGAATTTTGAATTGCCGTTGTAAAGACGCACAATAATAATACCACAGCCCCAAAAACGTAGGCAACACAGGCTGATTTAGTATTTACTTCGTCCGAATCCATTAAATATAACAATAGAAAAATTACTAGGGAATATCCGATAATTAGGTTGATTTGTGTAACGTCAACTATCAGCATCATAATAATTTCGTATAAAAAGATTGCGATTAACGGAATATATACTCCCATTTTGTGATTTTTGGATTTTATTAGTATCATTAGAACGGCATAACCATAAATATATAAAACGGTAATTCCCGAAGTTAACGGAATTAAAAAACATATTACGCAAGCAATGGCAGACGTAGGCATAACCGTAAAAGCTAAAAGGCATATAACGTCTGTAATTTTACTTGTATTTATAGTCAATGCGTTTCCGGCGTAAATAATAATGCCTAAAGCAACGATGATAGCAATCGTAAAAATTGATGGGTATTCAGACGTTTTCTTGTTAACTATCATCACTTATTCTCCCAAACTTTGTTAACGTATTCTTCCCACGTATTGATTATTAATTGCAATTCGGCACGTTGCCTAATTTTAAATGCTTCTTTTCCCATATCAAGTGCAAAATCATAATTGCTAAGCATATAGTCCATACGGTCAGCAAGTGCTTGAGCGTCCCCGCAAGACACTAAAAAACCATTTTTGCCATCTTTAATCAACTCTTCAGCTCCGCCCGGTGAACACTTAGTAGAAACACAAGGAAGACCTAAAGCCATTGCTTCTAAAAGTGCATTAGGTAAACCTTCATAATCAGAAGTCAACGCAAATAAAGAAGCATCGTAAATATCTTCGAATATAGTTGAACTATTGCCCATAAACTTCACACGCTCAGATAAACCACACGACTCAACACGTGCCTTTAAGCCTTCCATCATATCCCCTTTGCCGTATAATTCAAGAACGTAATCTTTGTGTTTATCGGCAATTTTAATAAAAGCCTCAACCAAAACATCTGGGCGTTTCTCTATTCGTATTCTACCCACGCTAACTATAGCTTTACGACGTTCGCCGTTATAATAATCAGGCATGTTGCCAACGTCTAAAGGATTTAAAATAACAATAGAATTTTTGCGTATTTTTTTTGGATATAAATTTTTAGCTCCTTCGGTTTGAAAAACAGCGTATTTAACATTTCTTAAAAGCAATTTCTGCAGTATTTTATCACTAAAGCTTGTTAAATATCGCCTTGGGTCGCTTCGTTCCGAAAATATAAGTGGTAGCTTCATTTTTTTACACACTATTGAAGTGAGTGCACACACAGTATTAGTAAAGCACAAAACGATATCAGTATTAGATTTAAGTAAAAAATCTTCAATGTTTTTTAACGTTTTTTTGATATTTTTAATAGAACGTATCCCACAAGCTTGTATATGTTCAACGTTTATCATTGTATCTAAATTATAAACTGCTTTTTGAGGTTCTGCATTAAGAACGCCTATCCTAACTGTATGTCCCTTTTTTATAAATCCTTTAGAAAGAATAGATATTACCCTCTCTGCTCCGCCAAATCCTAAATTTGGAACTATAAAAGAAATATTCAAAACTATCCTCCGACAAGTAAAATAATTTTAAAAGTTGTTAAATATCAAAACCTATACGAGTTTCACTTAAAGCTTTATACATTTGTGCCTTTTCTTCTTCGCTTTTTTGAGCATAATGCACTTTCCATACGTTGGTTTCGTTCATCATTGCTTTGTTCTTTTCAATATACGCAGAAGTAGAACCTATAATTTGTGCAGGGTTTCCAACAACAACCGAATCATCTGGAATATCCTTAGCTATTACGGCACCAGCTCCCACAATAACGTTTTTACCAATTGTTACACCCGGTAAAATAATTACGCCTGCACCCACGAAGGTGTTGTCACGTATAGTAACACGCCCTACACGGCTAAAACCAAGTGCTTGCTTAGTGCTAGCATCATGGGTTAATATTTTACAATTTGAAAGAACAACGTTATTGCCAAGCGTAATCAAAAAGCCATGATTTATATCGATATCTCTAGTCCAAATGGTGCAATTTTCGCCAACTTTTACGCCGTGTTTTTTCAATTCATCAATAGTGTAAGGTCCCCTTACAAACAATTTTTTTATTTTTTTAATTAATTTCTTCATATTTCTTTTCCTAAAAATACTGAACTTATTTCGCTATAAGCTCTTTTATTTTATCAACGCTACGATTATTTGTATAATCAAACGATTCTAAATTTTGCTTATATTCCTTGATTAAATTCCTATCTGAAAGCAACTTGTTAAACCCAGAACGAAGACCTTGTTCACTGTTTTCACAAATTAAACCAAACTCGCTTGGAACCATTTCAACAGCCGAAAGGTTATTAGAAGTAAAGATTGGTGCTTTACATATCATCGCCTCACCATATACCATTGGCGCAGCCTCTGCCAACGACGCTAATATATATAAATCGCATTGTTTCATATACGGGTAAGGATTATCCAATGCACCCAACAATATAATTTGATTTTCAAGCTCGTTTTGGGCAATTAAATTCTCGCACTCAGCACGGTCGTTGCCATCGCCGGCAATATACCAAGCAACGTCTTGATTATCACGCAAAACAGGTGCAAACGCTTTAATTGCTCGTGGAACAGCTTTTTCCTTTGTCAAACGGTTTGCACTAAAGAAATTTAATTTGTTATTATCAAATTTAACTTTAGGTTCTTCATTTAAAAGCGTTTTTATTTTTTCAATATCGTGGAAATTATAACAATAATCAACTTTATCGGCTATTTCAGAGTGTTCTCTAGCAAAATCTTTAGCAGTTGATTGAGATACACACACCAACTTGTCCATTTTTTTCATATACTTAAGGTTTTTTCTATCGTCAAAAGAAACAGCACTACGCACGTAGTGAATCCAACCCAGTTTAACTTTAGCGTCCGTTTTTTTACTAACGAAACGATAAAAACCACTAACAGTTGCTTTAGGCGAGTCTTCTTGATGGAATGCAATAGCAACGTCGTAACCCCTTAGTTTCTTTTGGAACAACAATGCAAACCAAATGGAAAAACGGTTAGTAAAAATACGGTCAAAAATACCCGTCAACATCCTTAAGGCATATGTAAAAAAGCCCTTTTTCTTGGCTTCTGCCGCCGTCATGCCGTGTAGTCTCATCAAAAAACACGGTTCAATAACCTTAACGTCTTTAGGAAATCGACTTTTAAGTGTTCCTTGGTTATTAAACATTAAAACTTCTACGTCGTGTTTATCTTTTAATTCCTTCACCATATTAATAAGCGACGTTTGAATACCGCCTACGGCAAAAGATTTATCCACGATTAATATTTTTGACATATTATTTTACCTCTTCGAAACACACGAGTTCAATATTAGCGTTTTCAATATATTTTTTTGTTTCATTAGAAGTAAACATTTTATATTCTTTTATTCTTTGTTCAACAATTTTACCAAAGTAAGGTGAATCGTTTTCGGTTGCAGGGTGAATAACGTATTCGCCTACCTGATTATTTTTCCAATTTATATTAGAAAAAACGTAGCCTAAGTTATTAATGTCATCGGTATTTAAACAAACTATTAAACCGTTTGGAGAAGCTATACCCTTTTTATGTGCTTTGCTTTGCCATGAATTAAGCATTCTTGATTTAAAAGGCTCAAAAATACGCCACTTTAAAGACCTTTTTTTAGATTTGTTGCTACCCTTTACGTATATCCTTTGATGACTACGCATTTTTGTAATACCAAGCTCTTTTGCTAAATCTACGCATAAACGATAAATACCAAAATCAACGTGAGTATTTTGATGAGTGTTCCAATAATCAGGCTGTCCCATTAACTCGTAATATAAATTGTATTGAGCTAATAATTCTTTTTTTATATCATCAAACGATATAAGCTTCTTTCTTAATCTCCTGCGGAATTCAGGATATGGATAAAACTCCCCTTTATCCGTAACGAGCGTTGGAACTTCGCTAGCAGAAAGAACGGGCTTGCCACAAGCCAAAACCCAGTGAATACCTACTGAAACACCCTTTTTGTCTTTTAATTTAAGAGCCTCCTTGTATAAAGGCATATTAGTCATAACGTTAGTAGTCGTAATAAGTCCTGCTTCTATTCCTGCATCTATAGCGTCGTTTACCGCCCTTGACATACCGTAATCATCAGCAGTCACTATCAACTTTTTCATAATTTAGCTCCTTTTTTGTATTTTCTTTTTTCTATAAAAAATTTTGAATACGAAGATAACAAATAGGCTATCCCCGATGATTTTGAAATTTTAAAAACTAAACTTTCATCTTTTTCAAAAGGTATTTCTTTTAATAAACCACATGCTTGACTAATTAAATCAACGTGAATTTTTGAAAGCTTTCTTTTCTTACGTGCAACTGCAGTCCAAGTATAAACGATTTTTCTGCAATTAAAAATATTTAGATATTCTTGCCCCAAGGTATTGTATATCAAATTTTCTTGCCCTGCCCATCTACCCATACGGTTTTCAATTGAAAACAGGTCGAAAAGATTAACTTTTTCTCCGCTTGATTTTATTTGCTTAATCCATTTTTTTAATTGAATTTTTGCACCTTTACTGTAGTTATGTAATTTACACCTAAAATAAGCAGGCGTTGCAAAAATAGAAGGAATATCACGGTGAAGCGAACATTTACCAACTTGACCTATAATATCGCCATTAATAATCGCCCCGTCGCCAAAATTTTCTTTAATGGTATGTGCTATCCTTAACGTTCGCAAAGAATAACTATTCTCGCCCAAAATCCCATCAAACTCTTCTTTTAATTGTTCTGGCACGTCTATATCTTCAATCAAATTATGTTCTACGCCTATTTTGCTACATAATTCAGTGGGTATAACTATGTCTTGTGTTTTATCGTTATGTTCAGGATGCTTAATAGTGTAACAACTAAAGTCTTTGCCCGACTTTTGTAAAAAAGCAAGCACTACCCTGCTATCTCTACCAGAAGTTATAGGGCAATATATCTTAAACTTGTCAAGATACATACTAAGTATTTTTTCTACCATAGGCAAAACTATTTCGGTTGCCCTTTCCACCGTAATGGTCTTTTGTTTTTTTGTGGAGTTAATAAATCTTACAGCACGCTCACTATTTATAACTAAATAATGGTTAGGTATAAGTTGCTTTATTTCCCTATATTGAGTTATGTCGTAGGGCATTGCTTGAGAAATATTTCCACTTTTTCTTATTTTAAAAAATTCTTCGTCTACTTCATAACCATTATTTTTAACTAAATATTGAAAGTTGCTTGAACAATCAAAAGTATTAACGGAGTAATATATAGGCACGCTACAAGTTGCATCGCCTAAAAGATAATAATCGTCGTTGTTTTTATAGAAAATAACGTATTTACCGCCAAGATTATTTTCATAATCTACAACTTCTTCTATCTTTTTGCAGTTTTTTGCTATATCTATAGCAATTTCTTCCGCCTCTCCCGATACTACGTTTACCGCATAACCTAAAACTGCGCACTCGACTTCGCCATTTGCAAAATGTAAAAAAGGCGTTCTTTCATCAATAAAAATATTAAATTTTCCAAACTGTTTTTTAATAGTCAATTCCTTTATTGCTATTTCATTTTCAGTTAGGTAATATGAAAAAATACTTTTCACGCCCGAACTCGCCCCTTTATGAATTTAGTATATCTTGATAAATTTTGTTGTATTTGTATACGATGTCCTTCCAGTTAAATACCTTTGAACGCTCTACTACGTTACACACGATAGAATTATAATTTTTTATAAGTTCTTCTATCCCGTTTGCAATGCTTACCACGTCGTTAGAATCTACGTGATACCCAACCTCTCCTTCAGGAAACTGATTATCAAATCCTTGCCCTTTAGAATATATAATAGGCAAGCCTTGGCTCATCGCTTCGGCATAAACAAGCCCAAACGATTCCGTGTGCGATGGCATAACAAAGATATCGTGCTTACGATATAATTCAATAAGCCCTTCCTTTTGTTGAGGCTTTATGTAATCAGTGTAATCATCTTTTTTAATCTTTTCAAACAATTTTTTATCGGCAATTTTACCAACGACGGTAAGGCTTAAACTATATCCTTTACCCCTTAAAACTTCCATTGCCTTTTGAATTGATAAAATGTTTTTATTTTTATCAATTCTTCCTGCGTAAATTAGTTTTATGTGCTCATTTAAAGTTTTAATTTCATCACAGCTATTATTAAGCCAAAAATCATCAATACCGTTTGGAACTATATAAGATTTTTGCATAAGAACTTCTTTGTATCTCTTAGGCACGTATTTATCAAACACTTGTTTTCTATACGATTCCGAAAGGAAAAAAACTGCTTTTGCGTTAAGCATAGTCTTTATTCCACGTTTTTTTAAATACGGTTTGAGCTTCAAAAAACTATTAACGTCTGTATTTCTAACAGCCACTACGTAAGGTATATTATACTTTTTAGACAATACCCTTGCACAATTACCGTCAGTAAATAACGTGTATGCGTGTAGTAGACTAAAATCTTTAACGTCATAGATTTTTTCGATAGATTTTAAAATTTTTCTTTGTTTGTAATCAAAAAATAATCTGTCCCACTTTTTAAAACATTCCGAAACTATAACGTTTTCGTTAGGCTCTATTGTAGAAACGTTCTTATCATAAACGGGAACAAACACACTGTTTGTATGCTCGTGGTTTTCTTCTAATTTTTCTATCATCAATTGATGTAAGGTCGTTCCCGTGTAATTGCAGTTGATATGTAAAATTTGTTTATTTAACTTTTTATTATTATCCATTTTAACTTCTCTTTATATCACTCGATTGTTTCTGTATTATCAAAGTTTTCAAACCAATCTTTTTCGCCACTGTCAACTTGTCCACATACTCTTAAGATGAAAAACTCTCTATTAATACCCAATTAATCCTTCCTACTTTTTCCTTTCCTTTTGCCTAAAGCAAGGGCTTCTTTTACGGCAGTAAACGGAGAACATAGAACGGAAACAAAAAGATACCACAACGCCTTAACGTATTTTTTATTTCTCTTACAAGCCGCCGACATAACTGCATAATGACGGCACTTAATATATTGCCTTTCAGAAAAACTCAAAGTATTAAAAAATGATTTTTTATAATTATAGAGTGCTATTTCGCCACTTATTTTATTTTTGCCAGTAGAAATTGCTTCTGCCTTTGTGCGATATGCTTTGATATAGCATTCAGGAAAATACCCAAATTTATAATCGCCTTGCAACATTTTTTGCATAAGGTAATACTCTTGCCCCATAGAAACAACTTCAAAACCACCAACGTCAACGAGAACTTGTTTTTTTATCATAAACGTAGGCGTTCCCGTTATTTGCTTAGTCAAATGGTATCTTCTTAAATACTCAACGCTAAAATCTTTAATATCGTGTTCTCTAACGTCTATAAGCTTATCTTCTTCGTTATAAAGGTTTAGTTTGCCAAAGCAAACGTCTAACGAGTTTTCAAGCATAAAGCTAAGTTGCTTTTCTACTTTTTCAGGCAAATATTCATCATCATCGTCCAAAAAAGTAACGTATTCGCCAGAGGCATTTCTAATACCTTCGTTTCTCGCTCCCGAGCCACCAAGATTTTCTGCGTTTTGAACATACACCAATCTTTCGTCATTTATCTCACAAACTAAGCTTTCAAGACCTATGCGATACTCTTTCAAATCCTCATGTGCGTTATCATCTACAAGTATTATCTCGATATCTTGATAAGTCTGGTTCAATAGAGATTTTATTGCTCTTTCAACCAAACTTTTATCCCTTTTATACGAAGGCACTATAATTGAAACTACTACTTTACTTTCCATTTTCTTCTTCCTTTTCCTTTTAGTTTAAAGGCTCGGCTTGATAGTCGCCTTTATACTCTTTTCCTAAAACGTCAAACACCGTCTTAAACGTTGTTCCTATGCCCCTAAAACTAAGCCGTTCAACGCTTTTAGATTATAATTCGCTAATGCTTATAATATTTTTAATATTATACTTTCATTTTATTATAACCCAAGCGCAAGCTAATGTCAATACAAATTGTATTACTAAATTTTGCAGTTGCTTGACATTTTTGACTGTTTTATGTAAAAAATGTGCATTGAGAATACATTTTGAATGTGTTTTAACACTAAAACCAGCCTTGCTAAAGCAATATAAAACTCAAAACATGTAATAGTTTGTATAGTTGCATTTTAAAAATTTGTTGTAGATTTCCTCAAAAAAGCTATACGTATTAGGAATTTTTGTTCAATTTTGTTAACGTAGTTTTTTGTTTTAGAAATAATATAGATAAAAAGCGCTAGCATAACACTAACGCTTTTTCTTTTTTTGTTCTATTTTTAAGTTTTTACCGGAAATATTGTCCAACGGAGCATTGCCGTTGAATAAGGCACAAGGGTTATGTTTACCTGCTTGTATCCCGTAGGCTTAATGGTTTTTAGGTCAGGCGTAAAGTATAAATCGCCAGAATAATAAATTTGACCTGTTGTTTTCATTTTAATATACTCGCCTTTATCGTATTCTGAAACAAAAACCTTGCTAGTATGAGTTTTATAAAGCTCCACACCCTCCATTAAATAAGCCTTTGCATTTATTACTGTGTCGCTTTCAAGCAAACTGTTATTTTTGCCTTTTACAAGGGCTGCAGTTTGCATAAAAAGCTCTTTTTCTATTGCAATTTGCCAAGGCGAATTTGGGGTTACGTCTAACGCAGGGTATCCCTCTTTTACTCGTTTCTCAAGAGTATCTATTTTGATATCAGGAATAATTTTTAGTGTATACACTAGTGGTTCTTTTACCACCATATAGCCTTCATCAACGTTAACGAGCTTTAATTTGCTTTTAATATTAACGTTTATGCTCTCACCATCGTGTAAATAAACTTCTACCCAACCGTCCTCCGTAGTTTTTTTAGCTCCGTTAACGGAAAAATCTTCACACCAATAAGGCTTTCTTAAAAGCACGTTGCTGCCTTTTCCGTGATAGGTTATATTTACCATATCATCAAAAGGATAATTGGTTTCTACGTTGAATTGTTCGCCGTCAAAAGTATAACTGCCCGAAAGATAAAAATTAAAAGCAACGCCCTTTTGGGTTTTAGAAAGAGAGGAATAAAAAAAGTTAGGCATGCTTCTATTACAATTACCTGTGCAGCACTCTGGGTAATGGTCACTTTGATAAGCCATTCTCGGTGTGAAAGTAAATGAGCCTGAATGATTGCTATTATGCGTGCTTATAACTTGATTCACAGAAGAAAAATATTGCAAGGTCTTAAATTCCTTATCCATAACAGACGGAGCAAGGTTGTAAGTTATGCGTTCTATTTTATCAAGATATTTCGTGTTGCCAGTTATTCTTGCAACAGTAAATAGTGTTAAGCAATAATCGGTTATATTGCAGGTTTCCACAGCAGAAAGTGAAGTTGTGCCTACAAATGATTCGCAACCACTATGAATGCCTATTGGCAACAAATGATTGTCATCAATTCTTTTTAAGCCATTCAATGTTGCCCTTAAGTATTTTTCTTCGCCCGTTGCCGAATACAAAAGAATTGGTATTTTAACCATTTCGTTATAGGTCACTGCATGAAGCTTAATAGGCGTTGTTTTATTAAAATCGCTAATTTTAGTTTCAATATTGTTTTCGTTTAAGCAATGCTTTTCGTATGCAGAAACTGCTAAGTTTAATAAACGCTTGTCACCGGTATATGAATAGCAATTTATCATTGTTTCAACGTTAACCGTTTCACGCCAATTAGAGTAGTCGTTTGTTTCAGATAAATAATGGTTAGTAATTTTTTCTAAATAGCTTTTATCCTTAGTAATCTCAAACAAAAACATAACTGCTCTAAAAAACACGGCATGCACCCATTGGTTGCCTTCGCCCTGCTTTTGCAATTCTTTTGCACCAATAAAGCCGTTTTTAT
Source organism: Christensenellaceae bacterium (assembly GCA_045653205.1). Lineage (GTDB taxonomy): Bacteria > Bacillota > Clostridia > Christensenellales > Borkfalkiaceae > UBA1259. Next base: position 68,538 of record JAZOLT010000007.1, on the reverse strand, counting down.
CTACAACATTTAATGCGTTGTCAATAAGCCCTTTAGCTTTAGCAAAATGTTCTTCATTTCCACTAAAGTAAGCACATTTTACGTAACCATCAAGCCAATAAGCGTATTGTTCGTAAGGCCACCAGCCCTCCAATCCACCGTCAGTAAAGCTTTGCTTTTCCCAACAAGCAGTATCAAACGGATAAAATAATTTTTCCAAATTACCCGTTAAACCATTAAGCATTTTCTCAAAGTATTCTTTAATTATTCCACTAGCCTTAAAATCTGCACCAAGTGGAAAGGATAGTTTTTTAATGGTCATAAAACAGCACCCTTGCAAAGATAATTATTTAAAAACCCGTCTGGTGCTTCAACGGCAAACAAACCGTTTAACGCACTTTGTGGAAGCATAAAATAAATTCTATTACCAAACGCAGAATGAGATACCGAAACATCTAATAGCCCTGCTTTTTCTAAAGCCGAAGTAACGTCCTGCACGTAGTCCATATTAAAAATATCAACAAAGCACTTAAAGGTAACGCCACTTTGCTTGTTAAAAGGAAGCGTGATTTTTAAGGTTTGCGTAACAAAATCCACAGACGTTTTGTGTAAAATCTTATTCAAAATAACGTCGGTTGACGTGGCAAACGATTGTTTTTGAAGTAAACTGCAAGGCCTGCCATCAAATTCGCATACGCCGTTTTCAATATCATCGGCAGTCATATTGCAAATAGTTGAAATTCTATTTTCGTTAACAAGCTTTTCATACCTTGATATAGCAAGCAAAATATACCCAAATTTATATGTGTTTTTAGGAATGTCCTCAATGCCAGGAATGCTAAAAGAAATATTGCAAAGGTCAATATTTTGAATACACGTATTTAAAAAATCGCTCTTTTTAAGCGAAGCCGTTTCATACTCAAAAAGCTCGGCAAAGAAAAAACTGTTTTTAATCTCTCTAACTAAAAACTCAACGTCGTTGATTACAGGTCCGTATTGTTCTAAATAATGATTGCCCTTTTCCTCAATTTTATCGTATGAAAAGAGTATAATTTTTTTGCCTAATCCAGAAGCCAAGCCAAGCTCGTATATCATCCAAGGCGATATAACCCCGTCAACTATTAGCATAACCGTTATTTCGTTTTTTCTTATCATTGCTTTTATGCTCTCAGCAAAGTCGGGTGCACCAAAGCGAATTTCTCTGTCCGATTCCACCGTAATTCCGTTATCGTTTAAATAGCTTGCTAGTTTAGTCCACTGCGTTTCATTGTTGCTGTGGCTTAAAAATACCGAATAGTTACCGCCGTCGTTAGTGTTTTTAGTGATTGTATATCTTACTTTCATTTTTATCACCCCTATTTAGCATAAACAAAATTACACGTTTTGCCTATCTCTTGGTCGTCGCAATTAAACAGCATTAAATCGTCGTCAAAGTAAAGGTTAAAATAAACCCTTTGCGTTTTTTCGGTTGCAACGCATACTGCGTCAAGCTTGTTATCAAACGTTTCCTTAGAGGTTTCAAGCTCTAAAATTTTAAGCAAGTCCCCCTTTCTAATGGGCGAATTTTTGTTAATTTCCATATACGGTTTAAACGCAACGCCAAACACTTCGTGATTGGGGAAAATAAAGTCTACCTTAACAGCGTATGAACCGTTATTAAGATTTTGCGATAAAAGTGTTAAACGATTATATATGTTAGCAGGCGTGCAGTCTAAATTTAAGATTTCTGCCTCCTCCTTGTACACTGAGTAATATGGATGCTCTGTAAAGTCTGATTTTCCAAACCTATGAAGCTTTATTCCAAAATTTATTTCTCTATGCAAAATGTTTAATACGTCTTGGCGGGTATCCATTTCTTCATCTTCTAACAGCTTTAAGCGATTTAGTATCCCGTCAACAGCTTCTTTCCTGATATTGAACAAAACTGAAATCTCAGAATAAAACACCCTTGAGTTCCCATAATAAGCAATCTCTCTATCACTAAAGAAATTCTTTTTAAACACCCTTGTCTGCTCGATTTGCTTTATAAGGTCAACAAAATTGCCTGCCGCTTGCTTTTGGCGAATAGGCGTTGTGGTAAGATAACTATCCCACTCTGTCTTATCAATGTCTAACATATATGGAATAACAGTTTGCCCACGAGCCTCCATCATACCAACTTCATACCAAAAAGCCTTTCTCCTTTCTTCATTCTCGGGCGCAAAAAATCTTTTTGTCATTATTAAAATCAAACAGCCAGCTTTTTTTAAGGAGTCCTCACAAGCTCGCCAATACCAATAATCGCTCTGCACGTTTTGGTTTTTTGTAAGCAAAACGTAGTTTAAGCCCACAACGTTAAGCTCCGTCATAAAGTCTGTCACTGCCCCCTTGTCCTCTTCAAGAGCAACAATAACAACACTTGCATCAATCTGTTGCTGTATTATTTGGCGTTTTTCAACTAATAACATAGTTTTCTCCTAATTCTTTAGCAATTCTTTAACATTGTTATTTTACCATACCTAACAATTAAAAATCAAGACCTTTATCAAATTAACACAAACTGCTTATCTTAGATTTATAACAACTTTTATAAAAAGCGTTAGAAAATCTCTAACGCTTTTTATGCTTTTGTATAAACCTTTTAAGTAACTTCTCTAACAATTTCTACCATGACAGAACTGCCATATAGCGAAATATTTCTTTCTGTTTCAAAATAAATTATAGCACTTTCGGTTTCTTTGGCATCAACAATAACGTAAACTGTCTTTTTAAGAACAACTTCTCCATTAATTTTTATACTACCGTCAACACGATACATATGCTCTACAGAATCTTTATTTGTCACGTTATATTTGACATATGCTGTTTTCTCACTTAAAACTTCATATTCAATAATTTTTACTTCAGATTTAGGACAATTTGCTATTGATAAAATACAAAAAATTACAGCAAAAAGAATTATAAATATTGTAATATTACTAGTATAACTTCTTTTAGGTACAGCAACATTTTTATCAATTTCTTTTTGCTTTTGTTCTTCTTCCATAGTAATTCTCCAATAGTTTTTCGCTTTTGCGTTTTTATTATAACTTATTTGCGATATATTGTCAACTTAATTGCGTATTATATTTAATTTGTTTGCGTAGTATAATAAAATAAAAGGAAAATACTTTTATGGATATAATCGCAAAAATCGAAAAATTAAAAAGTGAACGTGGTTGGACTGATTACGAACTTTCGCAACAAGCAATGATTACCCAATCAACTATTGCTTCTATGAAAGCAAGAAATTCACCACCAAAGTTAGACACGTTGCAAGCAATATGTAACGCTTTTGGCATAACGCTTGCGCAGTTCTTTTTAGAAGATGAACAAATTGAAGTTTTAAGCGAACAAGAAAAAAGCCTTTTAGAGAGTTTTAGAAAACTTCCCCCTAAAAAGCAAAAAGCATTAATCGATTTATTATAAAAGAAAAAGCAGTTCAAAATTTTGAACTGCTTTTTTGTTTGAAAATTAGTTTTCTTTATTCAATTTAAAAATTGCAAGACCTTCTTTATCGTCTTTAGGTAGAGATATTAAACTTGCTTTGTACAAATAAGTATATAAATCATCCACTTTACAATCGCCCTTATAACAGTTAGGATTAATTGATTCAAGTTTTACATCAAAATAATAGGGCTTCCTTAAAGAATCCATAACGCAAATTTGCATAGTTGGTTGCAATTCCACACTAGGCAAATAAATTGAACTCATATCTATCACGACAAAATCATTTTTTTCGACAACTTGATGTCCTGAAAGTTTTATTAGTTTATACCCAACTTTTAATCCGTAAAAAATTACTAAAGATTGCGATATGTTTTTTAATGTGATATTGTTAAAAACATAATTAAAAGTGCACTGTCCTACTGGCAGTTCCTCTCTAATAAATGTTGCCCCATTATTTTCGACTATATTTTGGGTTGTAATTTCATCATCATTAATATTAACAACTTTTAAATAAGGACAGACCTTTTGATGTTCTTCTTTACTTTTTTCCTCTTTATTATTATTAATTGTCCACGCAACCCCACCTAAAGTTAATAATCCCCCAATAATGCTACTTACTATAGCAATTACAATATCAATCCAACACACTTTTTTCTCCTTTGTAAAAATTATTTCTTTCCTTGTTTTTCTTCTTTTGTCTTATCAACTAATTCTTTAGCCATATACATAGAAATAGCTTCTTTAAACATTTTCATAACTTCTCGTTTGTTATGATAAGATAATTGATTGAAAGGTATATTTCCAAACATGTTTTTTGTTTTCCTTAACGCAAAAACATAAGGAACATATTCAATCTTACTATTTAACTCGTTATATATCTTATCTGCCTTGTCGTGATAAGTCGAAACATCTTCTAAAAATTTGTCAATTTTTTCAATATCTTCTTTAGCTTCTTCTAATTTTTTTGCTAAATCTATTGTTTCCGTTATTTTTTCTTCTTTCATAATCCTAAATCTTTCTTATAAAAATTTAGTTTTTTATAATTATATCACTTTTTATTGTATAAAACAAAAAAATAAAAAAACAAAAACTTTTCACGATTTTTGCCTTTTAAAATAGTTAGATATTTACTAATAGAAAACACTGTTGAACCTGATGAGGTTCAACAGTGTCTCACTTGGTTGCGGGGAAGGGATTTGAACCACATGACCTTCGGGTTATGAGCCCGCAAAGACAGCCGAAAATTGTCAGTAAAATACTGACTTTTTGAAAACCGTTCCCCAACGGTTCCCCAAATTATCAACGTCATTTTCTTGTAAATATTAAGTTGCTTCGAGTTCTTTTTTCAACTCGTCTTCTTCCCTTTGTTGTTCTTCGATTTGCTTATTATATTCGCTAACAAGTTCTTGTGGCATTTCCCTTTTATATAAAACTAAAAGCTCGTTGCGGTCAAGACAAGCGCGCAAATCTTCTTCGCGAACTATACGCTCACAGTCAAAATAACCGTTTAGGAAGCGCCAAAGCGTTAAGCCTATATCTAATATACCGTTGAGAATTACGGTAAAAATCGTAACAATGCGGGCTTCAAGCAATGCTTCGTCAATAGATAAAGCAAAAGAGCCAGCGACAAGTGTTAAAACGATTGTAAAAATAATGCTTGAACCGATTGCGCGCGCCGCATTACGTTTAACGTTTGAACGCGTTTTATAAAACTTATAGCCTAAACCATTTTCAACTATTGAATTAAAGTCCGTGTCTTTAACAATATAATAATTAACGTTTAGCGAATTTATATTGTCTTTTATATATTCGTCGGATAAAAGTTCTTCAAGGTCTTCACGTTTTTTGCAGTATATATCGGCTTTGGCTTTAATCTTTTTGCGCGATTTTGGCTTAAAACGCTCAAAGTAGTCGTCTTTCCTATCATTATAATATAATAAGTAAAAATCGGGGACTTTTTTGTTTAGCTTTTCAAGCCTACTATTTATAAGCGCTTTCCACGCGTTAATTTTAACACCGACGTTTGTTCGGCATATAAAATCGTTAAAACGCGAGCCGTCAATTTCTTTAAGGACTATAAGTTTACGGTTTTTCTTTAACGCAAGGCGTAATTCCATATTAGCGTCCTTTGCTTTTGGCAAACCGATTCTAACACCAAGAACCGCCGCTAATATATATGCGCCGATACGGCAAGCAGCGTGATACCAATAAGATGGTTGCATAAACTTGTCGGACTTTTTCAAAATAAAAATATCAAAAGCCCCAAGCGCAAAACATATAAACACAAGCAAAAGATAATCAACCCAATGCGCCCTAAAATACGCCGTTGTTGCATTTGTTGCCTTGCGCCCCTTTTCTATGGCGGGCGGCGTAAATTGCATAGGCTTAATTTTTGGTGTTTGGTCCATTCTTATTCACCCCCGTTTGCGAAATTATATCCATATGCTTCGTGCCAAGCTTCTTTTTGCGAAATTGCAACGCTCTTGTTGAGAACCTTTTCGCCGTCAACCATTTTGTATGAGTGAGTGTTATAAACGTCAGCCACAACGGAAACAACGCTACTCGCGACGCCCGAAACGCCCGAAACAATGCCGATAAGCGCCAAATAAGACGCTAAAAATTCAGCAAATAAACCTATAACTAAAAGCACAATACTTACGGAAATTATCGGTTGTTTTTTGAAAAAAGACGCAACAAATTCTTTGAACATTAAAACGCAAAGAATTAAAACGATAATGCCCCAAAAGCCAAAAATTTTACCTTGCGAAGAAAACGCATCGTGTTTAGCAATAAATAAAATTGTCATAGGTATTACGTAAATAAGGAAAGTATAAAGTTTGTAAATACGGCACATACCGCTGTTTGTTAGTTTCATATTACACCACCCCTAAATCGCTGATAATTTTTTCCGCTTCTTCCCCTTTAATCTCTCTGATATAGTTTTTAAGCCTTTCGTTTTCTTTTGCTTGCGCTTCCAACGTTGATTTTTCTGGCGATTCTGCAAGCAATGCAACCACTTCGGGTTTAGCCGCCCACGCTTGACGCGCAGCATCGCAAAGCGCCTTCATTTGTGCATAGGTGGTTTCAATAGTGGTTTTCATTGATGCGAAAGTATTCATATACGAACCAAATTCGCTTTTAAGTAGTTGCATAGTGTTTTCAATATAATTGCCAAACATATCCGCGATAGCCCTTTGTATAGCTGGCGCGTCGGTAGAGCTTAACAGCGTTGTAAGGTTTTCTTTGTCGTTTTGCAACGCTTGAACATAACCCTCTAACTGTTTAGCCCTATTCTTATTTTTAATATACGGTCTAATAATTAAAAAACCTACCATTGCCAAGTCGGTAATGCCCGTTATTAACCACGGCAATATTTTATTTTTGAAAAAATTATCTTCCCCGGTTAGCGAATTAACCTTTGCAATAAGTTCTGCAAGTTTTGCCTCAACTTCTTCTGCTGTTAGCTCTTTGTCGTTTAACGTTTCTTCAATTTCGGTAGTTATTTCGGTTTCGGCAACTTCTTCCGCAAATGCGGTTGTAGTGGTTCCGATACAAAGCGCCAACGAGAACGTGAGCGCAAGCACTAAAAATAAAATTCTTTTTTTCATTGTTATTCTCCTTATATGATTTCGATAAATCTTTCGACTTTTTTCAGCCTTTCGTCAAATGCGGTTAAACAGTCAACGAATTTAAGCCCTTCGGGCGTTTGGGTAATATCAACGGGGAAAAATTCCCAACGTTTAGCCACTTTTCCACCAACAAGCATTTCAACCTTACCCATCAATCGCCCCGCAAACATAAACTTGTCGGGGACTGTGAAAACCTTTTTAAAATCATAAACGCCGCTAATATCTCCGTTCTGCAGAAAAATCTTTGCGGCGTTTAGTTCGTATTCGGTTTCAAAATTTATAATTAGGTTGTCGTCTTCCTTGGTGGTAAATGGTTCTGCAATTCTTATGCCGTTTTCTTTCGGCAACTTAATTTTTATTTCCATTTTTCAACTCCTTATTAAGCAGTTTATTCCAATCTTTGCAAGGCTTATCACACGGCTTTCTTCCCGTCAATACCCTACAACGATGGCAAATATTATCAATCGTTATCTTTGACGATTTCATTATACTGCTCCTGTGTTATCCAACCTTTTTCAACAGCGTCGGCAACTTGGCTTTTAGTCCAAAGCCCGCAAGCGTAATAATCTTTTACTTTTTCAAACTTATTCGCCGTCATTTTCGTTTACCCCCTTTTCGGTGTCGATTCCCGCCATCATAGCGATATAATCGGTTTTTGCTTCTTGCGCCTTAACTTCGGCTTTTATTTCCTTGTTTTCGCGCAATGCCTTTTTTAACTGTTCATCTTTACTAACATATTTCATATCTTTATTCTCCCATAAATTTTTATAAAATTTGTCCATTTTAAGAACAAGGTTGTGGGTATTTCTACGCATAATAGGTCGCCGCTTTCTTCGATTTTTTCCGTAACGTCGCCCAGAAACGTGCGCTTTCCAACTTTTATAGCAATCGTCAACTTGCTCTTTTGTCATAAGCCCCGCCTTTGCCCTTTCCACTTGCTTTTTAAGCTTGCGCCTTTCGTGTGAAATTTTGGCGGGCAAAACACGAATAACCACCTTTCCCGTAGCTGTTAGTTTATAACTAAAACCGAGAAAATGAATAGGTTGTGTAATATCGTTTACTTGCGATTTCTTCTTATTAAGCGTTAAACCTATCGCTTCGACCATTTCTCTGATTTTCTTTTTACACTCTTTTAAGTATTCTTTGTCGGGGTGTATCAAGATAAAATCGTCCATATATCTAACGTAGGTTTTTATATGTAGCCTTTCCTTTATGTAATGGTCTATATCGTCCATTACGGCAAGTTGTATAAGTTGCGATACTTGCGAACCTAAACCGATACCGATAGGCTCTCCGTGTCCGAAAGAATCTACTATACGAAAAGTTCGCCAACAACCCACTTATCGGCTACCCTTTTATCAATCGCTGCTTTTGCTACGCTGTGCAACGTGCTCCCAAAATAGTTTTTAAGGTCGCATTTAAGAACGCCGCCCGAAAGACCATATTTGCGGAAATGCGTTTGCAAATGCCGTTTTAATCTTCGGCGCGCAAATTCCGTTCCTTTCCCTTTAAGGCAAGCGCAGTTATCGTAAATAAACCCTTTTGTTATTTCTTTCGATACGTAATTATCGCATAAGCTTCTTTGAAAAACACGGTCGGCTATTCGCGTCGATTGTATGTGTCTTTATTTTGGTTCGTAAATAACAAATTCCGAATAAGGCGAAATTTTATACTTGTCATTGTCTAATCGTTCCTTTAATCTATAAATGTTTATTAGGCTATTGTTTAAGTGCCCCGCAACACTATCTTTCCATTGAGTATTGCGTTTGCATATTTGTAGTGCGTTATAAAGATTTCTAAAATCACAAATTATTTCTCGTATTTCCATAAAAAATTTGTTGGTCGGCGCGTATAGTGATAATTAACGAGTAAATCACGTCGCCGCTCTTGTTTTTACCCCGCAGGGACGGGATAGCGGTTCCTTGCATAATTCTCTTGCGAGAACTACCCAATCGGGGACGACGCCGCCGCTGTAGCTAGCACCGCCGTCGCTCAAAACACCCGAAGTATTGACATTGCGCACATTACCGGCGTTAGTCGAATTCGGCGTCGGACAACCGCTACCCCCATTAAGTTTTAAGTTCGGCGTTGCGCCTATCCATAAGCAGGTCTTGAACTTCTTTAACTAAACCCGTCCAATAGTTTATTACCCTACTTGGTATATTGCACAACACCATTGCTTTTTCCATATCTTTTAATAACGCGGCGGTCTCTGCAACCGCTTTGCTCCAAAACTCTCTACGCAAATTAAAATCTTCTTGCGTTTTCACGAACACCTTATTTGCCCGCGTTGCGTAATTATCTATCGCCCGCGTTTCGCGGTAAATATCTTTTGCAAGGTCGGGCTTTATGTTGTTAGGCTTTTTCTTCCCGTCTTCGATAATAAAATCGTCAACGGGAAAATACTTTTTATTATTTACAAGGGCTTGCGTGTAATCGCAAAGTTGCCTTAATTTTGTAAATACAAGTAAGTGGCCTTGCCCACGTTTACTTTTAGGAACCGACATATTTTCTCCTTATTCTTCGCCCCTAACGGCGCGAATTTGTTTTGCTTAACCGTTTGTAATAGTTTGTTTAGCGCAAATACAGCAAGCGGGGACGCCGCCGCCGCTGTAGCTAGCACCGCCGTCGCTCAAAACACCCGAAGTATTGACATTGCGCACATGACCGGCGCGAGACGAACCCGGCGTTCTCAACCACCAATAAGCCGCTGTGTTGTTCCAATACTTAATACGGTCAGCATTTGCAACACCTTTCCAATACTCTAACTGTTCGCCCTCTGACACGCCCGAAAAATCACTTGAACCAAACACGTCTTTTTGTGATTGTAAGAAAATCTTATCGTAAGTAATATCGAAAGTAGCGCCGTCAATAGCGTCAACGCGGTGTAAAGCTGTTTTAACTTCAACTTCGCCAAGAGCATCAACAAAATCGGGGTCCATACCGTATAAGAAGCCCGCAAGTTTTGAACCGCCCGGAACTCTATCAAATACGGTCGCGGGTTTCCACCAATTACTAACCGCAGAAGAACCCGAAGCAACAGCGGGAGCGTCAGAGTTAAGCCATTGTCTATAAACGCTATCACGCCAACGGTTTGTGCCGTATGCGTTTCTTCCGCAAACGTTTCTTTTGCCTTTGTAAGTTGTTCCGCCGATAACGATTGAAGCTTCTTCTTCGTAATACGCGCGGTTGTTATCTGCAAACGTTCCTAAATCAATACAGTCGGAGCCGTCCCACAATGTGGTTGCAATTCCCGTTTCGACTTCTGCTCTTTCTGGTTGAACACCGTAAGTTGTGAAAGTTCCGCTAACAACCCTTTCTTTTGAAAGCGATGCGTCGTTAACGCCCATTTTAGAGTGCCAAAAACCACCGCCAGCGGGTATTGCATTTGCAAGTGTAAACATATACGTTCCGTCTTCTGCGGTTGAACCATTATAACCGCCGTGGTCTAACGTTAATTTGTATTTACCAGCAGGAAGACCGTCTTGCGCATAAAAAAGCAACTGCGGAGCTGAAAACGGCATTCTATCCTTTTCAACTATGTCGTGAGCGCCAAGAACGATACAGTTTTTAATAGCTGCCTTTGGGTTATACTTGTCAAAGTCAAGCACGTCAAAAGGCAACACCGAAGTAGTTATTGTGATTGCGATTTTATCGTTTTCAGCGGGCGTTCCCGTTGTGGTTATGCCATAATCGGCAAGCGATACCGCGTCAAAATCGTTAGTATGCCAAGCCGCGCCATTGAACGTTAATTCAAAAACACCACTTTTTACAATGCCAAGTTTTGCTATAAACTTCGGCATATCAACCGCAGCAGCGGTTATTCCCGAGCTGTTTCCAACGGATGCGGTTATGGTTTTTACCTTCTCCGTTTCAAATTGGTCGCCAACGCTAAATAGCGTAGGTGCAATTCCTTCCCTTACGTTCTCGCCAACTTGTGCAAAAGACGTAATGTCTGCGCCGTTAACATAGCCCGTAAGTCGTGCGATATTTTTATTCAATATCGCCATTTCTTTGCTAAATGTTTCGTCTGTTAAAAGTTTGTAAGGCATTTTGTTTCTCCTTTATTCTTTACCGTAAATGTAGCCGTCGTCCCCAACAAAAAATGGGAGTTCGGCAAACGCTTCGGTTCTTTCCTTTTTTTCAGTAGCGATTTTTTCGCTTAATTGTTCGACGGCGATTTGTCGTGCCGTCTTCTCTGCTTCTATGCCGCTTTTGAGTTCAGCATTTGCGTTTACACGCGCAAGAGATTCCGTCGTTAATTTTCTCTCGATTACCTTATCGGCTGCTTTTCTTGCTTCGATTTCGGCGTTTAGTTGTTCGGTGGTTGTAAGCCCCCTAACGATTGAGCCGATAGGCGCGGTAGTTGTTTTTCCGTTGTTTAGGGTAAAAATAAGATTTTCGCCCGACTCGTCAACCCTAATATTTACAACAGCGCTTTCAATAGGAAAATCTATTTTGTGAGAACTCAAAATTTTACCATCACGCGCCATTAAAGAGAATCGGCAAGTTTTACTTTCGCCGTCAGCCGTAACAACAAGTGAGTGTGCAAGTTCAGACGTTAAACGGTCTGCAAGAATTTGCATTATTCCGTTAAGTTCGCCAAACAACTCACGCACTAATTCGTCGGTAACGATTTTTAATTTTCCCATAACTATTCACCCCCTACTTGATTGGCGTAAACATTCCCGTCGTCGTCAGCGGTAAAATATACCAACGTTCTTTCTTTGAGTTCGTTTATACTTGCTTGTAATTTATCGTCTGCGCCCGTCCTTGCCGTTTTTTCGGCTGTTATTGCTTCGCTTAACACTTTGCCTTGTCGGGCGCTTAAAACCTTTCTAAACTCGTCGCTTTCAAGGTTGTCTATAATGTCGGTATAGTTGACCTTTTCAACGATTAAGTTTATTAAGCCGTTAATACTTCTTTGCTGTTCAACGTTTTTGATTTGATATTCTTCAAAAATATCTTTGAACTCACCCGCCGAACCAACAAAGGTCCTAATGTAAATCTTGCCGATAGTCGTAATAAACGCTTCCGTGAAAACGTCGCCCATTTTATTAACGAGCAAAATTCCGTCTCTACTGTTTATCACTCTATCGTAAGAATTGCCTTGATTAAGAACCGACGGCACAATATCAACAACGTCGTGCGTAAAATTAAAATATAGCGCGGGGGCTGTTTTTGCTCCGTCGGCGCTATACGTTATAGTGTCGGGTAAAGCGTTAACATTATATTTGCGGAACGCTTGTGCCGATAAAGGTGTAATAAATTGCAAAACAATTTCGTTATAGTTTTCACTTGAAATATTAAGCGGTTGCGCAATTTTGCCATTGTCTACAATAAAGAACGCTTCGTTTGAAACTTCTATAATGCGATTTGACTCTTCTTGTGTTATATCATACCACCTAACTTGAAGGCTTGCTTGCCCAGAAACAGCGGTGTCCCAAGCTTGCAAGATGTATAGATATTTGATTTCGCCATCTACCTTGACGGCTGTTAGCCACCCAGATTGTTCCCCATCTGGACGAGTGATGCACATTTCCACCACCATGTTGTCGGCTAAAAACTGACCCGTGTCAATAGGCGAAACGCCTTCGGCCCATTCAACAAACACTTGTCGTGACTTGTCTTGTCCACGAGTTATGTGTTCGCCACGGGTAAGTTCTATGCTTCCATCCGAACCTAAAACTATTTTCATAATAATCTCCTTTTATTTTTTTGATATAAAAAAGGAACCCGCCTTTTGGCAAGTTCCTTCCAATCCTAAATATTTTATTTAATTTTTCTTTTTAAAGGCTAAAACCAACGCCACAACCAATACGACATCTATCGCAATAAAACCTACTTGAAACAGAATAGCCATATAATTCGTGTAGATTTGAACCGTATTGTCCGATAATATATGCTTGATTGTGAAAAAGCTTGAACTCATTGTGTAATACGATATATTGTCGTCAATAATATGAACCGTTGTTCCCACACAAACATAGTTATAGAACCTACTTCGCTCTATTTCGCTCTTGTCTAAATCCCACACCATTTCAGTGTAAAACAATCCATTCTTGAAAAATAGTTTGTTTGTTATTGGCTGATTATCTTGTCTTCCGATTGATGTTGTAATTGACCCGTTGGTTTTTGTTGAATACTGCCCTATCTCACAAACACCTTGCGAAATAAACAAAGCGTTTAGAATAATTGAAACCATCAACGCAACGATAATAAATATTTTTCTCATGTTTTTATACTATCACTTAAAAGCCTTAAAGTCAACTAAATCTTGTGCCTAAACATCATGTGAATTGGTGGCAAATTGTTTCCCTTTTTCACATCGTGTCTTACAAAAACACATAACTCATTTTGGTCTGTTATAATTCCATAACCTTTCCCAGAAGCGTTTGCAACAACGCTTGGAATAGTTATTGTTGCGGTGTAATTGCTTGCCACGGTGTCAAGGTTATTTTTTAGCAGAGTGTATCCACCTTTTATTTGTGCAAAGTTTCTATCTTGCTCGGTGTCAAGTATTACTTCTTTATATGTTGTAGACGAATCGCATATATAAGGCAAAGAGTCAATAAATGGTTTAAAAATATAGACATTCTCGTTAAAAGAAATGAAGTTTAACTGACATGCTACACTAATTTGTTCTCTGCTGTCTTTGTCTAATACTATTGCCCCGAGATTTGCGTCGGTATAGCCAAAATATACAAACGCATTAAAACAGCCCCCACTTAATCTAAAATAGTCGTTGTCGTCAATGTCGTATAAATAATATGATGCGCCTTGTTTTGTCCACCCGCCTTTTTTAAATCTATCTACAAGAGCAAATTCTAAATATTCTGTTCGTCCGTATTTATTACCATATTGGATATAGTTTTCTATTGCATAACTACCCTTTGGTCTTTCTATCACGGAATCGTCGCCCACATCAACATCTTCCCTACCGGTTCCAGCGGTGTCTATAAATGTTCCAGCACTATAATTATCTTCCATAGAAAAACGACAAACTATCGCTCTACCAAAAGAATGAAAAGAAGCTGGACATAGGATATTTTTTGTGGTTGAGTTTGCTCCCGGGTCTTTGTATTTTATTCTACAAATAGCCGCTGTCGTTATTCTTTCTGTAGTCCCACCACTATTGTTTAAGTGTTTGGAAATTGCCGCAAGATTGTTTGGATGCCCAAAACCATCCCACAACATTCTCATGATATCTTCTTTTTGCTGTTGTGTTAGTTGTTCATAAGGAACATCAAACGCCTCGTCTAAATCTAAACCGGTATCTATCAAACAGAAGTTTTGAACATCTATGTTTCTTTTTACACATTCCCGCTCACTAATCTCAAACTGTCTTATAGCCTTCTTTACCGCAACATCTGCAAAAAGTTCATTGTAGTTTTTTGCCCATATTGTCGTTGCTTTAATTGGGCAACCGAAAGATAGTTCTCTGTTTGTTTGAAAAGCAATGTATTTTTCTCCGTCTTCTAAATAAAACTGTCCACATTGTGGGCATTTTTCAAGTTTCTCAAAATATTGTGTTTTGCCTATCTTTACATTCCCGGTTCTTGACAACGCAAAGAACATGTTTTCGCCGTAAGCATCTATATCAATCTCGTTTGCTTGTTGATTATAGAATAAAGAAGAATCTTCGGCAAAAGGGTCTGTTGGGGTTTTGAACTGTCGTGCCTTAAAGTCTACCCACGGAACATACTCAATATTTATAGCAATGTCTTTAATATCTCCGCTATATTGCAATATGTTTTTTATTGCTTCTTTCCCACCATAGCCAGAGGATGATGCAGATTTTCTTATAAAATTTAATCCTCTTATGTTTTTTTCTCCTTCGGTATAATAAAGATACGAGCTTTTCATTTTAGAATTGTCGTTGCTGTCATAATCTGATTTTAGATTATAATAGGCTTTTTCGATTACTCTTGAACTAATATCGTGTTCAACGCCGCTTATTAAAGCCTTAACTTTTACTACTTTTTTAATTCTTTCCCTTGTTTTTATAATGCACTCGTTGTCCGAAACTTCAAAGTTTGAACTTTCAGTTCTTATAGAAAGAAAGCCGTCTCTAATAGGCTCTACCGCTGCGGTTTTTCCGGTATAGTTGGTTATTGTTGCATTTTGAACATTGCTAACAAAATCCTTTGCATACTCTTCAGATGGGTTCTCAAGGTCTATTAAAGAATAGTTGTCGTGCTTAAACTCTGTTGTTGCGTCTAAAAAATCAAAAGTAATCGTGTTCCATAAAGAATAGTCGTCGTCGTTTACAACACTTGGAACAAGTCTTGGAATTGCATGAATATAGTTTCCTATCTGCATCAACCCTTCAAACAGCGTCCCTTCTGTAATTGAAAATTCTGGGGCTTTTATATCTCTTATCCTATCAACAATAGCCCCGTCTATTACAAATTCTTGATAATCTATACCATTTATTAATGCAACATGACATTTTAATAATCTTTCAAGAGCTTGCAATATAGTATAGGTATTTGTTGATGTTATAGCGTCAGCAACAGCTTCTACAACCCACGAAAATTCCAAATTCCAATATTTTATTATCGTGGTAAGCATCCCTCCCCCCGTAGGGTTGCCTTGAATAAAGCTTTTAGATAAATAATATCTTTGCACAAACCTATGCTTGCCTTTTTGTGTATATGTAAAACCACTTGTGCTTGTTAGGTTTGTCTTTTTTCCATCTGGTAAAACAACATAAAATTCTTCTAAATTTAACGCATGCTTTGTTTGTGTAGTAGTTTGCCACCACAACATCCCCGATGTGCTCTCTGTAATGCCGTTTACATTTAAGGAAATATTAGTTGAAATAGTGTCATTTTCTCCCAATAGGTGATACGGTCCAAAAAACCTATCCCCCGTAGTGTAGTTTACACCAGCAATGTCATATTTTTCATTAGTCAAAAGTTTGTATGTGTATTCCACGGCAACATCTCTTGCGGTGTCGTCATGTAGATAGTTTGTGAATGTTAGATTGTCAACAGTTCTTCTTTCTAAAATTTTAGTAATTTCAATCAAACCAACAGTGTGGCGATATATTGGATTAACACCAAGAACAACATTTTCCACCTTATCATTATCCACGACTCTATAAATTTTTTCCTTGAGAACCCCGCCATCGTAAAGCTCGATAATTATTCTGGTTAACGGTTTAAGTGGTGTTTTGGATTTGTTGATTAACGATATCCTTGAAGTGTCCAAAACCCCATCAAGTTGAGAAGTGTCATAAATCGGCATTTCTAATTGTTGTGTAATTTCTACCTTTTTATATGCTTTGTTTGATAAAAATCTTTTATTTATTATTGCCTTATAAATTTTAATACATGAAATCATTTATCTACTCCTATTCATGTTTCCGGCTCTTTGGTTGCTAATTGACAATGTTTGTCTTTCTACTCCCAAGTTGAAGTTATAATCAATGACACGATTCGCCATATCAACACCTATCGAAACGACCATCATTGCGGCGGCGGCATAGTTTTGGCTGGCAACCGCTCCTAAAATACCAACGCCATACCCTATATTTTTAATAGCGGCATTTGTTTGGGCTTGTTTTAAATTGCTTCTTGTCACTTGCCCAACTCTTGATGTTGCCATTTGTAGTGCTTGTTTCCCAACTTGCACAGCCATCGCTTTTGCCATTGTTAATGCCTTATTGTCGGTTTTGCCATCTTGTTTTTGTTGCTCTGGTGCTTCTGGGTTAGGGGTTGCCCCGGGTGTTGTAGGGTCCGACTCACTTCCCCCTCCTTGTTGGTTGGAAAAAATAATATTAATATTTGTATCCATAATACCCCCTTCTAATCGTCCAATGCTTCTATGTTAATTCTATCTTGGAAGGTTATTGTAAAACTAACAAACGCCCCGGCTTGCCTATCAAGACTCGCACCAGTCACAACAACGGATTTTCTATCTTGAATTTTAATTCCAGTAAACGACGGATAAGTTTCAACGATTTGTATCTCTTCGTTTAACCCAAAAGGCTCTATGTTCTTTATGGCTTTTAACAACCTTTCACAGACTCTATTTTTTAGCATTAAAATCGTGTAGCTATATGTATAGGCTTGGGCGTTGTTAAACGCTTTTGCAACGGTTTGGTTTGACATTTGTGGCGTTTCTTGAGTCTTTGTCAAGGTCGTGTTTGCTGCCAACACCTCAATCGTCTCTTCCATCTCCGTTGGTTTGCCTATATCAAGTTTAATCTTGGTTTCAACTTCATTTCCAACGAGAACGCCGCCTTCTGTTTGAGTGACAAGACAAGTTCCCATCAACTCTAATGTTTGATAAAACTTGCCGGTATCAACCACGGGTTCTGACAAAGGTCGTGTAAAATCTAAAAATGAAAAATAACGGTAGGTTTTGTCGTTGCTTGCAAAAGTTCCCTTTATCAAGCCACACAACTGGCTTAAAATTTGAATAGTGTTGTCGTAATCCTCTTTATACTCACAACAAGTATAAAAATGTAAAACTATCTGCAAACTTTCGGCTTTAATATTTGAAATCTTATAAGGCTGGCGTGTAGCAAGCATTATGGCGTTTTCTCTAACGCCGTCAATATTAGTGTTTGCGTTAAGCTCTATCGTGAACCTATTGCCGATTTTCTTTTGATATTCAGCAGCAAGGTCTTCAAGTTTGATTAGTTCTGTTAATTTATTCAATATCGTTTACCTCCATAAACAGCACACAAATCGCTAACAAATGATTCTATGCTTCTTTGTTGCCACCCCGGTCTGTGGCTTCGGGTTTCGGTAAATGGCAAATATCCAACCTTTCCGTCGGTGCCACTCAAAACAATAGTTCCTTTGTCCGCCGTCCTATACCCGGCATAAATACCATTGTTTTTTAAGTTCCCGGGATAAGGCGAATACATGTTTGTTCCTTGCTTCCCCTTTGGTCCCGGAGTTAAACGAACCGGTGCGTTTTCTTTTAATGTCCATAGCAACTTTGTCATTGCTAATTCAATGGTTAATGTCATTTTAATTTACCCCAAATAAATAATGGTTTCCACCTTCTTGCGAGTTAAAAAACTTGTTGAAACTTTCGCTCTCGCAAACCCCTTGCTTAACACTTTATACTCAACGCCATCAACGACTGCTTGTTGTGCGTATGGCGTGATTAGTTGGTGTATATCGGCATTTGTTGCGATGGAATAATTTTGCCCCCCAGAAGCCACGCCACCGGCTTCAAAGCCAGCGTCGTTTACAACTTGGGCGTTTTCCCTTGCCTTAAAAGTGCACACCACTGCGCCCGTTTTTGCGTTCTTAATCACTACTTCCATGTCGTAGTTGAATTCAAAGCTATTGTTGTTATATCCCATGTTTATCTCCCCGCAAATAAAAGATTTGGCTTACAAGAAGATAAAATGTTGATAACTGATGGCGCAATGATTTTTTCGTTGAATTGTATATTTTCTTTTATATCAACGCCGTTAACAGTCTTAACAATACCGTTCCACATTTCAATGTTGCCATTGCTTATTAAATAGGCCGCTTGAACTAAAAGAGCCATCTTCAAAGGTTTTTCAACTTCTGCCTTGTATTTTTCAATTATCTCAATCTTCCAACGCTTGTCGCCCGTTGTAAAGATTAAAAAGTCGTAAATGTGAGAATGAACAGTGTCCAAGAATTGAGTTATCTTTTCGTTGCTGCTGCCTTCTATTTCGTTGTTTAAATCAAGCCCACGAAGTTTTTTGCAATCTTCGTCTGTTATTTTAACGGGCATATCTTCATATAAAAAACTAACTGTTGTCATAATCCCCTCCTTAATACCAAGGCTTTAATAGTTTAAGTGCGTGGCTACTTTCAAGTGGAGAGTGGCTTACTGCCCCCGTCAATGTTTCGCCAAGACCTACTTCGCCCATTTCTCTCTTGTTATATTTTGAGTTTTTAACAACCCCCAAAGAAGAAAGAAAAATCATTTGTTCGTCGGACCTTGCGCCAAGGTCTGCGTTTAACAACTCCAAAGCGTTCTCAATTTGTGCTTCTTTTACCGGTTCGGGAATGATTGGGTTTTCTCTTGTTGCCGGCATGAAACACTCTTTCCTTGGGAACTGTAAAGGCTGACTTGCGTTTAACCGAACACCCGAAAGAACAAGTGCTTCCATTTGTTGAACTGATGTGTAAAGATAAGAAGCTTTTTCTCTTTCTGTAAGCACTCCCCACACAATCGCCAAGTCGTCAAATTCTGGATAATATGTCGCTATAAAACGGTCCGCTTCTTTAACCGTCACATAAGTGTCAATTCCTACTTGCATGTTATTGCCTCCTTTAATTTATGGCTATCTGTCGGACTCGCACCAACAAACGACTAACTCGTGATAGCATAAAAAAAGGGATTTATAAAAACCCCTTTTTTGTTTAATAATTACTTATTGGCGATTAAGAACCAGAAGTCGTTGCAGCAACAGAGTGGCAGTAAATACCAGCCGCTTTGTTTTCGTAAACATTGATGTCGTGAACGATTCTATATTGGAATTCGTGTGCATCTTTCTTTTGGTTCTTGTTTGCACCAGTGCCTTCGTCACCGTCAGCAAGGAAAATCCTTAACTTTTGGTGTTTAGCGGTTGCTTGAACAGCAGAAGGCGCAACGATTAAGAAGTTGATATCGCTTGCTCCAGTTGCTTTTTCAATTTCTTGCGTGGTGCTGTTGTATTGTGATTTAGTGAAGAATCTTGAAGAAGGAACTTCTACAACCTTCGCAAATCTTTCCATAACAGCTTTTGATTTGGTTAAATCTAAATCGTCAATGAGACCCTTTGCTGCGATGGTAATATAAAGAATTCTACCTTCTTTTGGAACTTCGTCGTTGTCCATCTTGGTGTTTGCTGTTCTTAATGCAGCAATAACATTTGCACCAGTGGTTAATGAACCGGTTGCAGTTGAGATGTTTTTTGTAGAAGCAAGAGCTGCGAAACGATAGGTGTCAATTTGAGGAGCAACTTTTGTTCTAATAAACTCGTTGCATGCAGCACCAAAGGTCATGTCCATAGTTTCTTCGTTATCAACAGCGTCGATATCGAAAGAACGACCACGGTCTTGAGAAAGTTCCCAATCTTGCCAAGTCACTTCTACATCGCCAGAAGTGAAACCACTGTTTCTTGAATATGCACCAAGAGCCGGAACCTTAATTTTCATAATTTTAACGGTCTTAACGCCGTCAAATTTAACCTTGTCTGCTTCAAGGTCTGCGGTAAGTGCTGAAAGTTTAAAAATTTCGTCTAATAATGGCTGATATTTTGTAGCCAAAGCAATACTGTTCATAAAATATTAATCTCCTTATAAAATGTGGCTTATTTGCCGTTAACGGGGTTTAACCCGAAGTTTTTCCTTAAATCGTTATCGGCTGCGGCGTTAGGTGCGGGAGTCGGTGGATTTTGGGGAACGGGCTTTCCTTGTTCGTAGCCCTCAAACAAATATGAATCGCTCTTTTTCAAACTTTCTATTTGTTCGGTTAAGCCTTTAACCACATAGCCACCAGAACCATCGTCTTCGTAAGTAATCTTATTTGTGTCAATGAGTCCAGCAAGAGCTTTTGGGTTCTTGGCTTTTACGCCGGATAAAGCACTATTATACGCATAGGCTTTTCGGGTGTCTGTTAGAGCTTTTAGATGTTCGGCATCTTTGGTTTTAATACTTTCTTGTAATTCACTTAATTTAGCTTGCAAGTCGGCATTATCCTTTGATGTCTTCTTCAATTCGCCTAACTGTTTGTCTCGGTCTTCAATTTGCGCTCTTAACGATGCTTTGTCTTCGTCATATACCGCTTTGGGTATCAACTTCTCTTTGCCGGGGTTAATAGCGTAATCGCCTAACTTGTCATTGATTTGTTTTGTCAAATCTTCGCCGAGCTTTCCTTTGAGTTCGTTAAGTGTTTCTTCACTCAACATTTTTGCAAATGCCTTCATAAAATAATCCTTTGCCTTGTTGTGGCAGTTGGCTCTGCCTTAGGTTTTTTATAAAGTGCCGTATGGTTCGGCTACCTTATGTAAATCGGGTTTTCCCGTTTTTACCAATAAAAAAGCACTACGTCTTTTTAACGTAATGCTTGTAATCTTTTGTTATTTAGCTGTAAACAAAAAGCACCGCCCTTTTGGGTAGTGCTTAATAGTTTTGTGTTGTTTGGTTTTTATTATAAACTTCGTCGTAAACTTCTTGAAGCATTGAGCTAGTTTCTGTAGGTCTATAATCGGTGTCAAGCTCTCCAACAATAGCGTCGTTTAACTCGGTAAGAAATTCTTTAAGTCCCTTTTCAACGACTTCTTCTACATTGTCTATGTAGGGACTAACCTTTTCTATCTGTTCCTTTGTAATATTAAATTTTGCCATTATATTACCCTCCCCTAAAATGGATTGACTTGTACTAGTTGGCCAGTGTCTGGATTAATAGATACAGAACAAACACCATCGATTTGAATTTGTTGACTTTTTCTTCCGTACTTATCTGTTGTAACTTTTTGTGCTTGTCCTTCAAACAAACACTTTTCAATATTTGCTACAGAAACTCCTTGTCTATTTTCTTCAACAGAGCCAAAAATTCTTGCTACAAAATGAATAGAAACGCCTTTAATTTCAATCCCATTGACTGTTTTTTTACCTATAAGTTTGTCGCTCGTGGAAACAAAAGTTTTAGCAAAAGTGTGAAACCCAACATCGGTAACTTTCCCTTTTGCAACTTCTTCTAAATATTGACGATTAAGGTCTTCAATCAACTCAATTGTTTTTTCTTTATTATAACCTTTCTTTGTATAAAAATCAAGTATTTTTTCATCTTTTTTTGCACTTCCAACTTCAGTAATATCTCTATGGATGCGAACATATTTGTCAGACTTTGACCTACTCGCACGCCTAAAGCTACCAAGGGTTTTATATGGCATATTGTCGCCCAACTCTGCTGTAAGATTGTGAAACTCTCTGCTTTCCTTTATCCATTGCCTTTGCAACGCTTGGTTTCTATTGTAAAGTTGAAAAAGCTTGCTGTTTGGGTCGTGGTCTTCAAAGTGGTTGCTTTCTTTTATCAACTTCTCAATAACTTCTGGTCTTTCAAGTTCGGCTGCGAAAGGCAAAAACTCGTGCCTACAATTTGGATGCATTATATTGTAGCCATTTTGAAGGGCCGTATCGTATAACGAAGGAAATCTTGTGTCTCGCCCAGATATACTATAAACCTTGTCTTCATACTTGAAGCAATAAGGACAACAACCCGGGACCTTCGTGCATCTAACAAGGTCAAGCCCTAATTCCTTGCACCTATCAAAAGAACCGGTGTTTGCCGTTTCAATTCTGGATGTTCTCGCAAGCATTTGAGCATAAGCCGACAAAGGCATTCTTGCGCCATTATTGTATGTGATTATCATTGACCCGTTTTCCCTTGCAAGGGTTTCTTGAATCACATCTTTTACATTGCCAACGGTTGCGCCATAACCATGTAGGCTTTCCGCTTCTTTTATCGCTTGGTTAACAACATTCTTTGCATGGTCCGTGGCGTGCTGCACATTTTGAGCTAATGAGATATAGGAACTTTCAATGGCCGTTTCGTCTATGTGTAGGCGGCGGCTAATTGAACCATCAATCTTTCTTTCTCCTTCTTTGTAGGCTGTTGGAAGGTCCGTTTTTGCCCAAGAAATAGAGTCTTTAATAAGTCCTACATTAACCCTTTCAAGTTTCTTGTCAACCTTGATTTTCAAATCTTCCACGCTCTCGGCATTGGTTTCAAGCAAAACGCTCTCAACTCGCTCTTCTGCGCTTTTGAATATTGAAATTAGTTCTTGTAGTTTTTTGCTATCGCCGTTTACCATTTTGTTTTACTTTTCGCCCCCAGAATTTGGGTGTGTCGGCTCTTTTCCTTTTCCGTCGGGGGTTTTGTCGTCGCCTTCTCCGTTGCCTTCCTTACCCCCTTTTTTAGCGTCGCCATCGTCCTTTGGTTCGCCCGGTGGATTGTTGCCAAAGTCACCGTTTCTAACAGCACCAAATTGTTCTATAAACGCCGCAGCGTTTTCTTCTCTCGCACGCTGGATTTCTTCTTCTGCTTGTTCTTGTGTTAAGCCAAAATATTCCATTAAAATGCTTAATAGCGAAACGCCCAAGTTCTTTTTTGCTTGGGCCGTTGTGATATTTTGGAATTCACTAACCGGAAGGTTGTCGTTAAATATAATATTTATATCATAACTTGTCACTTTGCTATTATCTACAAGAAAAGCAACTAATTGTTTAAGTGGTGTTTTGAACGCCTTTGCCATTCTTCTAACTTTTAGTCTTGCGTTTGTTAGTTTAACATTTAACGCTTCGTAGCCTTGGGAAGAGTTCATGTCCTCTTGACTCATTACCGTTCCAACTTCACATAAAGCAAAAAGTTCTTTTTTAAGGTCGTCTATACGACTTTGGTTTGCCGTAAGGCTTCCGTCCCATGTTATGTAAATAGGCGGTTGTTCGTTAGGCGCAACAACAAAGTTTCTGCCACCCGTTTTCAACACCCATCTTCCATCATTGTTTTGCACAAACGCACTATTTGGTGCAGCAAGTCTTGGTGCTGAATTTTGGTCTAAAATAAAACTTGCTAAACTTTCACGAATAGCAAGTTCTGCAACAATGGCGGTTATTCTCTCATAGTTTGAAATGCCATGTAGAGAACGAGAAGTTGTCACGCCCGGTATTTGGATAACGAGTTGAGTGTAAGGCGCAACTTCCGTCGTGCTTTCAAGCAACGCTCCTAAAACAAAGAAAGTTTGTGGGCCGTAGTGTTCGGTTGTGTCCTTGTCAACATAGTCAACATAGCCTTCAACTTTTGGAACGGCGTATCTTCTAAACTCAACCTCGTTGCTTCCACGGTCTTGAATTTTACAATGAAGTTCGTATTTGTTTTTTGCTGGATTGTTTGCGTCGTGATAAATGCAAACGGTCCACGCCAAAACATCCGTTTTAACTTCCTTCGTGTTTTCTTGGTTGCATATAGGAAACCACAAGCCCGGATTTTGCACGATAAAGTTTCTCTTGCCTTGCGAGTCAATCAATGGTCTAATAAGTCCTTCGCCCAAAGAGTCGTTGTCAATAACAAGTTCGTTTAATTTGTTGTGGAAATCGCTATTGAGCAAGGCTTCGCTTATCAACTTATCTGCGCCTTTGCACACGACGGTTGGTTCGTCGCCTATCATAAGGTCAACGGTTTTTATGGTTGATAACTGCCAATAATTTGGGATATTGTAAAAAGATTGATTAAGGCTTGCCGTGTCTTTCAATCCGTTAACTATTGCCGTTAATCTATCTTGGTATGGCTTAAGAACAAGCGAAGGTTCGTCGTCAAAAAGTTTAGCATTGTCTTTGTAGCCTTTTAATCTTGAAAGCTCCGACAATGGTGGGAACTTTTGTTGTGGTTTTAACCAGTCTAAATTGTAAAGCATAATTTCTCCTTTTAATAATCGAGCATACCAGCAAAATGCGAAATGTTTGTTCCAAGGCTTAACGAAAGCGAGTCTGCTCTATCTGGCGACTCTTCGTTTCTCTTCTTCATTTCCGATTTTCTTTCAAGTCTGATATTCCCGTCTTCGTCTACACTATATTTTCTTGTGGACAATTGTTTTATAAGCGTGTTGTCTTCGCCAAGCCAAAGCTTTTCAGCCAAAAGCAATCTGCGAACATTTCCCCACAACAAGCCGGTGTTATTGCTATATTTGATGGGTTCTTCATTAAGAGTTCCACCTTGTCCACCAAAGGTTTGCTCTATTACTTTGTAGTTTAAGTTTGAGTGGTCGCTTTCAAGTTCGTCAACAACTCCCGCACCCACACCGCCGCCGTCGACATTGACATAAACAACGAGTTTTGGGTATTGCGCATTAAGTTGTCTTATAATAGCCTTTGTTTTCCCCGTTAATTCTACCGTGGTGTTTTTATAAACAACTTCTTGTATAACCGAGAGATACAACCCACCTTCGTATTCTTTCGTTAGATAAATAACGCTTTCGTCGTCGCCAAACCTTGCGACATCGACACCCAAGTGAATATTGACAAGCCTCTCGTCTTTTGGGTGTTCTTTGTAGCGATAATTGTTGATTGCCCTTTCTATGAGCTCAAGCGAAATAAATGTGTCTGGTTGAGATTTTGGAAACTCCCCAGCAACACGCACACGATAAGGGTCGCTGTCTTTGCCGTATAAAGCAATAATCGCAGAAACGAAGTCCTTTGAAACTCTATTGCTGTTTTCAGCGTTTAGAGTTATGCAATTAAACATATTTCTGTTCTTTGTAAAAGCGTCATAAAAGAAGCCTTCTGTCTTGGTTGGGTTTCCAACCATTATGAACCTTGTTTCTTCTCCGGTTAAAGCACCAAGGATAGGTTCAAAGATTTTATTGTCAACACCAGAAGCTTCGTCAACAACAAATAAAAGGCTTTCACTATGGAAGCCTTGCATTGCGTCTGGTTTTGTTGCAGTTCTTGCAACGGCAAACCACTTTTCTTCTTGGGTTCTTAAGGTTAGTCTTTCAACGGTCCACTCAAAGAACTGTTGAAGAATTGGGCTTTGATAAAGCCACTTTGATATTTCGGCCCACAAGATATCTCTTAATTGGTGCATCGTAGGAGCCGTGCACGGTATCTTTGGAAATGGTCTTGTAAACATGAACCATAAAATTGTCCACGCTAATGTCGTGGTCTTTCCAATGCCGTGTCCACTTTTAACCGCCGTCATTTTGTTTTTATTAACAGAGTCAAGCATTTGTATTTGCTCAATCTCCGGTTCTGCCTTACACACTTCCCGAACAAACAAAATCGGGTTGTTCCTATACCTTTTTATTAGATTCGTCATTGCCGTTGCTTGTTCCATCTGTATCTATTACCGCCTTTATAAAATCGTCAATAATGCCAACGCTTGAGCCACTTTGTTTGTCTGCGTCGGTTGCTACACGCTGAACTTCTTGCAAAGTTTTAAGAGCCTTGGCAAGTGTGTTTAATGACTTGGGGCTCTTAATTATATTTTCTATATCCAGCGTTTTGTCCATCGTTGAAAGTAGTTTGTTTGCCATGCCGTAATGACGAATGTTCATTTGAACTTCCGTTTCAATTTGCCGTTCTATTGTTTTTTCTATAATCTTGTCGGTTTTTTGTCCTTGAATTGTCCGTCTTTCTTCTACCCAACCTTTTGCGTTCTCTCGCAAAGTCTTATAGTTAATTCCTTTTTCTTCTGCGAACTGTTTAAGAGTGTATTTTTTATTACCATTGCTTTTAGTAATAAATTCTTTTTTTAGACTTTTCCAGTTATAACTCATAAATATTTATCACTTATAACTATTTTTTATTTAATAACTCTTTATAAGATATTTTCTTGTTATCTCTAATTAGATATACTTTCTTTTTATTATTCTCGTTTAAGTTAATATATCTTTTAACGATAACATCGCAATATCTCGGGTCCTTTTCGCAATTGTAAGAAACTCTTTCGTTTTGTTCGCAAGCAATTAATGTCGTCCCAGAACCGGCAAAAACATCCAGAACGATATCCCCTTTTTTAGTGTTGTTTTTTATCTGGTAATTAAACATTTTGACGGGCTTCATTGTTGGGTGTTCTTCATTTCTTGTCGGTCTTGGGAATTCCATTGTTGTTGTTTGTGAACGGTCCGAATACCACTTATGTGCTTCGCCACCCTTCCAACCATAAAGACAAGGCTCGTGCTTCCATTGATAATCTTGCCTACCTAAAACAAGCGAGTTCTTAACCCAAATCAATTCTTCTCTAACGGGAAGTTCTGCTCTAATCAACGCCCTTTCAAAAGCGATGTGAGATATTGAAGCAAACCAAACATAGAAGGCTGCACCGGGAAGCATTGCGTCGTGGCATAACGAAAAAGCCTTGAACAAGAATTCTTCAAACTGCTCTTCTTGCTGTTTGTCGTTTTCCATCTTCAAAGCTTTTTTAGTTTTTCCTTTATAGTCCACATTGTAAGGTGGGTCTGTTATTAGAAGGTTGACTTTCCCGCCGCCCAATAATCGCTTATAAGTATCTTCTTGGGTGCTATCTCCACATATCAATGAATGAGCCCCTAAAAGCCAAATATCGCCCGGTTGTGCCATTGGTGGGTTTTCCTTTTCAACATCTGGTGGCTCGTCTTCTATAACGCTTGTGTCGTCTTCCGGTGTCATAACCTTTTGAAGTTCAAAATCAATTCCAAACTCTTTTATGCCTTCCAACTCTTCAAGCTCTGCGCTTAATAATTCGTCGTCCCACTCTGCAATCTCCGATGTCTTGTTGTCAATGATGGCGTATTCCCTTATCTCTTCCGGCGTTAAATCGTCGGCCACAATACAAGGCAATTCTTTAATTCCAAGCTTCCTTGCTGCTTTTAGTCTTGTGTTGCCACAATAAACAACATAGTCCGTATTGCATACAAAGGCTTGTTTAATTCCGTATTTTTGAATGGATAACATGACAGACGGAACGGCTTTGTCGTTTTTCCTTGGATTGTTTGGATTAAGTTTTAGGTCCGATGTTTTTATATAAACAAGTTCTGGACGATTGTTTTTCTCTGCCATAATATCTTCCTTTAATTATTTTTATATAAATATACACTCGCATTTAGTGTAGTGTATAATGATATTCGTAGTGGCGACTCCTAATGGGGCCGCCGCCGTTTAAGGGGGTAAAAGAAAAAACACCGCAAACAACTCGGTGTCTTTTTTGTTGTTTAACCGCCGCCAGTTGCGACTTTCTCCAATTAGTGTCGCTTTTCTCCTTGGGCGATTTGAACGCTCTTTTAATGATATCATTATACCACATAATTTTGACTAAAAAGTGTCAATTTTTGTCACCACCTTTTATCTCAAAATTCGTAAGTCTTTTGCAAACATTTCTGCGCTTATTAAAATTTCGTCTTTCCATCTAAAAATGGTCCGTCTATCAATATGTAAAACTCGTGCCGTTTTAGTAATGCTAAAACACTTAAAATATAAGCATTCTATTAGCTTGTCTTTGTGCTCTCCACGGTATTTTATAAGGGTGTAGTCAACAACCTTAACCCAACGAGCCACACGCTCCATGTCGTCAACAATCTTAATAATTCCTTCTTCAAGATTGTTTTTGGGGGAAGATTGCACAAGAACCTTCCCATAGTCCGTTCCAGACACTTGTCTTGATATTAAATCGTTTAACCCTTCTTGCTTAATTAAAGTTTCTTTATTTTTCTTGTAGTTGCGAAACATTGTTTCCAATGCGATTTTGGTTTTCTTTTCCATTTTAGATGGAGTCCTTTAATATTTGGGGTAGTCTTTCTCCCCGGCGTGTAAACTAATCTCTTTTACACTGCAAAGTGCCTTCTTGCCTACACTCGAAGCAATCGCCCTTGTGGGCGTGGTCTCTTATGTCTAACCCTTTCTTGCAACGAACCACGCCTTCACGCTTCGTGTTGGTGTTTTTGTCAAAAAGAACGCCCATCACACGGCTTTTACAATTGTTGCAGTTGTTTGCTATCCCACATTGAACAGCATAGTTTTTGCACTCTTTTAAAGGGTTGTATCTTTTCTTATTCTTTCCCATAATAGTTCTCCTTGCTATGCGCAACCACTCTGGAACAACATATTTCATAAGCCGTCTTTGTTTCTGGCTTGTCCCCAACCATTTTGCAGTATTCTCGGCTTTGGAATCTTCCTTTAAGTTTTATATGAGTCCCAATGCGAAGGGCAGAAACGAAATGCGCTGCGCCACCCCACGCAATACACGAAGGATAATAAGAAACCCCGCTTTCGTTGTTTATTGCAATTGTAAAATCAATAATGGTTCTACCAAACGGCGTGGTTCTTACTTCGCACTTTTGAACCAAGAACCCGTCAACTTCCAATTCGTTTATGTAGCCGTCAATTTCTTGTGGCGCAAGCTTTTGAGAAGTTAGTATTCTAACCATGTGCTTTTTGCATCGCTTGTTCTCAACGCTAACATTTTTAGTCACGAGTATAGCTTCGCATTTGTAGAATCCCCCATCAACGAGTTCAATGGGTTGTTCCACCGGGATTTCGTCAACCGTTCCAGATGTTCTTCTGGTGTAAAATTTCCCGTCCATGTATTTTCCTTGTAAATAAACTTTGTTCATAATTGCTCCTTTGTTTTTTATTCGCCACAAGGCGTTAACGCTCTTTTGAATTTCCATTGTTTGTTTTCAAACTTAATTGCTTTGCCGGTTGCTTTCGCATAAGAAAGCTCGGCTTTTGCCCCTTCGCTTCCTTGCCACCCATCAAGCAAATACACGCCGTCAGCAATATCTATAAGCGTGAAAGAGAGTTTCATATACTCTTCATGCGAAAGGATTTCGTTTAGGGGTTTACCAACCTTTAATGGGTTAATCGGTTGGTGGCCGTTTTCTTTTAGCCACTTCTCGGCCCTTTCAAATTGTGCTTCTGCTTTTTCGTTTTTGGTTATTGCACCACTTATGTAAATTTTCATTTTGTTCTCCTTATAATTTGTAATAATTCATGCATTCGTTTAATGTCTTTCGTTTGAACTTCCGCAATTCCAACCTTGTTGACCTTTGCAACCAGTTCGTTGTATTCTTTGATGGCTTCCTTTGTTTCTTTAATGATTTTGTCCATTCTCTCTTCTTCAGCCTTGCTTTTTTCTATTAATCGTTGTAATTCCAATTGGTGGCATAGCCGGTCAATCGTTATAAAGTCATTGATGGAAAAAAGTGCCTTAATTATTGCTTCTTTTGAATATTTTTTGAGCTTATCGGTCAAAAACTTTTCCGTTAGTTCTACCCTATCAACCATCTTTCTTTATCTCCCATGGCAATTGGTCTTGCCTAAATTCTTTACCCATAATTTCACGCAAACTTTCTTTCATAAACACTTTAATTCCGTTTGCATCGCATTGCTTAACTATATTGTCAACCCACTCTTTTTTAGGAATAACTTTGTTTTTTCGAGTTCCCGTTTCTGCGCCAATTATTACTTGCTTTATACAATGGCCGATTTCGTATAAGTTTATAGGCTCTAACAACGGCTCTATTGACAAAAAGTCAAGGCTCATATAGTCAGTGCAATCATCCCATTGTTTTTGCGTTGTGATTGACTTGCCTAAATATAAATGAAAAGCAAATAATTTATGTTTGTTTATCACATTGACAATTTTTCGACATAAGTCCTCGCAGTCCATTTTTGTTAAAGCAATATATTTGTGTTGGCAATTATTATTCATAGCCACTAATGTTTTTTCAAGCCACTCATTTTCCCACCAACCAATATCACTCATGCTATCTATAAATACCGATTTTGGCTTTTTGCTTTTAAGTTGTTTTAACCTATCTTCAAAAAATTGTGGTTTTCTCCAACAAGGAATAAACTTAAACCTATCATTTATCTTTTCGGCATAACAATACTTGCAACCATTTTTACAACCAACAACGGGGTTTATAGTGCAATCGCACCAATCTATTTTAGTCTTTTTCATTGTCGTTCTCCTTAATTTCTTCTGCGATAACACCATTGTCAGCAATACAGATATAATTATCGTCTAACTTGATAGCCTTCGATATTGCTTCGTCCAAGTTGTCGGCATAAACGATAGCGGTTCTTGTTAATTTTTCGTTTATGTTGCCCGTGTGGTAATGTTGATAATGATAACTTATTGTAAATTTTGCTTTCAACCCTCTTTACCTCCTTTCAACTTTTTAAGCATTGTTTTGGCTTCGGCTTTGGTGGCAAAAACAACTTTACCAAATTTATTAAAGTTGCAAAGAATTTGTTGTAAGTCAAATGTTGTTTCTATAATCTCAACAAAGTGTTTGCTACATATTCTTTCTTTTTTGTCGCCTACTTCTGGATATATTGTTAAATCGCTATCTTTCATGCAATAGTCATCGTCATCCCAATAATATTGGGGGTGAAAATGTTCACACTTCTTACAAGCACTTGTGTTAAACTCCAACTTGTAAACTTTCTCGTTTGGTAAACAAGGCAATTCAAAAGCCTTTCCGTTTTCAAATTTATTTAAAAGATTGCGACAATCTGCAATGAGCTCTCTAATAAGGTCGTTCTCGTGGGTTTGTCCATTAGTTATGTGAAACACCGGTCTATGTGTTTCGTTATGCTGTTCTAAAATGTCTAAATTATCTTTTAATTTTTGATATTTACTCATGCTTTTCTCCTTTTGTTAAAATTAATCGTCTTCGTCTATATCTTCAAAAAATATGTTTTCTTCGCCATCAATATTGAACCCATCGGGGTCTGTGTTAGTCCAAGATTCCCCACAGTTCTCGCAAACAAGCATGCCCCATTCTTCTGGACCTATGTAGACAAACTTTTTTCTTTTGCTTATCTTGCCGTTCTTAAGAACCTTGTGTTGGTAAGCGCATTGTTGTATGTTTTGATAAACAAGAGTTCCAGTCGAACCACACTTTGGGCATTTTAATTCTTTATCCACCTATGCTTGCCTCCTTGTTCCACAGTTTCAAAGCTTCTTCAACAGCTTCGCTGTAAGTGTCTGCACTCACGGACACTGGTTTTACCAGACCACAGTCTTGACAACAAAACTCTATGTGGTAATGGTTAGTGTTTTGAAGTATATCTTCCATAACGGTCACTGCTTCTATTCTAATTTTTGTCTTGCCACACGATGGGCAAGGTTTAATTCCTTCGTTCATGTCTTTTTTCTCCTTATTAAAAGTGATATCATAATATCAATTTGACCTTTCTAAAAAGTTTATAAATTCTTGATAGCAGTCTTCGCAAAGGTCTATGCGCTGACTTGGTGCCGTCCTATTTTTCCCGACGGCGTATAAATCAATTCTTGCGCTTATTTGTGATATTTGCGAATTGTTTATGGCCGTCAATTCTTTCCCACACTTGTCGCAAATTAGTGTCTCAACCTTGCTCATTATACATACCTCTCAAATTCCCAAACAAAGTCTCCTATCCACCTTCGTTTAACCTTGTATAAGCAACGGTATGTGCGATATGCCCCTTCGTCATATAATTTAACCTTTACAATTAAAAGTCCGTCGCCTTGATTGTCAATTTCAAGAACATTCACTTGCGTGGTTAAAAACACCATTTCTAAATCTTCTTCTATCCAAAATTCATGAGGTGGGTTTGAGCATACCTCGTCATATTTTTTGATATCTAATTTAACTATTAAAAAGATGCAAACTATTGCGAATGTAATCAACGACAAGACAATAATTCTATTTTTACATGTTTTACTCATTGATAAGCTCCTTTAAGGTTTTGTCAACATCTTCAAACAAACCTTCTATCGTAGATAAAACGACATCTCTTACCGGCATTAGTAGAAGCCTATTAACCTCATGTCTTGCTTTTAGTTTCTCTTTCAACCTTTCATTGCACTCCGTTTCATAATCCCAATTACTTGCAGGACAATTACCACAATACTCGCAAGTATTTTCAATTTCGTTTTGCTTACAACACTCCAAAGCTTTCTTAATCTCTTTCACTTTTTCGCTTTCCATATTATTCTCCTAAAAGTTCAGCGTTATCAAAAATATTGCCGATTACTTCAATATCTTTGTTGTTTCGTGCCAAAAGATAATTTTTTGTGCCGTTATTAGTTAATACATAACGACAATAATCGTCAAAAATAACGGCATATCTTTCTTTGTCCCCACACAAAATATCTTCTAAAATATCGCCTTCAAAAATCTTTTTGCCGTTCTTGTCCATTAACCCCGTAAATTGCCCCACGGTTTCTTCTTTTACATATTGCATCCCCGTGTCAATGTGGTCTTCTATTATCCCAAAACCCGTATTATAATTCCCTTTTACAAGATAACCATAAAGCCACTTGCCTTGTTCAGTCTTTCCTCTAAATAAAATTTCTCGCATAACTAATCTCCACCTCCCACATAGCACCAACTTTGTGGTGGTCTTGTTAAACGCTTTTTGTCGCACAAACATTGGTTGCAGAAGCGTCCATCCATTTGCAAGCACCAGTCGTGAGAATAACCCGGTTTCTTGTGTTCGCAATCTATTGACGGCCTTCGCTTCTCTCCATCGTAAATATAAAACTCGCTTAAATCTTTCGGTTTGTCGTAAATTTTTAGGTCCGATATGTGCCAAGCGTAGCCATTACCTTTCATTGCTCTTAAATCTTTATCTTCGGGGATATTAAAATATTTTTCAATCTCTCTTTCGGTTAGACAACCTTGCGCCATACAATCGTGATAGAATAAGTCAATACCATAATCGCTACATTTTGCATTTACCATTTCAATACTATCGCAAACAAACTCGCCCATCACTTTGCCCTTACCTTGACAAGTGCAATTTAGCCCCAACAGTCTTGTTTTATATTTCGCCGTCGTTTCATATATATAACACTTAAACGGCGTTTCTAACTTTGGTCTTGTCTTTCTAACTTCTAATGTCTTTTCGCCACTTACTATCTTATTAACCCATTTGGGCTGAATACTAATTAAAACTGATTTCATTTGTTTTCTCCTAATTAGAATTTTTTAATTTGTAATCAAACAAGCCACTTTCTATCAACTTGTCCATTAGCCTTTTTATCATTACCGGGGGAACGCTCATGCCACAAATGTATTCGCTTTTTTCTCTTCCAAAGTCGTAATCTTCTGGGAAGGTCTGGCTATGTAATACATCCATGTCGCTTGGATGGTTTCCACTAACGGTCCAAATATCGCCATGCCCAGCCGTTTGTGTTGGGTAAACTTCGTCTTCACGAACAATTCGGTGCGTTATGCCACTATGGTTGCCGTAAACCCTAAACATAACTTCGTCAACACTCTCGTTTGGCTTTGCTTGAATAATTGCATCGTGCATCTTGCCTTTTGCAATTTTCTCTTCCTTGGTTTTATAGGTCCCGTAAGGTATAGGCTCATAATTGAAGGTCATATCTACCTTATCAAAGTTGAAATCTATATCATTGCGAACACCCACGAAGACAACTCTATGCCTTGATTGTGGAATTCCCATCTTCTCGCCTTTTAGCAAATAGTGATTGACTTTATACCCTATCTTATTGCAAGTCTCGTAGATTTTACGAACATACTTCCAAGCGTTGCCAAGGATTAAACCTTCCACATTCTCCATAATAAAAACTTTGGGTTTTAATTTGTTTACCGTTTCAAGTGAAACGAACAGCAAGTCGTCAAGCGTTTGAGCCGTTTGCCCTTCCCTAAATTTCTTTTCAACTCCCCACGCTTCTTCTCTGGAACCAGCCATTGAGAAAGTGCTGCATGGTGGAGAACTATCTAAAATATCAAGTTCAAATAGTTCTTCCGGTAAATCCTTTTGCTTGTTAAACTCTCTTATATCCATAAGAAAGTTAAGTTTTGGGTGGTGGTTTGCGATATAAACATCGTTCATGCGCTTGTCTATTTCGCAACACCCTATTACATCGCACCCGGCTAATTTGTAGCCCATAGTTGACCCCCCCCCGCAAGCAAAACAACTGAAAACTTTTAACCCATTTTTAGGTGGATAATCGTTAGCCATCGTCCATTTCCAGTCGGTTGCCTTTTTAGGCTTAAACTCTTCTGCGTTAGGGAGAAGGTCAAACAAACTAAATTCGTTCATTGTTAGACACCTTTATTTGCAGTTGCTATCGCAACTGATTAGTGTTTGCCCGTCAAGTATGCAAGCGGGAACGACGCCGATGTAGTTGATAGCACGGTAGTAGTTCAATACACCCGAAGGATTGACAATGTAAACATGACCGGCATAAGTGGAATAACCCCAAGGCGTGCAAGTCCACCACCAATCTTTGTATCTTGGAATAATTTTGTAATATTTTCTAACAAGGTCGCAAGTAAGCAAGCCAATGTTTGAAGTGTAGCTTCCAAGAACATCGTCGCCATTGTTTGAAGTTAAGTCCATTGTGTAGTTTAGAATCGCCTTATCTTCTTTGTTGTCCCAGAACTCTTTTTCAAGCAAATCCTTAATCTTTGATGTTTTATAGTTTGCATCTTCGCCAAATTCTTGTTCTTTTCCCCAGAGGTTTCTTGTTATGCAAAGAACTCCACCTTGTTCTTCTCCGAGCTTTATAAACTCTTTGTCTTTAAACACAAACACGGAGCCTTGCGGCATGTCTTTTAGGGCAATTTCTCTTGGTTGCCTTGTATCTGGTTCGTCGCTTTTAGTGACGGGTGCTTCGTTTATTAAATTTTGAATTATGTTAAGATGTTTTAAAATCTCTTCTTTTACCTTGATATCCATGTGTTTTATTCCTTTATAAGTTTTTTAATTTCTTTTTTATATTCTGGTAAAATTCTAAATCCACCTTTTACCCCCCCCCCGTGACGGTTAGCGGGATAATAAGTTCTATTTCTTGCAAATACCTATAAACCGTTCTTGTGCAAATGCCGTATTTTTTAGAAAAAAACTTTGCTTGAAGAATGCTATTGGTTAAAAGGTCCAGAACCATTTGCAAAATTATTTGGTTTTTCATACTAACTGCTTTTATAACTTCGCCGTTGTATATACTTTTGATAATCTTCGTTGTTTAGTTCTTTAAGGAAAGTCAAATGCTTTGTATATTTTCTTTGCCAATTAAATTCCGTATAAACATTTGAAACATAGCTTGCCCCGAACTCGTTGCACGCCATCCTAAACGCATCGTCTTCGTTGGGCGCATACACGATAACGAATTTACCAAAGTTTTCTCCGTCACGAAAAGTTATAAAGTATTTTCTAATGGGCTTCATATTAAACCCCACTCGGCGAGCTTTTCAAATCCCCCAAGTTGGTTTATGTAGTCCTTTGCGATAGCAACAATCTCGTTATAGGATTTGTTGTCAATAGTCTCGTCTCCAATGGCGCAACAAAGTTTAACTTCGCACCCGGTCTTTTGCGCTTTAAGATGCGCATAAATATTAACACTTACATCTGCCTTTGAAAGGTCTTTGCCGTGGAGTCCACCACCGGTCACAGCGTCGCCCATGTCCGAGCCAAGTTTCCTATTTGTGGCACCGGTATCAACATTTATTCCCCCGGTCCACTCTCCAAGTGGGTTAATGAATGCCTTTGGGTATATCGCAGCCAACACTTTGCTTTTCGCCCTACTTTGGCAAATTGTCATTTTGCCTTTGTTAAGGATGTATTTTCCGTCGTAAGGGAACAAATCATAGATTTTTCGTGCCACGCTTGAAAGTCTTTTTTGTTCTTCTGTCGTAGGCATTCCCTTGAATATACCGTTATCGCCACACCTAACCTTTTCTTTTTGGTTTTGTGCCAAGTGTTCGTCTTGCTTGTGTTCTTTATAGTCAACCTTAACTTTGCCCGCTATACGCCAAATTATCGCCTTGATTTCGGCAATTTCAAAGTGGACCGATGTTTCTGCTATTACATGGCAAACGCCATGGCCGATAAGAACTTCAACCGCTACTTTTGGGTTTTGTTCCTTTTTATATGCAAGGTCTACTATTGCACCGGCAATTCTATCGGCTATTTTGTCTGGATGACTTGGATTTACTTTTTCAAACATTTTATTCGCTCCTTTCCATTAAAATGGTAATTGGTTATCGTCTATTGCTTCAAGTTGTGGGCGTTGCCTTGTCACTGAAACAACCGACTCTTCTTCTTGACCGGATTGTTTAGGTGTTAAAAACTCAACTTCGCTCGCAATAATATCGGTCACATTTCTTTTAATTCCGTCCTTGTCTTCATAAGAACGGGTTTGAAGGCTTCCGACAATTGCAACCTTGTTGCCTTTCTTCAAATACTTGCCACAGTTCTCGGCTCTACCACGCCAAACGGTAATATTGAAAAAGTCCGTGTCTCTATTTCCTTCTGCGTTGGTATAGTCTCTTGAAACCGCAAGTGAAAATTTACAAACAGCAACACCGCTTGGTGTTTCGCTTAACTCCGGGTCACGAGTTAAATTTCCTATTAAAATTACTTTATTCATGTTTTTCTCCTTGTGTTGTGATAGATGGTGTGCTCTTCTCTTGTCATAAGCATAAGATTTTCAATTCTGTTGTCGTTCTTAATTTCGTTTATATGATGGATAACACAATTTTTTGGAACTTTTGTTTTGTTAAAATCTTCCCAAACAACTATGTGCTCAAAAACCCACCCTAAACAATCGGCTCTTTCGTGTTCTGGTCTATAAACTAAAACATAGCCTTTGTAATTCGTTTTTACTTGTTTATGAACACGAACCCTACTTTGTGAGCGATTAAGAAATTGAATTGATTTACTTGGGTTTAACCCCAAACTATACGCTTTCTTGTAAATAGAGCCATAAGTTCTACCTTGAAAAATTTTTAATAGTTCGTTTTTTGTTGTGTTTTCAAATTTACTTTTCAAAATAAGAACTTCACTTTTTGTCCATCTATTCATGAGTTCTCCTTTTCTAAAATCTCAACAACGACTTTTGTTTTGGTGTCGTCTACAACTAAATCGTAGACTTGGGAGACATATTTTCTCCCGTCGTCCTTGATAATTTTTGTTTTAACCATAGTGTCTAAAATAAACTTGGCGGCGGATTTTATATTGTCAACATCTCGCTTATAATCTTTTTCGTGCCATTCAATATTGATTTCCACCGGGTAATTGCAAACTCGCCTTAATGTTTTGGTTGATAACGCTCTTAAAATATAAAGCCAGATTTGTTGCTCAACTTCTTCTTTAAATTGCGCACCTTTAATGCTGTGTGTTCTGCATTTGTTTACATACTCATTCAAAGAAGGAAGTTGCTGGTCTATCACAAAAAAGTTCTTCATGCCGTTTCACACTCCAAGAATTTATAGTTGTGAGCAATTGCATCGTCCAACGCACTTGCCTTTTCGTAATCCTTGCTATAACGCATATCAAGTTTGACAACCAAATCTTGAAGCCTATTGTTGAACATCACAACATCGTGATTAACCTTAAGGTGTCCAATAAATCTAAACATGGCTTCTCGATATTCCCCAAAAACACCAAAATCGTCAAGAAGCTCGTCGTAAGATTGTAAGTTTTTATTTATATTTAAATTCTTACTTTCTTTCTTACTTACTTCTATATCTAATTCTTTATTAATATAAATATTAGATTCATTATCGGTAGGCATTTTGCCCACCCCCCCTATGCAATTTGCGACACGGGGGTTGGCAATTTGCGACACGGGGGTTGGCATTTTGTATACCCCCCTTACTTTATCTATTGGAACGCACTTATAACCATTTGGTTTGCCAGTTGAAAAGTTTTTGTCGTTCTTTTCTATGTATCCATAACCTTCTAATTTATCAAGAATTCTCGAAACCGTGTCTTTGCTTACTCCGATAAATTCTGTCAAATAAGCAACGCTTCCACTAAATTCAGTTATCCCGTCTTGCGTGAAACCATATAGAATCGCATAAATAGTCAATTCATTGCCTTTTAATCCAAGTCTATTGCGCATCCACCCGTGGATTGTGTAATAGTTTTCGTCTTTAATCATTTGGTTTGGTTTCCTTTTCGTTTTGTCTTTGTAAGACTTTCCCTTTTGCCTTTTGAACAAGGATGTAGCAAGATTTACAAATATACATTGTTTCGCCTTCTGCTTCGCCCTTGTAAAGGGTTTTGTTTGTTGCCCCACAAAGACAACATTTTATAGGCGTTTGTGGAGCAACTTGTTTATTCTTTTTCATTAGTTAGTTCCTTGCGAATTGAAGAAATCAAAATCTTCGCTTTCTGGGGGAGTTGTTTCTATATCGGTAGAGTCTATTTGAGCGTTCTCTTCAACACTTTCAACCGGTGTTTTTACAACGCCATCTTCGTCAAATTCCATTGTGTCAACAAACTCTGGTTCGCCGTTTTCTTTGATTATGCCATTGTCTGCAAAGAAGGCTGTTTGCATGTCTATTGACATAATTCCCCACTTACTAATTAATTGACGGAGCATTGTTTTCATTGCCATGCTATCAAAGTCCTTTTCCCAGAAGGTATATCCTTTTTTAGCTTGATATCCCTTGGAGTATTTGATGGCGTGATTTTCCATCTTTGACTTGCTCCAATAAATAGATTTTCTAAACCCGTTGACATATTCAAACATTGCATAATAACCAACGGTTTCGGTGTTCTCTCTAACCTCTTCGTCTTGGATTAGGTTTACAAACATCTCTTCGTTTAGAGCGTCATACCTAATCATTTCGCCTTTTTTGATGGCAAGAACATTTAATTTTTTGTATTGACCACTTCTAATTGCGAGTTGAATATATCCTTTATAGCCAAGAATAAATTGCGCCACCGTTCCCCTTTCTTTGTCCTTAAAAGGAACAAGATAGTATTGCCCTAATTGTGGCGAAGGCGAAAGGTTTAACGATTCGCCCAAGAGTGCCGCCGACAATATAGAAGATTGTCTACATTCTTGCAATGCTGGGTTTGTGCTTACCGCAGAAATAATGCTTGCAGCGAACCTTTGAGAGTTCTTACCAACTGCGCTTTGCACAAGGTTCTTAACATCGTCCCTATCCATAAACATTGAAAATGTTGGTTTAGAGTTTGCGATGCTTCTTTGTTGTGTGGTTGTTGCTATACCGTTTTTGTTTGCCATTGTTTTATCCTCCTTAAACAGCAAAATATTTTATATTGTTATTGGTTAAAAACTTTTTGAGAGCCTTAATCTCTTCCACCGTGCCTTCAACACCGAATTTAACGACCATTTTCTCAACCTTTGGCGTTTCTTGGCTTGTAGGGGCAATTTTAGGGCTTTCTGTCGGCTTTAACGCTTCTTTGCGTTCTGCTTCAAGCCTTTCCCTTTCTTCTTGTTCTCGTTTGAAGCGAATAGCGTCTTCTCTTTGCCTTTTAAGGCGTTGATATTCCGCCATCGCAGAACCAAAATCAAGGCTCTTAAAATAGAAACTTCTAATATAGTCACGCTCTGTTTCTTCAAAGGCGTCTATGGTTGTCATTGCTTCTTTAGTTTTTGAAACAAGGGCATCAATATCTTCCTTAATGGATTTCATGCTTGTGTTCTTGTTTAGCCACTCGTTTTGCAATACCTTGTCAAAAGGTATGAAGTTCTTAAACTCTCCAATTACGCCGTCAAAATACTCTCTTATTGCGTGATATTTTTCTTCTCTAATCCTTTCTTCTGCCCCTTTAATTTGGGCGTCTATCTTCCCGCAAGTTTCCGTGACCTTGTTGATTACTTCGTCAACTTGCTTTTTGAAAAGGTCGCAAGGTGTCATATAGATTTTTTGAATGCGAATTCTCTCTTTGTTAAGAGCAAGCGAAAAAGCGTTTAATCTTGCCCTATCTTTCTTTGCTTCGCCAATTTGCTCGTCCGTGTAGGTTATACCTTCATAGTTTTGCAAGGTCGCCACTACACTTTCCATCAACTCTTTGTTGTTGAAAGCGATTAGTTTTGGTGTAAGTTTTTCAATTTCGGTTTCTAAAACCAGCGTTAGTTCGTTGTTTGCCATTTTTCTTTTATCTCCTTAAATTAATTTTTTGTAAAACTTGGTAATATTAACGGTGGGCGTTTCTTTGGAAGCACATATTTGTGCCAGAACTCGTATTCCTTTATGTATAGGAATTTAAGGTCTGCAAGGATGTCTTTTCGGTGATAAGTGAAGTGTTTTTCTGTTGCCATTGCTTCGCCATACTTGTCCTTGTGCCTTATGCGAACTTTGACAACGGCGAAGTCTCGCCCGGTGACGATAAAATAATGTAGAACTTGAATGTAGTAGTGTTCTGGTATTTGCCCGTCCCAATTCTTAAAATCGTAGTTGTTAAATAGTTCGTTTGTTTTGGTTTCCAAAAACCCTTCCGCCTTCGTTTTTTTGTCTGTTAGTTCGCCATCAAGAGATGCGAACATAAAGTCTCTTT
This sequence comes from Christensenellaceae bacterium, assembly GCA_045653205.1. Lineage (GTDB taxonomy): Bacteria > Bacillota > Clostridia > Christensenellales > Borkfalkiaceae > UBA1259. The sequence goes on along the minus strand of JAZOLT010000007.1, from coordinate 27,716 downwards.
TGTAAACTATTCTTTTGTTGATTTTTACCTTGTATTGTGGAAAGTCAATTTCAAATAGTTTCACAAGCGAGTCTTCTGCCTTTTTGCCATAAACGACATATTCTTTTTTGCTTATGTCTTCGGCTTGCTTTAATCCGACCTTCTCTTCCCAAATATCAACATTTGTTTTGAAATGGCTTTTACCAAGGATAGCGGCGGCGTCAGAACCACCGATTCCCGTTCTTCTAAAAGCCAACCATTCGGGCGAGTTGTGAACTAAACTAATTGTTTCCAACATTTCATTTCACTTCCTTACATGGATTTTTTGCTATTTCAAGCTCTTTTTCGTGATAATCAACCATGCTACTTGCTTTTGTGATGGTGTTGCCAATTTGAGCAATTCGGTCAGCGTCTATGTTTCCAGCTTGACACATTCTCATAATGACTACTTCTGCCCCTTCTTTCACAAGCTCGCAAGTGAGTCTTGCTTCAACAAGATTGTTTTCGTAATGCTTTAAGTCCATTGTTTTATCCTCCTTTGTTTTATTTGTTTTCTGCTTTTTTAAAGCAGTTGAGTATCGTTTCAAAATCCGTCTCCAACGCCTTGGCAATCTTGCCAATAATCAGAACATTCTGCGGGGCGTTTCTACCGTTAACCCAGTTGCAGACAGTCCATCTTGTCACGCCTATCTTCCTTGAAAGACGGGCGGCTGTCATGTCTTTTGATTTCAGCAATTCCTTAAAACTCATTTTTGTTTCTCCTTTCTTAAAAACTCTTTTGCATCTTGGTCGCTTGCCATAAACAACAAATAAAACGCTCTTTCTTTTTCTGTTAGTGCAACGCCTAACTTGATTTTTGCGTGTATATCGTGTCTTTTTGATGCTTCTTCAACGGTCATTTTTACACCGTTATAAAATGCTATATTGTTCATTGGTTATCTCCTTACATCTTCTATTGTTGGTTCATAAGTAGCGTAAGTCGTTTTTTGAATTTTGCTTGAATAAAAATTTCCACCCTTGGCTCGTTTGTTTACATACTCGATTGCTTCCTCTTCCGTGTAGAAGATTTGTTCGTGCTCTACATGTAAACCGCCATTATAGCCGATTGTGACAATCGTCACGCCGTAGTTTGCGTTTTCGTAATTTAACATAATGCCCTTCCTTTTTTAACAATCTGTTGAATTTTTCTTTATTATAAATCCATTTTGTTAAATTGTCAACTATTTTTCAACATTTTGTTAAAATTTTTTTGATTTTATGCTATTATGTAAAAAGAACACAAAGGAGGGTGTCGTTATGGAGCGACTAAAACAGTTAAGAAAAGAAAAAGGATTAACAATAATAGAATTAGGAAAACATTTGCAATGTTCTGGAGCATCAATCTCTCACTATGAAAAGGGAGATAGAGAGCCTTCTCACGAAACATTAATGAAATATGCAGAATTTTTTGGCGTTTCTATCGACTTTCTTCTTGGTAGAAGTGAAAAAAGGTATATATTGAACACTTCTTTAACAGAAAAAGAAAGTCGCCTTCTTGGGGCGTTTAAGGGCTTAATTCCCCCAATGCAAGACTATGTGTTGGAAATGGTGGAAAAGTTAGTTGAGAAAAACATTGACAAGGTAAAAAAGGTATAATATATGGACTACATGGATTTATACAATAATGTTTCTAATTTAAGTAATGGATGGACTAATTGGTATTGGGCTAACGAGCAACTTAAATCATTAAATTCTTATCGCAAAGAAGCGTTGCGAGACAAAAAGAAAATAAAAAACGAATTAGACATAGATGTAAAACTTTTATATAAAGAAATAGATGCGTTTGAAGAATGCTTAAAAAGACAGTCAACTCTAACGGATTTATTAGAAGAACGATATACTCTCGCAGCGTATGAATACGCCGTAAGCAACAGACCCGTTCTTTCTTTCTGTTCTTATAGATTCGCAACACAAAAGGATGCTGATAATTTTTTGGCAAGATATAAGCACGATGTTTTTCAGTCTTTGATTAGTTTTTATATTTACAATCAAAAAGCCTACCCCACACTATATTTAGAGTTAAAAGATAAGTTTATAAAGTTTCTCTCATTTTGTAAGAGCCTAAAAAACACCTTTCCAACGGTTGATTATGTAAACCCTACACCATTAGCCATACTTGTTATAAAAAAGGCTATAAAAGAAAAAGACGACGCTTTTGCAAAGGAAGTTTTAAATTCTTACGAATATACGCCGTCAAGCGACAAAGAAATTGAATATTTAAGCAAAATAAGGGGAAAATTGTTGGATAAGCAACTATTAAATTAAGGAGTTCAAATGGAAAAAAAGAGTTTTTGGATGTTTTGGAGTTTTTAAAGAATTTAAATGAAGATATAACGATGGCGATTGCCTTACTTACAGAAGAACGGTATAAAAGAAGACAATTGTTTCGTGTGGTCTGCGTGGATGGGAAGCTTGTTCCCGAAGGCGCAGAGCTCAACAAGAATAACGGTGTTTCGTCCACTCAAAAGGAGAACGACGAAATGTTTAATATACCCGGGATTTCAATTAATTCCAAACCTCGTGCAGACGGTAGATTCCAAGGATATATCGTTATTGACGGGGTAAAAAAATATTTTTATGGGAGGAGTAAAGAAGAAGTCGCAAACAAGGTTAAAACCCAATTAAAAAATGGTGCTACGCTGAAAAAAGAGAGTGTTAGCAATAGCGTTCCAACTACCTTTAATGCGTTTGCCGTATATTATTTTGAGAATTTTAGAAAGCCAAAAGTTTCTACTAAAACCTATAAGAACGACACGAATAGATATAAGAACTATTTGTTGCCTTGGTTTAAGGAAACGCCCATCAAAAAAATAACTCCTATGCAATGCAAGGAGTTAATTGACAAAATTTCCGGCGAAGGAAAAGGTAAAACCGCAGACGAAATATATTCTCTTTTGTCGGTAATCTTTAAGACGGCAATTAAGCACAATATAATAAAAAACAACCCTCTTGACATCATTTTCTATGTAAAACACGAAAAGAAACATGGTGTTGCTCTAACATTAGAAGAAGAAAGGTTGTTTAAGAACGCACTAAAAGACAATCGCTACATAAGTGCTTTTATGCTTGCGCTTTATACCGGGTTAAGACCTAACGAACTCTACACGGCTAAAATTGAAGGGAATTTTATTGTTGCGATAAATTCAAAAAGAAAAAATAGAAAATTAGAATATAAAAAAATACCCATTAGCAAGATGTTGAAGCCATACATTGCCAATGGGTTAATAATACCAAATTATAAAATATTAAGGGAAACTGTTAGAAAAATCTTGCCGAACCATAAACTCTATGATTTGAGAACGACTTTTTATTCCAGATGCAAAGAGTGCCAAATATCAATGCACGCCATAAATTATTTTATGGGACATTCTTTGGGAGCGTTGGGAAACACCTACACAAGCTTGTCAGAAGACTTCTTGATTGAAGAAATGGCTAAATTTGACTATTGAAACAGCGTTTTTTGACACTAAAATTAACCAATTTTGACACTAAATTCTGACACTTTTGGCAAAATTGGGGACAAAAAGTCTTTTATTTTTCATTTAAAATGCAAAAAACAGCCCTTTTTTAGGCTGTTTTTCGTGTTTTGGTTGCGGGAGTGGGATTTGAACCTCACGACCTTCGGGTTATGAGCCCGACGAGCTACCAAGCTGCTCCACCCCGCGATATTTTGCTTATCTATATTATAACATATTGTTTTTTTTGTCAACTAAAATTACTTTCTTTTTTAATTTTAACTTTTCCTCTCTTACATTTAATAATTTTATTCAAAGACTTGATATATTATTCTTTATTTGCTAAAATATTTTGTATGAAAGTTGATTTTTCTTCAATTCCCAATAGTGCTAAAACCGTTGCCGTTGCCCTTTCAGGTGGAAGCGACTCAATGGCTCTATTTTTTTATGCCATTAATAACCTTAAAGACAAAAAGGTTGTTGCACTAAACGTAGAACACGGTATTCGTGGCCTTCAGTCCTTATCAGACTCGTTGTTTGTTAAAGATTACTGTGAACAAATGGGGATTGAGCTTCTTAGCTATTCAGTAGATGCTATAAAAAAAGCTACGGAAGAAAAGCTTTCAATCGAGCAGTCTGCTCGCATGCTTAGATACGAGTGTTTTTTTGACGCTATTAACACAGGAAAAACTGACGTGGTTTTAACTGCTCATCACGAGCGAGATACTGCTGAATCGGTTTTGTTTAATCTTTTTCGTGGAACAGGATTAAGAGGTGTTTGTGGAATAAATGATTTTGAAAACAAGATTATTCGCCCCTTATCTAAGACAACTAAGGATGAAATAAACGAATACGTAGTTAAAAATAGCATACCTTTCTGCACCGACCAAACTAATTTTGACGACGACTATTCAAGAAATTATATTCGACTTAATGTTCTGCCAGTAATAAAAAAAGCTTTCCCTGAGGCTGAAAAAAGCATTGCACGATTTTCTACAACGGCAAAAGAGGAAAATGAGTTTTTGGAAAGACTTGCCAAAAGCTATATTATTAAAGAAGCTTCAGCCTATAAGCTTAAAGCAGACATTGAGCCTGTGCTATTCAAACGTGCCGTTGTTAATATTCTAAAAGAGTTAGGCAATGGATTTGACTACGAAAAAAAGCATATTGACATTGCATATTCGCTAAAAGACAAACAAAATGGGGCAAAGTTTAATCTTAAAGACGGAATAGAAGCTTTTAGAGAATACGAATATATAGTATTTGCAAAAAATAATCAGCAAACAATCGAGCCGAAAAAACTAGAGAAGCCGATAACAGCCTTTCTAAATTCGACTTTTGAATTTATAGATAATTTTGACGGTGATTTAACTAAAGGACTTTACCTTGATGCCGACAAACTGCCCTCCACCACCGTTGTTAGAACTAAATTAGATGGCGATATGTTTACCAAGTTTGGCGGTGGCACGAAAAAGCTTTGCGATTATTTAACCGACAAAAAAATCCCCAAGCGAAAGCGTGACGACCTTGTGCTGTTAGCTGACGGCAATACAGTATACGCAATCGCTGGCGTTGCTGTTTCTGAGCTTTCAAAGGTCACAACCGACACAAAAACCGTTATTAAAATCTCAACAAAAAATTAAAAGGACTGTAAATTACAGTCCTTTTTTGTATTAAATTTCAAGTAACGGTTTAAGAATCTAACGCCCAGTCCCTATCGAGTATTCTTTTTCTATCAATTAAAAACGACTTTAGGAATGCGTTGTTTTTAGCAACTATTTCTTGGTCGTATTGAGAATACCAAAGCTTTCTATTTAACTCAGTTGATTCTTTTACTGAATTTATTACGCTATCTACTTGAGTTAGATACCACGCTACAGCTGGTGCGCCATATTTGTTATATCTTTCTTTTACTATTGAAAGAAGCTGGGGCGTGCTATAGAACGGATTGTAGAATGGATTTTTTGACACCCAAACCATATCCTTTCCATAATAGTTTTCGTAAGCTTGGTTTGGCTCTTCTGAATTTCTAACAAGCAAACATCTGTCGTAATCCCATATAGGACCAAAATTAAGCTTGCCGTTTTCTTCAGGACTACTTGTGTTTGTGTAATACATATTAAATGAACACAAAGCGTGGTCTCTTTCTCCCATAATCTGGTCGACTATTAAGTAATCCACTAGCGAATTAACGTTAACCTTGTTTAAGATGTTCTTTACTTTCTTTTCCTTAAAATCATCAAGTATATCTATAACGTATTCTTTTAATTGGCTAAAGAAACTTCTAAACTGTGCTTCAGAACAAAAATCATCTTTTTCAGGATACTTTAGCTCAAAGCAATACCAAAATGCCTCTTCCCTTTCATTCTCAACAATAAAATAGGTTTCGTTTTCAACTGCATCAGAGTCGGTTTTAGCTTTTGAATCTAAACTAATAAAGAAATTAAAGTCCTCTAAGTCCGTCATGTCCTCAGTAATCTCTTCCATTTCTATATCCATTCTACCCTCATTTTCCTGGATTTGTTCACAAAGTGTATATATACCTTTGAACTCACCGTTTAGATAAACGTTTACCTTTGTGGGCGTAGTGGTAAATGCTAAGCCCGGCATCTTTTTTGCTATAGACATAGCAGAATAATTATATAAACCCGTTGAGTCTAGATAATCTGCAAGTAGCACCCAGCTTTTAGCTTTAGGTAAACCGAATAAAGATTGCTTTTTGTCAAACTTAATTCTATACGGCTTTTTGTCAAAGTTAAGCGTAGTGTTGCCCCTTAATCTAATACCACCTGTAACCTCGCTAAGCTCGCCTTGACAGTTTTCAAGCGAAAACGTCATACTGGTATAATCTATTTTTGAATTGATTTCTGCTCCATTTGTATTTATGTTTATTACAGGAAGTTCTTTTGTGGCATATTCCCAATTGGCAACCAGCGTAACGTCGCTTTTCACAAGGTCTTCTTCAAACACCCACTCCTCAATCTCTTCACCATTATTATAAACCCAACCTCCGAATAGATACCCTTCTTTTGATGGACTTTCTGGACGAGTAGCCTTTTGTTTGTGTTCAACCTCTTGAACTACGTTTTCACGGCCATCTTGGTAGATAAAGGTTACTGTGTGTGGACCTTGTGGCTCTTGTGGTCCTTGTGGCCCTCCCTCATTTCCAGGCTCATCACAAGCAATAAGCAAACTGCCACACAACATTATAATGGCAAGCAATACAGTAATTAACTTTTTCATCTTTCCTCCATAAAATTTATCTACCTAATTATCATTTTATTTATTATACCATAAAGTTGAATATTTTTCAATAAAAAAACAAAAAACCCGACTCTTTATAGTCGAGTTTATATGTTTGTATTAAAATTTGCGATACGGTATTATAATTTAATGACCTTTTGACCACCCATAAATGGAACTAATACCTCTGGAACGGTTATAGAACCGTCTGCATTTTGATATTGTTCAATAAGCGCTGGAAATACTCTAGAAGTTGCTAATCCTGAACCGTTTAAGGTGTGCAAATATTGAGGCTTGCCCGTTTTAGAATCACGGAACTTAGTATTGTTTCTTCTTGCTTGATAATCCCCAGCATTAGAAACCGAGCTAACTTCTTTATAAATACCCATTGATGGAATCCAAACTTCAATATCGTATGTTCTGCACATAGACGCAGAAACGTCCCCCGCAGCGAGCTTAGAAACTCTAAAGTGAAGTCCTAGCTTCTCCATAAGGCTTGCCGCCTTGTTTAGTAACTCCTCAAACGCTTCTGCACTCTTTTCAGGATGAGCGTATTGAACCATTTCTACCTTGTTGAATTGGTGACCTCTAATCATGCCACGTTCTTCTGCACGGTAAGAGCCAGCCTCCTTTCTATAACAAGGAGTGTAAGCAAAAAACTTCATTGGAAGCTTTGCTTCATCAATAATTTCATTAGAATACATATTAACTAAAACTGTTTCTGCAGTAGGTAACATAAATCTGTTCTTTTCTTTTTCCTCTGCACAGTCAAGCCAATAAACCTCATCAGAAAACTTGGGGAATTGACCAGCACCAAAGCCACAGCTGTAGCCTAATTGATGAGGAGGAAGAATAAATTCGTATCCATCTTTTAAGTGTTCGCTGATAAAGAAATTGATTAACGCCCATTCTAATCTTGCACCGTCGCCACGATATAACCAATATCCACCACCAGACACCTTAGCACCACGTTGATAGTCGATAATGCCGAGCTTAGTGCATAAATCCACGTGATTTTGAATTTCAAAATCAAACTCGGGCTTAACGCCAACCTCTTTAACAACCTTGTTGTTTTCCTTTTCACCAGCAAGCAAGTCCTCGTCTGGAATATTTGGCATAACGGCAAGAAGATTAAAAACCTTATCCTCTAACTCTTTTGCCTTAGCATCGCCCTCTGCAATCTTTTCGCCAAGCTCTCGCATTGAAGCAAAAATCTCGTCAACAGGCTTGCCCTCTTTCTTTAACGCAGGAATGGTTGATGAAACCTTGTTACGTTCTGCCTTGTATTTTTCAACCTCGCCAATAACCTTTTTTCTTTGAGAGTCAAGAGCCAAAATTGTATCAAAATCAGCTTGATAACCCTTTCTTGCTAAAAGTTCGGTAATCTTTTCTTTGTTTTCTTGTATTCTTTTTAAATCGAGCATATCTTATCTCCGTAAAAAGCATTTTTAATATTATAGCCCTTAATTGTAATAAAATCAATTTTTTTCGCACGCTTTTCACATTTTTTTGCCTTTATTTGAAAAGATTGAAATTTTTTAACACAAAAATTGTTTATTATTTTCTTTTTGTTGCAAAAAAACTTTTAAAATGTTAAAATATTTTAAAAGATATATTTGGAGAAAAATATGAAAGACAGACTTTTAACGATTAAAGAATTTATTGACCGTAATGGAAGAATAACTTTGCACGAATTAGAGAATGCTTTCCCTAACGTATCTTCTATGACCTTGCGTAGAGATTTAACTAGGTTAGAAGAAGATAACAAAATTATAAAGATTTCTGGTGGTGCTATATCGGTTAACACGGTTTTACGTGCTAAAGAGGCTGACTTTGCCGAGAGAATAAATTACGACACGGAAGAAAAGCACGAGATAGCTAAAAAGGCAGTAGAGATTATTGAACCAAATAGCTGTGTATTTATTGACGGTGGTTCTACAACTACCTTTTTCGCAAGGGCTTTACCTGATGAAAACTTTTACGTGTTAACAAACGCATTAACTATTGCTGAAACCATTCTTCGCAAGGAAAAACCTAAGGTTGCTTTACTTGGTGGCGACTTAATGAAGAACAATTTTATTACTGTGGGAAAAACTTGTGCTGATTTTATAGATGGAGTTAACGTAGAAACTGCCGTTATGACGGCAACGGGTTTTACTGGCGATACGGGCAAGTTCACTTGTGGTAGCCAAGCCGAAGCTGAGGTTAAAAGAAAAATAATCGAAAAAGCCGATTACGTTATAATGCTTATAGGCAGTTCTAAGGTTAACAAAAAAACGCCATACACTTTTGCAACGCTATCTGACGTAAACTGTATGGTTGTAGATAAAAATTTTTCAAAGGAACTAAAGAGCAAAATCGAAGAAAGTGGCGTTAAAGTTTTCTAGAAATGAAAAGTTTTTGCTTGCTAAACGGCTTAGAAGTATGATATTATAATATTTATAATATCAAAAGGATAGAATATGTTCAAAAATTTAAGGGCAGATATACGTGCTGCCAAACAAAACGACCCTGCTGCACGCAGTAAGTTTGAAATATGGTTAACTTATTCTGGTGTTCACGCACTGTCTTGGCATAGATTTGCACGTTTTTTATATAGAATAAGGCTAAGACTGCTCGCTAGAATAGTAAGCCAAACGGCGAAGTTTTTTACTGGCATAGAAATTCACCCTGCAGCAAAAATTGCTGGTGGCGTGTTTATCGACCACGGAACAGGCGTAGTTATTGGCGAAACGGCAGAGATTGAAGAGGGCGTTATAATCTATCAAGGCGTAACCCTCGGAGGAACGGGAAAGGAAAAGGGCAAGCGTCACCCTACCGTAAAAAAAGGCGCAATTATTTCTGCAGGAGCAAAGGTTTTAGGTGGCTTTACCATTGGTGAATACGCAAAAATCGGTGCAGGCGCAGTGGTGCTAAAGGAAGTTCCACCCTATTCTACAGTGGTAGGTGTTCCCGGCAAAGTTGTTAGAATAAACGGCGAAAAAACCTGTGACTTGACTCAAGAGAAATCAGACCCTGTTTTAGAAGAGATTTGCCATTTGAGAGAGAGGTTGTTCTCGCTAGAACAAGAATTAAAAGACTTAAAAAATAAGGAAGACTAATCCTAGTATGAAAATTTATAATACCCTAACGGGAAAAAAACAAAAATTTATTCCGCTTGAAGAAGGCAAAGTTAAAATGTATGCGTGTGGAATAACCGTATCAGGTGAAGCACACATCGGTCACGCTTATCAAGCACTAATATACGACATTATAAGAAAATACCTTGAAAAATCTGGGTATGAGGTTACCTATGCGAGAAATTATACCGACGTTGACGATAAGATAATAGTGAAGTCAAACGAAACGGGAATTCCTGCAGACCAATACGCAATTAAAATGATAGAGAACATAGACAAGCAAATGCGTAGATTAAAGGTAGACGACCCAAGTTTATGGCTAAAGGCAACGGAATCAATAGATGACATAATAAAATTCGTTCAAATTTTAATCGACAAAGGTCACGCATACCCCACGAACAAGGGCGACGTTTATTTTTCAGTTGACAGTTTTTCGGGCTACGGCAAGCTTTCTCACAGAAATCTTGAGGACGCTAAGAATGGTGTTAGAGTAGATAATGACGAAGCAAAGAAAAACCCATTGGACTTTGCACTATGGAAGAGCGCTAAGGAGGGAGAGCCTTATTGGACTTCGCCTTGGGGTAACGGTAGACCAGGTTGGCATATTGAATGCTCGGCTATGAATAAAAAGGCGTTCGGTGAGCAAATTGATATTCACGGTGGTGGCAGAGATTTAATCTTCCCGCACCACGAGAACGAGATTGCACAAACAGAAGCCCTTACCGGAAAACAATTCGTTAACTATTGGATTCATAACGGACTTATTAAGGTAAATGGTCAAAAGATGAGTAAGTCTTTAGGAAACAGCTTACTCTTAGAAGATTTGCTTAACGATTATTCACCAGAGGTTATTAAATTTGCATTGCTTTCGACCTCTTATCGTGCAGATATAAACGTTACTGACAATCTATTCCCTGACGCCGAAAAGCATTTATGCGACTTTTACAAGGTTTTCTTAAGAGCAAAAGAGCAAGGCGTGAAGCTAGAGGGTGAAAACGCAGAGATTGATAGACAATTTAATCAAGCGATGGACGATGACTTTAATACTGCCCTTGCAATAAGCAATCTCTACGGCTTGTTTAAGAATGCTAAGGCAAAACTTGCCAACGGCGATAACAGCGTTGGAGCAGACCTTAACCAAATACAAAATACCTATTCGTTGCTAGGAATATTTAGCGAAGAGCCAGAAGAATTTATTTCTAAGACTAAGGGTCAAACCCAAGCTTCTATTCCAGAAGAGGTTAAGGCGATTGCCGAACAAAGGTGGCAAGCAAGATTAGAAAAAAATTGGGCTAGGTCTGATGAGCTTAGAACTCTTTTAGCTGATAAAGGCTATGAAGTTAAGGATTCTAAGGAAGGCTATACCCTAACAAAAAAATAAAAACATACAACCAAAAAATAAATTAAGGAGAACACAAATGGCAAAATTCATTAACGAACCTTCGCACACTTTCGGTGAATATTTACTTATTCCCGGTTACTCTTCAAAAGAATGCATACCCAACAACGTATGCTTAAAGACTCCCCTAGTAAAGTTCAAAAAGGGTGAAGAGCCAGCAATTTCAATGAATATTCCCCTAGTTTCTGCAATAATGCAATCGGTGTCAGGCGAGAAGCTAGCCGTTGCACTAGCAAGAGAGGGCGGCGTATCTTTCATTTACGGCTCGCAAACCATTGAAGAAGAAGCTAGCATGGTAGCAAGAGTAAAAGCGTTCAAGGCTGGTTTTGTTGCAAGTGATTCTAACGTTGCTCCCGACGCAACATTAAAAGACATTGTTGAACTAAAAGAAAAGACGGGGCATTCTACCGTAGCCGTTACTAAGGACGGCAGTCCTAACGGCAAGCTTTTAGGAATTGTTACGGGCAGAGATTATCGTTTATCTCGTATGTCGCTAGACGTTAAGGTAAAGGATATTATGACTCCTTTTAAGAAGCTCGTTTATGCTAAAGAAGGCGTTTCACTTAAAGAGGCTAACGATATTATTTGGGCACATAAACTAAACGCTCTTCCCATAGTAGACGAAAATAACAATCTTTGCTATTTTGTTTTTAGAAAGGACTATGAAACTCATAAGGAAAACCCACTTGAGATTTTAGACAGTAATAAGCGTTACGTTGTTGGTGCTGGAATAAACACTAGAGATTATGCTGAACGTGTTCCTGCCCTTGTTGAAGCTGGTGCAGACGTTTTGTGTATTGACTCTTCTGAGGGCTATTCTGAATGGCAAAAAATGACTATTGAATGGATTAGAAATCGTTACGGCGATGAGGTTAAGGTTGGAGCAGGCAACGTTGTTTCTGCTGAAGGCTTTAGATTTTTAGCCGACTGTGGTGCTGACTTTATTAAAGTTGGTATCGGTGGTGGTTCAATTTGTATTACTAGAGAAGCAAAGGGTATTGGTAGAGGACAAGCAAGTGCTTTAATAGAAGTGTGTGCTGAGCGTGACCGTTATTTTGAAGAAACGGGTGTTTACGTTCCCGTTTGCTCTGACGGTGGTATAGTTCACGATTACCATATGACCTTGGCTCTTGCAATGGGTGCAGACTTTTTAATGCTTGGCAGATACTTTGCTAGGTTTGAAGAAAGCCCCACTCAAAAATATATTATCAACGGCAATATCGTTAAAGAATATTGGGGTGAAGGCTCTAACAGAGCAAGAAACTGGCAAAGATACGATATGGGCGGAGCTAAAAAGCTTTCCTTTGAAGAGGGCGTTGACTCTTACGTGCCTTATGCAGGAACTCTTAAGGATAACGTTAATATTACCACTAACAAAATTAAGTCTACAATGTGTAACTGTGGTGCATTAACTATCCCTGAGCTTCAACAAAAAGCTGTTTTAACCTTAGTTTCTGCAACCAGTATTATTGAAGGTGGCGCACACGACGTTGTTAAAAAGGACTCGTCGAGAGGTCTTAGCAACAACTAAACTATTATTATAGGAATATTATGATTACTTCTAAACAATTAAGAGATAAATGGATTAAATTCTACGAATCAAAAGGTCACGTTAACATTGGCGCTGTTTCACTTGTTGGCGACGGAACTACGGGCGTTATGTTTAACGTTGCAGGTATGCAACCACTTATGCCCTACCTTCTTGGAAAACCTCACCCAAAGGGCAAAAGATTATGTAACGTTCAAGGCTGTGTTAGAACGGTTGACATTGATTCTGTTGGTGACGCTACCCACTTTACCTTTTTTGAAATGATGGGTAACTGGTCGCTAGGCGATTACTTTAAAAAAGAAAAAACTGCGTGGAGTTTTGAGCTCTTAACAGATGTTTTTGGCTTTGATAAAGAAAAAATTTGTTCTACCGTGTTCGAGGGCAACGAATCTGCACCTAGAGATGACGAAACGGCTGAGCTTTTACAAAATCTTGGCATAAGAAAAGAAAATATTTTCTATTTAGATAAATCTAACAACTGGTGGGAATTAGAAGGAACTGTTGGCACGCCTTGTGGCCCTGACAACGAATGGTTCTATCCCCGTCACGACAATCCCTGCTGTGACAGTTGCGACGTTAACTGTTCTTGTGGCAGATACGTGGAAATCGGAAACGACGTTTATATGCAATACAAAAAGCTAGAGGGTGGCAAATACGAAGAGCTTGAAAACAAGAACGTGGACACCGGCTTTGGCTTAGATAGACTTTTAGTCTTCTTAAACGGTCTTTCTGACGGATATAAAACCGACCTATTTATCGACTCGGTTAAGTATTTAGAAAACGTTTCTAAAAAGAACTACGATAATGATGAAAAAGCAAGAAAGGCTATTCGTATAATCTGCGACCACGTTAGAACTTCTGTAATGCTGATTGGCGATAAAAACGGAGTTCTCCCCTCTAACACGGGTGCTGGTTACATTTTAAGAAGATTGCTTCGCCGTGCAATCAGATACTGCAGAAATCTTGAAATCAATTCTAGCGAAATGCTTAACGTTGCTAAAATCTTTATTGAAAAGATTTACGACGAGGCTTATCCACTACTTTTAGAGAAAGAAGAATTTATTCTTGAAGAAATGGCGAAAGAAACCAAAAAGTTCGAAGCTACTCTTCAAGCTGGTATGAAAGAGTTTGATAAATGTATTGTAGGTATTGAACGCAAAAACGCCTTTATGTCGCAAAAAGATGCAAATTATCTTCCTGAAACTGAAATCAACGGCAAGCAGGCGTTTAGATTATACGATACCTACGGTTTCCCACTAGAACTTACAGTAGAGCTTGCTGAGGAAAAAGGATTTACCGTTGACGTAAACGGATTTAACGAGGCGTTTAAGGCTCACCAAGAAATCTCTAAAGCACAAGCACAAAGTGCAAAGGGTGGCTTGACCGAAAGAAACGAAGCAACCACAAAATATCACACTGCAACACACATTCTTTTAGCAGGATTGAGAAAAATGTTCGGCACTAAAACCGAACAAAAAGGCTCTAACATTAACGAAGAACGCTTGCGTTTTGACTTTAATTGTGACCATAAGCTTACTGAAGATGAACTAAACACCTTAGAAAATTTTGTTAACGAGGTTATTGAAAAGAAGATTGACGTTGTTAAGTCAGAACTCCCCTATAATAAAGCCTTAGAGCAAGGTGCTTACGGAATATTTAACGCAACTAGTGAAGATGAGATAGTATCTATTTACACAATTGAGGGCGTAGATAAGCAAATTTGTGGTGGACCACACGTTGCAAACACTGCTGAACTTGGTAAATTTATAATCAAAAAAGAAGAAAGCTCTTCTTCTGGCGTTAGAAGAATAAAAGCAATCTTAAAGTAGTGCGTTTAATCGTTTGACAAAACAAATTTATTATCATATAATATTTAGGCTGTTATTTAAGCTTAAATATTATATGATTAGCAATTATATTGCTATTTAATGCGCCGTTAGCTCAGCTGGATAGAGCGTTGGTCTACGGAACCAAAGGCCAGGAGTTCGAATCTCTTACGGCGCGCCAAAAAACACTATCGACTTTTATCGGTAGTGTTTTTGTTATCTAGAAAAGTAATTTTCGAATGGGAATATAAAAATATTAAGAATGCGTTTCTCTAAATAATAGAGAAAATCTTGAAAAATATTTTGCAATGTGGTATAATACTTAAAATAGCTTATAAACTTTCCTTTAGGAGATAAAAAATGGCTGCAAGTTATAAAAAATTATGGAAACTTCTTATTGATAAAGAGATGAGAAAAGAAGACCTTCGCTTAAAAGCGGGTATTACCACAACGGCAATGGCTAAACTTGGTAGAAACGAAACGGTACATATGGATATTTTGCTTAAAATATGTGCTGCCCTTGACTGCAAAATAGAAGATATATTGGAAATCGTTAGCGAGGGAAAAAATGATTAAAACTTCTATTAGATTTTTTGATAACGTTCCCGTTCGTTCTGTGTGGGATGAAGAAACTTCTCGTTGGTGGCTCTGTGCTGTTGACGTAATAGAAGCGCTTAAAATATCCACTTCTCCACGTAAATATTGGAACACCTTAAAAAAGAGAAATTTGCAGTTGTCATCAATTTGTAGACAACTTAAAATTACGGCAAAAGATGGTAAAAAATATTTAACAGACGTTATTGATGACGATGGGTTAAATTTACTTGTAGCCGTAATTCCAAGCAAAAAATCTGACGTGTTCTTAAAATGGGTTAAAACCAAAGGCACTTCTATTGATGAGCAAAGCAAAAACAAAGCCTACCAAATGTTTGAAAGCGGACTCATTAACGACATTGAAGTTGGCACGATAAACGGCTTACAGCAAATTCACGCTTATCTTTTTGGTGGTTTATATGATTTTGCAGGGCAAATTAGAAAACTAAATATTTCTAAGGGTGGCTTTGTGTTTGCAAGCGTTGGATATTTAAATGAAACACTTGATAGCATTGAAGAAATGCCCGAAAGTTCGGTAGAAGAAATTGTTAAAAAATACGTTGAAATGAACATCGCTCATCCTTTTATGGAAGGAAACGGCAGAACAACTCGTATTTGGTTAGACCTAATTCTAAAGAAAAATCTTTCTCAATGTGTAGATTGGAGCAAGATTGATAAAACAAAATATTTAGAAGCAATGAAATCAAGCGTTGTTGATTATACGGATATTTTATCCCTTATTAAAAACGCTTTAACCGACAAGATATCCGACCGTGAAATCTTTATGAAAGGTATAGACTATTCGTATTATTACGAAGAAGAAAACTAAAATATATGACCAAAGTTGTCATATTTGGCGTGGTAAAATGCTATTGGAGAAAATTTAATGGCTAAAATATTAAGTGTAAATGATAAGGAAAGACAATGATTAAAGATAATTTAATTACAAATAATTTAATTCAAATGTTTGAGGATTTGTTTTCTGGAAAATATGACGCATATAAATTTTCAATAGATTTACCAGATTATTGCTTTACTAATAAAGAAAATTTTAGAGAGATTTGTTTGAATTGTCCACACCATAATGAGCAGATGGGATAATGCTATGGAATTAGAAGAATTAAAAAAATATTGGCAACGCAATATACAAGTAGAATTACAAGATGGCGACGTTATTAAAGGCGAACTTATCGGTTTTGAGCGTGCTTGTGATGAACCTACAGGTCGTGACTGTATCACTATTTACACGGAAGAAAAAGGAAACGTATGTATCCTCTTAAGTGAAATTGTTAACATACACGAAAGATGCATTATAGATGGTAGACCAGATAACCACCCAGAAGTAGTAAATCGAAGAGAAAGATTGTTAAATGATTTATCTGCTGAAGAAAAGGCTTGATGATATGGTTGAAAAATCGATATGAAATTAACGGAAAAATTAAACAAATTAAAAGGTTTAAATTTATGTATGCGTTAGAGTTGGAATTAGGTGGATTAAAATTTTATTTTAGTCTGTCTGGATACGTTAAAAACGGTAGAGAATTTGATGAATGGTGTGATGTTACCATAACATTATTGGGGCGTATGGTAAATTATCAACGTATTAGAGATAATATTTTAGAATCTGCTGAAGTAGAAAACTTAATAGATTGGCTTGAAGAAAAAGATACTGAACATCTTCCGTTTTATGAACCATATTTAGAGTTTTGTTATAAAATCGGACCTAATTCAACAGAACCGTCTGTATATTTAAGAGTTAATTTATATGATGCGGGTGCAATAACGGATAATTGGCTTGAAGTGTGTTTACACGAAGAAGATGTTCAATATTTAATTAACTATTTGAAATTGGCAACAAGACAAATTAAAGAAGATGATGAGCAAATTCAAAAAATGTTAGCCGATAAAGTATTGGTGGATGATTATAAAAAACATTACGAAAAAGATTGGTGGTAAAAAGTTATACTTATTGTTTCATCAATAAATGAGGGGCATCAAATGAAATTATCAGAAAAAGAGTTTATAAGCCTATTAGGCAAAAATATTAAAGTTTTCTTTTCAGATGGTGATATCTTGGAAGGGTGTGTTTACACTTTTAGTTGGGGTGTAGATATGGAAGATGGTGTTGCAACGATAGAGTTAAAAACAGATAATGGTTATATTCAAGTTAAGCATAATGATTTTGAAAAGATAGAAGTTCTGAAATAAAAAATATCATTGAATAATTCATACATTTATTCAATGACAAATTAGACGTGAAAAGTGGTATTTTTAGGGTGACCTTCGCACCTTAAAAAAGTGACGAATTTGTAACGAATCTGTAACAAATTTTTGCAAAAAAATTGCAAATATCATATAAATATCGCTTTTCATTTTTAATCCTGTTTAGAACGCAAAAACATAAAAACAAGCCTTTTTTGAGTGTTTTTAGCCCAAAAACAGCCAGTTTTAACGATTTTTAACAATGAAAATAAAAACTTAAAAAGGTGTGTTTTTACAAACTACGGAACCAAAGGCCAGGAGTTCGAATCTCTTACGGCGCGCCAAAAAAAGATAGGTTATTACCTATCTTTTTTTATTTTAATATCATAGATGGTCTAAGAATGGCAAACAAATCGCTTTCTAAAAGGCGAACGCATCTCGTTTCAAACTCAAGCTCGTCTTTTTCCACTCCATTTGCTAAACTCCTAAATTTTTTATACCCACAATAGATTAAAACCTCTATTTTCTCGCCCAATACCACTAACACGTCGCCAATAATAAGGTTGTGCTCGGTAACATCTTCAGTTCTTATAAAAGGGGCTTTGGTTACTACTAACTTTGTCCCTCCTATCATCGCTCTGCCAAACGTCTTGTTAAAAGTATCACTACAAAGATTTCTAATCAGCATTTTTATAGTGGGACTTTTTTTATTTATCTCGTAATATCCCTGCTTATACTCCTTAAATATCCCATTTTTTCCAATAAGTAAAGCCCTTGCATCTGTTTGGCTAAAAACAGTTTTTCCTAAAACCTTATAATATACTTCATTTACTAATTTAAGCATACTATTTTTTTTAAGACACTTTAACTCTTTTAAAAAATCTTTTTGTTGCTCTTTTGTTAGCGTGTTTTCTATAAAAATTGCAGGGCAATACAATGGAACACCTGATACAGTTGCGTGTGAGCTGTAAATTATGCCACCCTTTTTTGCGTTTTCGTTTATCTTAACTATAAAACTTACCTTTTTTGTTTGATTTGGCTGAGCCATAACTCTAAAAAAAATCCAATCGTTTATAACGCTATCGCCACCACTAACGTAGGTAGTGTTACTTGGCACTCTATCTTTAATTTCAAGGCTAATGGGATAGTTGTTGGTATTAAAAATTGAAAACGTATAACAAATTTTTTCACCAACGTTAACAGTTTTGCCTTTTGGGTGACTAGATAATTTATCAACACGAACACCCTTAAGGTTTTTTACCCGTGCTTTAGTGCTTTTCGGTAACTTATTAGCGTAAAAAGGGCTAGCTAGTGGTCTTATAACGTTAACAAAGAAGATAATCCCACCGAATATATAATTTTTAGAGCTTGGACAAAGCAAATAATTGTAAAGGTTGCCAAAACGAATAGTGGCTTCTCTAGGGTCTAAAACGTGAGGGATGTTTTCGCTAGGGTGAACTAACCAACCACCAGTGCTATGAATAAACCTGCCGTTTCCAATATAAAGCACCACATGTCCACTCGTCTTTCCCGTATCACTATAATATCTACGAAAATTGATTAAATCTGCAGGCTGAAGAATAGATAAAAACCTTTCTATCTCTGCCCTTCTTTGCTCTTCGTTATACTCTTTAGCCAGCCTTAAATCAAGCCTATATACTTCCATTTTAGCATCTTTTGCAAAGCTAGCAAGATTTCTAGTAAGATACATATCAAGTGGAAGAGGTTCATTAAAGGTTGAAAAATACACGTCGTTAGCAAACATAGCACAGTTTGAATATCCTGTGTTTTGATAGGTATAATGTTCTGGCGTTTTGCCAAATGAGGAACGCTCTTCGGGAACGTTTATAAAGTAGGAATCCTCATACTGTATATTATCGCCACGCAAAAAAAAACTTTTTGCTGTAGTTAACACTGCCTGTTGATAACGCCCAATTTCCACCTCTTTTTCATTCGTGTCTAAAATAGAATAGTTTGGCATTATAATTGAGGGGCGAACAAGAACGCAATCGGTTTTGGGCAAGCTTTTAAGCAAAAAGTTATATTCAATCCTTTTTAGATGGTTATTAGTATCGTAAAAATCGTTATTTTCGCCAACTATATATAACTGATTGTCGGCAAACAATAAATCGCCAATAACTAGCTTGTTTTTACTAAAGCTACCAACAAAACTAGGCGAGGCTTTAAGATTTTTAACATCACTAAAGTTTTCTAATATAAAACTACCGTTAGAAAATGAAGCATCGTAAATTCTACTAACTAAATCTAAACCTGAATAGTTTGATTTTGAAAGCACCTTGATTGACAAGGCTATTAACTCTAAGTCAACGTTATTAAATAATTGATTAAACATATATTCCACCTTTAAAGATTGGTTTATATAATATATGTTTAACTGAGTGCTAAAAATTTACTTTTTTACTCGTTTTCCTCTAGCTATTTTATCTCTTCACAATAACCATTGGGCTGTTTTCATTAAAACTTTTAATAACGTCTAGCACCGAATAATCGTATTTATAGGTGTTAACGTTGTCTAATTCTTCTTCAATCGTTCTGCCAGAAGCTTTACTTAAACCCTCTGCAACAAAACGATGATATTCATCAAGCCCCTCAACCGTTGTAAGACAGCCGTGAAGCTTCTTTCGGTCGTCATCTTTAACAACTTTATCGCTAGACACCACTTTAATATCCATCTTTTTCATCAACGCGTATCCGTTTGCTATGTAAAAGGCATTCCAACGTAATTTTTCTTGATAAGAAAGGGCGTTTGCACTATTAAAGCCTTTTTTATTAAAGAAAAGAAAATCTACGTATGGAGAACTAGGGCTAGGCGTTTGCTCTTCAAGACGAGATATAAGCTCAGCGTTTAATCTGCCGTCATAATTTTCCCCGTTGTTAATATCTAGGTCATAGCCTAAGAGATTAAGCTTTAATCTTAAATTTAGGCCCGAATACACGTTAGAAAGCTTTTTAATTAAAGAGAGCTTAGCCCACTCTATTTTTGCCTGTCTTTTTGCCTCGTAAAAACTGTTGAGTGTTTTTGCCCTTTTTATAAGCACTTCATCAACAATAACCGAGTGATTTATTGTAAATGTATCTGCCCCAAAGAAAGTTACTCTGTTATTATCAAATAAATCGTGATATTCTTTATTGCCCGATTTTAAGCGAACAAATAAATGATAATTTTCTAGGTCGTTTTGACGCATAAACATAACCGTCTTAATCGCCGTATCAATATTTTCTACGTCAGAGCCTAAAGCTATTACTATATTGCTAAATTCTTCCTTGCATTCAATTAGCTTAGCTTGATAATCTTTAACCCCGTCACTATGCTCTATATCAAGGCAGTTGTATATAACGTTATAGCCTTTTTGTATAGGCTCAAAATATTCATCTTTTTTGTAGTTATTAGAAAAATACCTGTCGTTATAAAAGGCTCTGTTTTTGCTTTCACTCTTATATCCCTCCTTATCATAAATATAATAGTTTACAAGCATTTCGGTTAGCTTTTTATCCTTTTCAGTCACCAGCTTATCGTTCATTAGCGAAGCATCAAATAGTGCCGAAGCCACCCTTCCAAAGCCTAAATAAAATACGTTAATATTTTTATCCTGTTTAACAATTCCTCTACCGTAGTCAAAAAATTCTGACGGAACAAATTTGGTTATTGGATTTTCTTGAACAAATTTTCTTGCCATAAGCTCGTGCTTGTTAAAGCAATTTATAAACGCTGTGTAGTTTTCGTTCTCTAGAATAACCTCGTTTAGCGATTTATAATTCTTATAATCAAACTCGACGTGTAAAAAGAAGTTTTCGCATTTTGTTTGCAGGATAAACGCCTTAAATATTGCAACTGCCCTTAGCGTCCATTCGTGTTCTTTTAAGCAAACAAAATTATATTCTTTGTCGTTGTTTACGTATTTGCCAAAACGAGATATGAGCGAAGGCGTTCTTAAACCTAAAACAATATATACTATCCCTTTTTCTCTTAATAATTTTTTCTGCTCCTTAGTTGGTTGCTCTTGCAAAAATAGAATGGAATTAGGATAGCTTTGAATATAAACTTTTGCGTCGTCATCATCGCCAAGAACAACGTCACAACCATTTTTTAAGATTTTGCGAATTCGAATCTTGCTGTATAAAAAATAATATATAACATTAATTGCAAAAGTTATAAATACTGCCAACGCCAAAACAATTGCTATAAGAAACGCAATAGAGTAAACACTATTAGTAGCGAGTAATAGATTACCCTCATATGAGATTTCCGGCTTAAAAACGTCTAAACAGTATTTAATAACGTTTATAAACGCATATATGCTTAAAGCTTCCCCTGTAACAGAGGCAGTATAAATTAAATCGGTTGCATATAAAGCGTATAAAATTAGAATGCTAGGAACAAAATACCAAGCGTTTTCTGATAAAGTTATTTTGCGTTTTTTAATTGCCATAAATACTAAAAACCCAATAAATAGAGATTCTATAGCAATCATTATCCAAGAAAAAATTGTATACAATTGTTTACCTTCTTATTTTTTTAAAAATATTATAGCACCGTGTAAAAGACTTGTCAATCGTGGTTAAAAAAATAGGCTTTATGCCCTTTAACAATAAAAAACGCTACTTAAATAAAGTAGCGTTTTTAGTTGTTGTTTTATAGTTTAGCCTATCCGATAGGTGTAAACTCAATATCGTATAGATTCATTATGCGGTTATAATAGTATTCATTATTTACTATATCTGCCGCGACCCTAAACTCTTCTATAGTGCCAAGGAAAATTATTTTAACGTTAGTATTAACAGGCATGTCAACAGCTAATTTAAGGTTTTTGCTTATTCTAACAGTATTGATATGAGGACTGTTAATAATTTCCGAATTAACGTAGGTTACAGTATATACCGTTCCTTCATAATTAAAGCTTGTTGGAATGGTAAACACGCCGTTTGCATCGCCTCTTAATGCAGAAGATTGGGTGATAAGACGTGCTGTTTTATTTTCTTTATCAATTTGATAACGAATATTATCCTTTACAACTACACAGCTTCCACCCTCGTTTATGTCGTTATGGTTAGGTGCGTTCCAGAAAACACAAGGTCCACCATAGTTAAGGTCTCTATACCAATATTGGTCCCAGCCTGCTGGCTTTTCTTTAGCTTCACAATAAACGTTAGTAGCGTAGCAACCAGCAAACGCACCCGCACCAATTTCCGTAACCGACGCAGGTATGCCAATAGTTATAAGAGCCGTGTTAGTGTGGAACGCCTGAGCACCAATCTTTTGAAGAGTGCTGGGCAAGTATACGTGCATAATGTCAAACATTCTAATATTTGTGTTGTATTCTGTTACGCCTTCTGGAACAACCAAGGTGTCGGTTGCTTGACCATTAACCATAAAGGCAATGTTTCTATGCCAGTATGCAAAACCCATACCAAATATGTTTGTCGTTACAAAATTCATAACGTTTTCTACGTTAAGGGTCTTTAGCGAAACCTCTTCTATAGAGTTTCCTACACCTGTTATAAAATGGAAGCTTGTGTGAACTTCCGTAACGTTTTCACCTACTGAAAGGTATTCTAGGTTAGGACAGCCTTTAAACGCCTCGCTATCTTTTGTGCCAACTGTTTCAACCTTTTTTCCAAGGATAACAGAATTTAGGTTGTTACAATCGGTAGCAACGCCACCTTCAATCACGGTCACGCCGTCACCCGTGTTAAACGAGGTGATTAGTGAGCCTGCGAAAGTCTTTGCAGGAATAACGCTTACCGTATCAGGAATAACAATGTCACCAGAGATTTTCTTAGGAACAGCTATAATTTCAGTTAACGCCTTGTTGTATACAATACCACCATTAGTGGTAATGTGTTGGTTTTCGCTATCTACTGTAATTGTTTGTAAAGCCGTGCATTTTTCAAATAAGTTCTTGGGAAGCTCTTTTAATGCTTTACCGATATTTACAGTCGTTAAAGAACTAAAGGTAATAGAATTGTTTTGATAGCCTAACGCAGTTTCACAAATCATAACAGTGTCTCCGTGAACGTTAAGCTCGGTAATGGTGGTATCTTGGACAGTTACTAAAACAAAATATGGATTGTCTTTTGTTCCCAAGTAATATCCACCTTCATATTCGTTACAGTATGGCACAAAGTCCTCTGCGTTATAATAAGAGAAAGAAAGGGTTTTTAGAGTTGATGGTAAGTATATATTTTTAAGATTTGTCCAGCCTGTGTTAGATAATGAATCTAGCAAAACATATTCTACGCCCTCTAAAATCTCAATTTCTTCTAGGTAGCTATTTGCTGAGCCAAAGCTTTTAACTCTTAAAGGCTTATCCCAACATGAAGCAGGAATAACCATTTTTGTCATGCTATTATTTCTATATTGTATTCCGTTTACCCAATAGAATTCTACGCCGTTATCCACCCCACTTGAAAGTGAAAGATTTATCCACGTGCAGTTTAAGCATAGGTTTGTTTCAGCGTATTTGTGGCCCTGATATCTTATGGTCTCAGTCTTTGTTGCTGTATAGGCTTGCCCGTTGATAACGTATGAAGCTGTATACGTTGCCTCTCCGTTCGTTGTGCAAAGAACAGGCGTGGTCATTTCTGCAGTAACCGTTGCATCCTTTTGCGTTGAACTATTGCAATTTTCTCCAGAACAATAAACCGTAACCTTTGCAGTATACTTCTTGTCAAAGTCAGCTATCATGTCTTCTACGTATTTTGAACTCCAATACCAAGAAGATTCATCAAGCTCCTCATATGTGTGGGGCTTTGTTGGAATGTCGTATCTTGTTTCCGTAGCCGTATATGTATTTTCGTTAAAAGTAACCGTTGCAGTATAAGTAGTTTGTCCTAAGCTTGAACAAGTAGGAGGAATAGTTTCACTACTTGTAATAGTTGCTGTTATGACCTCAACGTGACTGCTGTTTCTTGAGCATGTAAAGGTGGCTTTTGCACTAGTCACACCACTCCATCTCCAGTCAGGCTCGCCATAAGAATGGGTGTAAGCAGGTATAACCTCATCCTTTATGTCAGTATAAGAAGTGTTTTCAAAATAACAGCTAGCCTCATGTTTTCTTAGCCCGTCCGTCGTGCAGGTTGCATATGTATCTGTGTAGCTATATAGGCTTGCGTTAAAGTTTTGGTTAAAATCACAACCCTGGCTACAAGTAATAGTAATCGTTGCAGACTCATAACCAGTCCAAGCCCACGCTCCCGAATAAGAATGAGGAACGGTTGGCAAAACCTTTTCAAAATCACTCATTGTAATCGTGCATTCTTCATCTTTCCACGAAGCATTGCAGTCAGAACAATACCAGAACTCCTTTGTTCCCGTTGCTACACAAGTAGGCTCAACAACGTCAGAAAACTGAATGTTTTGGTGGCCCGTTGCAGTAAGCGTCTCGGTATAGCTATCACCACAACTGCAAGTGTAAACAACCTCGCCGTCCGTTGTGCAAGTTGCTTCTGTGCGTTGGCTCGAATAAGAATGTTCGTGTGGTGGCTCAGGTTCTTCACACCCCACTACAAACATACAAGCAACAAAAGAAAGTATAAGCGTTAAAACAATTGCTAATTTCTTTTTCATTACAAACTCCTTGTAGTTTCTAAATATTTATACTAGTAATTATACTATAACAAACATTCACTGTCAAACAAAAATAAATCTTGTAAATTGAAAACACCGTTTATTTGCCTTTGTCCATATAGCTTTTTACTTGATTTTTTTATCAAATTAGAATATAATAATGTTAAGCTTAAAGCAAAATGTTTTTTTCTTTTTCCTAGTCATCTTAAAGTCGGGCTAGGAATTCTTTTTATTTATGTAATTTTTTAGCAAAAAGTTTAATTAAATTGGACTGCTTTTTATTTAAATGACGTTTTGAAACTAATTTAACATTAGACTTATCGTTTAAATCTATCTTTCCCCCATTTATGTTTTTATTATAATATTGATTTCTAACACCACTTGGAACGTCAAACTCCTTAAACTTAGTTACCATAATTTTACCTTTTGAAACTTGCTTAAAACGATTTACATCTTTAACATATAAATGAGTTAACTGAATGGCATTGTATTGTTTATTTTTATTGTCATAATATGTAGCATACGTATGAACACCATTAGGGTTGTTACCCTTGAACATATATCGATTTTTAATGTTAACTAATCTCATAATAAACTCCAAAGTTTTTTATTTTTCCTCTTTCTTTGGTTCTTCGTAATTAGGTTCTTTTTCATATTAAGTATTCGACAATTGCTTAGATATATTGTAATATAAGATTAAGGAGCGAACCTCAACGTAGGTTGAGTGTCGGCAAAGTCCGACCCGCATAAGTGAATATTCACTTCAAAACGCAGATTAAAATCTGCGTTTTGTTTTATTCTTTTTTGTGTGCTTCAAAATTCTATGTGTATCGTGACTACTAAACCTAAAACGCTCTTTATCCTTCATAAAAGCTTTTTTTAAGTCTACACCGATTTATCGGAAGAATATTTGTTAAAAGAGGGTAAAAAGATTAGGTTTTAAAAGGCAAAACGGCAGATACTAGCTCTGCCGTTTGACACTTTTTTCGACACTTTTTAGGCAGTATCTGGCCGTTTTGGAATAAAAAAATAGCGAATTTTGGGTGTTTTTTCACCTAAAACTCGCATTTTTTGGTGAACCGTTTGAAATTAAATCCGAATTTTCTATATCTTCAAATAAAACTTTATTTGTTCCGTCCTTATAATTACAAGTTATTATAAAATAATCATCATACAAATATATGCAGTTAACGAAGCCGTCTATTAATATCTGCTTGCCTTTCTGAGTTGTTATATCAAGACTTCTAAACTTGCCAAGCCCAAACATAATTTCTTCTCTTGAAAGAACTGGATTTTCTAATTCTTCTTTTATAACTTCAAGTTGAAGATTTTTCTTGATTTCCGTAAGTTCTTCAATCCGTTTTTTAACGGGTTCTAAAATCGGGCCCGTTTCCATTGCTTTAACAAGGTTGTTTATCTTTTCATCTGTTTTCCTTATTTCTTCTTCAATTTCAGGCACACGAGTTTCAATTTCAAGTTGTAATGCAAATAATCTATCGGCAAGCAATTCCATTAACTGGTCATCCATAATCTTGTCCATAATATGCTTGCATACTAAATCTTCTATATATTCTTTTCTAACCGTTTTTTTATCACAAGTATGCTTGCGCTTTTGAGTAGCACATTTATAATAACGAAGTTTTTTACCTGTTTTAGTGTTTCCACTTTCACCAACCATCATCGCCTTGCACTTACCACAAAACAATTTAGTTGTCAACAAATATCCCTCTTCTGCTTTTTGCTTTGCAGGGGTGCTTTTATTTGTTTTCATCCTTTCTTGCGCTCTATTAAACGTATCTAAATCAACAATAGCAGGAACACCACCAGGAACAACAACGTCACTAAATTTATACTCGCCGATATATTTTCTGTTTCGGAGCATTCTATGTACCATATTGTAGTTTAACGGCTTTTCATAAGATTTCCTACCATCGTTGGCTTTTTTGAGCGATACAGTAATAGTTGCACCCCTGATATTCATATCGTAAACAATGTCTTTTATTGTTTCTCCATTTGCGTATCGCCCGAATATTTCACGAACATAAGGTGCTTTCTTTTCATCAATTTGTAGATGTTGGTCATCATCTACGTAATATCCCAAAGGAATAACACTGCCATTGTTTTTACATTTTAAGGCGTTTTCCTTCATACCACGAGAAACCTTTTCTGCAAGGTCAACTGAAAAATATTCAGCATAACCTTCCAAAACTGCTTCCAACAAAATACCATCGGCACCTTCTGCTATTGCTTCTCTCGCAGAAACGACCCTAACGCCATTTTTCTTTAATTTGTTTTTATATACAGCACTATCAAAGCGATTACGAGCAAAACGGTCAAGCTTCCAAACCAAAACAACTTCGAATAGTTGTTTACTGCTGTCCTTAATCATTGCTTGAAATCTTGGACGATTATCGGTTTTAGCTGATAATGCTCGGTCTATATATGTATCAACAATCGTCATACCGTGTCTTTCAGCATATTCCATGCATTCACGAAGTTGACCTTCAATAGATTCTTCACGTTGACTATCCGAAGAATATCGCGCGTATATAACTGCTTTCATAAAAGATGGCTCTGACTCCTAAATTTTTAGCCTGTCCCTTAGCGCATCCTGTAACACTTGCGAGAAGTTGACATTGTTCTCCAATGCAGCAGCGTTCAGCCATGCAGGAAGGGTGACAGTTCTGTTGACAGATTTGTTTTCATTAGCCATGCGAATAGAT